>NZ_PPFB01000001.1:3512500-4125000 GCF_002899455.1 Streptomyces sp. DH-12 | reverse complement strand
AGAGAGGTGAATGTGACCAGGGCGATGGGCGCAGCGATGCGCCGGATCCACGTGGGCAACGCACTCAGCGCTTTCGGGCTGGGCTTCACGGTCCCGTACCTGTACGTCTACGTGGCGCAGGTGCGCGGGCTGGGGTCGGTGACGGCGGGGCTCGTCCTCGCCGTCTTCGCCGTGGCCGCGCTGATCGTGCTGCCGCTGGCCGGACGGGCGATCGTCCGGCGCGGTCCCCTTCCGGTGCTGCTCGCCGCCCTGCTCACCGCCGCGATCGGCGCGCTGTGCCTGGGACTGTCGGCGAGCGCGGCGACCGTGCTGCTGTCGGCGGCGGCGCTCGGCGCCGGGCAGGCGGTCATGCAGCCGGCCCTGGCCACGATGATCGTGGAGTGCTCCGGTCCGGAGACCCGGTCGCGCGCGTTCGCCATGCAGTTCTTCCTGCAGAACCTCGGGCTCGGCGTCGGCGGGCTCATCGGCGGTCACCTCGTCGACCCGACCGAAGCGGGCTCCTTCACGCTCCTCTTCTCCCTCGAAGCGGTGATGTTCGCGCTGCTGGTCCTGGTGATGGTGACGGTGCGGATGCCGCGCTCGCCGCGGATCGGCGGCGCCTCGGCGCAGTCGGTCAAGGGCGGCTGGAAGCAGCTGCTGGGCAACCGGGCCATGGTGCAGCTGTGCGTACTGGGCTTCGTGCTGTTCTTCGCCTGCTACGGCCAGTTCGAGTCGGGCCTGAGCGCGTACGGCGTCGAGGCCGCCGGGATCTCCACCTCCGCGCTGGGGACGGCGCTGGCGGCGAACACACTGATGATCGTCGTCGCGCAGTTCGCGGTGCTCCGCTTCGTGGAGCGGCGCAAGCGGTCGCGCGTCATCGCGTCCGTGGGTCTGATCTGGGCCGTGGCGTGGGCCGTGGCCGGGTACGCGGGGCTCGGCGGCGGCAGCCAGGAGATGGCGACGGCCGCGTTCGTCTCGACGTACGCGCTGTTCGGGCTCGGGGAGGCGCTGCTGTCGCCGACGCTGGCGCCGCTGGTCGCGGACCTCGCGCCGGCCGGGATGGCCGGTCAGTACAACTCGGCCTTCGCCCTGGTGAAGCAGCTCGCGCTGGCGGTGGGGCCCGCGGTAGGCGGACCGATGGCAGCCTCGCTGCACGCGCCGTACATCGTGGTGTTCCTGCTGTTCTCGCTGGGCATCACCGTGCTGGCCCTGCGGCTCGGGCGGCAGCTCACCGCCGTGCAGGACCACCCGGCGGCCGCGGGCAGCCGGATCGTGGCGCAGGGAGGCGCGGAGCAGGCCCCGGCGCCCGCCTGACCGTGCGCGTCACACGCCGGCGCCGATGGTCTTCGGCAGCAGGAACTCGCACCAGACGGCCTTGCCGCCGCCCGGCGTGCGCCTGCTGCCCCACGCCGAGGCGATCGTCGCGACGATGGCGATGCCCCGGCCGGACTCGTCACCGGGCTCCGCGCGGCGGCGCCTGGGCAGGTGGTCGTCGCCGTCGGTGACCTCGATGATCAGACGGCGGTCGGTGCGGCGCAGGCGCAGGCGCATCGGGGGCGTGCCGTGCTGGAGGGAGTTGGCGACCAGTTCGCTGGTGGCCAGCACGCCCAGATCGTGCAGCTCGGACGGGAAGCGCCAGCTCGTCAGGACGCCGGACGCGAAGGCACGCGCGCGGGGGGCCGCCTCGACCCCGCCGAGCAGTTCCAGGGCGGCGTTGCGGAACAGCTCGCTCTCCACGCCCGAACGCGCGGGGTGCTGGAGGACCAGGACGGCCACGTCGTCGTCGTGGTCGGGGGTGACGCCGGCCGAACGGACCAGGCGGTCGCAGACGACCTGGGGACCGCCGGTGGCTCCGGCCAGGGCGCGCTCCAGGGCGGCGATGCCCTCGTCCAGGTCCTCGTCACGGCGCTCGACGAGGCCGTCGGTGTAGAGGACGGCGGTGGAGCCGGGGCCGAGCGGCACGGAGCCGGAGGCGTGCATCCAGCCGCCGGTGCCGAGCGGGGGGCCGGTCGGTTCGTCGGCGCGCAGGACGGTGCCGTTCTCGTCGCGCACCAGGATGGGGAGGTGCCCCGCGGAGGCGTAGACCAGGCGGCCCTCGTTGGGGTCGTGGACGGCGTAGACGCAGGTGGCGATCTGGTTGGCGTCGATCTCCATGGCGAGACCGTCGAGCAGTTGGAGCACCTCGTGCGGCGGGAGGTCGAGGCGCGCGTACGCCCGTACGGCCGTGCGCAGTTGGCCCATGACGGCGGCGGCGCGCACGCCCCGGCCCATCACGTCGCCGATGACCAGGGCGGTACGGCCGCCGCCGAGGGTGATGACGTCGTACCAGTCGCCGCCGACGGCCGCCTCGGTGCCGCCGGGGTGGTAGGTCGCGGCGACCCGCAGGTCGTCGGGCTCCTCCAGCTCCTGCGGGAGCAGGGAGCGCTGGAGGGTGACGGCGGTCTCGCGCTGCTGCCGTTCGCTGGCGCGCAGCCGCTCGGCGGCTTCCGCGTGGTCGGTGACGTCGGTGGCGAAGATCAGCACCCCACGGCCGTCGCCCTCGCCGGCGGGCGTGCAGGTGAACGTGTACGAGCGCCCGTCGGGGGCCTTGCGCGATTTCACCGTGCGGGGCTTGCCGCTGCGCAGGACCTGGTCGAGGAGGGGCAGCAGGCCCAGTTCGTCCAGCTCCGGGAGCGCTCCCCGCGCGGGCGCGCCGACGGGGCGGATGCCGAACGCGGCCGTATAGGCGTCGTTGAGGTAGGCGATGCGGTGGTCGGGGCCGTGCACCAGGGCGACGAGGCAGGGGACGCGGTCCAGGACCTCGCGCACCCCCAGCTCGTCGACGGCCGGCGCGGGCCCGTCCCCGTCGGTGAACCGCTCGGCGCGGGCCGCGGGCACGGAGCCCTCTCCCCGCCGGTCCGGGGAAGCCGCCTGCTCGGTCCGCGCTGCGGCGCGGCGCTGTGTTCCGGGGAGCCGGGCGCTCCAGCGCGTGAAGTTCACGAATCCTTGCCTCGTGTAGTTGTCGGCGGCCGGGTACCGGAACCGGCCGCGGCCCGGGGGCCGCACCGGGGCGGGCCCTCCCGCCCGCGGTGGTGGACCAGTCTGGCAGGGTCCGGCCGGGCCGACATCCGCTGGACGCCGGTCCGGCGCCGGGAGTTCCCGGGTCCGGTCAGGACGACCCCTCCGGGTTGCGCGGTGGGTCGTGGGAAGGCTTTCCACCGGCCGCCAGTTCGAACTCCGCCCGCGGATGTTCGAGCGATCCGAGCGACACGATCTCCCTCTTGAAGAGGCCCGCGAGCGTCCACTCCGCGGCCACCCGGGCCTTGCGGTTGAAGGTCGGCACCCGGCTGAGGTGGTACGTCCGGTGCATGAACCAGGCGGGGTAGCCCTTCAGCTTGCGCCCGTAGACCTGGGCGACCCCCTTGTGCAGTCCCAGGGAGGCGACGGAACCGGCGTACCTGTGGGCGTACGTCTCCAGGGGTTCGCCGCGCAGGGAGTGGACGACGTTGTCACCGAGCACCCGGGCCTGGCGCAGGGCGTGCTGGGCGTTGGGGGCGCACGTGCGGCCCTCCTCGCGCGCGGTGACGTCGGGTACGGCGGCGGCGTCCCCGGCGGCCCAGGCGTGGGGGGCGCCCTCGACGGCCAGTTCGGCGGTGCAGCGCAGCCGGCCCCGCTCGTTCAGCGGCAGGTCGGTGGCCGCCAGCACGGGATGCGGTTTCACCCCGGCGGTCCACACGACCGTCCGTGTCGGGAAGCGCGACCCGTCGCTCAGTACGGCGACACGGTCGGCGCAGGACTCCAGGCGCGTCTCGAGGCGTACGTCGATGTTGCGGCGGCGCAGTTCGGTGAGGGTGTAGCGCCCCAGCTCCTCGCCGACCTCGGGCAGGATCCGGTCCGACGCCTCCACCAGGATCCACTTCATGTCCTCGGGGCGGACGTTGTGGTAGTACCGCGTCGCGTACCGCGCCATGTCCTCCAGCTCGCCGAGCGCCTCCACGCCCGCGTAGCCGCCGCCGACGAAGACGAACGTCAGCGCGGCATCGCGGACCGCGGGATCACGGGTCGACGAGGCGATGTCCATCTGCTCCAGCACGTGGTTGCGCAGCCCGATGGCCTCCTCCACCGTTCTGAAGCCGATGGCGTGGTCGGCGAGGCCGGGGATGGGCAGGGAGCGCGCCACGGACCCGGGAGCGAGAACCAGTTCGTCGTACCCGATCCGCCGCCCGTCCGTCCCCTCCTCCTCGGCGGCCGGGGTGCGGACGGTGGCCGTGCGCGCGGCGTGGTCGACGGCCGTGGCCTCCCCGATGACGATGCGGCACCGGTCGAGAACACGACGCAGCGGTACGACGACATGACGAGGAGAAATGGCGCCGGCGGCCGCTTCGGGAAGGAACGGCTGGTACGTCATGTACGGGTCCGGCGTGACGACCGTGATCCCGGCCTCGCCCCGCGCGATCTCCCGTTTCAGTCTCCGCTGCAGGCGCAGGGCCGTGTACATCCCGACGTAGCCGCCGCCGACAACGAGAATGCGCGCACGTTCCTTCACCATCCCATGACGCACCCGCCGCTTCCGTTTGTCCACAGCCTCGACGAATTGTGTGACCGTAGGACACCCGCGTCCGTGGTTGGCCGAATTACCGACCCACGCCCGGTCACCGCAGGTCACACCCCATGATCGACACTCTCCCCGCAGGATATTCGGGACGTATGCGACTCGTGCTCCGATCGAGGGGCGCTCCGTGCGGAACGCGCCCCTTCTGAATTGACCCCCTCTCAACTATGTTCATCTCTCGACGGGGTGCAGGGGGATGCGCTCATCGGGTCCGCGACGGGCGGGACCGACAGGCCGGTCCCGTTTCCACGCCCCGGACGTCAATGGCGGGGAGAGTCTCCGGGGGGAGACGTCATTACCGGGGGATACACATGCATGTTCAGGACTCTCGATGGTCGTCCGCGGTCGCCTCTGGCGCGACGATGAGCGCCGCCTCCGGCGGGCGCCCGGACGGCACACGCACCACACCGCTGCGGGTCGACGCCCAGCGCAACCTGGAGCACGTGCTGCGTGCCGCGCGTGAGGTCTTCGGCGAGCTGGGGTACGGCGCGCCGATGGAGGACGTGGCGCGCCGGGCACGGGTCGGCGTCGGCACGGTGTACCGGCGGTTCCCGAGCAAGGACGTGCTCGTGCGGCGGATCGCCGAGGAGGAGACGTCCCGGCTGACCGAGCAGGCGCGCGCCGCTCTGGGGCAGGAGGACGAGCCGTGGTCGGCGCTGTCGCGCTTCCTGCGCACATCGGTCGCCTCCGGCGCGGGGCGGCTGCTGCCGCCGCAGGTGCTGGGGGTGGGCGTCGCGGAGGAGCAGGGTCTGCCGGACCACGCGCGGCTGCCGCAGCAGCGGACGCCGCCGGCGGGGGAGCTGCGGCTCATGTCCGAGGAGCCGGCGGAGGACGACGCGGGGGCGGCGGAGCTGCTCGACGTGGTCGGGCAGCTGGTGGACCGGGCACGGGCGGCGGGGGAGCTGCGGGCGGACGTGTCCGTGTCGGACGTGCTGTTGGTGATCGCCACGGCGGCGCCTTCGTTGCCGGACGCGGCGCAGCAGGCCGCGGCGTCGGCGCGGTTGCTGGACATCCTCCTGGAAGGGCTCCGCAGCCGCCCGTCCTGACCTACGGTCCCTTTCCCGCCACCCGCCGGAGGGGTTCGCCCCCTACAGCGCCGGTCTGCGTACGTGTGCTGCACACGCCCGGACCTCCAACCACCCGGCGGGGGTGCGGGTGGCGAGGGCTTGCGTGCCCCGAACGGCCGGGCAGGAGCCGCGTACGGCGAGGCGGGGCGCCCGGCGTGGGCGGGGTGCAGCCGCGTACGGCGGGGAGGGGACGGGGTGGGGGTGGGCGCCCGCAGCGGCCGGCGCGTCCGCGCCCCGCATCTCTCCAGTACGCACTCTCGCGCCGGACGAGGACGACCGCCTCCATCGCGGCCCCGCTCCACCCACCCACCACAGGCGCTGCACCAGGCCCCACCGGACAGAACCCTGCGCCGCAGGCATCAGACCCCGACCCCCACCGGACGGCAACCCTGCGCCGCAGGCGTCACGCCCAGCCCCACCGGACCGCAAGCCGCGACGCGAGCGTCAGCGTGACCCCGCCGCCCCCGCCCCCAGCGCGCCCCTCTGCGGGGCGATCCCCGCCGGCACCGCCCGCTGCCGCGCAGGCGTGCCCGTCCAGCACGTCCCCCGCCTCGCCAGCAGCCTCCGCAGCCACACCTCCAGCGCCACCAGGTCCGCCAGCCCGTCCAGCGGCAGCGGCTCCCCCTCCGCCGCCCCCCGCAGCGCCTTCCGCACGACCCGCGCCTCCACCAGCCCCGCCTCCGCCAGCAGCGGCGTGTCGAACAGCGAGATCAGCGACCCCGCCGCCACCCGCAGCCCCGTCCGCGCGGCGACCGCCGACGTAGGCGCCCCCGGCGTCCCCCACCCCGCCGGCAGATCCCGCACCCCCGCGCCCTCCAGCACCGACCGCAGGATCGCCGCCCGCGCCCCCGGCCGCACCCGCAGCGCCTCCGGCAGGGCCCGGCACGCCCGCACCACCTGGTTGTCGAGGAACGGTGTGTGCAGCCGCTGCGACCGGATCTCCGCCGCCTGTTCCAGCACCCGCACGTCCGCCGCGTACCGCGCCAGCGCCGCCCGCGCCCGGAAGTCCCCCGGCCGCTGTCCCGGCCCGACCTCCGACCGCCAGGTCGACGCCTGGAGGCGAACCGATACTTCAGCCAGCGCCTCACCCGTCAGCCACCGCGCCGCGGGCCCGGGTCTCCCCCAGGTCAGCGCCGCCAGCGAGGCGTCCGCGGCCCCGCCCGGTCCGTCGTCGTCGAGCTTCCGGTGCAGCAGCCGCTGCGCGAGGGACTCCAGCCCCGTCCGGTACGGCGTCCGCGCCAGCCGCCGGGCCGCCGCGTAGACCCGCGCCGGCACCATCACGGACCCGTCCGCCTTGGCGAGGGCCGCGACCGGCCGCACGAGATGCCGCCGCTTGCGGTCCATCAACAAGTCGGCGAGCCGCGCCGGATGAGCGTCGAGCACCTGCTTGGCGCCGTACCCGGTGAAGTGATCCGCGCTGCCCGCGGCCAGCCGCGCCCGGTGCCGCGCCGCGGCGACCAGCGAGGGCGCCGGTTCGTCGGTCAGCGGCACGTCCAGTTCGACGTACGGAAGCGTCGACTCCTCACCGGCGACCACCACGTGGTGCAGCCGGGGGTTGGCGGCGAGTGCGCCCGCCCGCTCCAGTTCGCCCGTGTCGCGCCCCCCTGCGTCGCCGGCGGCGAGGTCGTTGAAGGTGACGGCCAGCAGCCGCTCCCCCGCGCCGGTGCCGTGCCCCAGCACGGTCCCCGGCCTCCCGGGCAGCCCGGCGGCCAGCAGGGCCAGGGCGCCCGACGCGGGCCCTCCGGACAGATCCGCCCCGATCCCCGCGACCGGCGTCCCGCGGGCCGCACGCCGTTCCGCGGGCCCCATGCCCGGCACCGGACCGGGGTCTATGTCGGCCCCGGGGACGTGACGAGGGGCGGCCAGTCGCGTCCGCACGGCCTCCACCAGCGCGTCCCGCACCGCGTCCACCGCGTGGTCGGGGTCGGCGGGCGGGGCGGCGACCGCCAGCGAGGCGACGGGTTCGTACCCGGCGACCTCCCGCGCGCCGGTGCGCAGGATCAGCGCGTGCCCCGGCGGAACGCGCTTCACGCCGTCGTACGGGGTGGAGTCCTGCAGCGCGGCGGGCACGTCGGGCGCGGCGAGCAGCGCGGCGAGGTGCCCGAAGTCGAGGTTGGCCTCGACGAGGTCGGCGAGCGGCAGGGCGGCGGTGGCGTAGGCGGTACCCCGCTCGAAGGGGGTGTAGAAGACGGGCCGGGCGCCGGCGAGGTCGCCGCACACCGTGATGCGGCGACCGACCTGGACGACGGCCGTGTAGCTGCCCGGCCAGGCGGTCAGGTGCCGCAGCGCCCCGCCCCGGGCGGCGAACAGGGCGACGCGCAGTTGTTCGTCGGAGGCGCCGCAGGTGCCGAGGACGGCGATCCGCGTCTGCTCGTCGGCGGAGACCACCCGCACCTCGTCGGGGCGCCAGTCGCCGACCGCCCACAGCGGGTCGGGGTCGCCCCACAGCGGCTGGGAACCCACCGGCTGCAGGGTCTCACCGTCGACGCCGGTGGCGCCGGCGGAGCCGACGGGGCCGTATCCCCCGGCCGCCGCGGCGGTGCTGCTCCATCCCACCAACCACCGCATCGCCGCCTCCACATGCCGTGGACCACCAGTGCACCGTACGAACCGGTTCCCCATGCTGCCATGAAGGAGGCGCTCGGCGACGCCGCCGGAGCGGTGTGTGCTCCGGCGAATGCGCCCCGGCGGATACACCCACCCTCGAAGGCGGTTGCCCCGGCACTCGCTCGAACACCCGCCCGAGACACGGAGATCGACATTCGGGTGGCGATCGCCCGCCACGCCACTTCGACGCGAATGCGCCCCCTCAACGCGCCCCCAAAACCCCCAACGGGCCCTCGACTACCTGGGTAGAAGCGTGGATACGCCGAAAAGAGTGGCATTGATTTTCGGCCAAATTGGAGCGGTGAGATCACACTCGAACACGCTCCGTGCAGGCTTTGCGCATCGCCGCGGAGCGCACGGTCCGGGAGGCGGAGCACGCCTCCCGGACCGCGCCGCCGCCCGCGGGGATGAAGGCGGCGGTGTTCCCCCAGCCCACTGGATCCAGTACAGCGGGCCGACCCACGCACGGACCATGGAACCGCTCCCGGCATGGCCGGAGAAGAGCGCACGGACGGGCGCACGGCCACACACCGGGAGCACGTCGCAACTGCGCGTATCGGACCCGCACTTCAGTACGGACCACAATCCCGCCATCCGGAAGAATGCCCCTTAACGCTTGGGATGCGGCGAACTACGCTGGGTTTACGAATGCCGCGTGGTTATGCCAGAGCGGCAGCCGTCTGTGTCGAGGGGTGGCGCATGTCCAGGGAGCAACGCGGGCCGAACGAAAAACTCGGCGCCGTTCTCGCCCTCGCGGGAATCAGCAACGCCGGCCTCGCGCGGCGTGTCAACGACCTCGGCGCCCAGCGGGGACTGACGCTGCGCTACGACAAGACGTCGGTGGCGCGCTGGGTGTCGAAGGGCATGGTGCCGCAGGGCGCCGCCCCGCACCTGATCGCCGCCGCCATCGGCCAGAAGCTGGGCCGCCCCGTGCCGCTGCACGAGATCGGCCTGGCGGACGCCGATCCCGCGCCGGAGGTGGGCCTCGCCTTCCCGCGTGACGTCGGCCAGGCGGTGAGGTCCGCGACGGAGCTGTACCGGCTGGACCTCGCCGGCCGCCGCGCCGGTTCCGGCGGCATCTGGCAGTCGCTCGCCGGATCGTTCGCGGTGAGCGCGTACGCGACGCCCGCCTCACGGTGGCTGATAACCCCGGCCGACAGTTCGGTCGCGCGTGAGGTGAGCCCGTCCGACGGCTCCGGCGCACCGCTCAAAGTCGGCCACAGCGATGTGCGGAAACTGCGGGAGGCCGCGGAGGACGCCCGGCGCTGGGACTCCAAGTACGGCGGCGGCGACTGGCGTTCGTCGATGGTCCCCGAGTGTCTGAGGGTCGAGGCGGCCCCGCTGCTGCTCGGCTCCTACTCCGACGACGTGGGCCGCTCCCTCTTCGGCGCGGCGGCCGAACTCACCCGCCTCGCGGGCTGGATGGCCTTCGACACCGGCCAGCAGGAGGCGGCGCAGCGCTACTACATCCAGGCCCTGCGCCTGGCCCGCGCGGCGGCCGACGTCCCCCTCGGCGGCTACGTCCTCGCCTCGATGTCGCTCCAGGCGACGTACCGCGGCTTCGGTGACGAGGGCGTGGACCTCGCCCAGGCCGCGCTGGAGCGCAACCGCGGGCTGGCCACCGCCCGCACCCTGAGCTTCTTCCGCCTGGTCGAGGCACGCGCGCACGCCCGCGCGGGCGACGCGCAGGCGGCCGGCGCCGCGCTGAGGTCCGCGGAGAGCTGGCTGGAGCGGTCCCGGCCCGGCGACAGCGACCCGACCTGGCTCGGCTTCTACTCCTACGACCGTTTCGCCGCCGACGCGGCGGAGTGCTACCGCGACCTGAAGGCGCCCCGCCAGGTGCGCCGCTTCACCGAGCAGGCGCTGTCGCAGCCGACCGAGGAGTTCGTGCGCTCGCACGGTCTGCGCCTCGTGGTCTCCGCGGTCGCCGAACTGGAGTCCGGGAACCTGGACGCGGCCTGCGAGCAGGGCGTACGGGCCGTGGAGGTGGCGGGCCGCATCTCCTCGGCGCGCACCACGGAGTACGTCAGGGACCTGCTGCACCGGCTGGAGCCGTACGGCGACGAGCCGCGCGTGGTCGAGCTGCGCGAGCGTGCCCGTCCGCTGCTGATGACGACGGCCTGACCGTCCTGCCCGCCCTTGGTTTGAAGCCGTTGTCAGTGGCGCAGTGCACTATCGACGCGGGAGGTGGCGCAGGTGGTGGCGGGGTCGTACGACTGTGACGTGGTGGTGGTCGGAGGCGGGATCGTCGGCCTGTCGACGGCGTATGCCATCGGGCGGGCGGCTCCGGGCACGCGGGTGACCGTGCTGGAGAAGGAGCCGGGCCCGGCCCGGCACCAGACGGGCCGCAACAGCGGGGTGATCCACAGCGGCATCTACTACCGCCCCGGCTCGCTCAAGGCGCGGTACGCGGTGCGGGGCGCGGCGGAGATGGTGAAGTTCTGCGCCGAGTACGACATCCCGCACGCGGTGACGGGCAAGCTGATCGTCGCCACGGACCGCGAGGAGCTGCCCC
The DNA here is from genome assembly GCF_002899455.1 of Streptomyces sp. DH-12. GTDB lineage: Bacteria > Actinomycetota > Actinomycetes > Streptomycetales > Streptomycetaceae > Streptomyces. The sequence goes on along the minus strand of NZ_PPFB01000001.1, from coordinate 4,114,241 downwards.
GGCTGCACGCCCTGGTGCAGCGCGGCCGGGAGAACGGCATCGCGGTGCGTGAGCTGTGCGCCGCGCAGATCGCGGAGTACGAGCCGGAGGTCCAGGGCCTCGCCGCGATCCACGTCGGCACCACCGGCATCTGCGACTACGCGGCGGTGGCCCGCCGGCTCGCGGAGGCGTCCGGCGCCGACGTACGGCACGGCGCGGAGGTGGTCCGTGTCGACCGCCGCCCCGACCGGGGCGTGGCCGTGCTGACGGCGGCCGGCGACATCGTGCGCGCCCGGATACTGGTGAACTGCGCGGGGCTGCACTGCGACCGGATCGCCCTGCTCACGGGCGACGAGCCCGGCGCCCGCATCGTGCCGTTCCGCGGGGAGTACTACGAGCTGGCCCGCCCCGAGCTGGTGCGGGGCCTGGTCTATCCGGTGCCGGACCCGGCGTTCCCGTTCCTCGGCGTCCACCTCACCCGCGGCACGGACGGGGGCGTGCACGTGGGGCCGAACGCGGTCCCGGCGCTGGCCCGCGAGGGGTACGACTGGCGGACGGTGCGGCCGCGCGAGCTGGGGGCGACCCTGGCCTGGCCGGGTTCCTGGCAGCTGGCCCGCCGCCACTGGCGGTACGGCGCGGGAGAGTTGCGCCGCTCGCTGTCCAAGCCCGCCTTCGCGCGGGCCGTGCGCAGGCTGCTGCCCGCCGTGCGGGACGAGGACCTGGTGCCGACGGCGGCCGGGGTGCGGGCGCAGGCGGTGCTGCGCGACGGCACGCTGGTCGACGACTTCCTGATCCGGGAGGCGCCCCGCGCGGTGCACGTGCTGAACGCCCCCTCGCCCGCCGCGACCGCGTCGCTGCCGATCGGCAAGGAGATCGCCCGGCGGGCGCTGGCCGGCCTCGCCGGGAGCGAGCGGTGAGAGCGGGTCGTGGGACCGGTCCGTGGGGCCGGGCGGACGTGCGCGCCGTCCCCGTAAAATCGAGGGCACTGTGTCTGAATCCGTGATGAGCACCCCCGAAGCACCGCACGCCGCGCAGCAGCCCGGCGCGCGGGCCCGCCGCGACCGCGCGAAGGGGGAGCCGCGCTTCCCCGACGGCCCGAGGCCGGATCCCGCCGGATCGCACTTCGAGCGGCGGATCCGCAGCTTCCAGCCCCGCCGCAGCCGGGTCACCGCAGGCCAGGCGGACGCCCTGCAGCGGCTGTGGCCGGTGTGGGGGCTCGACATCGACGGCAGCCGCCGCCTGGACCTGGCCGAGCTGTTCGGGAACGACCGGCCGGTCGTCCTGGAGATCGGCTTCGGCATGGGCGAGGCCACCGCCGAGATGGCCGCCGCCGACCCGGGGACGAACATCCTCGCCGTGGACGTCCACACCCCCGGCCAGGGCCACCTGCTGCACCTCGCCGAGGAGCGCGGACTGACCCACGTACGGGTGGCGAACGGGGACGCGATCATCCTGCTGCGCGAGATGCTCGCCCCGGACTCACTGAGCGGGCTGCGCGTCTTCTTCCCGGACCCCTGGCCGAAGAAGCGGCACCACAAGCGGCGGCTGATCCAGCCCGAGTTCCTCACCCTCGCCGCGTCCCGCCTGGCGCCGGGCGCGCTCGTGCACTGCGCCACCGACTGGGAGCCGTACGCCGAGCAGATGCTCGAGGTGCTCACCGCGCACCCCGCCTACGAGAACACGCGGGCGGACGGCGGTTTCGCGCCGCGTCCGGAGTTCCGGCCGCTCACCCGTTTCGAGCGGCAGGGGCTGGACAAGGGGCATGTGGTGAACGACCTGCTCTTCCGCCGCGTACCGCACGACGACCGTGCCGGGCGCCGGACCGGGGACCCCGCCTGACCTCCCCGAGCCCCTGAGCCGGCACGCAGCCCTGCCCCTTTCTCGTTAGGGTCGAATCCGTGGCCAGCAGCCCTCCGTACCCGCCGTACCCCGGCGCAGCTCCCGGCAGCACGCTGCGGCACCCGCACTGGTGGCAGCGCCCCGCGGTGCGCTACGGAGCGGTGGTCACACTGCTGGCCCTGTCCGGGCTGGTGATCCTCGCGCTGGTCAGGGAGCAGACGGGCACCGAGGGCTTCCTGGTCGGCCTCGGGCTGGCCGTGCTGCCGGTCCCCCTGCTGCTCGCGGCGTTCCGCTGGCTGGGCCGGGTGGACCCGGGGCCCTGGCGGAACCTGCTGTTCGCCTTCGCCTGGGGGGCGTGCGCGGCGGCGCTCATGGCGATCGTGGCGAACAGTTTCGCCACCCGGTGGATAGCGTCGACCACCGCCGACCCGGCCGGCGCCGACACCCTGGGCACGACGGTGATAGCGCCGGTCGTGGAGGAGACCGCGAAGGCGGCGGCGGTGCTGCTGCTCTTCCTCTTCCGCAGACGCGACGTCAACGGGATCCTCGACGGCGTGGTGGCGGCCGGGTTCACCGCGACCGGCTTCGCGTTCACCGAGAACGTCCTCTACCTCGGCAACGCCTTCGGCACCGACCAGCTCACCGGCGGCAGCGGCATCGCCTCGGTCACCGCGGCGACCTTCTTCGTCCGCATCGTCATGTCGCCCTTCGCGCACCCCCTGTTCACCGTGCTCACCGGCATCGGCTTCGGCGCGGCCGCGCTGTCCGCCGACCGGCAGCGGGTGCGGCGCGTGCTCTTCCCGGTCGCCGGGCTGCTCCTCGCGATGGGCATGCACGCCCTGTGGAACGGCTCCGTCATGCTCGGCCAGTTCGGCTTCCTCGCGGTGTACGGGGCGTTCATGGTGCCCGCGTTCGGGCTGCTGACCTGGCTGGTGGTGTGGACGCGGCAGCGGGAGCTGCGGACCGTGCGCACGGAGCTGCCCGCGTACGTGGCCGCCGGCTGGCTGCGTCCCGCGGAGCCGTTCGCGCTGGGCTCGATGCGGGCCCGGCGCCTCGCCCGGAAGTTCGCGCGCGAGCACGGGGGCAGGCCCGCGGCGCGCGCGGTCGCCCAGTACGAGGCGTACGCGACCTCGCTGGCGTTCCTGCGGCACCGGGGCCGTGCGGGGAAGGCGGGACCGGACTTCGTGAGCCGGGAGCGGGAACTGCTGCTGGAGCTGTGGCACCGGCGCGCGGCGGCCCGTCCGGCACTGGAGCACGCGGCCCGCCTCACGGCGCCCCCGGTGCCGTACGGCGCGGCATGGGCGTACGGGCCCGTCCCCGCGCCGTGGCAGGCGTACGGGCAGCCGCCCCACGGCCATCCGTATCCGGCGTACGGGGAGCACCCCTACCGCCGCTGAGGAGCCCCGGACATGCGGGACCGGCAGCCCTGACGTCGGGGGGGCGTCGTCGGGGCCGCCGGCGTTCGCGGCGTCGGCGGCCGGGACGCGGCCGCCGGGTGGTTCAGACGCTGAGGCCCTTGTCGGCCAGCCAGGCGGCCGGGTCGACGCCGCCGGAGGAGCCGGCGGGGTGGACCTCGAAGTGAAGGTGGGCGCCGGTGACGTTGCCGGTCGCGCCGACGCGGCCGATCACGTCGCCGGTGGTGACCTTCTGGCCGACGCTGACGTTGATCGACGACTGGTGGGCGTACCAGATCTCGGTGCCGTCGTCGAGGGTGAGCACGGTCTTGTAGCCGTACGAGCCGTCCCAGCCGGCGGCGGTGATCGTGCCGGTGTGGACCGCCTTGATCAGCGTGCCGGTGGGGGCGGCGAAGTCGAGGCCCGTGTGGTAGCCGGAGGACCAGTAGGCGCCGGCCTGACCGAACGTCGAGGTGAGGGTGTACGAGGAGGTCGGCAGGGTGTACTGCTTGGCCAGCTCGGCGAGGCGCTCGGCCTCGGCCTTCTTCGCGGCCTCCTCCTCCGCCCTCTTCTTCGCGGCCTCGGCCTTCTCCTTGGCCTCCTTCTCCGCCTTGGCGGCGGCCTCGGCGGCCTCCTTCTCGGCGGCGGCGAGGGCGGCGGCCTGGGCCTTGCTCTGCGCCTGCCCCTGCTGCTGCTCGACCTGGGCCATGATGCGGGCGCGCAGCGCCTCTCCGGCGCCGGAGGCGCCCTCCTCGGCGTCGGCGGTGGTCATGCCGATGTCGCTGAGGGGGGTGCTCGTGCCCTTGGGCGTTTCCTCCTCGGAGAGGAGGGAACCCACGTTGGGCAGGTCGGGCATGGAGATGGAGACGGGCGGCTTGCCGGTCTGGGCGCTGGCCATGCCGCCGGCGCCGACGGCGGCTATGACGCCGACGCCCAGGACGGTGGAGCTGCGGGCGAGTCCGCCTCCGCGCTGCTTGGCGACGCGGTGCCGCCCGCGCACGGGCCGTACGGACTCCGCGGTGGGGTTCCACTCCTCGAACGGGCCCTCGTCGGCGCGGTCGGCGCCGTAGGCGAAGGTGTCGCTCGGGTGGAACGGGGCCTCGGGGGCAGGCGGGTTTGACGCCACGTGGGCGCGCTCCTTTCCTTCCTTCTTCGCCTACCGGGTTAGCTGACGGGTTCGGAGCAGGAAGGTCTCCTACGCGCGTATACGAGCCGTGTTCTCACGGCGGTATCCGCCCGATTCACCCCATGGTGGTGGTTCCCCGGTTCCCTCGCGGGATTCGGCGCGTGCGCACGGAGCCGCCTTCTGTGACGGCTGGGACGACCGCGCTGCGTTATCGAACGTTAATAGACGCGGGGGCCGGATTCCAAGCCGTTCCTCTTGATCGTTCACGATTTCCGTGCGGACTTAAGCGCCATGACCGGGTGAAAAAGGGCGAGTTGACCGCGCGTCGGACGACCGGTCGAACCTGACGGTATGTCAGTTGTTATGCGCTGCGAAGCACTTCGCTCACGCTGAGTGAGAGGCGGGGAGAAAGGTGCCGGCACAAGGCGCCGGTATACGGAAAACACCGAGGGCCGGAACCCTTTCGGGTTCCGGCCCTCGGCCTTCAGTAGCGGGGACAGGATTTGAACCTGCGACCTCTGGGTTATGAGCCCAGCGAGCTACCGAGCTGCTCCACCCCGCGTCGGTAATCACCAGTGTACGGCATCCGCGGGGCCCGACGCACATCCCTTCCCGGCGGCGCGATCAGCCGCCCGGCAGATGCGCGTTCGGGGCCTTCGCGCGCTGCTCGTACTCCGGCAGGACCAGCACCGTGGCGCCGCCGTCCGCCAGCACCGCGCTGCCGTCGGCGTCCGCCACGAAGGTGTCCGGCTCCCGCCAGGCCGTGACCACCCGGCGCACCCCCGCGTCCAGGATCAGCCGCGCGCAGGGCGCCGGCCGGGACGCGCGACGGGCGCACGGCTCCAGGCTGGAGTAGACGGTGGCGCCGGCCAGCCGCGGGTCGGTGGGGTCGGTCCTGGCGAGCGCGGCCTCCTCCGCGTGCACCACGGGGTCGCCGCCCTCACGGGAGTACCCCCGCGCCAACTCGGTGCCGTCGGCGGCGACCACGACCGCGCCGACGCTGAACGCGGTCTCGGAGGGCGGGCACAGCGCGGCCAGCTCGCAGGCGAGGGCGAGCCAATGGTGGTCGGCCGCGGAGGGCAGCGCGCCGGTGCCGGGCGCGGTGGGCTCGTAGCGCATCAGGACGACGTCGCCGACGGGCCGGGTCTCGACCAGCCGCAGCCGGCCGCCCTGGTAGGAGCCGGGGCCGAACAGCCGGGGGGCGTCCGGGTCGCCGACGAACAGCGGGGCGAGGACGAGCTGCAGCTCGTCGGCGAGGCCCTGGGTCATCAGCTGGGTGTGGATCCGCCCGCCGCCCTCGACCATCAGGCGCCGCACCCCGCGCTCGTCGTGCAGGTGCTCCAGCAGCCGCCGCCAGTCCAGGCCGTCGCCGAGCGGGACGACGTCGGCGGCGAGACCGAGGGCGCGGGCCCGTCCGGCGCCCTCGTCGGTGGTGTAGAGGACCTTCTCGCCGCCGGTGTGCCAGAACCGCGCCGCCGGGTCCAGGTCGCCGGAGCCGCTCACCGTGACCTTCAGCGGGTACTCCGGCCTGCCGTCCGCGACCCGGGCGGCGCGGCGCTCGGGCGAGTTGACCAGCAGACGGGGGTTGTCGGCGCGCAGGGTGCCGGCGCCGACCAGGACGGCGTCCACGGAGGCCCGTACCTCGTCGACCCGGTCGAAGTCGGCCGGGCTCGACAGCAGCAGCCGCTCCGGGCCGGTGTCGTCCAGGTAGCCGTCGAGGGAGACGGCGGCGGACAGCAGGACGTACGGGTGCGGCATCGGCGGGCTCTCCGGGTGCGGGTGGCGGCGGGACCGCTGCGCGGTCCGCGTCCAGTCTGGCAACCCGTGCGGCGGGGAGCGGACCGTGCCCCGGCCGCCGGGACCGGTGTCAGGGCTCGATCAGGCCGACCCGGATGGCGTAGCGGGTGAGCTCCAGCCGGTCCCTGAGGCCCAGTTTGGCGAGCAGATTGGCACGGTGCCGCTCCACCGTCTTGGGGCTGATCACCAGCAGGTCCGCGATCTGCTGGGAGGTGTGGCCCTCGGCGACCAGCTTGAGGATCTGCTCCTCCCGGTCGGTGATGGCCTTCGCGGGCAGCGTCCGGCCCTCCCGCGCGAGGTCGAGGTAGTTGTGGATGAGGGCGTTGACCGCCCCCGGGTAGAGGAAGGGCTCGCCCCGCATGGTGGCGTGGCAGGCCTCGACGAGATCGCGGTCGGCGACCGACTTCAGGACGTAGCCCGAGGCGCCGGCGGCCAGCGCCTCGAAGAAGAACTGCTCGTTGTCGTACATGGTCAGCACGAGGATCCGGGTCTCCGGCAGGGTGCGAGAGAGCTCACGGGCCGCCTGCAGACCGGTCAGGCGCGGCATGGCGATGTCGAGGATGGCCAGGTCGGGGCGGTGCTCCCGGGCCAGTCCGAGGGCTTCGGCGCCGTCGGCGGCCTCCGCCACCACGGTCAGATCCGGTTCGCCGTCCAGGATGAGTCGGACCCCCCGGCGGACCAGGGCGTGATCGTCGGCGAGGAGGATGCGGGCGGGGGACGGGTCGGTCATGGTTCAGCGTTTCCGGTCGGGGGACGTCGGTCACGGGGGCGGGGCGTGCGCGGGCGCGGACCGGCGCACGACGGCGGGAGCGGTCGAGGAGGCGGACGCCCGCACGGGCCGTACGGGGACGAGGACGTGCGCGGGGAAACGCGCGGGAACGGGCACGGCGAGCCGCAGCTCCGTACCGCCGGCGGCACGGGGCTCCACGGTCAGCTCGGCGCCCACGAGCAGCGCCCGCTCCCGCATGCCGCGGATGCCGGCGCCCTCGTCCGCGCCGCCGATGCCGCGGCCGTCGTCGCGGACCCGCAGCTCGACCCCGCCGGGGGTGCTCCGCAGGGCCAGCTCGGCGCGGCGGGCCCCCGCGTGCCGGGCGATGTTGGTGAGGCCCTCCTGCGCGACCCGGTAGAGCACCAGCTCCGACTCGCGGTCCAGCTCGGGCAGGTCGGGGTCGAGGCAGTGCTGGACGCTCAGCCCGGGACCGCCGAACTCGGTGGCGAGCGCCTTGAGGGCACTGGCCAGGCCCAGCTCGTCCAGCACGCCGGGGCGCAGCCGGCGGGCGATCCGCCGGATCTCCTCCAGGGAGGCGCGGGTGGTCTCCTGCACCTGGCGCAGCTCGTCGCCGAGCTCGGCCGGAGCGTGGTCGGCGGCCCGCTTGAGCTGCAGCAGCACGGCGGTCAGCGACTGGCCCACCTCGTCGTGCAGCTCACGGGCGACACGGCGGCGTTCCGCCTCCTGCGCGGACAGCGCGCGGGCACTGCTGGTGGCCCGCTCGTCCTCCAGCCGGTCGAGCATCGTGTTGTACGTGGTGATCAGCTCGGCGATCTCGCCGCGCCCGCCGACCGCGGGGCGGTTCCCCGGGCGGAGCAGGTCGGTGGTGTTCATCGCGCGGGTCAGGCGCTGCAGCGGGGCGAGGCCGACGCGCAGCAGCAGGGCGTTGGCGACGAGCATGGCGGCCAGCCCCACGGTGAGCACCGCGGCCTCGGTGAGCAGCACGGGCGTGGACACGGTGACGGGTCCCAGGAGCAGGGCGGTGGCGACGATGAGCACGACGGCGTTGAGCAGGAAGATGCGCCAGAACAGAGGCACTCGGTTCCGCCTCCTCGCCGTCGGTACGCTCAAGGCCCCCGACGGCCCGCGGCCGGGGGCGCGGCGCGGGCCGTCACCGTCCAGCCTCCGCCCCGGACCGGGCCCGCGCCATCCGTGACAGTCCCCATTTTCCCGGCGTCGGCGGCCCCGTGCCCGTGCTTCCGTGGATACCGGTCCCCCAGGGGGATGGGGGGCGCGACGGATGGCCCCGGCGGAGCGGTACGGGCCACGCTGGAGGCTCCGTACCGGGCGGGTGACGACCTCGGCGCACGGGCACACTCCAGGACAACGGCCCGCGTTCGCGGCAAGCCGGCGGTTCGCGCACGTCCCGGTGCTCGGAGCGACGGCCGTCGACGGTGTGACCGGGCGGCCACCCCCTGGGAAGGAGGAGCCGTGCCCCAGTCCGACGACGATCGCCTGGTCGACCTCGCGGCCCGACTCGAGCACGAGGACCCCCGTTTCGCCCGTTCCCTGGCCACCGGCCGCCCGGCCCGCCCGCGCGAGTACCGGCGCGCCGGCGCCTGGTGGGTGCTGGTCATCGGGCTGGGCATGCTGGTCGCGGGCATCGTCGTCCCCGACGGGCTGCTGATCGCGGCGGGCCTGGTGACCAGCGGGATCGGCGTGCAGCTCATCGACCCCTACCGGCGCCCGGACGAGAGCGCCGCCCGGCGCCCGTCACCGTACTGATCCGCCCCTTCCTGGAGACGCGAACGGCGCTCGTACCGGCCTGGCCGGTACGAGCGCCGTTCCGCGCGTCGGGGGGCTCCCCCTCCCGCGGGAGGTAGGCCCTGTGGGACTCGAACCCACAACCAATGGATTAAAAGTCCACTGCTCTGCCAATTGAGCTAAGGGCCCCTGGCGATGTTGCCTCCCCGAGCATAGCCGGACGCGGCCGGGGAGCCGATCGGGTATCGGGCAGGCGGCGTTGCGGCCGGAGGGGCACACATGCGCGGGGGCCCGCGCGACAGGTGTCGCGCGGGCCCCCGGCGGTCGGTCCGGTGAGGCGGGGTCAGCCGTTGCGCTTCCAGCGCGGCTTGTCCTCGCGGCGCTGGAAGGAGCCGCCGCCGCGGTGGTCGTCACGACGGCCGTACGGGCGGTCGTGGCCGCCGGAGCGGAAGCCCGGGCGGTCACCCTGACGGTCGCGGTTGAAGGGGCGGTCGCTGCCGCGGTGGCCGGGACGGTCGTCCCGGCGGAAGCCGCCGCGGTCGCGGTCGCGGTCGCGGTTGAAGCCACCGCGGTCGTCACGGCGCTCGAAGGAACGCCCGCCGCGGTCGCCCCGCTCGTCCCGGCGGTCGTCACGACGGAACCCGCCGCGGTCACCGCGGTCGCGGTTGAAGCCGCCCCGGTCACCGCGGTCGTCCCGGCGGAAGCCGCCGCGGTCGTCACGGTCGTCCCGGCGGAAGCCGCCGCGGTCGCCGTCACGGCGGTCGAAGGACCGGCCGCCACGGTCGTCACGGCGGTCGTCCCGGCGGAAGCCGCCACGGTCACCGCGGTCGCGGTTGAAGCCGCCCCGGTCACCGCGGTCGTCACGGCGCTCGAAGGAACGCCCGCCGCGGTCGCCCCGCTCGTCCCGGCGGTCGTCACGACGGAACCCGCCGCGGTCACCGCGGTCGTCACGGCGGAACCCGCCGCGGTCGTCACGGTCGTCCCGCCGCTCACGCCGCTCGTACGGCGCCGGGGCCTCCGCGCGCTCGGTCCGCTCGGTCCGCTCGACGTCCCGCGCGGTCGGCTGCTCCGGCAGCGTCACCTCGGCCTCGGCGACCACGGCGGCCGCCTCGGCGGTCACGGCCTGGGGGTCCTCGCCCCGCTCGCGCGCGGCGCGCGCCAGCAGGCGGTCGGCCTCCTCGCGCAGCTCGGTGGCGCGGCGCTGGGCCCGCTCCAGCTCCTTGGTGAGCTGGGCGACCTCGCGCTCGGCCTGCTGGGCGGCGTTGCCGGCGGATTCGGCCTGCACCTCGGTCATCGACCGGGCGCCGGTGATCTCGGCGACCTCCGGGTCGAAGGCGGCGCCGCCCTGGATGATGTGGCGCGTGGCGTCGACGCCCGCGTCCTCCATCAGCCGGAAGATCTGGCGCCGCTGGTGCGGCAGCGACAGGGAGACGACCGTGCCGGTGCGGCCGGCGCGCGCCGTGCGGCCGGCGCGGTGCAGGTAGTCCTTGTGGTCGCCGGCCGGGTCGACGTTCAGCACCAGGTCGATGCCGTCGACGTGGATGCCGCGGGCGGCGACGTCGGTGGCGACCAGGACGTTGACGTAGCCGTCCTTGAAGTCGGCCAGGGTGCGGGTGCGGGCGCCCTGGGTCATGCCGCCGTGCAGCGCCTCGGCCTTCACGCCGGCGTCGCGCAGCTGCTCGGCGACGCGGTCGGCGCCGAGCTGGGTGCGGACGAAGATGATCGTGCGGCCCTTGCGGGAGGCGATGGCCGCGGTGACCGGCGCCTTGTCCTTGGGCTTCACGACGAGGATGTGGTGCGACATGGTCGTCACCGCGCCCTGTGCCGCGTCCACCTCGTGCGACACCGGGGAGTCGAGGTAGCGGTCGACGAGGGTCTTGATCTCGTTCTCCATGGTGGCGGAGAACAGCATGCGCTGGCCGCCCGCGGGGATCTGGTCCAGCAGCTCCGTCACCTCGGGCATGAAGCCGAGGTCGGACATCTGGTCGGCCTCGTCGAGGACCGCGATCTCCACGTTCTCCAGGGAGCAGGCGCCGCGGTTGATGATGTCGCGCAGCCGGCCCGGGGTGGCGACGAGGACGTCGACGCCGCGCTCGAGGGCGTAGATCTGGTTGCCCATGGAGGTGCCGCCGCAGACGACCTTCATCTTCAGGCCGAGGACGTCGCCGTAGGGCTGGAGGGCGTCGGCCACCTGCATGGCCAGCTCGCGGGTCGGCGTCAGGATGACGGCGCGCGGCTTGTGCTTCTCGGTGCGGCCGCCGGCGAGCTGCGCCAGGGTCGGCAGACCGAAGGAGAGGGTCTTGCCGGAGCCGGTGCGGCCGCGGCCGAGGATGTCCTTGCCGGCCAGGGCGTCCGGGATGGTCGCGGCCTGGATCGGGAAGGGGTTGGTCACGCCGTTCTGCGCGAGCTTGCGCACGACGCCCTCGGGGAGGCCGAGGTCGGCGAAGGTGGTCTCGGGGGCCGCCGCCTCGGTGGCGGCGGTGGTGTCGGTGTCCTCGGTGTTCTCGGGCACGACGACGTGATCAGTACTGGCGATGGGCATACGAATGCGAAACCTTCCGGAGTCTCTTCGGCACGCGCCCGTCAACTCCGTGATTCGCAGTTCGCAATTACGACCGCCTCAATGCGGTCCACCACGGCAAGGGAGAGAGTACGCGCCACACGGCGCGCTCTGCAGTGGCGCCGGGCAAATAGGATCAGACGATCTGCCACCATACGCACCCCGGCCCCTCGGGTGCAAATCGCCAGGTGGGAGGGGTGCCGCCGGACGGCGGGGCCCGGTGACGGCTAGGCCGGCGCCCCCGCTCTCGGCGCGGGCTCCCGCTGCGCGAGCTGGGCCTCGGGCGGCTGGTGGGCGGACGAGGACGGCTCGGCCTGGGTCGGCTCGGAGGTGGGCCCAGGGTCGGGCGGCGGGTCCGAGGGCTGCGGTTCCGGGGTCCGGCTGGGCTCCGGCGGACCGGGGCGGTCGTCGGGGCTCGGGCGCGCGGGTTCGCCGGAACCGCCCCCGTCGTCCTGCGCGGGGCGGCTCGCGTCGGCGGACGGCCGGCCGCCGGACGGGGAGGGGCGCTCCTCGTCGCGGTCCTTCCCCTCGTCCTCGCCGCTCCTGTCCCGGTCGCCGCCCCCGCCGCGTCCGCCGTCGCCCCCGGCGGCTCCGTGACCGGCCCTGCCGCCCGGCTCGACGACCGCGCCGTCCGGGGCCTCGCCGCCCGGCCGGCCCGCGGAGGGGGACGGCCCGGCCTTTCCCCCGGTGCCGTCGTCACCCACGCTCACGCATCCGGCGGCAGCGGCGACCGCCACGACCGTGGCGGCCAGGCGGACGGGTACGTACAAGCGGCGCACGGGCCACCTCCGGTTGGAGTACAGGGTCGACAACCCCAACTCCCGTCACCCGCAGGAGGACACGCGGACGGCCTATCCGTAGCCGAGCGCGTGCAGCCGGGCGTCGTCGATCCCGAAGTGGTGCGCGATCTCGTGCACCACTGTGATCTCGGTCTCCGTGACCACGTCCTCCCGGGACTCGCACATCCGCAGGGTCGGCCCCCGGTAGACGGTGATCCGGTCGGGCAGCACCCCGGCGTACCACTCCCCCCGCTCGGTCAGCGGCGTCCCCTCGTACAGCCCGAGCAGCTCCGGGTCGTCCGCCGGCGGCTCGTCCTCCACGAACACCGCGACGTTGTCCATGAGCCGCGTCAGCTCCGGGGGGATCCGGTCCAGCGCCTCGGCGACCAGCTCCTCGAACTCCTCGCGCGTCATCTCCAGCACGAAGCCATTGTCGGGGACGATCGGTCCGTACGAGAGCGGGCGGAGCCCGCATATCCGGCCGCCCGTACGGGCATAGGGGATCAATGGCCCGCGTCCCGACTGCCGTCATGAACCTGTTCCACCGCTTTCCACGGCTCCCGCAGGCCCTGACCCGCCGCCCCCGCTCCGCCGGCCCGCCCCCGGCCGCGGCCCTCGACGCGCGGCCGCGCCCCTGGGCGCGCGCCCTCGGACTGGTCGCGGTGGTTCTGCTCGGTGCGTGGCTCGGCCTGCTCGTCGTCGGCAACGTCCGCGTGCCGGTCGGCCCCATGAACACCACCATGACCCTGCGGCCGTCCTTCTCCGGCGGGACGAAGATCAACGTTTCCCCCCTGGGCGCGCTGCAGCTCGACAGCCACATCGCCCCGGTGCGCCTGGACGTCAACGTCGACCAGCTCGACCCCGAGCGCTCCCGGGCCCTCGTCGACCACCCGGAACGCCTCTCGGGGCTCCAGGACGAGGTCACCGAGGACATCGCCCGCGGCACCGCGGACCTCGCCGTGCGCTCCTGCGTCGCCGTCGTCACCGGCGCCGCCACGCTCGGCCTCCTCGTCTATCGCCGCCCGCGCCGCGCCCTGGCCGCCGGGGGGCTCGCCCTCGGCCTGCTGGCCGCGTCCGGCGGCACGGCGTACGCGACCTGGAACCCGGACTCGGTGCTGGAGCCGAAGTTCTCCGGCCTGCTGTCCTCCGCGCCCTCGCTGGTCGGCGACGCGCGCAGCATCGTGACCGAGTTCGACGTCTACCAGCGGGAGTTGGCCCGTCTGGTCACCAACGTGACCAAGCTCTACGACGCCACCTCCACGCTCCCCGTCTACCAGCCGGACCCGACCACCATCCGCGTCCTGCACGTCTCCGACATCCACCTCAATCCCGCGAGCTGGAAGATCATCGCCTCACTGGTGGAGCAGTACCAGGTGGACGTGATCGTGGACTCCGGCGACACGATGGACCACGGCACGGCCGCCGAGAACGGCTTCCTGGACCCGATCGAGGACCTGGGCGCCCCGTACGTGTGGGTGCGCGGCAACCACGACTCGCTCGTCACCCAGCGCCATCTCGAACGGATGAGGAACGTGCACGTCCTTGACGACGGGCGGGCGAGGACCGTAGCGGGCCTGCGGTTCGCGGGCATCGGCGACCCGCAGTTCACCCCCGACCGCACCCGGAGGACCGGGGCCGAGCAGTCCCAGGAGCTGGCGGGCGCCCGTCTCGCCTCCGCGATGCGGGACCAGAAGAGGGCCGGCACCCCCGTGGACGTGGCGGTCGTCCACGAGCCCTCGGCGGCCCGCGAGGTCGACGGCACCGTGCCGCTGGTCCTCTCCGGTCACCTGCACCGCGAGGACACCGAGGTGATGCGGTACGGCACCCGGCTGCGCGTCGAGGGCTCCACCGGCGGCAGCGGTCTGCGTGCGATCGAGGGGGAGTACCCGGACCCCATCGAGACGTCGATCCTCTACTTCGACCGGGACACCAGGCGTCTCCAGGCCTGGGACTCGATCGAGCTGGGCGGCCTCGGCCTGACCACGGCGGAGGTCAGCCGGCACCTGCCCGAGGAGAACCAGCCGGGCGCGGGCGCCTCCCCGTCCCCCTCGGGAAGCGCCTCCGGCTCCCCCTCCGGCAGCCCGTCGGGGAACACTCCCCCGCCCTCCACCGCCACGCCGTCGCGGCCCCGCTCCTAAACGGTTTTGGCGAACCGTCCCGCCATCCCATATGCTTCTCACGTCCCCGACGCGCTGAGAAGCGCCCAGGCGGGCCGATAGCCCTCATCGTCTAGCGGCCTAGGACGCCGCCCTTTCAAGGCGGTAGCACGGGTTCGAATCCCGTTGGGGGCACGCACCACCCTGTGCGACACTGTCGTACGACACAAGCTTGGTCCTGTGGAGCAGTTTGGAGTGCTCGCCACCCTGTCAAGGTGGAGGCCGCGGGTTCAAATCCCGTCAGGACCGCTGGTGTTTCACGTGAAACACCGCGGCTGGGTAGCTCAGTTGGTACGAGCGTCCGCCTGAAAAGCGGAAGGTCGCCGGTTCGACCCCGGCCCCAGCCACAGCCAAGGCCCCGATCTCCGATCGGGGCCTTGTTGTGTGCCCCGGCAAAATGACTCGCCGCGTTTTTCCGCGGTCTGAGATCCTGGAGTCCGTATGTCTACGCACTCTGCCCCCGCCCTCGGCTCCCTCGCCTCCCGCCTCTCCGAACTGTCGCTGCGCGATGCGCACCGGCTCGGGCGGCGGCTGGAGGGCGCCCGCAAGATCCGTAAGCCGGAGGCGCGTGCCGCCGTGCTCGGTGAGATCGAGGCGGAGGTCGCCGCGGCCGAGGAGCGGATGGCGGCGCGCCGGGCCAGGGTGCCGGAGGTCAGGTATCCCGAGCAGCTGCCCGTCAGCCAGAAGAAGGACGCCATCGCCGAGGCCATCCGTGATCACCAGGTGGTGATCGTGGCCGGTGAGACGGGCTCCGGCAAGACCACGCAGATCCCGAAGATCTGCATGGAGCTGGGCCGGGGCGTCCGCGGCATGATCGGGCACACCCAGCCCCGGCGGATCGCGGCCCGCACGGTGGCCGAGCGCGTCGCCGAGGAGCTGGACACCCCGCTCGGCGAGGCCGTCGGCTGGAAGGTCCGCTTCACCGACCAGGTGAACCCGGACGCCACGTTCATCAAGCTGATGACGGACGGCATCCTCCTCGCGGAGATCCAGACCGACCGCGAACTGCGCGCCTACGACACGATCATCATCGACGAGGCGCACGAGCGGTCGCTGAACATCGACTTCCTGCTCGGCTATCTCGCACAGCTGCTGCCGAAGCGTCCCGACCTCAAGGTCGTCATCACCTCGGCGACCATCGACCCCGAGCGCTTCTCCCGGCACTTCGACGACGCCCCGATCATCGAGGTCAGCGGGCGCACGTATCCGGTGGAGGTGCGGTACCGGCCGCTGCTGGAGGAGGACTCCGACGACGCCGACCGGGACCAGATCACCGCGATCACCGACGCCGTCGAGGAGCTGATGGCGGAGGGACCCGGCGACATCCTGGTGTTCCTCTCCGGTGAGCGGGAGATCCGGGACACCGCGGACGCGCTGACCAGGAAGCGGTACCGTTCCACCGAGGTGCTGCCGCTGTACGCCCGGCTGTCGCACGCCGAACAGCACCGGGTGTTCCAGCCGCACGGCGGCCGCCGGATCGTGCTGGCGACCAACGTGGCCGAGACCTCCCTCACCGTCCCCGGCATCAAGTACGTCATCGACCCGGGCTTCGCCCGCATCTCGCGCTACAGCCACCGCACCAAGGTGCAGCGGCTGCCGATCGAGCCGATCTCGCAGGCCAGCGCCAACCAGCGCAAGGGCCGCTGCGGCCGTACCTCGGACGGCATCTGCATCCGGCTGTACAGCGAGGACGACTTCCTGTCCCGTCCGGAGTTCACCGACGCGGAGATCCTGCGGACCAACCTCGCCTCGGTCATCCTCCAGATGACGGCCGCCGGCCTGGGCGAGATCGAGAAGTTCCCCTTCATCGACCCGCCGGACCACCGCAACATCCGCGACGGCGTCCAGCTGCTCCAGGAGCTCGGTGCGCTGGACCCCACGCAGAAGGACCCGCGCAAGCGCCTCACGCAGACCGGCCGGAAGCTGGCCCAGCTGCCGGTGGACCCCCGGCTGGCGCGCATGGTGCTGGAGGCCGAGCGCAACGGCTGCGTCCGCGAGGTCATGGTCATCGCGGCCGCCCTGTCGATCCAGGACCCGCGCGAGCGGCCCTCCGACAAGCAGACGCAGGCCGACCAGCAGCACGCCCGGTTCCGTGACGAGACCAGCGACTTCCTCGCCTTCCTCAACCTGTGGCGGTACATCCGCGAGCAGCAGAAGGAGCGCGGTTCGTCGTCGTTCCGGCGGATGTGCAAGCAGGAGTACCTGAACTTCCTGCGGATCCGCGAGTGGCAGGACATCTACGCCCAGCTGCGGACCGTCGCCAAGCAGATGGGCATGCACCTCGACGACCAGGACGCCCCCGCCGACCGCATCCACGTCTCGCTGCTGTCCGGGCTGCTCTCGCACATCGGCATGAAGGACGTGAAGGAGTCCAAGGACTCCGGACAGGGCGGCCGGCGCGACGGCGGACGCAACGAGTATCTCGGCGCGCGCAACGCCAAGTTCGCCATCTTCCCGGGCTCCGCCCTGTTCAAGAAGCCGCCGCGGTTCGTGATGTCGGCGGAGCTGGTGGAGACGTCCCGGCTGTGGGCGCGGGTCAACGCGAAGATCGAGCCGGAATGGGTGGAGCCGCTCGCGGAGCACCTGATCAAGCGCACCTACAGCGAGCCGCACTGGGAGAAGGACCAGGCGGCCGTGATGGCGTACGAGAAGGTCACGCTGTACGGCGTGCCGATCGTGGCGCAGCGGAAGGTGAACTACGGCCGGATCGACCCGGAGCTGTCCCGCGAGCTGTTCATCCGCAACGCCCTGGTCGAGGGCGACTGGCGCACGCACCACAAGTTCTTCGCGGACAACCGCAAACTGCTGACCGAGGTCGAGGAGCTGGAGCACCGGGCGCGGCGCCGGGACATCCTGGTCGACGACGAGACCCTCTTCGACTTCTACGACCAGCGGATCCCCGAGCACGTGGTGTCGGGGGCGCACTTCGACTCGTGGTGGAAGCACAAGCGGCGCGAGCAGCCCGACTTCCTCGACTTCGAGCGGGAGATGCTGATCCGTGAGTCGGCGGACGCGGTCACCAAGGCCGACTACCCCGACTCCTGGCACCAGGGCCCGCTCAAGTTCCGTGTGACGTACCAGTTCGAGCCCGGGGCGGACGCGGACGGCGTCACCGTCCACATCCCGCTCCAGGTGCTGAACCAGGTCACGGACGAGGGCTTCGACTGGCAGATCCCGGGTCTGCGGGAAGAGGTCGTCACCGAGCTGATCCGCTCCCTGCCCAAGCCGATCCGGCGCAACTACGTCCCCGCGCCGAACTACGCGAAGGCGTTCCTGGAGCGCGCGGTGCCGCTGCAGGAGCCGCTGACCGTCACGATGGCCCGCGAGCTGAAGCGGATGGTCGGCGTGCCGTTCGAGGCGGACGACTTCGACTGGTCCCGCGTCCCGGACCACTTGAAGGTGACGTTCCGGATCGTCGACGAGCGGCGCCGCACGCTCGCCGAGGACAAGGACCTGGAGGCGCTCAAGCTCCAGCTGCGGCCCAAGGCGCGCAAGGCGCTGTCGCAGGCGGCCGCCGCCACGGCGCAGCGCCGGGGCGGGGAGTCGCTGGAGCGCAGGGGACTGACGGACTGGACGATCGGTTCGCTCACCCGGGTGTTCGAGACCCGTCGGGCCGGCCAGCCGGTGAAGGCGTACCCGGCGCTGGTGGACGACGGCGACTCGGTGTCGGTGCGGCTGTTCGACTCGGAGGCCGAGCAGGCGGAGGCGATGTGGAAGGGCACCCGGCGGCTGATCCTGCTGGGCATCCCGGTCAACCCCGCGAAGTTCGCTTCCGAAAAGCTGACCAACCCTCAGAAGCTCGCCCTGTCCGCCAATCCGCACGGCTCGGTGCAGGCGCTGTTCGACGACTGCGCCATGGCCGCGGCGGACAAGCTGATCGCGGACTTCGGCGGCCCGGTGTGGGACGAGGAGTCGTACCGGAAGCTGTTCGACAAGGTGCGCGCGGAGATCGTCGACACGACGGTCCGGGCGGTCGGCCAGGTCCAGCAGGTGCTGGCCGCCTGGCAGGCCTGTGAGCGCCGCCTGAAGGGCGTCCGCAGCCCCGCGCTGCTGCCGAACCTCCAGGACGTCCGCACGCAGCTCGACGGGCTGGTGCGGCCGGGCTTCGTGACGGAGACGGGGCTGCGCCGACTGCCCGACCTGATGCGGTACCTGGTGGCCGCGGACCGCCGGCTCCAGCAGATGCCGACGAACGTGCAGCGGGACACCACGCGCATGGCGAAGGTCCACGAGATGCAGGACGAGTACGCCTGGCTGCTGGAACAGATGCCGCAGGGGCGGCCGGTGCCGCAGCAGGTGCGGGACATCCGCTGGATGATCGAGGAGCTGCGGGTCAGCTACTTCGCCCACGCCCTGGGCACGGCGTACCCGGTGTCGGACAAGCGGATCGTGAAGGCGATCGACGCCGCGGCGCCGTGACGGGACCCGCACACAGGGTGAGTTCGACCAGGGGGCTCCCGCTCCTGTACAGTCCTTCTCGCAGCGCAACGCAGGAAAAGCGCAGCGATCCTGGTCCTGTGGAGCAGTTTGGAGTGCTCGCCACCCTGTCAAGGTGGAGGCCGCGGGTTCAAATCCCGTCAGGACCGCATACCGGAAGGCCCGCCCCCCGTAAGGGATGGCGGGCCTTCCGCATGTGGAGAACCGTCCGACGCCCCGGGGCCGCCCGGAGGACTCCACAGCAGGCCCGTGGCCCGGGGAGGGCTCACAGCCCCTGTCGCGGGCCCCTGCGCCGTCTTGACGGCCCGTCGGCCCCCCGGTACTCCAGGAACGGGGCACGTGTCCGCAGGGGACCTGGAGGCGGCGTATGGCGGCATCGGCCAGGCACGAGACGCGGGCCCTGCTCCGCGCGCACCTCGCGGCCGCGTCGTCGTACCGGCATCTCACCCGGCACTGCCCGGTCTGCCACCGCCTGCAGCGCCTGGCGATGGACTCCGCGCCCTTCGACGGCGCCGGGGCCGCCGAGCCGTCCGAACCGGTCGAGGGTCCGGAGGAACAAGCCGCCGTCGATCCACGTTCCCTCTAGCGCATATGCCGTGGGCTCAACAACCCGACCGGTATGTGACGGGTGTCACCGCATGAGTTTTCACCATGGTGGAACTTACACCCCGCCTACAACAGGTCAATTTAATATGTGCAATTGCACTGTCCCGAAGACTCCGCGCCGGCCCCGCTCGGGGCCGAGCCCACAGGCGCCCTCGGACTCCGGCAAACCCGCGCGCACGGAAGGCCGTTGAGACCGTCAGGACCTGCGGGCGCACCCACCGCCAGCGCACAAAAAAGATCGCGCTGGACCCGGCGGAGTCCAGCGCGATCGACGACGCACCCGGTGTTCAGTTGGCTGTGAAGCTCTGAGTCCGTTGGGCGAGAGGGCTGTTGGGGCAGTCCCCGCGTCGCTTGGAGCTAAAGGTCGCGGGCGTCACGGCCGGTGGGGGACCAGCCGGTTCTGCCCGGTTCATGCAGGTTCAGGCCTCGCTGCGCTGCTGCGGGATACCCGCGAGCAGTGCGCGGACCTCGGCCTCGCGGTAGCGGCGGTGCCCGCCGAGCGTGCGGATCGACGTGAGCTTGCCGGCCTTCGCCCAGCGCGTGACCGTCTTCGGGTCGACGCGGAACATGGTGGCAACCTCAGCGGGGGTCAGCAGCGGCTCGGCATCAGGGGTGCGAGCGGTCATGAGCGGCCTCCTCGGGAGAACCGAACCTTCTCGGTTCTTTCCTCTAAATTCTGCACCTTGACCCGCGTTGCCCGAAATGGCGGACGCGAGTCGAGTCGGTTATAGGACGAACGGCTTGTCCTCGGCACTACAACTACACCATCTGTCCAGCCACGTCGGCCAAACCGATGGAATTGCCCTCCCAGGTGTTCATCAGCCGCGGAAGCCGATGGACCATGCCATAGCGGACAGTCACGCCCCTGTGACGATCAGTCACAGCAGCATGCAGGAGTCACCGGACCCCCCAAAGCGTGCAATGCTGAGATTCCGCCCATAGTGGAGCACAGCAGGACGGAGGAGTCCTCCCCGGACTCCTTGTCCTATTTTGGCACGAGGAGGGGCAAGGGACGCAAGGGTCTTGTACGTGCGGTCCGTCACGCTTGACACGCTTGAGACGTACGCCCGGAACAGCCGCTACGTCCGATGTCGCCTCAGGACTGACGCGACTTCAACCACCTCAGGGCGAAGACAAAACCCCAAGAAGAGCGTTTGGTCAAACGTCAGTTCGCCGAGCGCAGGTCACGCACCGCGCGCCAGCGCTCGACGAGGCGCCCGTAGGCCTCTGCCGCGCTCCCTTCGTCGCCCCGCCGCAGCGCCGCGATCCCCTCCCCGACGTCGGCCGCCGAATGATCGCCCTCCAGGGCGCCGGCCGGCACGGCGTGCACGAGGCCCCCGTAGTCCAGCTCGACCAGCGAGCGCGGGTGGAACTCCTCCAGCCAGCGGCCGACGTCCACCAGGCCGTCGATCAGCAGGCTCTCGTCCACGGCGTCCCGCAGCGTCCGCAGCCCCCGCGCCACCCGGCGCCGCGCCTGGACCATGGGCGTGCGATAGCGAAGGACCGGGTCCTCCCCGGCGGAGGCCTCGGCGTACTCGCGCTCCTCGTCGGCGAAGAGCACGAACCAGTTGATCGGCACCTGCCAGGTGGAGGTCCGGATCCACGGCCGCGCGTCGGGGTGCTCGGCCAGCCACCGCTCGTAGTCCCGGCTCGTCTGGTGCCGCACGACCGGGGGCAGCAGGGCGTCCAGGACCGGCAGCGGATACTCCTCCGCGAGCTCCCCCAGGGCCTGCCAGCCGCGCAGCCGGGTGCGCCACGGACAGACGCGGACCTCGCCGTCCGTCTCCAGCACGAACGCGTCCTCGCTCTCGTGCACCGGGACGGGCACCGGCGGGGTGGGCGCCAGGTCGGCCAGCGACCGGCGCAGCTCGTCCTGGTAGGAGGGGAGGCCGGGCCGGCGGGCGTACCGCTCCCAGTGGCCGCGCTCCGGCTCGGGGAAGGCGGCCAGCGGTTCGTACACGCGCAGGTAGGAGGCGTAGGGGACGATCACCGAGGACACCTTGGTCACGTTCTGCTCCCTCCCCCGCGGACCGCTGCGAAAACCTGGCCGGACCCCGCCCGGACGGGTGGCAAATCCGGCAGATCGCCGCACGCGGTACTCCGGACGGAGGTGATCCGGGACACAGTGGCGCCGTCGGGCGCGCGAGGATCTACTCTCGTGCCACAGCCCCCGCCACCCGTACGGGAGCCCGTCCCACCCGCCGCTACTTACTCAGGAGTCACCACAGTGACCGACGTATCTGACGGCGTCCTGCACACCCTGTTCCGTTCGGACCAGGGCGGCCACGAACAAGTCGTGCTCTGCCAGGACCGTGCCAGCGGCCTCAAGGCCGTCATCGCCCTCCACTCCACCGCCCTGGGCCCCGCCCTGGGCGGCACGCGCTTCTACCCGTACGCCTCCGAGGAGGAGGCCGTCGCCGACGCGCTGAACCTGGCGCGCGGAATGTCGTACAAGAACGCCATGGCCGGTCTCGACCACGGCGGCGGCAAGGCCGTGATCATCGGCGACCCGGAGCGCATCAAGACCGAGGAACTGCTGCTGGCCTACGGCCGGTTCGTCGCCTCCCTCGGCGGCCGCTACGTCACCGCCTGCGACGTCGGCACCTATGTCGCCGACATGGACGTCGTCGCCCGGGAGTGCCGCTGGACCACCGGCCGCTCCCCCGAGAACGGCGGCGCGGGCGACTCCTCGGTGCTCACCTCCTACGGCGTCTACCAGGGCATGCGGGCCGCCGCCCAGCACCTGTGGGGCGACCCGTCGCTGCGGGACCGCAAGGTCGGCATCGCGGGCGTGGGCAAGGTCGGGCACCACCTGGTGGAGCACCTGCGGGCCGAGGGCGCCGAGGTCGTGATCACCGACGTGCGCGAGGACGCCGTCCGCCGGATCCTCGACCGGCACCCCGAGGGCGTGTCGGCGGTGGCCGACACCGAGGCGCTGATCCGCACCGAGGGCCTGGACGTCTACGCCCCGTGCGCGCTCGGCGGCGCCCTGAACGACGACACCGTGCCGGTGCTGACCGCCAAGGTGGTCTGCGGCGCGGCCAACAACCAGCTCGCCCACCCGGGCGTGGAGAAGGACCTCGCCGACCGCGGGATCCTCTACGCGCCGGACTACGTGGTGAACGCCGGCGGCGTGATCCAGGTCGCCGACGAGCTGCACGGCTTCGACTTCGACCGGTGCAAGGCGAAGGCGTCGAAGATCTTCGACACCACGCTCGCCATATTCGCACGTGCGAAGGAGGACGGTATTCCGCCGGCCGCCGCGGCCGACCGGATCGCCGAGCAGCGGATGGCGGAGGCGCGTCCGCGGCGGTGAGGCCCGTGCGAAAGCACCCCCGATCGAGGCGCTTTCGCACACATGAGCGGTACCCGCCGGGGGGCACTTGGAGAGAACTCTCACTTCTCCCGGCGGGTCGACCGTCGATAAGTGGTTATTATCGCGGTTGACCAGCGAGGACGGGGCGCCTCGACGGTCCCGGGCGCGGGCACGTCATACGGGCGACGTACCGTATGGGCGCGGGCTCAGGTACCGTGGAAGCCCTACGGACCGGTCTCTCCATGGAGAGCCCGTTCTGGACCATGAACGCGTGTCAAGACTCTGGGGCCGTCGAGCCCCGTCGTTGAGGGGGTCGAGCCATGGGGCGCGGCCGGGCCAAGGCCAAGCAGACGAAGGTCGCCCGCCAGCTGAAGTACAACAGCGGTGGGACTGACCTCTCACGCCTGGCCGAGGAGCTGGGCGCATCGACATCGAATCAGTCACCGAACGGTGACCGTTTCGAGGACGATGAGCAAGACGACGACCTGTACGCACGGTACGCCGACCTCTACGAGGACGACGAGGAGGACGAGGACGGCCCGTCCTCGCAACAGCGTCGCGGTGCCTGACCTTGCGTGATGCATGAACCCGGTCGGTGATCCCGGTCACCCGCCGGGTTCAGTGCTGCCCGGACCGGCCTCGTCGGCCGGTGCGTTGCCCGCACGTTCACCGTGCGGGCAACGACCAGGTGTTCAGTTCGCGTAGTCACCGACAAGAGCCGCACCCGTGGTGTGGTCACCGCGCTCGGTGATCTCGCCGGCCACCCAGGCGTCCACGCCGCGGTCGGCCAGCGTGGTGAGCGCCACGTCGACGGATTCCTGCGGCACGATCGCGATCATGCCGACGCCCATGTTCAGCGTCTTCTCCAGCTCCAGCCGCTCGACCGAACCGGTCCGCCCGACCAGGTCGAACACCGGAGCGGGCGTCCAGGTGGAGCGGTCCACCGTGGCGTGCAGCCCGTCGGGGATCACCCGGGCCAGGTTGGCCGCCAGTCCACCGCCGGTGACGTGGCTGAACGCGTGCACCTCGGTGGTGCGGATCAGCGCCAGGCAGTCCAGCGAGTAGATCTTGGTGGGCTCCAGCAGTTCCTCACCGAGGGTGCGGCCCAGCTCGTCGATCCGGGCGTCGAGGGCGAGACCGGCCCGCTCCAGCAGCACGTGCCGGACGAGCGAGTAGCCGTTGGAGTGCAGCCCGGAGGACGCCATGGCGATCACCGCGTCACCCGAGCGGATGCGGTCCGCGCCGAGCAGCCGGTCGGCCTCCACCACGCCCGTACCGGCGCCGGCGACGTCGAAGTCGTCCGGACCCAGCAGACCCGGGTGCTCGGCCGTCTCGCCGCCCACCAGGGCGCATCCGGCCAGCACACAGCCCTCCGCGATGCCCTTCACGAGGGCGGCGACGCGCTCGGGGTGGACCTTGCCGACGCAGATGTAGTCGGTCATGAACAGCGGCTCGGCGCCGCACACCACGATGTCGTCCATGACCATCGCGACCAGGTCGTGGCCGATGGAGTCGTACACGCCCATCCGGCGCGCGATGTCGACCTTGGTGCCGACGCCGTCCGTGGCGGAGGCGAGCAGCGGGCGCTCGTAGTTCTTCAGGGCGGAGGCGTCGAAGAGGCCGGCGAATCCGCCGATGCCGCCGAGGACCTCGGGGCGCCGGGTCTTCTTCACCCACTCCTTCATCAGCTCGACCGCGCGGTCGCCCGCTTCGATGTCGACGCCCGCCGCTGCGTAACTGGCACCAGTGTTCTGGGACATGGCTGTGAGAGCTTTCGTGTCGTCCGTCAGGGCTTACGGGCGGCGGATCGCGTCGACCGCGGCCGGGGCGGCGGTGCCGGCGGCCAGCTCGGTCTCCAACAGCTGCTTGCCGAGGAGCTCGGGGTCGGGCAGCTCCATCGGGTACTCGCCGTCGAAGCAGGCGCGGCACAGGTTGGGCTTGGCGATGGTGGTCGCCTCGATCATGCCGTCGAGGGAGATGTACGCCAGGGAGTCGGCGCCCAGGGAGGTGCCGATCTCCTCGATGGTCATGCCGTTGGCGATCAGCTCGGCGCGGGTGGCGAAGTCGATGCCGAAGAAGCAGGGCCACTTCACGGGCGGCGAGGAGATCCGGATGTGGACCTCGGCGGCGCCCGCCTCACGGAGCATGCGGACCAGGGCCCGCTGGGTGTTGCCGCGCACGATCGAGTCGTCGACCACGACCAGGCGCTTGCCCTTGATGACTTCCTTGAGCGGGTTCAGCTTCAGGCGGATGCCCAGCTGCCGGATGGTCTGCGAGGGCTGGATGAACGTACGGCCGACGTACGCGTTCTTGACCAGGCCGGCGCCGAACGGGATGCCGGAGGCCTCCGCGTAGCCGATGGCGGCGGGGGTGCCGGACTCCGGCGTCGCTATCACCAGGTCGGCCTCGGCCGGGGCCTCGGCGGCGAGACGGCGGCCCATCTCGACACGCGAGAGGTAGACGTTCCGGCCGGCGATGTCGGTGTCGGGGCGGGCCAGGTACACGTACTCGAAGACGCAGCCCTTGGGCTTCGCTTCCGCGAATCGGGACGTTCGCAGTCCGTTCTCGTCGATGGCGACGAACTCGCCCGGCTCGATCTCGCGCACATAGCTCGCGCCGCAGATGTCGAGGGCGGCGGACTCGGAGGCGACCACCCAGCCGCGCTCCAGCCGGCCGAGGACCAGCGGGCGGATGCCCTGCGGGTCGCGGGCCGCGTAGAGGGTGTTCTCGTCCATGAAGACGAGGCTGAAGGCGCCCTGGACCTTGGGCAGGACCACGTGCGCGGCCTGCTCCACGGTCACCGGCTCGCCGTCGGCGGCGCGCTGGCCGGCCAGCAGGGCGGTGATCAGGTCGGTGTCGTTGGTCGCGGCCACCTTGGGCGCGCGGCCGTTCTCCTTGGGGAGCTCGGCGACCATGCCGGCGAGCTGCGCCGTGTTCACCAGGTTGCCGTTGTGCCCGAGCGCGATGGATCCGTGCGCGGTGGCGCGGAACGTCGGCTGGGCGTTCTCCCACACGGAGGCGCCGGTGGTCGAGTAGCGGGCGTGACCGACCGCGATGTGACCCTGGAGGGAGCCGAGGGAGGTCTCGTCGAAGACCTGGGACACCAGGCCCATGTCCTTGAAGACGAGGATCTGGGAGCCGTTGCTGACCGCGATTCCCGCGGATTCCTGGCCCCGATGCTGGAGGGCGTAGAGCCCGAAGTACGTGAGCTTGGCGACCTCTTCACCCGGAGCCCAGACACCGAAGACGCCGCAGGCGTCCTGGGGGCCCTTCTCTCCGGGGAGCAGGTCGTGGTTGAGTCGTCCGTCACCACGTGGCACGCCACCGAGTGTAGGCGAGACCGGCCGCTGGTCCGAATGCGGGATGCGGGCCCGCGGGTGGGTCAGCGGGCCGCGACGGCCCGCATCTCGGTGCCGTTTTCGCTGGTCAGGGTCAGGGTGTCGCCGTCGACGGCGTAGGCGGCGGTGCCGTTGAAGAGCTTCGTCAAAGCCTTCTCGGCGTCCATGAGTGAGTCTTCGCACATCATTCGGGTCAGGGACGGGACGCCGAGGGTGATATGGCCGTCGCGCACGGTGGCGTCGGCGTTCACCTGGTTGCAGCCCAGGTTCCCGGAGACCGCGCCGCGCTTCTCGTCGAAGGTGAGGTGGGCGCGGCCGGCGCCGTCGGGGGTGGTGACGTTCCAGCGGGTGCCGTGCAACGGGCTGTCCTCGGTCTCGCTGAGGCGCACGGTGTCTCCGGACGCGGCGGTCAGTGTCAGGCGGTCGCCCGCCACGTCGGCCTTGAGTTCTCCGGCGGCCAGGACGCGGGAGACGGCGCTCTCGCCCCGCATGACCTGCTCGTCGCAGGCCCGCAGGGTGGTCTCCGGGCGGGTGATGCGGACGCGGTCGCCGTCGGTGCGGACGCGGGCCTCGAAGAGGTTGCAGCCGTAGCTGCCGGTGGCCCGGCCGTCCTCGCCGAGGGTGAGGTGGGCTCCGTCGGGGGCACGGTGGGTGGCGCCGTCGACGGTGACGCTGTCGACGGTCCAGCGGACGCCGGTGACCGGCCGCTCCGCCTCGGCGGCGCCGCTGCCGGCGCCCGCCTTCTCGCTGCCGCAGGCCGCGGCGAGCGGGACGACGAGCACGGCGACGGCCGTCAGGGTCCTGCGCGCGGTGTGCTTGTGTCGGTCCATGCCGTTCCGACGGAAGGGCGGAGCGAGTGGTTCCCCCGTCACGTGCTCGCTGCTCAGCCGAGCAGCGGCAGATACGGCCCGAGGTCCGCGCGCTCGCCGCTGGCGCCGACCGCGGCGGAGGCCACGGCGTCCGGCCAGGAGAGACGGCCGCCGGCCAGCCGGATCCAGGTGAGCGGGTCGGTCTCGACGACGTTCGGCGGGGTGCCCCGGGTGTGCCGGGGGCCCTCGACGCACTGGACCACGGCGAACGGCGGGACGCGCACCTCCGTCGAGCCGCCGGGCGCCTTCGCGGCGAGCGCGTCGGCCAGCAGCCGGACGCAGGTGGCCTGCGCCTGCCGGTCGTACGGGACGTCCAGGCCGGGGACCGCGGCGTTCAGGTCGTCGGTGTGGACGACGAGCTCCACGGCGCGGGTGACGACGTAGTCGGCGAGGGGCAGGGCGCCCGCGCTGGTCGGGAGCAGCCTGCCGCCGGGGTGGGTGTCGAGGCGGGCGGTGAAGCGCCGCTCGGCGTCCGCGAGGTAGGCGTCGAGGTCGGGGTGGCCGGCCGCGAGCCGGTGCGCGGTGTCCGCGATGGCGCCGGCGTCGGCGGCGACGGCCGAGGGCCAGTCGAGGAGCCGCGCGTCCTGCCGGGCGGGCTCCGGCTCGTCCAGCAGCCGGTCCACGGCCAGCAGCGCGGTGCCGATGTGGGCGACCAGCTGCCGGACGGTCCAGTCGCCGAGCCGGGTCGGCGCGGCGAGCTGCTCCGGGGTGAGGGCGCGGACCGCCGTGCGTACGTGCCCGAACTGGGCCAGGACGGCGGCGCGGGTCCTGGCGGGGTCGTAGGAGCGGGGGCGTTTCCTGGCCGGTGGCATGGCGGAAGCCTATGCGCGGGCGTCGGCCCGCTGTGCCGGGACCTCGAACACCTCGTTGTTGCGGGGGACGCCTGTGCCGCGCCAGGTGAAGGGGATGCCCCGCGCGGTGTCCGGGTCGGGTCCGTCCATGAGCTGGAAGTGCAGGTGGGGCTCGGTGGAGTTGCCCGAGTTGCCGACCTGGGCGATCACCTGGCCCGCGCGCACCCGGTCGCCCTCGCCGACGGTCAGGGAGCCGCGCCGGAGGTGGGCGTAGAGCGCGTAGGCGCCGTCGCCGAGGTCGAGGACCACGTGGTTGCCGATGATCCTCCCGGCGCCGAACAGGTCCCGCACGTTCGCCTCGAGGAGCATCAGGTACGCCAGCGCGGGCAGGGAGCCGCGGCTGAGGTGGTCGCGCGCCCGGTCGGTGGCCCGGACGACGGTGGCGTCGCCCACCGCGCGCAGCGGGGCGCCGTAGGCGGGGAAGTCGCCGTTGCGGCGGGCTATCGGCCACAGCGCGCGGAACGCCGGACGGGAGCCCGGCTCGGGCTCGGCGACGACGTCGATGGCGAAGGTCTGGCCGTAGGCATGGGTGTGGTGGCTCGGGGTGTGGTCCGCGGGACTGTTCAGCGCGATCCAGCGGCCGGTGACCGGGGGCTCGACCTCGACGGGCTCCCGGGCGGCGCGGGGGCTGTCCGGGGCTCCGCCCCACCGGTTGGCGACGACCAGTACGACGTGGGCCAGCAGCAGCGGCAGGAAGTCCCACCACACCGGATGGCCGAGGTCCAGCGTCACGTGGGCGATCACCAGGGCGAAGAAGGCGATGAGGAGCCCACGGTAGGCGGTCTTGGCGAGTTTGCGTGCGGACATGCTTCCCCCCGTGCTCGTCGGTGCGTCAGTGCCGTGCCGCCGCCAGCGCCACCAGCAGCGGCACCACCCGGCCCGCCGGGACCTCGTGGCGGCCCCGGCCGGTGGTGCGCAGCCAGCCGGCGGCGGTGAGCTGGCGCAGGTGGTGGTAGATCTGCCCGGTCGTGCCGATGTCGTCCAGCTCCGCCAGTTCGGCGGCGGTGCGGCGGCCGCCGGTTATCTCGCGGAGCAGCCGAAGCCGGACCGGGTGGCCGAGGGCGGCGAAGGACTCCGCCGCGTCCGGCCACTCGTAGGTGAGCAGGTCCGAGGTGAGCGCGCCGTGCTGCCAGTCGTACCGCTCGCCGGTCGGCAGCCGCACCGCGCCGGTGAACAGCACGCCTCCGTCGGCCGCCTTCAGCTCGGCGAGCTGCTCCTTGAGCCCCTCCAGGGCCCAGAAGTCGCCCTCCCCCACGCGGGGGGCCGTACGGTCGGCCGCTTCGAGCGCCGCCAGTCGGCGCTCCAGCTCGGTCATGCGCTCTTCCAGTTCCACGCCTTCGAGATTACGTAACTACGTAATCTCGCGCAAGAGCCTGTGGACACCATGGACATCTGCGGACCCGGACACGACGGAGCCCCCGCCGGAAGGGGCGGGGGCTCCGGAAGGGCCGGGCGTGGGCCGGCCGGGGGGGGTCAGGCCAGCAGCGCCGGGATCGTCCCCTCGTGGGTCTCGCGCAGTTCGGCCAGGGTGAGCGAGAACTCGCCCTGGACCTCGACCGTGTCGCCGTCCACGACGCCGACGCGGGTGGCCGGCAGGCCGCGCGCACCGCACATGTCGTTGAAGCGGACCTCCTCCGAACGCGGCACGGCGACGATCGCACGGCCGGCCGACTCGGAGAACAGGAAGGTGAACGCGTCCAGCCCGTCGGGCACCACCAGACGCGCGCCCTTGCCGCCGAGCAGGGCCGACTCGACGACCGCCTGGATCAGACCGCCGTCCGACAGGTCGTGCGCGGAGTCGATCATGCCGTCGCGGGAGGCGGAGATCAGGATCTCGCCGAGCAGCCGCTCACGCTCCAGGTCGACCCGCGGGGGCAGGCCGCCGAGGTGGTCGTGGATCACCTGCGACCAGGCCGAGCCGCCGAACTCCTCGCGGGTGTCGCCGAGGAGGTACAGCAGCTGGCCCTCCTCCTGGAAGGCGACCGGGGTGCGGCGGGCCACGTCGTCGATGACGCCGAGGACGGCGACCACCGGCGTCGGGTGGATGGCGGCCTCGCCCGTCTGGTTGTAGAGCGAGACGTTGCCGCCGGTCACCGGCGTGCCGAGCTGCCGGCAGCCGTCCGCCAGACCGCGCACGGCCTCGGCGAACTGCCACATGACCGCCGGGTCCTCCGGGGAGCCGAAGTTCAGGCAGTCGGAGACGGCGAGCGGCTTGGCGCCGGTCGTCGCCACGTTGCGGTAGGCCTCGGCGAGGGCGAGCTGCGCGCCCGTGTAGGGGTCGAGCTTGGCGTACCGGCCGTTGCCGTCGGTGGCGATCGCGACGCCGAGGCCGGACTCCTCGTCGATGCGGATCATCCCGGAGTCCTCGGGCTGGGCGAGGACGGTGTTGCCCTGCACGAAGCGGTCGTACTGCTGGGTGATCCACTGCTTCGACGCCTGGTTGGGCGAGCCGACCAGCTTGAGGACCTGGTCCTTCAGCTCCTCGCCGGTCCGCGGCCGGGGCAGCTTGTTCGCGTCGTCCGCCTGCAGCTCGTCCTGCCAGGACGGGCGGGCGTAGGGCCGCTCGTAGACCGGGCCGTCGTGGGCGACCGTGCGCGGGTCGACGTCGACGATCTTCTCGCCGTGCCAGTAGATCTCCAGGCGGTCGCCGTCGGTCACCTCGCCGATGACGGTGGCGATGACGTCCCACTTGTCGCAGATCTCGAGGAACCGGCCGACCTTCTCCGGCTCCACGACGGCGCACATGCGCTCCTGCGACTCGCTCATGAGGATCTCCTCGGGCGAGAGCGTGGAGTCGCGCAGGGGCACGTCGTCGAGGGTGACGCGCATGCCGCCGGAGCCGTTGGAGGCCAGCTCGGAGGTGGCGCAGGACAGGCCGGCCGCGCCGAGGTCCTGGATGCCGACGACCAGCTTCTCCCGGAACGCCTCCAGGGTGCACTCGATGAGGAGCTTCTCCTGGAAGGGGTCGCCGACCTGGACGGCGGGACGCTTGGAGGGCTTGGCGTCGTCGAAGGTCTCGGAGGCCAGGATCGACGCGCCGCCGATGCCGTCGCCGCCCGTGCGGGCGCCGTACAGGATGACCTTGTTGCCCGCGCCGGACGCCTTGGCGAGGTGGATGTCCTCGTGCCGCATGACACCGATCGCACCCGCGTTGACCAGCGGGTTGCCCTGGTAGCAGGCGTCGAAGACGACCTCGCCGCCGATGTTGGGCAGGCCCAGGCAGTTGCCGTAGCCGCCGATGCCGGCGACCACGCCGGGCAGCACGCGCTTGGTGTCGGGGTGGTCGGCGGCGCCGAAGCGCAGCGGGTCCACGACCGCGACCGGGCGCGCGCCCATCGCGATGATGTCGCGCACGATGCCGCCCACGCCGGTGGCCGCGCCCTGGTAGGGCTCGACGTACGACGGGTGGTTGTGCGACTCGACCTTGAAGGTGACCGCGTAGCCCTGGCCGACGTCCACCACGCCCGCGTTCTCGCCGATGCCGACGAGCAGCGCGTCGGACTCGGGGGCCTTCTCGCCGAACTGGCGCAGGTGCACCTTGGAGGACTTGTACGAGCAGTGCTCGGACCACATGACGGAGTACATGGCGAGCTCGGCGCCGGTGGGACGGCGGCCGAGGATCTCCACCACCCGCTCGTACTCGTCCTTCTTCAGGCCCAGCTCGGCCCAGGGCAGCTCGACGTCGGGGGTGACGGCCGCGTGCTCGACCGTGTCCAGAGGCGTCCGGCTCATGCGTTGACCAGCTTCTTGAGGATCGACGTGAAGAAGGGCAGGCCGTCGGTACGGCCCGTACCGATCAGCGGCTCGACGGCGTGCTCGGGGTGCGGCATGAGACCGACGACGTTCCCGGCCTCGTTGGTGATGCCGGCGATGTCGTTGAGCGAGCCGTTCGGGTTGAAGTCGAGGTAGCGGAAGGCGACGCGCCCCTCGGCCTCCAGCTCGTCCAGCGTGTACCGGTCGGCGACGTAGCGGCCGTCCATGTTCTTCAGCGGGATGTGGATCTCCTGGCCGGCCGCGTAGTCGGTGGTCCAGGCGGTGTCCGCGTTCTCCACCCGCAGCTTCTGGTCGCGGCAGATGAAGTGCAGGTGGTCGTTGCCCAGCATGCCGCCGGGGAGCAGGTGCGCCTCGGTGAGGATCTGGAAGCCGTTGCAGATGCCGAGCACCGGCAGGCCGGCCCTGGCCTGGTCGATGACGGTGTCCATGACCGGCGAGAAGCGCGCGATGGCGCCGGCGCGCAGGTAGTCGCCGTAGCTGAAACCGCCGCAGAGCACCACGGCGTCGACCTGCTTGAGGTCCTTGTCCTTGTGCCAGAGGGCGACGGGCTCGGCACCCGCGACGCGGATCGCGCGCTGGGTGTCCTGGTCGTCGAGGCTGCCCGGGAAAGTGACGACGCCGATACGAGCGGTCACTTCGCAGCCTCCGCGACTTCCTCGACCCGGACGGTGAAGTCCTCGATCACGGTGTTGGCGAGGAAGGATTCCGCAAGATCGTGGATACGGGCGAGCGCGGCCTCGTCGACCGGCCCGTCAACTTCCAGTTCGAATCGCTTTCCCTGACGGACGTCCGAGATCCCTTCGAAACCCAGTCGCGGCAGTGCGCGCTGCACCGCCTGGCCCTGGGGGTCGAGGATCTCCGGCTTGAGCATGACGTCGACTACGACGCGTGCCACTGGCACTCCCGGTGTGTGGTGCTGAGCAGGTTCCTTCAGACTACCCGCACAAAATTTCTACGCGAGTAGAGTTGTAGGAATCTACGTGAGCACCGTCACAATTCGGCATCACGGAGAGGCTTGCCGGAAAAGATCCGGGAAAGATCCGTGTTCTCCCGCACATCGCTATTGCGCCCGGACACGCGGGCAGATTTAGTCGGGCTTCCCATTGCATTGCCGGGCACTGTACAAATGAATTGTCATTAGCAGATACTCAGCCCGATTACAGGCGGACAGCCGACATCTCTGGGGCGTACCGGCACGTCATGACGGACGTCCGGACGGAAGAGGTGCCGCACGAAGGGACCGATATTCGTGGCGCAGAAGGTCGTGGTCACTCTCTTCGACGACATCGACGGCTCGGAAGCGGCGGAAACGATCGCCTTCGGACTCGACGGCACGTCGTACGAGATCGACCTCAACGAGGCGAACGCCAGGAGACTGCGCGAGGCGCTCGAGCCCTACGTGGACGCCGGCCGCAAGCGCGCCCGCTCCGGCGAGGTCTACCGGCAGACCGAGATCGCCCCGGACCCGGCGGCCGTGCGCGCCTGGGCGCAGGCGAACCGGATGGACGTCCCCGCCCGCGGCCGCATCCCCAAGCGGGTCTACGAGGCGTTCGCCGCGGCCCGCTGAACCGCACTCCCGTACGGAGCCGGCCCCGGTCGGGTGAGCCCGCCGACGGCCGGTCACCGGCCCCTCGCGACAGCCGACTTGCGCAGCCCCCCTGCTGATCAGCTAGAGTCTGGAGCACGCCGAGGGGCGAGGCCGAGAAAAGGCCCGGCCCGAGGACATGCGGGTGTAGTTCAGTAGTAGAACATCCCCCTTCCAGGGGGAAGGCGCAGTGTGCAATTCCTGTCACCCGCTCTGCACCGCCGTACCCTCCACGGTCGTGGATCAGGTAAGCTGGTGCCCGCGCCGATCGGTGAGAGCCGGTCGGAGGCAATGCGGACGTAGCTCAGTTGGTAGAGCGCAACCTTGCCAAGGTTGAGGTCGCGAGTTCGAGCCTCGTCGTCCGCTCGGGAACAAGACCCCGGTCCATCGGACCGGGGTTCTTTCGTGTGCCCGCCTCACGCACCCGCCTCAAGGCGCCCGCCCCGCGAGGCCGTCTGACATTTGTCATGTCCGGTGGTGACACGGCGCACTGCCGGACCCTCGCCCCCGACGGGATGCTCGAGGCATGCAAACGACCGGACTTGAGAACGTGATCGAGGTCACGGGCCTGCGGCGCGTCTACGGGGGCGGGTTCGAAGCGGTGCGCGGGATCGACTTCACCGTGCGGCGCGGAGAGATCTTCGCCCTGCTGGGCACCAACGGGGCCGGCAAGACCTCCACCGTCGAACTCCTCGAAGGACTCGCCCCGCCCGCCGGCGGGGCGGTACGGGTCCTCGGCCACGACCCGTACACCGAACGCGCCGCCGTACGGCACCGCACCGGCGTGATGCTCCAGGAAGGGGGCTTCCCCTCCGAGCTGACCGTCGCCGAGACCGCCCGCATGTGGGCGGGCTGCGTCAGCGGCGCACGCCCCGAGCGGGAGGTGCTGGCGATGGTGGGCCTGGACTCCAAGGCCGACGTCCGGGTCAAGCAGCTGTCCGGCGGACAGCGGCGGCGCCTGGACCTCGCGCTCGCGCTGCTCGGCGACCCCGAGGTGCTCTTCCTCGACGAGCCGACCACCGGACTCGACGCCGAAGGCCGCCGTGACACGTGGGAGTTGGTGAGCGCCCTGCGCGACTCCGGCACCACCGTGCTGCTCACCACGCACTACCTGGAGGAGGCCGAGAACCTCGCCGACCGGCTCGCGATCATGCACGACGGACGGATCGCGGTCACCGGCACCCCGGCGGAGGTCACCGCGACCGAGCCGTCCCGGATCACCTTCGACCTGCCCGAGGGCTACCACCTGGGCGACCTCCCGCCGCTCGACGGAATGGGCGTGACCGGCCACGCCGTGGACGGCCGCACCGTCCGGCTGCGCACCCACGACCTGCAGCGCTCGGCCACCGCACTGCTGGTGTGGGCGCGCGACGCGGGCGTGGAGCTGCGCCGCCTCGACGTGCGCTCGGCATCCCTGGAGGAGGCCTTCCTCACCATCGCCAAGGACGCCTCGGCCCCCGCGGCGAACGGCGCCACCACGGAGGAGTACGCGGCATGAGCACCACCACGACCACCCCGGCCGGCCGGATGACCTCCCTGGCCCGGGCCGAACTGACGCTGCTGGGACGCAACAGGAGCGCCCTGGTCGCCGGGCTCTTCGTACCGCTGATCATGCCGCTCAGCGTGCGTTCCGCCGCCGAGGAGATGAACCTCGCGGAGGCCGGGCTCACCCCCGGCACGCTCGTCCTGCCCGCCGCCGTCGGCTTCTCGCTGCTGTTCGCCGTGTACTCCACCCTCGTCGGCGTCTACGTCGTCCGGCGCGAGGAGCTGGTGCTGAAGCGGCTGCGCACGGGCGAACTGCGGGACGCGGAGATCCTCTCCGGGGCCGCGCTGCCTGCCGTCCTCACCGGGCTGCTGCAGTGCCTGCTGCTGATCGCGGGCTGCGCCGTGCTGCTCGACCTGTCGGCGCCCTCCGCGCCGCACCTGGCCGTGATCGGCCTCCTGCTGGGCCTCGTGATGAGCGCGGCGCTCGCCGCCGCCACCGCGAGCTGGACCCGGACCGGCGAGAGCGCCCAGGTCACGCCCATGCCGCTGATGTTCGTCTCGATGCTCGGCTCCGGGATGTTCGTCCCGCTGGAGCTGTTCCCGGACCGTCTGGCGTCCGTCTGCGAGCTGCTCCCGCTGACGCCGGTCGTCACCCTGGTGCGCGGCGGCTGGACCGGCGGCCTCTCGGCCGGGGAGTCCCTCGGGGCCCTCGCGGTGGCGCTGGCCTGGACCGTACTGGCGGTGTTTGCTGTACGGCGGCGGTTCCGCTGGGAGCCGCGGCGCTGAGGCGCTGACCAGGGGCGGACGACACCCGGCACCGCGGTGACGGGTGCGGCGCCGGAGATCGGCAGGGACAGGAGCGGCGGATGGGAAGCCCGGGCGGCTGGTGGGGGCGCAAGAGCACACCCGCGAAGGTCGAGACGTACACGCGGTGGTCGTTCTACTTCATCGCGCTGTCCGAGCCGACGGTGATCGGCGCGCTGGCCTTCGGGCTGCTGGAGGCACGGCTCGCGCTGCTGCTCATGGTGCCGGTCGTCGGACACGTCGCGCTGGCCATGGTGATCGTCTCCCGCGCCCTGGACTGGACGTGCCGCCGGCGTCCCCAGCCGCTGCGGCTGCTGTGGGCGCTGGGCGCCGTGACCGCCGCGATCGCGGTCACGGCCCTCGTCCTCACCCGGCACGGCCCCGGCGGGGACGACGTCGACTCCGTCCTCAGGGCGGTCTTCAGCGCCACGATCTGCTACGGCGTGGGCATGATGGCCCTCGCCATGAGGCAGCGGCGGCGCGTCGTCTGGCTCGTCGCCGGGTTCGGGGCCGGTGCGGCCCTGGTCACCTGGGCGCTCGGCACACCCGTCCTCGCCGCGCTCACCGGGGCCGCGTTCGTGACGGCCTCGAACGGTTTCATCGCCGCCACCTCCTGCTTCTCCATCTGGCTGCTCAACGCCGTCTACGCCCTGGACGAGGCGCGCGAGACCCGGGCCCGGCTCGCGGTCGCCGAGGAGCGGCTGCGCTTCGGCCGGGACCTGCACGACGTGATGGGCAGGAACCTCGCCGTGATCGCCCTGAAGAGCGAGCTGGCCGTCCAGCTCGCGCGGCGCGAACGGCCCGAGGCGGTCGAGCAGATGATCGAGGTGCAGCGCATCGCCCAGGAGTCCCAGCGGGAGGTGCGGGAAGTGGTCCGCGGCTACCGCCGGGCCGACCTGGAGGCCGAGCTCAGCGGCGCGCGGGGAGTGCTGAGGGCGGCCGGGATCGACTGCGAGGTCAGCGGCGAGACCGACGGGCTGCCCGCCGAGGTGCAGTCGGCCCTGGGCTGGGTGGTGCGGGAGGCGACCACCAACGTGCTGCGGCACGGCGACGCGAAGAAGTGCACCGTCACGGTGCGGAGGCCGGAGGGACGTGTGGTGCTGACAGTGCGCAACGACGGGGCGACGGCCCCCCACGGGTCGTCCCGTACGGGCGGGACGGGGCTGGCCGGGCTGCGGGAGCGGCTGTCCGCGGTGGACGGCACGCTGGACGCCGGGGAGGCCGGGGACGGCGAGTTCCGGCTCGTCGCGGAGGTCCCGCTGACCGCGCGGCCCGTGCTGGAGGTCGCGTCGTGACCGGCGTGGTGCGGCTGCTGCTCGCCGACGACGAGCACCTGATCCGCGGGGCGCTGGCCGCCCTGCTGTCCCTGGAGGACGACCTCCTGGTGGTCGCCGAGGCCGCGTCCGGGCCGGAGGCCCTGGCGATGGCGCGGGCGCACGCCCCGGACGTCGCCGTGCTCGACCTCCAGATGCCCGGCGCGGACGGTGTGAAGGTCGCCACAGCCCTGCGGACGGAGCTGCCCGGCTGCCAGGTGCTGATCGTGACCGGCCACGGCCGTCCGGGGCATCTCAAGCGGGCGCTCGCGGCGGGGGTGCGGGGGTTCGTCCCCAAGACCGTCAGCGCCCAGCGGCTCGCGGAGATCATCCGCACCGTGCACGGGGGAAACCGCTACGTCGACCCCGAGTTGGCCGCCGACGCGATCGCCGCCGGCGACTCGCCGCTGACCGCGCGCGAGGCGGAGGTGCTGGAGCTGGCGGCCGACGGGGCGCCCGTCGCGGAGATCGCGGAGCGGGCCCGGCTGTCCCAGGGGACCGTGCGGAACTACCTCTCCTCCGCCGTCTCGAAGCTCGGCGCGGAGAACCGGCACACCGCGGTGCGTCTCGCCCAGGAGCGAGGTTGGGTATAGTGGTGCTCGCGCCACGGCGCAGCAGGCGAACGTAGCTCAGTTGGTAGAGCGCAACCTTGCCAAGGTTGAGGTCGCGAGTTCGAACCTCGTCGTTCGCTCAGAGGACGAAGGCCCCGGTCGATGACCGGGGCCTTCGTCGTGGGCGAGTGCCCTGGGGGCGGGGCCGGGGGACGCTCCCCGGCCCCGGGCCCGCGTTCAGCTCCAGGTGGTGCCCGTCAGGCGCTCGTACGCCTCCACGTACTTCGCACGGGTGGCGTCCACGACCTGCTGCGGCAGCGGCGGCGGGGGCTGCTCGCTCCCGCGGTCCCAGCCCGACTCGGCCGAGGTCAGCCAGTCACGGACGAACTGCTTGTCGTACGAGGGCTGCGCGCGCCCCGGCTCCCACTGCTCGGCCGGCCAGAAGCGGGACGAGTCCGGGGTGAGCACCTCGTCCGCGATGACCAGGCCCTCCCCGTCGAAACCGAACTCGAACTTGGTGTCCGCGAGGATGATGCCCCGGTCCCGGGCGATGTCGCGGGCGCGGGAGTAGGCGGCGAGGGTGGCCTGGCGCAGCTGCGCCGCGGTGTCCGCGCCGACCTGGCGGGCGACCTCCTCGTAGGAGACGTTCTCGTCGTGCTCGCCGACGGCGGCCTTGGTGGCCGGGGTGAAGATGGGGGCGGGCAGCTCGGAGCCGTCGACCAGTCCCTCGGGCAGCGCCAGGCCGCAGACGGTCCGGCTCTCGTTGTACTCGGCGAGGCCCGAGCCGGTGAGGTAGCCGCGGGCCACGCACTCCACCGGGATCATGTTCAGCGACCTGCACACCAGGGTGCGGCCCGCCCAGTCCGCGGGGGCGCCGTCCGGGAGGTCGGTGCTCAGCACATGGTTGGGGAGCAGGTCCGCGAGCTGGTCGAACCACCACAGGGAGAGCTGGGTGAGCACCCGGCCCTTGTCCGGGATCTCGGTGGGCAGCACCCAGTCGTAGGCGGAGATGCGGTCGCTGGCGACCATCACGAGGTCGCCCGCCTCGTTCCGGTACAGCTCGCGCACCTTGCCGGTGTGCAGATGCACCAGGCCCGGAACCTGCATCGGCTCGGGCTTGTCGACGAATCCGGACACGGTTCCTCCGCATGGTTGAACAGAAGGGACGCCCGCGGCGCTCCCGGCTCCCGCGAAAGCTCCCGGAGGGCGGTGGCGGAGAGGGCCGGACGGTACGTCGATTCTCCCGTATGTGCGGGCGGGACGGCGGCCGGGGTGGTGCGGGCGGGTCCGACGGGCGAGGGCTCCCGCACCCCGTCAGGCGCGTTTGCAGACGCGGTCGAGCAGATTGGCGGTGGCCCGCTGGATCCGGGGGTCGGCGTGCCCCGGCCGGTCGAGGGCCGGGGACCAGGCGAGCGTGCCCGAGGCGAAGACCCAGGCGCCGGACGGCGCGCGGTACAGGGAGGTCTCCTGGTGGCGCCGGGCGCCCCGCCGGTCGCCGTACGGGGAGTGCGCGAGCAGGATCCGCTCGTCGTGGACGGGCAGCGGGGTGCGCGGGTAGTAGCGGTCGGCCCCGCCCGCGACCATCCCGTCGAGGGCGTCGCCCTCGCGCGCGCCGGTCGCCTCCCACAGCCAGTGGCCGGCGTTGCGGACGATCAGCGGGCGCGGCCCCGGGACCGGACCGGCGTACTGGATGCCGAGCAGGTGCTGCTCCGCCCGGTCGTTCTCCCGCCACAGCGCGGGTCCGGCCTGACCCCGGCGTCTCCCGCAGGTCAGCAGCCGGTCGGGGCCGGACGGGGCGGGGGCCAGCTCGATCTGCCGGTGCAGGGTGCGGGCGGAGAGGAACACCAGCGAGGTGCCGTGGTCACGGGCGTCCTCCGCGGCCGCGCGCATCTCCGCCGTCCAGTACTCGTCCAGGCCGGGGAAGACCAGGCCCCGGTGGCGGGCCGGGTCGACACGGCCCGCGTGCAGGTCGCGGGCGGTGGCGTAGGCGAGGTCGTAGCCGTGGCGCTCCGCCCAGCGGATCACGTCGTAGGCGTGCCCGGCCTGCGGCGGGAGCCCGTCGCCGGCGTAGGGGCGGTCGAAGGTGACGGTGGTGACCGGGTCGGCCGCGTCGTGCTCCTCCGGGGCGGGGGCGAGGCTCGCGCCGGTGCGACCGTCCGCCGCCGGGTACGGGTTGTACGCCTGCCAGGTGATGTCCGGCAGCACCAGCAGCAGGTCGGCCGCGCGGTCGTCGCGCACGGTGAACGGGACGTGCGCGCGGTGCCGCCCGTCCTCCGTGGCGAGCACGGCGACGTATGCGCCGACGCTCCAGTACGACGGGACCGGCAGCCGCCAGGACCGCCACCAGTGGTGGCAGGAGACGGTGCGTCCGGCGGTGAGCGGCGGGAGCTGCGCCGTGCCGTGGAGACGGGGGCCGGTGGTCATCTCGGCGGCGCCCCGGCCGTCGTAGTGGCCGATGCGGTGGACGCTGACGCGGAACGGCCGGGGCGGGTCGACGGTCACGTGGAAGTCGATCGAGTCACCGGGGGCCACGGCGGAGGTGCTGGCGAAGCCTTCGATGCGGCCCTCGCGGGGGGCACCGGTGTCGTTGCCGGAGGGGCGCTGCCACGGAAGGGCGACGGGTGCGAAGGGGTCGCTGCCGTCGGGTGCCGGTGACCCCGTCGTCGCGTGGCGGACTCGCTCCGGTCGCATGATCGTTCTCCCTCCCCTGAGCGTGGAAGGCCCCAGCACATCACAGTCCGCACGCGCGCCGTCACCGTTCGTCGCGTGTGCGCTGAAGTGGAGGGATGCACTCCGGGCGGGGCGGACGGCTCCGGCAGGGCGGAGCGGCGGCTGTTGCGGCTGCGGCTGAGACTGCGGCTCAGACGAGGCGTACGGGCTTCTCGGGGCGTATGCCCTGACGGGTGAGCCACTTCCGCAGGCCCGAGGGGTCGCCGTCCTCGACGAGGGTCAGCACCTGGGGCGGCAGGTCGGTGGCGCGGGCGCCGCCGACGAGGAGGGTGGGCCCGTCGAGCCAGTCGAGACCGGGGGTGGCGCCCACGGTGTCCATCGCCGCGCAGCAGACCATCGCCGTGATGTGGTCGGCGAGCAGCTCCCGTCCGGCGCGGGGCGGCTGGAGCGGGAAGAGGGGCAGCGCGCGGTCGTCGCGCAGGGGGCCGGGATCGGGTGCCGCGGTGCTCTGCGGACCGGCGGGGACGGCGGCCACGGCGGCCGCGGCGGCCTCCTCGCGGGCCAGCTCCGCCGTGATGCGCGCGGCGAGGACGGCGCTGTGGGGGGTGCCTCCGGCCAGGTCGTCCTCCTCCGAGGATACGGCCGGAACGGGCGCCGGGGGCAGACCCGGTGAGGCGGCCAGGTGGGTCAGGACGCGGGCGAGGGTGGGCCCGTCGGGGGCCTGCGGCTCCTCGTCCGCGGGCGGGACGCGGAGCGCGTCGAGTATCCGGTGCAGGCGGGCGGCGTCGGCGCGCCACTTGCGGTCGACGACCTCCTCCGGATAGTCGCCCCAGTGGACCGGCGACCAGGCGGGGCCGGTCTCCGCGGGACCGCCGTGGAAGAGGCGGGCGGCGAGCAGGGAGGTGGCCTCGTCGACCGCGCCGGGCTCCTCCAGGAGGTCGCAGGCCGGACGCTCCCCGAGGCGCGAGGCGAACCCCTCGGCCAGCCGGTCCCTCCGGGACAGCTCGGTGAGGGCGGCGACCACACCCGCGTTGAGCCGGGCGGGCCAGCGGCCCATCCGCCAGGCGGGCAGCGCCACCCGGGTCAGCAGCCGGTCCCAGCCCGCGTAGGCCAGACCGACCTGCTCCTGGGCGACGATCCGCAGCCCGTAGTCCACGGCCTTGGCACGCTCGGCCGCCGCGGCGGCGACCCCGCGCTCCATCTCGGCGGCGTGCACCCGGCTGCCGTGCAGCAGCAGGCGGGCCACCCAGCCGATCCCGGCGAACACCGCGCGGGACACCGGCCCGCGGTCCGGCGCCGACGTCACGGCGACCGCGGCGTCCAGGCCCCGTACGAAGCGCCGGGCGGCGGCTATGTCCGGGTGCGCCGACGGTCCCGTGCCGGCGACGACCGGGGCGAGCAGGGCGCGCAGCTCGGCCACCCGCATCCACCACAGGAACGGCGAGCCGATGACCAGCACGGGCGCGGCGGGCCCGCGGCGCGCGGCGCGGCCCGCATGAGCGATGTCGTCGTGCTCCTCGGGCGGCGGGGGTCCGTGCGCGGGGTGGGTGCGGTCCTCCAGCCAGCTGTCGCAGTCCGGGGTGAGCGCTATGGCGGACGGCGCGGGAACGCCGAGGCGGTCGGCGAGGTCCCGCACCATCCGGTACAGGTCCGGGGCCGCCTCCTCGGCGATCGGCACGGTGGGGCTGACGGCGGGCCGGGCGCGGGCGACGACCAGGGCGACACCGGCGGCGAGCAGCAGCACGAGCACGGCGAGCGGCGTGAGGACGCGGCGGGCGAGGTCCCAGCCGGGGCCCGGCAGATGGCCCGTGGAACCGCCGGCGAGCAGGATCACCGCGGCGGCGGCCGGCAGCAGCGCGACGGCCAGCGCACGGCTGCGGACGCGCAGCACGGCCAGCGCACGGGCCCGCGCGCCCTGAGCGCCTCGGGCGCCCGTCTCCGCCTCCACTCCGCTCACGGTCATGGCCCGCCCTCACCCCCTCCCGGCGCCTGACGCAGTCCTGGCTTGCCCATGCCCCCCACTGTGGCACCCGCCGCTGACATCGCAATGCCGATGGGCCAAGTGCCGGAACGCTTGCGCGGCACCCTAGTTGGGGCCCCGGCCCTCGTCAGCCGGATGGCACATCGCTCACTCGATGGAATGGCTTTGGGGAAAGGTGGTCGACGGACGGCAAGGGTCAGGCCCCGGATCCTGGGGGATCCGGGGCCTGTGGGGTGGGTGAGGGCGCGGCTGGGGCGACCTGGCCCCTCGTGGGGGCCGTGCCGCTGCTCACTCGCCCTGGTTACGCGTCCTGCGCCGCCTTCCGCGCGATGTCCGTACGGTGCTGGGAGCCGTCGAGCTTGATGCGGGCCACGGCCCGGTAGGCGCGGTCGCGGGCCTCGGTGAGGTCCTTGCCGGTCGCCGTCACGGACAGCACGCGCCCGCCCGCGCTGACGACCGTGTCGCCCTCGCGCCGGGTCCCGGCGTGCAGGACGTACGCGTGCGGGGCGTCCTGGGCGGCGACCTCGTCGAGGCCGGTGACGGGGTCGCCGGTGCGCGGGGCGCCGGGGTAGTTGTGCGAGGCGACGACCACGGTGACCGCGGCGTCGTCGCTCCAGCGGATCGGCTCCAGGTGGGCGAGGTCGCCGGTGGCGGCGGCCATCAGCAGCCCGGCCAGGGGCGTCTTCAGCCGGGCCAGCACCACCTGGGTCTCGGGGTCGCCGAACCGGGCGTTGAACTCGATCACGCGGACCCCGCGCGAGGTGATCGCCAGACCGGCGTAGAGCAGGCCGGAGAACGGCGTGCCGCGGCGGCGCATCTCGTCCACGGTCGGCTGCAGCACGGTCTCGGCGACCTCGTCGACCAGCTTGGGGTCGGCCCACGGCAGCGGGGAGTACGCCCCCATGCCGCCGGTGTTCGGGCCCTCGTCGCCGTCCAGCGCGCGCTTGAAGTCCTGGGCGGGCTGGAGGGGCACGACGGTCTCGCCGTCGGTGATCGCGAAGAGGGAGACCTCGGGGCCGTCGAGGTACTCCTCGACGACGACGCGCTCACAGCCGGCCGCGTGCGCGCGGGCCGTCTCGAGGTCGTCGGTCACGACGACGCCCTTGCCGGCCGCGAGCCCGTCGTCCTTCACGACGTACGGGGCGCCGAACGCGCTGAGGGCCGCGTCGACCTCGTCCGGGGTGGTGCACACGTAGGAGCGGGCGGTGGGCACGCCGGCCCCCGCCATGACGTCCTTCGCGAAGGCCTTGGAGCCCTCGAGCCGCGCGGCCTCCTTGGAGGGGCCGAAGACGGGGACGCCCGCCTCGCGCACGGCGTCGGCG
Source organism: Streptomyces sp. DH-12 (assembly GCF_002899455.1). Lineage (GTDB taxonomy): Bacteria > Actinomycetota > Actinomycetes > Streptomycetales > Streptomycetaceae > Streptomyces. Next base: position 4,071,236 of record NZ_PPFB01000001.1, on the reverse strand, counting down.
ACACCGGCGACGAGCGGCGCCTCGGGGCCGACCACCACGAGGTCCGCGCCCAGCCGCACGGCCAGCGCGGACACGGCGGCGCCGTCGAGGGCGTCGACCTGGTGCAGCTCGGCGACCTCGGCGATGCCGGCGTTGCCGGGCGCGCAGTGCAGCGCGGTGACATCGGGGTCGAGGGACAGGGAGTGGCACAGGGCGTGTTCGCGGGCGCCGCTGCCGATGACGAGGACCTTCACGGGGGTCAGCCTAACGGCAGACGGCGGGCGCCTTTTGTGCGGGCTTCCGAACGGGCGGGGAGGGGGGTGTCGTGCGTTCCTCCAAGACCCGGGCCGCCCGCCGGCGCTTGCGCGCGTGGCTCCGTGGGGCCCGGCGGACCGGCCCTACTCGTTCGTGAACTCCTCGACGACCGTCGCGCCCAGCTCGCGGACGAGGAGCTCCTGCCCGGAGAGGGCGGACTCGTCCAGGTCGGGGTCGTCGTCCTCCGGGATGTCGTCCTCGGGCGACACCGGAGGGGGCGGCTCCGGGGCGGCCGGCCGGGCCGGGGCGGCCGGGGCGGATGCCGAGGGGACGGGGGACGGAGGGGCGGGGGCCACCGCCGGAGGGGCGGAGGGCCGATGGCTGTCGCCGCCGGGTGCTCCGTATCCGCCGCCGCTGCGGCCGCCGGACGGGCCGCCCGCCGGGCCGGAGGCTCCCGGGCCGCCACCGCCGGACGGGTCGACGACCGCCTCGATCTTCCACTGCACGTTGAACTGTTCGGCCAGCGCCTGACGCAGCACGTCCTCGCTGCCGCTGCTGAGGAAGTTGTCCCGGGCGCCCGCGTTCACGAAGCCGAGCTGGAGGGTCGTGCCGTCGAAGCCCGTCACCTGGGCGTTCTGGCTGAGCAGGATCCAGGTGAAGCGGCGGCGGTTCTTGACCGTCTCCAGGATGTTCGGCCAGAGCGTGCGGGGGTCGAGGCCGCCGCCGCTCGGGGGTGCGGCGGGCGCCGAAGGTGTCGACGGGGCCGGGGGCGCCGACGGAGCGCCGGGCGGTGCCGCCGGCTGCGCCCGGCCGGCGCCGCCGCCCGCCGGGGTGGCCGTGGGCCAGCCGCCGGGGCGCCTGCCCGTACCGGCGCCCGCGCCGCCGGCGGGGGCGGCGGTGGGCCAGGCGCCGGGGGCAGGGGTGGGGGGCGCCGACGGGGCGGGTGCCGGTACGGCGGCCGCCGGGGGCGACTGCGGAACGACAGGGGGAGGCGTCGGAGCGGGGGCCGGAGCCTGCGGCCGGGCCGGAGGGGGCGTGGACGCGGGCGACGCCTGCGCCCGTACGGCCGCGCGGGCCGCGGCGGGGCCACCGCCGGGCTCGACCGCACCCGCGGGCGGAGCCCCGGCCCCATGGGCCCCGGGACCGGGGACGTACCCCATGGCGGGCGCGCCGGCGGCCGGACCGCCCGCCGGGAACTGCGCCCCGCGCTCGATGCGGTCCAGCCGGGCCATGACCGAGCGCTCGTCGCCGTACGCGGCGGGCAGCAGTACGCGTGCGCAGATCAGCTCCAGCTGGAGCCGGGGCGAGGTGGCGCCGCGCATCTCGGTGAGGCCCTCGTTGACGATGTCGGCGGCGCGGCTGAGCTCGGCGGGCCCGAAGGTGTCGGCCTGCGCCTGCATGCGCTCCAGGACGTCGGCGGGGGCGTCGATGAGGCCCTTGTCGGCGGCGTCGGGGACGGCGGCGAGGATGACCAGGTCACGCAGCCGCTCCAGCAGGTCGGCGACGAACCGGCGCGGGTCGTTGCCGCCCTCGATCACCCGGTCGACGACCTCGAAGGCGGCCGCCCCGTCACCGGTCGCGAACGCCTCGACGACGGAGTCGAGCAGCGAACCGTCCGTGTAGCCCAGCAGGGAGGTGGCCATGGCGTACGTCACACCCTCCTCCCCCGCGCCGGCGAGCAGCTGGTCCATGACGGACATCGAGTCACGCACGGACCCGGCGCCGGCCCGCACCACCAGCGGCAGCACGCCCTCCTCGACGGCGATGCCCTCCTTCTGGCACACCTCGCCGAGGTACTCGCGCAGGGTGCCGGGCGGGACGAGCCGGAACGGGTAGTGATGGGTGCGCGACCGGATGGTCCCGATGACCTTCTCGGGCTCGGTGGTCGCGAAGATGAACTTCAGATGCTCCGGCGGCTCCTCGACGACCTTGAGCAGCGCGTTGAAACCGGCCGACGTGACCATGTGGGCCTCGTCGATGATGTAGATCTTGTAGCGGCTGGACGCCGGCCCGAAGAACGCCTTCTCTCGCAGGTCACGGGCGTCGTCCACACCGCCGTGGGACGCGGCGTCGATCTCGATGACGTCGATCGAACCGGGGCCGTTGCGCGCGAGGTCGCGGCAGGACTGGCAGGTGCCGCACGGGGTCGGGGTGGGTCCCTGCTCGCAGTTCAGGCACCGCGCGAGGATCCGCGCACTGGTCGTCTTGCCGCAGCCGCGGGGTCCGCTGAACAGGTACGCGTGATTGACCCGGTTGTTCCGCAGCGCCTGCTGCAACGGGTCGGTGACATGCTCCTGCCCGATGACCTCGGCGAAGGACTCGGGTCGGTAGCGGCGGTACAGCGCGAGAGACGACACGCCTACGAGGTTATAGGCGCATACCGACAACCGGTCCGGCCGCCGGGGAACGCAAGCGCCCCCCACGCACCCGCCAGAGCCAACCTACCCTTGCTGCCTTCCGGCCCTGGGGGAGTTCAGTCAGATAGCGCCGCGTGAGGGGCTACGCAGAGGCTACCTCATCACCCGGGGCGGGAACGAGTTCGCGAGCACTCCTCTCGGTCATGTAATGTTTCCGGCGGAGGATTCGCCTAGAGGCCTAGGGCGCACGCTTGGAAAGCGTGTTGGGGGCAACCCCTCACGAGTTCGAATCTCGTATCCTCCGCCAGTGCCTCACCGGGCACGATGTCGAAGGGCCCCACCGCTTGCGGTGGGGCCCTTCGACGTTCGCGGCTCTCGTTGTCCTGTCCCTGGTCCGCAGCGAGGTCTTCAGGCACTCCCCGTACGGTCCGCTCGGCCCTTCGGGGCCGCGCCGCCGAGCCCCTGGTCACCACGTTCGGATGCCCATCGGACCGCACTGGTACGGGATTGAGTACCGGGAGCGTGGTCTCTTGTACGGCGACCAAGAAGGTGACTGTCACCGTCCCCGAGGATCTCCTCGACGAAATCCGCAGCGAGGCGGCGGAACGAGGGCTGTCCGCCTACGTCGCCGAAGCGCTGCGCCACAAGCGCGACCGCGACCGGCTGCGGGAGTTGGCCGACTGGCTGCAGGAAGAGCATGGCCCCGTCACCGGCGACGAGCGCGCCGCCGCCCTCGCGGAGCTCGACGAACTCGACGCCGAGCACCTCCGGCGTCGTGGCGCCGACGGGCGTCGGACCGGAGAGGCCGCGTGAGCAAACGGGACACGGCGGCCCGGCAGGAGCCGGCACGTGTCTTCGTCCTGGACTCCGAAGCGCTCTCCCTGGCCGTACAGGGGGACCGCGCGATGATCGCGCGGATCGATCTCGCGACCTCCGGGGAGGCGGAGGTGGTCACGTCGCCCATGACGCTGATCGAGGCGCACGACGGCCGGACCACGGAGCAGCGCCGGGACTGGATCCTCTCCCGCCTCACTGTCGCCGACATCGGCAAGGACGAGGCCCGCCGGGCCCGCCGGCTCCTCACCGACGCCGGGCTGCAGGGGTACAAGGACGCCATCGACGCTGTCCTCGCCGTCATCGCCCGCCGGCAGAAGGGCCAGGTCACCGTCTTCACCTCGGACACGGACGACCTGGAACGCCTGGTCCCGGACACGATCGTCGTCAAGAAGGTCTGAGCAGCGGGCGACCGGTCCCGGCACTGGGCTCGTTCGGCCCCGCCCGCGCCCGTCCGGACAGACTCGACACACGCGGAGCGATCTCTTCCGCTCCCGGCGAGTTCCCTCGCGTCCGCCCGTCACCAACGACGGCTGGAGCAGAGCAGCCCCTGGCGCAGGCATGCCGCGCCCGGACGCGGAAGGACGCCGTCCCGAGGGGCGCGCACCTGACCAGCCGGGGTGCAAGGCCCTGCGGATCAGCCCGGCCGACCAACAAAGGTGCAGCTCAGGCAGGGGTTGCGGCGCTAACCCTCACCTCGTTCATTCTCGCCGTGCTGTCGGGAACCCCCGGCAGTCCACGGAAGGGGCGGAGCGCGTGCGCTCCGCTTCGTGCGTGCGGTCGCACGCCTGCTCGAAGGATGTTCCTCGATGACTCTGATCATGCTTGTGCTCGCCGTGGTGGTCGCCGTTCTGACGCTGCTCCTGGCCTCGGCGCTCGGTGTGCTGGTGTTCTGGCGTCCCGCCCTGACGGCGCCGGTCCACACCTCGGTGACCAGCGTTTCGGCGATGACGGCGCTGATGGCCGTGCTGGTGGCCGTGACCCGATGACAGCCGGGGAAGTCCGAGCGCCAGGTCACGTCGGACGGGTGACGTGGACCGCGAGCCGCCGGCGCTCGGCGGGTGATCTGTCCCGTAGGGCACCCGCTGATCACGGGAGTACGCCATCCTTGAACCCGGTGCCGGGAATCCGGCCCGCTGCGGCACTCCCCGGCGCGACGAGGTGCACACCGCGTGAAGTCCCGATCCACGCTGACGACTTGGCTGAGCGGCCTCGACGGCTCGCGTCTGACACGCGTGCTCGAAGCTCGAAGAGACGCCATGTCCCCGCCGACGCCACGGTCGCTGGGGGAACTGGCGGACCGTCTTCAGCGCCCGGGGTCGGTGGCGCTGGTCCTGCCCCGGCTCGCGTTGCCGCATCTCCAGGTGGCCGAGGCGCTGGCGGCGCTGGGAGCGCCCGCGTCGCGTGAGGCCCTGGCCGGGCTGCTGGGGGTGGCGGACGACGAGACCGCCCGCCGGCTGGACGCCGTGCTGGAAGGGCTGGCCGAGCACGCCCTGGTCTGGCCGGACGGCGCGGGGAAGCTCCGTATGGCCGGACCGCTGCGGCAGGCATGGGACGCGCCCCTGGGGCTGGACGAGCCGCTGGAGCAGTTGCTCGCGGGCGTGACCTCCGACGAACTGCGCGGCATGCTGGTGGCGCTGGGCGTCAAGCCGCCGGGCACCAAGGCGCAGCGACTGGCCGCACTGGTGGAACACCACAGCACCGCGGAACAGGTTCTCGCGGTGGTCGCGAAAGCCCCCGCGGCGGCCCGGAAGCTGCTCGAACGCCACGCGGAGGACGGGCCGGAACAGCAGCCGCGGTTCGTCGTGTTCGGCGCTTCCGGTCCCGGCCTCGAACCGGGCGCCCGGTGGGCGCTGGACCGGGGGCTCCTGATCCAGGACCGTCACGGCTACGGACCGGCCCGTATGCCGGCCGAGGTGGCGCTCGCGCTGCGCGGGCCCGGCCGGCACGCCCCGTTCGACCCCGTCCCGCCTGCCGTGCGGACGGCGTCCGTCACCCCGCAGGAGGTGGACCGCGAGGCGGCCGCCGCGGCCACGGTGTTCGCGTCCCATGCCACCTCGGTCCTGTCGGTCTGCTCGGCGACCGCGCCGGCCCGGCTGAAGTCCGGCGGGATCGGTGCGCGCGAACTGGCCCGGATCGGCAAGGCCGCCCAGGCCGACGACGCCGTCGTGCGCCTGGTGCTGGAGACCGCGTACGCCGCCGGCCTCCTGGGGCCGGACGGTGATCGCGTGGCGCCGACCGAGACGTACGACGCCTGGGCTCGGCAGGAACCCCCGGAGCAGTTCGCGGTACTGCTCCAGGCATGGCGGAACCTGCCGCTCACCCCGACGCAGGCGCGTGACGAGGACGGCAAGGCGCTTCCCGCTCTCGCCGCGGCACCGCCCTGCCGTGCCTGCCTGCGGGCGCGCCACGGGCTGCTGGCCGCGGCCGAGGAGCTTCCGGCAGGGCAGGGCGCGACGGCCACGTCGGAGCTGGGGCCCCTGATCGCCTGGTACCGCCCGTTCGCCCACTCACCGCTCCCGGACGCGGCGCCGTTCGCCCTCGTCATCCGTGAGGCCGAGCTCCTCGGCGTCATCGCTCGCGGCGCCCTGTCCGCCTTCGGCATCCACCTGTGGGCCGATGACCCGGAGGGGGTGGGCATCGAGTGCCGGCGGCTGCTGCCTTCGGCCACCGCGACGGCACGGATCGGCGCCGACCTCACCGCCGTCGTCACCGGCACACCGTCCGCGCGGCTGGCCTCGCTCCTGGACTCCGTGGCGGACCGGGAGACCAGCGGCACGGCATCGGTGTGGCGGTTCAGCGCCGGCAGCATCCGCCGGGCGCTGGACGCCGGCCGTGGCCCCGACGCCATCGCCGCCGACCTGGCCGCCGTCGCCGCCGGGCCGCTGCCGCAGCCGCTGTCGTACCTGATCACCGACACCGCACGGGGCCACGGACGCGTACGCGTCGCCCCCGCCGCCTGCGTCCTCCACGGCGACGAGCCCGCGCTCCTGGCGGAGCTCGCCGCCCACCGCAGGCTCGCCAAGCTGGGGCTGCGGCAGCTGGCGCCGACGGTGCTGGTCAGCCGCAGCCCGCTCGATGCGACGGTCACCGCGCTCCGGGCCGAGGGATACGCCCCCGTCGCCGAGACCGCCGAGGGCACGGTACGGATCGAGAGGACCCGGCCTCAGCGGGCCGCCGCTCCTGTGCCGGCTCCGCGCCGCACGGGCGCGGAGGGCGGTGGCCGGGCCGCTGCCCCGGGCGCGGCGGGGGCAGCCGTCGCGGTGGACCCGGGCGCCCTGGCGGCCCAGCTGCTGAAGGCCCCGCCGACGCCTCCCGCACCCGCGCCGTTCGACGGAGGACCGCCCTTCGCCACGGACACCGAGGAGATCGTCGCGGGGTACGCGAAGCACCTGCCGTACAGCGACGTCCGTCAGCTCGCCCATGCCATCGACACCGGTGAACCCCTCACCGTCGAGTACGTCGCCGCCTCGGGGAACAGGACCGTGCGCACCCTCAGCAGCCTCGTGCTCGACCCGCCCTACGTCGAGGCCTGGTGCCATCTGCGCGACGATGAGCGCGTCTTCACCCTCTCCCGCATCCAGAGCGTCATGAGCCCCGTGCTCGAGTGAGACCGGAGCCGCTCGACACCGGCGCCGGGTCCGCTCTGCCGGGGCGGGGACCGGAGACCGTTCGCGGAGGAGACCCCCGATCAGTGGTCAGGACTCCCCCGATCCCCCGCGAACTCCCGGACGGGCCTGCGGAAAGCGTGTGCGGGCGGCAAGCGGCTCGTGCGGAGAACTGCCCGGTTCCGGCAGTGAGATCGACAGTGCTCTCTGTCATGATCAAGATGCCCGCACTCAAACAGGAGGCACATTCGTGAGACAGCACCGCGCAGGCCTGCTCGTCGTGGCCACGGCCCTGACCCCGGCCCTCCTTCTCACCACCCCGGCCTTCGCCGGCCCGGCGACCGCACCCGCCACCGCGACGACCGTGACGGTCTCGTCCGAGACTCCGGTGGACGAGATGTCGGAGGACGAGCTGCGTGCCGCGATCCACGCGATCCTGGCGGACGAGGACAGCGGCAGGGGCGTCACCGAGGCGGCCACCCAGGCCCTCGACGGCACCGCCGACGACATGCGCGCCTTCCTGAAGACCGGCTACCGGCTCGCCCAGGCCGAGGACGACCGGGTCGCCATCGTCAGGATCCTCTTCACGGCGCAGCAGAACGGCGACAAGCGGGTCATCGCGGAGATCAACGGCCTCCTCGACCGCAACGTTCCCGAGGAACTCCGCGAGTGGCTGGAGACCGGCTACCCGCTCGCCCAGGCGGAGGACGACCGCGTCCGCCTCTCCCGCATACTGCACACGGCGCAGCAGAACGGGGACAAGCGGGTGATCAAGGAGATCAACAGCCTCCTCGACCGCAACGTTCCCGAGGAATTCCGCGAGTGGCTGGAGACCGGCTACCCGCTCGCCCAGGCCGAGGACGACCGGGTCGCGCTCTTCACCCTCCTCGGCACGGCCCAGAAGAACGGCGACACGAAGCTGGTCCAGGAGATCAACGGCCTGCTCGACCGCATGGACGCGGACGAGATACGCGCCTGGCTGACGGCCTACCGGGCCGCCTGACCGCCGGACGCCGCCCGTCCGGAGCAGTCGGCGGCCGGCCCCGCTCGTGGCAGTACCCACAGCGGGGCCGGCCGCCGCGCCCTTCCGGTCAGGGCGGGTCGTGCCGCGCGCGCCTGCGTCCGTCCGCGCGGTGCGGCTCGCGCCTGCGGGTGTCCGCGACGGCGAAAAGGGTGCGCGGCACACCGCGCCGCTCGCCCTTCCCGCCCCCGAGCCGCTCGAACCCCTCGACGCCCTCGGTCCTCGGCCGTCGGCTTGAGGTCCCGCGCCGGTTCGTCGGGCGTCACCTCGTGTGCGTACGCCGTCGCCCGCGCCTCAGGTCGTCGGCGCCGGAGGCTCAGCGGCGCTCACGGTGTTCCCGCCACACGTCCACGGCGTAGGCGACCCCGACGAAGACGGACCAGGCCGGGGCGGCGATCATGCCCGGCCAGAAGCCGAAGAACAGCGAAGGCAGGAAGAAGCCGCCGCCCATGGCGAGGTCGCGGGTGAGGTACGGCGGTCGGCCGACGTACCGCGGGTACTGAGCGAACACCCACACGTAGTGCAGGAGGCAGCCGATGATCCCGGCCTCATAGACATGGAGCACGTCGTTCATCAGTGACTTCGGCACCAGGATCATGATCCCCAGCACCGGCAGGAACAGCGGCATCCCGATGATCAGCGTCAGCCGCAGCCGTCGGTCGGGGCCGGTGCCGAGTCCGGTGCGGGCGGCCTCGGCCTCGAGGATGCGATGTGCCGAGTGCAGGTCCATGGTCGTCCTCTCCCTGACGGTCTGCCGAACAGCAGGCGTGCGATGACGATGCCATGGGGGCGGAGTGAGCCGACGCCCTCTCGTCCGGACCGCCTGCCGCCCCGTCACCGCGTGATCCGCACCCCCCGCGTCTCCGTCACCTGGTCGATGTCCGAGACGCGGACCGTCAGTTTCATCGTCCAGGTGCCCTCCAGGGGGAGGGTGAGGTCGTTGGTGGCCCAGTAGCCTCCCCGGTCGGTGAGCTGCGCGTCGATGGGGCCGACGTCCTCGGACGGGAGGGTGAAGGCGACGCGGAGTTCGGGGACGAAGGTCAGGGCGCCCTGGGGGCCGAAGACCACCGCCTGGAGGCCGTTCTCGCCGACCCGGCCCGGGTCCATCGTCACCTGGACCGTGCCGCTGCCGCCGGGCGTCCCCGTGTCGTAGGGGACCGTGAACGCCTCCGCGCCGGGCAGGCCCGCCACCTGCGGCTCGGGCGCCTTCGCGGCCTCCGCCTCCGCCCTGGAGGGCAGTGTGCCGGTCAGCACCGTGGTGACCAGCAGGACGGCCACCGCCACCACCACCTCCGCGAGGACGGAGCGGCGCAGGGCGCGGCGGTGGAGGGTTTCCGGTCCGGCCGTCACGGTCGTGGTCCCCGGCTCGGGGGGCGGGCCCGGCGCGCCCACCGGTTCGGGTACGCGTTCCCCGGCCGCCGCCGGCCGTGCCGACAGGGTCGTCCAGCGGCGGGACAGGGCCGCCGCGAGCAGCAGGAACACCGTCGCGGCCAGCTTCACGGTGAGCGTGCGGCCGTACGCCGTCTCCGTGAGGGCGGACCAGGAGCCGAGGCCGCGCCAGGACTGGTAGGCGCCGGTGACGACGAGGACCGTCACCGACGTGAACGCCAGACGGGAGAAGCGGGCCACCGTGCCGTACGGCGGCGGGGTCTTCGCGCGGTGGAGCGTGAGCAGGAGGGCCGCCAGGCCGCCGAGCCAGCACGCCATGGCCAGCAGGTGCAGCACCGACGAGGTCATGGCGACCGGGACCTGGATGCCGGCCGAGGCGTGTTCGGCCGACGCCCAGGTCAGGGCCAGGGCGAGGGAGAGGGCCGCGCCCGCCGTCACGCGGGTGCGCAGGGGACGGCGGCGGAGGACGGGGAGGAGCAGGGCGGCTGTCAGGAGCAGGGCCAGGCGGGTGAGGAGGGCCAGGCCGGGGCGGGCGGTGAGCGTGTCGGGGAACGACGAGAGGTCCAGCGCGGTCGCCGGGGACGCGCCCTTCTCGTAGGGGGCGCGCAGGAGGAGCAGCGCGGCCGTCGTCACCAGCAGGGTCCACCAGCCGAACAGCAGCGGCGCCCGCAGCGGGCCCGTGTCCGGCGGGCGGCACAGTGCCGCGAACGCCGCCGTGCCGATGAGCAGCGCGGCCGCGAGGTAGGCGAGGTAGCGGCCGGTGTCGTAGAGGCTCTGGGTGACCGGGTGTTCGGCGTGGTCCTCGGGGGCCGGGGGCGGGGTGGGGGACGGTGTGCCGATGGAGAAGGTGAAGGCGCCCGAGACGGGGTGGCTGTCCGCCGAGACCACGCGCCACGCCACGGTGTACGTGCCCTCGTCGAGGTCCGGGGGGAGCGCGGCGCGGGCGGTGTCGGCGGCGTCGGCCGCGTGCCGGGGCTCCTCCACGGGCACGCGGCGGTTGTCGGGGCCGTAGACCCGGAAGGAGTCCTCGAGCAGGCCCACGGACTCGGTGAACGTCAGGGTGATGTGGGTGGGCGCCGTCCTGACGACGCTCCCCTCCTCCGGGTCGCTGGCGCGCAGGGCCGCGTGGGCGCTCGCCGGGGCCGCGCCGGCGAGGAGGAGGACCAGCAGGACGCCCAGCGGCACCAGGGCCCGCAGCAGCCGGCCTCCGCCCCGGTCGCCCGCCGTCCCGTCGTGCCGTCGCTCCACGTCGTCCCCGCCTCCCGGCCGTTCGCCTCCCAGGGGGGTACGGACGGAAGGCGCGCTCCGCTCAACGCGGCGGGGACGTCGTCACCAGGTCGGGCGGGACGTCGCCCCTCCGTCGACCACCAGGTCGTGGCCGGTCACCCAGGACGCGAGCGGGGAGGCGAGGAACACACAGGCGTCGCCGACGTCCTCCGGGCGGCCGAGGCGGCCCACGGCGGACGCCTCCCGCCAGCGCCGTACGCCCTCCGGCCAGGCGTCCGCCAGGCCCTCCCGGTCGATCAGGCCGGGTGAGACCGTGTTGACGCGCACGCCCCACGGGCCGTACTCCAGCGCCGCCGAGCGGGCGTGCGTCACCACCGCGGCCTTGGACGCGCCGTAGTGGGCGTGGCCGGGGGCGGGGAAGCGGGCCTCGACCGAGGCGACGTGGGTGACGGAGCCACCGCCCTGGTCGCGCATCAGCCGTGCCGCCGCCTGGGTGCAGGCGAAGACGGCGGTGAGGTTGGTGTCCACGACCGCGCGCCACTCGGCCGCCGTCATCCCGGCGAGCTCCTGGACGGGCTGGACGCCGGCGTTGTTGACGAGCGCGGTGAGCCGGCCGCCGAACCGTTCGGCGGCCTCGGCGACCAGCCGGTGGCAGGCGTCCTCGTCGGTGAGGTCGGCCCGCAGGACGACGGCCCTGCCGCCCGCGTCCCGGACGGCGCCCGCCGTCTCCCGCGCGGACGCGACGGAGGTGCGGCAGTGCAGGGCGACGGCCGCGCCCTCCTCGGCGAGCCGGCGGGCGATGCCCCGGCCGATGCCGCCGCCCGCGCCGGTGACCAGGGCGGCCTGACCGTGCAGCAGTCCCCGGGCGCTCATGGACGGCCCAGCTCCGCGACGAGGTCCGCCCGGTCCGGGTGGCGGGCCGTCAGCTCGGCCGGGTCGCCGTGCTCGTAGCCCTCGTAGGTGAAGCCGGGGGCCATGGTGCAGCCGAACAGCGTCCAGGAGCCGCCGTCCGCGACCCGGGCGCCCATCCAGGTGCCGGCGGGGACGGTGAGCTGGACGTGCTGGCCGCCGAGGACGTCGGGGCCGAGCACCGGGGTGCTGCTGGTGCCGTCGGGGGCGAGCAGCAGCATCCGCAGCGGGTCGCCGAGGTAGTGGTGCCAGGTCTCGTCCGCGGGCAGCCGGTGCAGGGCGGAGAAGTCGCCGGGCTCGCTGGTGAGCAGGGCGACGACGGCGGTGCCCTCGGGGCGGCCGTCGGGCCGGGCGGGACCGGCCCAGGTCTGCCGGAACCGGCCCCCCTCACGGGGGATCGGCTCCAGCCGGTAGTGGGCGACGAGGTCGTCGGGGGTCACCTGCCGAAGGCTACCTCGCGGGTGAGGAACGCGAGTTGTGCCCGTTTTTGCGGGAGGTGCACGTCCGGCAGGTCGATCTCCGGCAGCACCACCCGGGGTCCGGCGGTGAAGCCCTGCTTCAGGAAGCGGGCGATCGCCTTCTCGTTGCCGACGTCCGGGTCGACGACGATCCGCCGCTTGTCCAGGGCCACCAGGACGTAGGTGACGACGGCGGCCGCCAGCCCCGCGGTCCAGCCGGAGCGGGTCCCGTCCGGCTCCGGGGGCGCGAGCAGCAGGTGCACGCCGATGTCGCCCGGCCGGACGTCGTAGCACTCGCCGACCCGGTCGGCCTCCGGCTCGTACGTCTGGAGCAGCGCGGCCGGGGCGCCGTCCTTGACGAGGAGGTACGCGTGGTGGGTGTCGAGGGTCTCCATGTGCGCGTAGATCTCGGCGACCCGCTCCACGGTGAGGCCGTTCATGCCCCAGAACACGGCGCGTTCCTCGCTCACCCAGCGGTGCAGCAGGGGGGCGTCGGCGGCCGGGTCGAGCGGCAGGACGCGCACCGCGCCGAAGCCGTCGACCGTCTGCTCGTGGACGGCCGGGCGGGAGGCGTACGGGTCAGACATCGGTCTCCTTCGTCAGCTGCGCCCAGTCGGTGACGACCGGGGCCAGGTCTCCGGCGAGCCACAGCGGCTGCTGGTCGCGGTGGTGGGGCGAGCCGGGGCGGCCCGAGGCGCCGTGCGGCACCACCCAGCGGCTGTCCTCGCGCCGGGCCAGGTCCCAGACGTAGCGGGCGGCGGGCCCGCGGGCGGCGAGGTCGGTGATGCCGGGCACGGCGGAGGTGCACAGCACGCAGTCGTGGTCGCCGGACAGGCCGGGCTCCTCCTGCGGCGCCTCGGGCGGCAGGGCCCGCCAGGGCGCGAGGCGGTGGGTGGTGCCCCAGACGCCGGCGGGCGGCGCGGCGGCCACCTCCTCCAGCGCCGCGCGGACGACGGCCGGGCGGTCGACGCCGAACAGGTCCTCCGCCGACAGCAGGTGTTCGAGCGCGAACCCGACGCGCGGGACCAGGGCGAGCCAGGGGCGGAAGACCTCCGGGTACGGGGGCGGGGCCGCGGCCGCCGCGAGGGCGGGCTCGGCGGCGAGCCGGCGGACGACCGCACCGCGCAGGGCCGCGAAGGCCGCCGCGTCGGCGCTGCCGGCGTCCATGTGCCGGTCCCAGGCCAGCAGCCGCTCGCGCAGGGCGGCGGCGGGACCGGTGAGGTCCTGTGCGCCGAGCGCGGCCAGACGGTCCAGGAGGGGAGCGGCGGAGGCGAGGTGGGTGTCGGTGTGGACGGCGGCCATGTCGGCGGCCGACCAGCGGCGCCGCCGGGCGAGCAGCGCGGCGATGCGGTCGGCGCGGTGCGGCGGGGCGAACTCCACGCCGAGCGGGGCGGCGGGGCCGCGCTGGTTGGCCATCACGGCGACGCCGTCGTCGAGTCCGGCGCGCGGCGCCTCGTGCCAGCCCCGCCACTCGTGGCCGGGCTCCCACGCGGGCACCAGGCGGACGCGGTTGGCGTCGGAGCGGACGGGGACGCGGCCGGCCACGCGGTGCAGGGTGCCGCCCTCGGTGTCGGCGGCCAGGACGACGTTGACGGGCTCGGCCCACAGGTCGGCGGCGCGGTCGACGTCGGCGACGCGGCGGGCCCGCAGCAGCGGCAGCAGGGCGCCGAAGCCGAGGTCGGCGGTGACGCGGGGCGGGTGGCGCAGGGCGACGGCGAGCGGGGGCCCGTCCGGCTCCGGCACCCCGCCGTCGAGGCCCTCGGGGCCGCCGATGACGACGGGCCCGCGATCGGTCTCGACGACCTCCACCTCGACCGGTTCCTCGCCCGCCACCTCGACGGTCTCGGTGTGCCGGGCGGCCCGCCGCCAGGTCCCGTCCGGGCCGAGCGCCTCGACGCCGGCGCCGGTGCGGCGCAGCCGCTCGCGGTAGAGGTCCTGGTAGTCGGCCATGGCGTTGGTGATGGCCCAGGCGACCGTGCCGGTGTGGCCGAAGTGGGCGATGCCGGGGACGCCGGGCACGGCGAGGCCGACGACGTCGAACTCCGGGCAGGACAGGCGTATCTGCTGGTAGACGCCGGGGTCCTCGATGAAGCGGTGCGGGTCGCCGGCGACGACCGCCTGCCCGGTGACCGTGCGCTCCCCCGCGACCAGCCAGCCGTTGCTGCCGGAGGTGCCGGGGCCGTCGGTGGCGAACAGGCCCACGGCGTCCGCCCCGAGGCGCGCGGCGGCGTGGTCGCGCCACAGCTTGGCGGGGAACCCGGCGAAGAGGAGGTGCGTGGACAGCCACACGGCCAGCGGCGTCCACGGCTCCCAGCGGCCGGGGAGGACACCGGCGCGGCCGAACTCGGGGGCGTCGTGCCCGTCCAGGCCCTGGTTGACGCCGGTGACGTACGCCCGGATCCAGTCGGCGGTCTCCGGGTCGCGTTCCTCCAGGCGGGCGAGGCAGCGGCGGGCCGTGTCGGCCACCCGGGCGCGCCGGACCAGCACGTCCCAGGGCAGCGCCTCCGCGCCGAGGAAGGAGGCCGAGGTGCCCTGGGCGCGGTGCCGCTCCACCTCGATCTGCCAGCCGCGGTCGAGCGCGGTCACCAGCCCCTGCACACGGGCGAGTTCACGCGCGTCGTCGGCCCGCAGATGGGGAATCCCCCAGGCGTCCCGGAAGATCGCACCGGACACTGTGCCCCCACTTCCCTTTAGGTTAGGCTCCCCTAAGTCACTGTGACGTGGCGGCATCGTACGCGAAGGGGGAAGACGCGATGGGGCAGGGGCGGGGTTGGGAGGGCGCGGTCCTCAGACTGCTGCGCGCGAAGGACTTCGAGTTCACCGTGACGGGCGCCGAGGACGTCACCGCCGACTACCGGCGGGTGACCTTCACCGACGGCGGGATGCTGGCGACGACCGGCGTCCACCCCACGATGTGGGTACGGCTGTGGTTCGACAACGCGGGCAGGCCGCACCAGCGCGCGTACACGCTGGTCGACCCGGACCCGGAGGCCGGCGCCTTCGCCCTGGAGTTCGCGCTGCACGAGGGCTGCGCCAGCGACTGGGCGCGGGCGGCGAAGCCCGGGGACACCATCGAGGCGACCGTGCAGGGCACCGGCTTCGAGCACCCCAGCCCGGCCCCGTCGCACGTCTGCGTGGTCGGTGACCCGGCCTCGCTGCCGGCCGTCAACTCCCTGCTGGGCGCCCTGGGCGACACCCCGGCGACCATCTGGTTCGAGGGCTCCCTGGAAGGGCTGCCCTGCGTGGCCGACCCCGCGCGGCACGAGGTGCGCGAGGTCCCCCGGCGGGACGCGGGCGCGGCGCTGGTGGACCGCGTCCGCGCCGAACTGCCGGACCTGCTGAGGTCCCACGCCGACCCGTACGTGTGGATCGCCTGCGACACGGCGACCACCCGCACGCTGGGCGCGTTCGTGCGCAAGGACCTGGGCCTCGCCAAGCAGCGGGTGCAGGCGCTGGGGTACTGGCGCGCGAGCTGACCCGCGACGCGCGCCCGACGGGCGACGCGCGACCACCGGGGCGTGGACGTCGCACCGCGCCTCGCCCAGGACCCCGACGCCGGCCGGCTGCCGGGCCGCGTCCCGCCCGCCGCGCCGACCGGGACGCCGCCGGACCGGCGGATCCCGGTGGAGTGGGCGTTCAAGGACCCGGAGTCCCTGGCGAAGGCGCGGGCGCACAAGCGGGGGAGGAAGGCGTCGGCGAGGGCGGTGAGGACCGCGGAGAAGCCGGGGCCTGGCCGGCGGGCCGGCGCCGTACCGGGGGCGGGTATGCGGGCCGGACGGCGGCGGACCGGGCGGCCGGAAAGGGCGCGCGGCGGGAGCGCGGGACGTTTTCCGACGGTTCCGGGCGGTTTTTACGGCGGCGTACTGCGTCGCCGTGGCTGCGCCCGGAACGTCTCGACCGGTAGGCTTTCCGTGTGATCTTCAAGCGCATCGGAAACGGCCGGCCGTACCCCGACCACGGCCGGGAGAGCACCCGGCAGTGGGCGGACGTGGCGCCGCGCCCGGTCCGCCTCGATCAGCTCGTGACGACCAAGCAGCAGCTCGACCTCGAGACCCTCCTCGCCGAGGACTCGACCTTCTACGGCGACCTCTTCGCGCACGTCGTGAAGTGGCAGGGCGACCTGTACCTCGAGGACGGACTGCACCGCGCGGTGCGTGCGGCGCTCCAGCAGCGCCAGGTGCTGCACGCGCGCGTTCTCGAACTCGACTGACGCCCGTCGAACCCCCTGACGGCCCGGTTTGGCCCTTTCGGGTTGGACTGCCTCCAGTCGAATGATCATCTAGTAGGCATAGCAGCCCGGGCGCACTACGCTGCGCCCATGAGCATGCTCACTCCACCCGGCATGGGCGGCCAGTACCGCATCACGGGTGACAAGTACCCGCGGATGCGCCGGCCCCGACGGCGCGGCAAGCTCGTCGTGCTGAGCGCGGCCTCCGCCGCCGTGCTCGGCGTGGGCGGCTGGGGCACGCTGCAACTCATCGACGTGTTCACCGGCGGGGGCGACTCCGCCTCCGCGGTCGGCGCCAAGGCCGCCTGCACCCCCGCGGCGAAGCCGCCGGCCGACGCCGTGGGGGCCGCCGAGCCGCTGCTGCGCCCCGGCACGATCACCGTCAACGTGCTCAATGCCACGACCCGCAGCGGGCTCGCCCAGAAGACCGCCGACGAGCTGAAGAAGCGCGGCTTCCGGATCGGCGAGGTGGCCAACGCGCCGGAGGCGTACGACAAGAAGGTCAAGGGCGCCGGCGTGCTCCTCGGTCCCGCCACCGCGCTGGACACGGCGCTGCCGGTGCTGGGCGCCCAGCTGGCCGGCGCCGAGCGGCGCACCGACCCGGCCCGCAAGGGCGCGGAGCTCGACCTGATCATCGGCGACGCGTTCCGGGGCCTGACGGCGAAGGCGGACGCCGACAAGGCGCTGACCGCACTGGCCGCCCCCGAGCCGACGCCCGCCTCGAAGAACTGCTGAGCGGGTCCCGCCCGAGCACGCCCGAGCGGAGCCCGCGGGGGCTGTGACGCGCGGAGTTACTCCGCGGCCCCGTACATCCGGTCGCCCGCGTCGCCGAGGCCGGGCACGATGTAGCCCTGCTCGTCGAGGCGCTCGTCGACGGACGCCGTCACGACCGTCACCGGCGTGCCGGCCAGCTCGCGCTCCATGACCTCGACACCCTCCGGCGCGGCCAGCAGCACCACGGCGGTCACGTCGTCCGCGCCGCGCTCGATCAGCTCCCGGATGGCCGCGACGAGCGTGCCGCCGGTCGCGAGCATCGGGTCCAGGACGTACACCTGACGCCCGGAGAGGTCCTCCGGCATCCGGGTGGCGTACGTCGAGGCCTGCAGCGTCTCCTCGTTGCGGATCATGCCGAGGAAGCCCACCTCGGCGGTCGGCAGCAGCCGGACCATGCCGTCCAGCATGCCGAGGCCGGCCCGCAGGATCGGCACCACCAGGGGGCGGGGGTGGGACAGCTTCACGCCCGTGGTCCGCGCCACCGGCGTCTGGATGTCGACCTGTTCGGTGCGCACGTCGCGCGTGGCCTCGTAGGCGAGCAGGGTGACCAGCTCGTCGGCGAGGCGGCGGAAGGTCGCGGAGTCGGTGCGCTGGTCGCGCAGCGTGGTGAGCTTGTGGGCGACCAGGGGGTGGTCGACGACGTGGAGACGCATGGCCTCAACCCTAACCGGGCCGCGGAGGGGTCGGCGTCCCCGTGCGGGGCAAGGGGCTGGGGCCCCCGTCACTCCTTCACTGGCGTCAAAACGCCCGGTCGGGGGAAGGTGGGAGGGACGGACTGGGGTGATGACGCAATGTCTGAGCAGGAGGAGCGCGGGAATCCGTCGGCCGGCGCGCGCCGTGCTTCCGGCGCGGCCGGGGCCGGTGAGGGCGGTGCCGGGGGCGAGGTCGACTGGGAGGCCGAGCGCCGGCGGCGGCGGGCACGGTTCCTGCGGGAGCTGGCGGAGGCGCGGGCGCTGCGGGACCGGGTGCAGCCGCGGCGGGCGAAGGCGGCGCGGTTGCGGCACGCGATGCGGATGCGGACGTTCCGCTGGTAGCGGGGTTCCGGCGGTGCCGGTGCCGTCCGGAGGCTGCGCATGCGGGCCTCTCCCCCGCATGCCCGCGCCCGGCGGCGGGCGCGTCCGCGACACGCCACGTCCGCCGGGCGGGCGTACGGAACCGGCGGCTCGCCGACCCGCGATCACGGGCCCCGTCGCGCCCCGGGCACGTCGCCCGAGAGCGCCGCGCTCGGGCGACGGGGAAAGCCGCGTACGATCCGGTCGTGGCGGCAACAAGTGCGCTGGTGAGTCCTTCCGGGGCGCACTCGGCGCACTGCGACCGAAACTGCCGGACACAGGGAGCGGAAGACGTCCCCTGATGGCCTTGTTTCTGCCACGATTCCCAGTGGGCGGGGTCTCGGAACTCCGCATACCCGCCCGCACACCTCCGCCGGGGGGACCCCCAACCGGCACGCCTATGACCAGTGGGAGAGTCACGGTGTACTTCGCCGCACTGCTCGCGCGCACCGAAGACGGGTGGGAAGCGAGCGACACGGAACTCGACGATGTGGAAACCCTGTCGGATCTCGCCGACCTGGCCCGGGAAGCCTCTCCTGACGAGGACACGGTGCTCGTGCTGATCGAGCAGGAGGACGGCTGGTTCGGCGTCGTCCGCGTGGACGGTGAGGAGGATCCCAGGATCTACGTGTCCGACGCCGCGGCGGCCTCCCGCAGCAGCTACGGGGAGATCCTGCTCACCGACGAACTGCTCGGCCGGGAGCCCGGGGACGGCGGCCCCGACCTGGACACCCTCGACCTCGACGGCACGGAGGACGGTGAGCCGGACGACGAGGACGCCGACGGCGGTCCGCCCGCCGCTTCCGGCGAGTCCGTCCCGCACGGCCCGGTCGGGGACGCGCAGGTCCTGGAGGACCTGGGCGTGACCGAGAAGGAGCTGCGCTCGATGACCGAGGACGCCGTCTCGGAGATCGCCGAGGCCCTGGGCGCCTCGGAGGTGCTGGAGACCGTCCGCTGACCGTGCCGGCCACCACCCCCGCGCCCGGCCTCCCGGACCCGGTGCGCGACCGCTGGCGGGAGCCGATGCGCCTCGCCCTGGACGAGGCCCGCCGGGCCGTCCCCGGCGGGGACGTCCCCGTCGGGGCCGTCGTGCTGGCCGCGGACGGGGTCACCGTGCTGTCCCGCGCCCACAACGAGCGCGAGGCGGGCGGCGACCCCACCGCGCACGCGGAGGTCCTCGCGCTGCGCCGGGCCGCCGAGCGGGCCGGGGAGTGGCGGCTGGCCGGCTGCACCCTGGTGGTCACGCTGGAGCCCTGCACGATGTGCGCGGGCGCTGTCCAGCAGTCCCGGGTGGACCGGGTGGTCTACGGCGCCCGGGACGAGAAGGCGGGGGCGGTGGGGTCGCAGTGGGACCTGGTCCGCGACCGGCGTCTCAACCACCGTCCCGAGGTGATCGAGGGCGTGCTCCCGGAGGAGTGCTCGCGGCTGCTCACGGAGTTCTTCCGCGGACGCTGAACACCGATTTCGGCCCACGCGCCACCGTGCTGTAAGGTCTCCCTCGGTAGCGTGTCCGAGCGGCCGAAGGAGCTCGCCTCGAAAGCGAGTGTGGCGCAAGTCACCGAGGGTTCAAATCCCTCCGCTACCGCTTCTGAAGGGCCCCGTCGTCAGACGGGGCCCTTCGTGCGATCATGGGCCCGCTCGATGCGCGCGTGACAGCAGTGACAGGGGAGGGCCGCGATGGCGGTGAACGCGAAGAAGGCCGCCGTCTATCTGCTGGTGGTCTTCGTGCTGTACGTGATCATCACGGATCCCGAGACCGCCGCCGACTACGTCCTCATCGGGTTCCAGGGCATCTCGGACGCCGCGAAGGCGGTCGGCGACTTCATGACCTGGCTGGCCGCGGGAGGCAAGTGATGATCCGGCACCTGGTGCTCTTCAAGCTCGACGAGGGCGTCCGCCGCGACGACCCCCAGGTCGTCGAAGGCGTGGAGGCCTTCCGCGCGCTGGAGGGGAAGATCCCGGAGATCCGCTTCTGGGAGTGCGCCTGGAACATCAGCGACCGCCCCATCGCCTACGACTTCGCCATCAACTCGGCGTTCGACGACGCCGAGGCGCTGCGCCGGTACGTGGAGCACCCGGACCATCAGGCGGGGGTCGGCCTGTGGCGCGAGTTCGCCACGTGGGTGATCGCCGACTACGAGTTCTGACGGCCCGTCCGCGCTCCGTGCTCCGAGGCCCCCTGCCGCGCCGGCAGGGGGCCTCGGAGCGTTCCACGGACGCTTCCCGCCTTCAACACGGAATATGCGGTGCTTGCGCACAGTGAGTCAGTCTTGTGATGCTATGACCGCTTTTGCCGGATGAGTTGACGGACGATGTGAGCGATGAAGAGGTGGCGTTGACCGTGTCGGCCAGTTCCGCGCCGCCCCAGGACGAGGTGTCCCCCGACGCGGTCCAGACCCCGGCCAGACGCCGTGGCGCGGACACCCGGGCCCTTACCCAGGTGCTGTTCGGTCAGCTCAAGAACCTGGAGCCGGGCACGCCGGAGCACGCCCGCGTGCGGGCGGCGCTCATCGAGGCGAACCTTCCGCTCGTGCGGTACGCGGCCGCCCGTTTCCGCTCCCGGAACGAGCCGATGGAGGACGTCGTCCAGGTCGGCACCATCGGGCTGATCAACGCCATCGACCGCTTCGACCCGGAGCGGGGGGTGCAGTTCCCGACGTTCGCGATGCCGACCGTGGTCGGGGAGATCAAGCGGTACTTCCGCGACAACGTCCGCACCGTCCACGTCCCGCGCCGGCTGCACGAGCTGTGGGTGCAGGTGAACAGCGCGACGGAGGACCTCACCACCGCGTTCGGGCGCACCCCGACCACCGCCGAGATCGCCGAGCGGCTGCGCATCTCCGAGGAGGAGGTGCTGTCCTGCATCGAGGCCGGCCGGTCGTACCACGCCACCTCGCTGGAGGCCGCACAGGAGGGCGACGGGATGCCCGGCCTGCTGGACCGGCTCGGCTACGAGGACCCGGCCCTGGACGGGGTGGAGCACCGCGACCTCGTCCGGCACCTCCTCGTGCAGCTGCCGGAGCGCGAGCAGCGCATCCTGCTGCTGCGTTACTACAGCAATCTGACGCAGTCACAGATCAGCGCCGAGCTGGGCGTCTCGCAGATGCACGTGTCCCGGCTGCTGGCCCGGAGCTTCCAGCGGCTGAGGTCCGCAAACAGGATCGACGCGTAACCGTAAAGAGCGAAATCGCCCGGCGGCGCACATCCGCGTTCTTTCCGTCCGACAAACCGTCAGACCCCCTGTTTCCAGGGCTGATTCACATCTCAGATGTCGACATGTCACTACAGCGCGTTGCCGACATGTGACATTCTGCCGGAAGCGCGTTTGCCGGAGCCTCGGCGCCGGTATTCAGGTGAAGGCTGCGTTCCCCGGATCGGGAGCGTCCGCCGCGACCGTCCCGCGACCCAAAGGGGGTGGCATGTCCGCAGAACAGGGCAGCTCGAAGGTGCTCACGCTCGCGGAGAGCGAGTCAGCTCCCCATGCTCTCGACGCACTCGGCCCCATCGACGAGGGCCCGGCCCTCGCCACCACATCCGCTCCGGACCTCCCGGAGACGGCGGCCCTCGACACCCGCACCCTGTCCCGCTCCCTGTTCCTGCGGCTCGCCGTGCTCGACCAGGACAGCCCCGAGCGCGCCTACGTCCGGGACACGCTGATCGAGCTCAACCTCCCGCTCGTGCGGTACGCGGCGGCGCGGTTCCGCTCGCGCAACGAGCCGATGGAGGACATCGTCCAGGTCGGCACCATCGGGCTGATCAAGGCGATCGACCGCTTCGACTGCGAACGGGGCGTGGAGTTCCCGACGTTCGCGATGCCGACGGTGGTCGGGGAGATCAAGCGGTTCTTCCGCGACACGTCCTGGTCGGTGCGGGTGCCGCGCCGGCTCCAGGAGCTGCGGCTGGCGCTGACCAAGGCCGGCGACGAGCTCTCCCAGAAGCTGGACCGCTCCCCGACGGTGAGCGAACTCGCCGCCGTGCTCGGCGTGTCGGAGGAGGACGTCGTCGACGGCCTCGCGGTGGGGAACGCCTACACGGCGTCCTCGCTGGACTCCCCCGCCCCGGAGGACGACGGCGGTGAGGGCTCCCTGGCGGACCGCCTCGGCTACGAGGACACGGCGCTGGAGGGCGTGGAGTACCGGGAGTCGCTGAAGCCGCTGCTGGCGAAGCTGCCGCCGCGTGAGCGGCGGATCATCATGCTGCGCTTCTTCTCGAACATGACGCAGTCACAGATCGGCGAGGAGGTCGGCATCTCCCAGATGCACGTCTCCCGCCTGCTCACCCGCACACTGGCCCAGCTGCGGGACGGGCTCATCTCGGACTGACCGTCCGCGACGACTCCGGGCGCGCAGGCGCCCCGGCTCACCGGGCCGGGGCGCCTCCGCGCTCCCGGTCACGGGCATCGCCGCACTGCGGGTCGGGGGGCGCTTCGCGCCTTCCGGGCCGCGCGGTCTTCGCCCCCCGGGGCCACCGCGCGTGCCACGGCCCGCTCGGGCGGGACCCTGGCGCGTCCGGCGCTGTGCGGCCCACGGCCGCTCGCCGCGGGCAGAGCCTCGCTCCTCCGGCCCCGTGGCCGACGCCCGAGCGGGTCCGTGCCCCATGCCGTTCGGACGCGGTGGCGCCCCGCACGGCTCGCGGGCACTCGTCCGACAGGTTTTGTGCTCCAGTGCGGCGCGGCCCCATGGGTCCCGCCCTCACGGGGCGAGGTCCACGGTGAGCCGTGCACGGTCCAGCTTCGAGGACGGGGCGGCCCGCACCGCCGTGCGGGGTCGCCCTCCGCGAGGGGCGGGGACGTCGCCGCGCACCGGGTGCGCACGGACCACGAAGGCCGCCGAGGACTCCTCGGCGGCCTTCCCGCTCACTTCAGCGCGAGCCAGGCCACCGCCGCGACGATCGCCACGGCGACGACGATGCCGACGATCAGGCCGATCCGTGGTCCGCCGCCCGTGGACGCCGCCTGCCGGCCCCCGGGGGCCTCGTCGACGAACGCGCGGAACATCTGGGTGCTGCCGGCGGGGTCGTGATTGCCCTGCGGGCCCTGGGTGTTAGCCATGTCCCGAGACACTAGCGAATCACCGTCCGGGGCCCCAAGCGGGGCGGGGAAGGGCGGCCGGACCGGACGCGGGAGACCGGCGTCCCACGGGTGCACCCCTCCCCACCTGCGCGTTTACTGTCGCGATTACTTGCCTTTGCCAAGTTTTGGAGACGGACGGCCCGTTTTTATTTGTCTTCAGCAACCATCGATACCTAAGGTTGCTTCAAGCAACGAAACGGAGGTGCCATGGCCGAGTCGGCACAGTACGAGGAGCTGGTCCGGCAGTTCAGCGCCTTCGGCGCCGTCAAACGGGAGATGAACCGGCTGATGCCGTCGGACTGCCCGAGCGGCTCCGCGGCCGTGCTGACCGTGCTGGGCCGCCACGGCGACATGCGCATGAGCAGGCTCGCCGAGCTGCTGTCCGTGGACATGTCCGTCACCAGCCGCCACGTCGCCCATCTGGCCGAGCGCGGCTGGATCGAACGCTCCCCCGACCCCGCCGACAAACGGTCCCGCATCCTGCGGCTCACCCCGGCCGGCCAGACCCGGCTCGACGACCTGTTCCGGCGCACGACGCAGCTCCTCGCCGAGCGGCTGGGCGACTGGTCGGACGAGGAGGTCGGCCGCCTCACGCAGCTGATGGCACGCCTGAGGGACAGCTTCGGCGACCCCCGCACCGTGCCCCGGCAGGCACCCTCCGCGCTCGAACAGACCACCCGTACACCCGCAAGCACCTAAGAGAAGGAAGTCCATGGCAACGACCACACCGAACGGTGTGCGGGCTCATGCCAAGCACGGGGGAGGATCCTCCCAGGACGCTCCGATGACCCACCGGCAGATCATGGAGGCGCTGTCCGGGCTGTTGCTCGGCATGTTCTGCGCCATCCTGTCGTCGACCATCGTCACCAACGCCCTGCCCGAGATCGTCTCCGACCTCGGCGGCGGCCAGAGCGCCTACACCTGGGTCGTCACCGCCTCGCTGCTGACGATGACCGCCTCCACCCCCCTGTGGGGCAAGCTCGCCGACCTCATCAGCAAGAAGGTCCTGGTCCAGACGGCCCTGGTGATCTTCGTGATCGGCTCGATCGTGGCCGGTACGGCGCAGAACCCGGGGATGCTCATCACCGCGCGCGCCATCCAGGGCCTCGGCGGCGGCGGTCTCGCCGCGCTGGCCCAGATCATCATGGCCGCGATGATCTCCCCGCGTGAGCGCGGACGGTACTCCGGCTACCTGGGCGCGACCTTCGCGGTCGCGACCGTCGGCGGCCCGCTGCTGGGCGGCGTCATCACCGACACCAGCTGGCTCGGCTGGCGCTGGTGCCTCTACGTTGGCGTCCCGTTCGCGGTCATCGCGCTGATCGTGCTGCAGAAGACGCTGGACCTCCCCCTGGTGAAGCGGAAGGCCAAGATCGACTGGGCCGGCGCCTCCTTCGTCACCGCGGCCGTCTGCCTGCTGCTCGTCTGGGTCACCTTCGCGGACGACAAGTACGCCTGGATGTCCTGGCAGACCGGTGTGATGGTGGGCGGTTCGCTCCTGCTGACGCTGGTCTTCCTGCTGGTCGAGTCCAGGGCGAGCGAGCCGATCATCCCGCTGCGCCTGTTCCGCAACCGCACCATCACGCTGGCCTCGCTGGCCTCGCTGTTCGTCGGTATCGCGATGTTCGCCGGCACCGTCTACTTCAGCCAGTACTTCCAGCTCGCCCGGGGCCAGTCCCCGACCATGTCGGGCGTCATGACCATCCCGATGATCGGCGGCCTGTTCATATCGTCGACCGTCTCCGGCATCATCATCACCAGGACCGGCCGCTGGAAGAGCTGGCTGCTGGCGGGCGGCGTGCTGCTCACGGCGGGCCTCGGCCTGCTGAGCACGATGCGCTACGACACCCCGTACTGGCACATCGGCGTCTTCATGGCGCTGATGGGTCTCGGTGTCGGCATGATGATGCAGAACCTGGTGCTCTGCACGCAGAACCAGGTGGCCCCGAACGACCTGGGCGCGGCCTCCTCCGTGGTCACCTTCTTCCGCTCCCTCGGCGGTGCGGTGGGCGTCTCCGTGCTCGGCTCGGTGATGTCCAGCCGGATCAGCCACTACGCGGCGGACACCATCGGATCGCTCAGCCCGCAGGAGCAGGCGGCGGCCGCCAAGGCCTCCGGCGGCGGCACCATCCCCGACATGGACCTGCTGCCCCCGTCCATCCGCACCTGGCTGGAGAGCGCCTACGGCCACGGCATCGCCGACATCTTCCTGTACGTCGCGCCGATCGCGCTGCTCGGCTTCCTGGTGACCGTGTTCATCAAGGAGGTCCCGCTGCGGACCACCGGCGCGCTGGCCCAGGCCGCGCAGGAGCAGACCGGCTCCGGCGACCCGGTCGCCCCGACGGCCGCCGAGGCCACCGCCGCCGCGGACTCCGCCGCCCCGGAGACCCGGGCCGCCGCGGGAGACACCTTCACCGAGCCGGTGCCCGCCGTCGCCACCGCCGCCCGGTCCGAGGAGTCCGCCTCCGCCGGCATCCCGGTGCGCGGCTTCGTGCGGGGCGCGGACAGCGTCCCGGTGCCGCGGGCCGCCGTCACACTGATCTCCCTGGGCGGACGCCAGCTGGGCCGCTGCGTGGCCCAGGACGACGGCTCCTACGCGGTGGACGCCCCCTCGGCGGGGTCGTACGTCCTGATCGCAGCCGCCGACGGGCACCAGCCGCAGGCGTCCACGGTCGTGGTGAACGGCGACCCGGTCTCCTACGACGTCCTGCTCAGCGGCACCAGCGGCATGACCGGTGTGGTCCGCGCGGCGGACACCGGGCAGCCGGTCAGGGACGCGATGGTGATCGTCACCGATGTGCGCGGGGACCTGCTGGCCACCGGGACCACCGGTGAGCAGGGCGAGTTCTCGTTCACCGAGCTGGTGCCGGGCGCAGTGACCGTGGCGGTGAACGCCGCCGGGTACCGGCCGCGCGCCCTGCCGGTCGAGATCGGCGCCACGGGCGTCACCCGGGTCGAGGCCGACCTGGAGACCGGCGCCCACGTCCGGGGCGTGGTCCGCGCCCCGCACGGTCCGCTGGCCGACGCCCGGGTCACCCTGGTCGACGCGGCGGGCAACGTGGTCGGCACAGCGACGACCGGTGAGGACGGTGCGTACGCCTTCGCCGATCTGGACGGCGGGGAGTACACCGTCATCGCCACGGGCTACCCGCCGGTGGCGAGCGCCCTGACGGTCACGGGTCCCGGTGTGGACGACCACGACATCGAGCTCGCCCATCCGGGCGAGTGACCCGAGCCCCGGCCCGCGGCGGGCCCGCGCGTCCTGTAGCGGAGACGCGCCCCCGCCGCGGGCCGGTCGTATCACGACCCTTTCATGAGCCTTTTCAGGGAGAAGACGGGATGCCACTGACCGCGAGGATCCGCACCCGGGACGGATGGGCCGTGTCGCACGCGGTCGTCACGCTGACCGACGGGACCGGCGCCCAGGTGCTGCGCGCCGAGGCGGACGCCGAGGGCGCCGTCCGGGACGCCACGGAGCTGGCTCCGGGGGCGTACACCGTCGTCGTGACCGCGGTCGGGTACGCGCCCGCCGCCGCCAGCGCCCTCGTCACCGCGAGCGGGCGCGCGGAGATCGGGACGGTCACGCTGGCCCGGACCGGGGGCACGGAGCTGCCGCCGCCCGGACCGTGGACCGTCGACCCGGCGCACTCCAGTGTGGCCGCCGTCGCCCAGCACCTGGGCATCTCCAGCGTGCGGGGACGGTTCACCGACTTCACCGCCTCGGTGGAGATCGCCCCGGACGACGTCACCGAGTCGCGGGTGGAGGCGGTCATCCGGGCCGCGTCCATCGACACCGGCAACGGGATGCGGGACACCCATCTGCGGTCCCCGGACTTCCTTGACGCCGAGCGGTACCCGGAGATCGTCTACCGGTCCACGGGGCTCACCCAGGCGGGCGCCGACCGCTGGACCGTGCACGGCGAACTGGCCATGCGCGGCGTGGTCCGCCCGGTCGACCTGGACCTGGCGTACCTCGGCACGGGCGCGGACCCGTGGGGCGGCACCCGCGCGGCCTTCCGGGCCACGACCGAACTGCACCGCGAGGCTTTCGCGATGCACTACAACCAGGTCGTCCAGGCCGGCATCGCCGCCATCGGCACGACGCTCCGGGTGGAACTGGACGTCCAGGCCGTGCGGGGGGAATCGCTCCCCGAGGGGTGAGCACGGCCCGCGGACCTCGGCCGCTTCCGGTCCGGCCCCTCCCCGTGGTGCAATGGGTGGAGGTCAGGAAGCGGCCTTTTTCCGATTTCGGACCAACGACTGTCAGGTGAGTGCCGTGACCCTCCCGCCCCCTCCCGCCGAGCGCGTCATGCTCCCGCTGCCGTCGGAGATCGACGTCCGCAACGCCGACGGCCTGCTGCCGCTGATCATGTACCAGGCCCGCTCCGGCTCCGAGGGACCGGCGCAGGTGATGGTCCTCGACCTGTCGGCGACCCGTTTCATGGACTCCCAGGGCGTCCGCCTGATCAACGACGCCCGAAGACTCCTGCTCCCCGACACCCGGGTGCTCCTGGTGGCCCTGCCGGAGAGCATGGCCTGCCGCGTGCTGGAAGTGACCGGGCTGCGCCGCGACGTGCCCGTGTACGACAACCTCCCGGAGGCGATGGCGGCCTAGGTGTATTGACCCGCAGCGTTGTCCACGCGGCTGATCGGTGGGTGACCGCCGAGGTGCTGGGCCTGCCCGAGCCGGTGGAGCCGCCGGCGGGGTACCGCCGCTGCACCGCCGGTGAGCGCCCCCGAACGGGACGAGTACCGGGCGGTCATGGTGGAGCAGGGCGAGTCGCTGATCCGGGTCGCTCCGGAGCGCTGGGGTCCGGTGGCGACCGGTGGTGTCCCGGCGCGGCCCACGAGGGAGCGAGCAGCGCGCCCCCTCGTGGGAGTGCGGAGGCGTGGACGCCTCGCCGGAGCTCGGGGCACGGGCGCCTCGCCGGAGCGCGGGGTGCGGACGCCGCAGGCGGAACAGCTAGTCGCGGCTGCGGGCGACCATCGCCTCGATGCCGGCGATCAGCAGGTCCAGGGCGAAGGAGAAGTCCCGTTCGAGCATCTCCTGGACCGTGTCGCCGCCCCGGGCCTCCATGATCCTGGCCGACTGCCCGATCACGTCGGAGGCGTCCGGGTCCCGCGTCACCTCGGTCATGGCCCGGTGGTGGTACTCGTCCGGGGTCAGGCCCGTGGAGGCGACCCGGTCGCGGAAGTGGCCCTCCACCGTGCCGTAGCCGTACACGAACTGGAACACGGCGGAGATCGCCCCGGTCACCCCGTGCTCGGGCAGTCCGACGCTGCCGAGGACCTGCTGGACCGCACCGGAGAACCGCAGGGCGTTGGGGCCGATGTTGAGGAAGCGGCCGACCAGCGCGGACAGCCAGGAGTGCCGCACCAGCAGCGCCCGGTACTCGCGGGCCAGCGCGCGCAGTCGGTCGCGCCAGTCCT
The DNA here is from genome assembly GCF_002899455.1 of Streptomyces sp. DH-12. GTDB lineage: Bacteria > Actinomycetota > Actinomycetes > Streptomycetales > Streptomycetaceae > Streptomyces. The sequence continues at coordinate 4,042,647 of NZ_PPFB01000001.1, read as the reverse complement.
CGTCGGCGTCCGGCTCGGGCAGGGCCAGTTCGCCGAAGGCCCGGTCCAGGGCCAGTTCCAGCAGGTCGTCCTTGGTGTCGACGTACCAGTAGACGGACATCGCGGTGACGTCCAGCTCGGCGGCGAGGCGGCGCATGGAGAACTTCGCCAGGCCCTCGGCGTCCAGCAGCCGCACGGTCGCCTCGGTGATCCGGTCCCGGTCCAGTCCGGAGGGCTGGCCGCCACCGCGCCTGCCGCCCCGGTCCTGGTCCCGGTCCTCCAGCCAGACGCTCGGCCGCGGCGTCTTCCCGGACCGCTGGTCTGCCCTCACCATGGCGCACCTTCCTCGACTCGCCGACGCCGGTTCATGCTAGGGGGTGTCCGGCACGGGAACGCGGGGGAAGGAGTGGCGTCCGGCGCGGGCGATCGTGCGAGCGCAAGGCGCCGGAACGCCCTCGACGGGGGCTCCCCCTTCCCCTAGGCGTCCGCCTGCCCCTCCCGCGCGGACCGTGCGTCGGCGTGGTCGGCCCGGCGCAGCAGCGCCGCCGCGAGGAGTCCGCCGAGCAGGACCGCCACCGAGCCGACCAGCAGGCTCGTCTCCAGCCCGGAGGAGAACGCCCCGGTGATCTCGGCGCGTTCGCGGTCCGAGCCGGCCGCGGCCAGCGCGGCCGGCAGCGAGGCCGCCGCGACCGGCACCAGCGCCGCGAAGCGCGCGTTGAGCACGGCGCCGAGGACGGCCACCCCGAGCCCGTTGCCGAACTCGGCCAGCGTGCCGTTGATGCCGGCGCCGACGCCCGCCTTCTCGCGGGGCACGGAGCTCATCACGGCGTACGCCATCACCGGACTGCCGATCGCGGTGCCCGCGCCGATCAGCACCAGGCCGAGCAGGGTGCCGCTGTAGCCGTGCTCGGTGAGCGTGGCGATCGACACCAGTCCGGCCGCCATCAGGCCCATGCCGACCGCGATGGACAGCGGGGTCCCCATCTTCGCCGCCCACCTGGTGCCCACGCCGGTGAAGTTGAGGGCGACCACGGTCAGCGCCATCGGCGCGGTGCGCAGACCCGCCTCCAGCGGCCCGTACCCGAGGACGAACTGCAGGTACTGGGTGAGCAGGAAGAGCGCGCCGCCCATGCCGAAGGTGATCAGCACCAGTCCGCCGACCGCGCCGGTGAAGCGCCGGTTGCGGAAGAAGTGCAGGTCGAGCATCGGGTACGGCACCCGGCTCTCCCAGTACGCGAAGACACCGAGCACCACGGCCGCCGTGCCCGCGCCGGCGAGCACCCTGCCGGACGTCCAGCCGTGCTCGGGGCCGGAGATGATCGCGTAGACCAGGGCCGTCATGCCGATGGTGGAGAGCACCGCGCCGGCCAGGTCGGGCCGGTCGCCCTGCCGGTTCCGGGACTCCGGGACGTACGCCGCGACGGCGGCCAGCGCCAGGGCCGCGACCGGCAGGTTGATCAGGAAGATCGAACCCCACCAGAAGTGGTTCAGCATGAACCCGCCGACCAGCGGACCTGCGGCGAAGCCCAGGGAGTTGACGGCGCTCCAGATGCCGATCGCCTTGGGCTGCTCCTCGGCCGTGAAGATCTGCATGACCACGGCGAGGGTGGTGGTCAGCAGCAGCGCCCCTCCGACGCCCATGCCGGCCCGCGCCGCGATCAGCTGCGGGGACGACTGGGCCAGGCCCGCCGCCAGCGACCCCACACCGAACAGGGCCAGGCCCACGATGAGCATCTTCTTGCGGCCGTAGCGGTCGGCGGCGTTCCCCGCGCTGAGCAGCAGGCCCGACTGGACCAGGGAGTAGGCGTTGATCATCCACTGGATGTCGGCGGTCGAGGCGTCCATCTCCCGGGTGAGGGAGGGGATCGCCACGTTCAGCACCGTGTTGTCCAGCAGCACGGTGAGCTGGGCGAGACAGATGACTCCGAGAATCAGCCAACGCCGGTCGTGCCCCCGGGGAGCCTCGTCCGCCGGTGCGGTGTCCGGGGACGGGTCGGGGGCCGCGGCCGGGTGCTCCGGTGAGGAGGTCGTCATGGTTGTACACCGTAGAACACTCTCCTACGGTGTACAACACCGGTCCGTGGTGCGGCGGTCAGCTTCCGGTCGCCGGGCGGGTGAGGTCGTAGAGGGTGGTCGAACCGGCGGTCACCTCCTTGAAGGTGGCCCGCACCCAGGCGGTGATCCGCGCGGAGGCACCGGTGCCGCCGCCCATGCCGCCTCCCCCGCCTCCCCCGGAGACGAAGTAGTGGATGCGGCCGTCCTCCACGTACTGCTGGAACTGCGCGAGGGTCGGGGACGGGTCGGTGCCGTTGAAGCCGCCGATCGCCATGACCGGTTCGCCGGTGGCGAGCTGGTAGCTCGCCGCGTTCTGCGCGCCCACCGCCGCGGCGGCCCAGGTGTGGTCGCCGGCCCCGGTCTCCAGCAGCTCACGTGCCTCGGCGTCGACGTCGGTGCCGCCGAGGAGGCCGCCCATGCCGCCTCCCGCGCCGCGGGAACCGCGTCCGGGGGCGGTGGCTTCGGCGTTGCCGTCGGCTCCGCCGGGCAAGCCGCCGGCGTCCGGGACGCCCGAGCCGTCCTGGCCGGGGCCGCCTGCGGCACCGTCCTGGCCCGACGGGCCGCCGCCGGGGAAGCCGTTCCCGCCCGTGCCGTTCGCGCCGGGCGGGGCGCCGTTCCGCGGGCCGCCGCCCGGGGCACGACCGTCGCCGCCCGTGCCCGGCGACGCCGGACCCGCGGTGACGATGGAACCGGAGTGGCCCTCCCGCACGGTGCTCAGCGTGTACGCCGTCGGGCCGGCCAGGGAGGCGGCGAGGCCCAGTGCGGCCGCCACGAGCACCACCCGGCGTCCCGCCCGGCCCGCGAAGACCAGTCCGAGCGCGGCGAGGAGCCCGCCCACCAGGACGAGCCACCGCAGCCACGGCAGGTAGTCGGGCGTGCGGTGCAGCAGGACGTACCCCCAGGCCGACGTCACCGCGACGGCCGCCGCCAGGGTGAGGGCGGCCCACGTCTCCCGGCGCCTGTGCCACAGGGCCGCCGCACCCATGCCGGTCACGGCCGCCAGGTAGGGGGCCAGCGCCACCGTGTAGTACTGGTGGAAGATGCCGGCCATGAAGCTGAAGACCACCGCGGTCGTCAGCAGCGAACCGCCCCACACCAGGAAGGCGGCACGGGTGACGTCGGCCCGGCCGGCCTTCCGGGTCATCACCAGGCCCGCGACGAGCAGGACCAGCGCGGCGGGCAGCAGCCAGGAGATCTGGCCGCCGGTGTCGGCGTCGAACATCCGGTCCCAGCCGGTCTCGCCCCACCGGCCGCCGCCCGGACCGCCCCCGCCGCCGACGCTGCCCGTCTCGTCGCCGTTGATCCGGCCGAGGCCGTTGTAGCCGAAGGTCAGCTCCAGGAAGCTGTTGTTCTGGGAGCCGCCGGTGTACGGGCGCGAGGACGCCGGCCACAACTCGACCACCGCGACCCACCAGCCGCCGGACACCATGAGCGCGACGGTCGCCAGGGCGAGCTGGACGCACCGCTTCCGCGGGCGCACCGGGGCGCAGACGGCGTAGACCGCGGCCAGGGCCGGGAGGACGAGGAACGCCTGGAGCGTCTTGGTGAGGAACGCGAAGCCGATCGTGACGCCCGCCCACACCAGCCACTTGGTCCGGCCGTCCTCCAGGGCGCGGACGACGAGGTGACAGGCGACGGCCATCAACAGCGTGAGCAGCGCGTCCGGGTTGTTGAAGCGGAACATCAGCGCCGCGACCGGGGTGAGCGCGAGCACCGTCCCCGCGAGCAGCGCGGCGCCCGGGCCGGAGCGGCGGCGCACGGCCGCGTGCACGACGGCGACCGTGCCGACGCCCATGAGCACCTCGGGCACCAGGATCGCCCAGGAGTTGAGGCCGAACAGGCGCACCGACAGGGCCATCGGCCAGAGCGCGGCCGGGGGCTTGTCCACGGTGATCGCGTTCGCCGCGTCCAGCGAGCCGAAGAAGAACGCCTTCCAGGACTGGCTGCCCGCCTGGACGGCCGCCGAGTAGAAGGAGTTGGCGTAACCGGAGGCCTGGAGGTTCCAGAGGTAGAGCAGGCCGGTGGCCAGGAGCAGCGCGACGAGGGCGGGGCGGGCCCAACGGGGTTCCGGCCCGCCGGGCCCGGCACCCGCGGCCCGCGGTGCGGCGCCGGCCGCCGGGGCGGAAACCGGCGCGGGCGGCGGGCCGCCGGCGGTGGTTTCCGCTTCGCTTCGCGCGCCGTGCGGCGCGGGCGCGGGGAGGGGTGCCCCGGTGGCGGGATCCGCCTGGGGGTCGCGTGGGACGGTCATCGGGGGTTCCTCGGGTCGTGGTCGGCCTGCCGGGCGGTGCGGGCGGGAAGCGGCGGACGGGCCGGGTCGCGCGGCCGGCGCGTCGTCGTGTCCGGCGGGAACGTCCGCGGGCCCGGCCCGATTGACGAGGCGGCCTGGGAAGCCGCCTGCGCGGCCGGCGGGGTCGCCGGAGGCGCGGCCGGGGCGCCGGGCTGCCGGGGAACGGCGCCGGCGGCGCGGGCCGGGGTGCGGTCCGGGAAGACCCAGGCCCGGAACAGCAGGAACCGCAGGACCGTCGCCGCGAGGTTGGCGGCCACCAGGACCGCCAGCTCCGTGGAGTGGCCCGGGTCGCCGCTGGCCGTGTCCAGGGCGGCGAGCGAGCCGCTGGTCAGGGCGAGGCCGATGGCGAGGACGACCAGGCCCTGCGCCTGGTGGCGGACCATCCCGCCGCGCCCCCGCACCCGGAAGGTGAGCCGGCGGTTGGCGGCGGTGTTGGTGACCGCCGACACCAGCAGGGCGAGCCCGTTGGCGGCCTGGGCGCCGGTGAAGGTCCGGAAGCCGCTGTAGAGAAGCAGGTAGAACACGGTGGACAGGACGCCCACGGCGCAGAAGCCGACGAGCTGGCGGGCCAGTCCGCGCGGCACGTCCGCGAGGTCCCGGTCGCGCGGGTCGTCGCCGAACGGCCGGGCGAGCCGGTCCAGCGGCAGCGTCCCGGCGGCCAGCGCCCTGCCGACCCGCCAGACGCCCTTCAGGTCGTCCACCGCCGTCCGCACGATGTGCACGGTGGAGTCGAGGTCGTCGACCCAGTCGACCGGCACCTCGTGGATCCGCAGCCCCGCCCGTTCGGCGAGCACCAGCAGTTCCGTGTCGAAGAACCAGCCGCTGTCCTCCACCAGCGGCAGCAGCGCCTGCGCCACGTCACGGCGGACGGCCTTGAACCCGCACTGCGCGTCGGAGAAGCGCGCCCGGAGCGAACCGCGCAGGATCAGGTTGTAGGTACGGCTGATGAACTCCCGCTTGGCGCCCCGCACCGCCCGTGAGCCGCGGCTCAGCCGGGAGCCGACGGCGAGATCGGAGTGCCCGGAGATCAGCGGGGCGACCAGCGGCAGCAGGGCGTTGAGGTCGGTGGACAGGTCCACGTCCATGTAGGCGAGGACGGGCGCGTCCGAGGCCGACCAGGCGGTCCGCAGCGCCCGGCCTCGGCCCTTCCGCTCCAGCCGGACGGACCGCACCTCCTCGAGCCGCCGGGCCAGGTCGGCGGCGACGAGCGGGGTGCCGTCCGTGGAGGCGTTGTCGGCGATCGTGATGCGGAACGCGTACGGGAAGGTCCGGGTGAGATGCTCGTGCAGCCGGCGGACGCAGGGCGGGAGGTCCTTCTCCTCGTTGTACACGGGGACGACGACGTCCAGGACCGGCGTGCCGGCCCGGGCGGCCGGAAGGTGCTCCCGAGCCGGCAACGTGCCGGGAAAAGGGTCGGTTCGCATGACACCGACCCTGGTCAACCGCCCTGTCGTACCTCTGTGGTGAGGCTGTGCCGCGGCTGTGACTCCGGCGCGGCGGAGGGGCACGGCGGCACGGCGGGCGCCGGCGGCACGGGCGCGGGCAGGTGGAGGCTGAACACCGTCCGGCCGGGCGCGCTGTCGACGGTGACGGAGCCGCCGTGCGCGGCCGCCACGGCCCGCACGATGGCCAGCCCCAGACCCGTCGAGCCGGTGGCTCGGGTGCGGGCCGAGTCACCGCGCGCGAACCGTTCGAAGACGTGCGGAAGCAGGTCGGGCGGGATGCCGGGCCCGTCGTCGGCGACGTCCACCCGCAGCCGACGCCCCTCCCGGCGCACCCGGGCGGTGACGGTGGTGCCCGGCGGGGTGTGGGTGCGCGCGTTGGCGAGCAGGTTGACGAGGATCTGCTGGAGCCGCGCGGCGTCGGCGGTCACCGGCGCGGGCGCGTCGGGCAGGTCCAGGCGCCAGTGGTGGTCCGGTCCGGCGGCGCGGGCGTCGCTGACGGTGTCCACGACCAGCGGCACCAGATCGGTCTCCGCGAACCGCAGGGGCCGTCCGGCGTCCAGGCGGGCGAGCAGCAGCAGATCCTCGACCAGCAGGGTCATCCGGTCCGCCTCGGACTCGATGCGGCGGAGCGCGTGCCGGATGTCCGGTCCGGTCTCCTCCGGGCCGCGCCGGGTGAGTTCGGCGTACCCGCGGATGGAGGCGAGCGGGGTGCGCAGTTCGTGGCCCGCGTCCGCGACGAACTGCCGTACCCGGGTCTCGCTGAGCTGGCGGGCGTGCAGGGCGCCGTGGACGTGGTCGAGCATCCGGTTCAGCGCGGCGCCGACCCGGCCGACCTCGGTGTGCGGATCGCACTCGGACTCCGGGACGCGCTCCTCCAGCGTCACCTCGCCGCGGTGCAGGGGCAGTTCCGCGACGCGGGTGGCGGTGGCGGCGACCCGGCGCAGCGGGCGGGTGGCGACGCCGACGATGACGGCGCCCGCCAGGGACGCGGCGACCAGTCCGGCGGCGGTGACGCTGATCTCCACCAGGATCAGCGTGGTGACGGTGGTGTCGACGTCGGTGGTGGGGACGGCGACGTAGAAGGCGCCGTTGGGCCCCTCCTGATAGGTGACGCGGTAGCTGCCGAGGCCGGGCAGGTCCGCGGTGTGCTCCTGCCGGTCGCGCGGCACGTCCGCCAGGGCGGTGAGCTGGGCTCCGGTGAGCCGCCCGGCCTCGGGCGTCCGGACCCCGTTCACCTCGCGGGATTCGCTCACCACGCCGTCGGTCACCGTGCCGTCCGCGACGGTGGCGCCGACGGTGCCGAACGTCTGCGGGCCCCTCGTCACGAAGTCGAGGGGGTCCTCCGGGTGCCCGGGGCGCGGTCCGGCGCCGAGCGGGCCGCCCGTGGCCCTCATCGCCACCTCGCGCAGCTGCCCGTCGAGCTGCTCGTACAGGTGGGAGCGGAGAGCCAGCGCGGTCACCGTGCCGATCACCGCGCACACCACCGCGATCAGCGTGACGGACGCGACGACGAGCCGTGTCCGCAGCGTGCGCGGACGCGGCCGCCCCGGTCCGTTCACGACACCGCGGGCTTCAGCAGGTAACCGGCGCCGCGCCGGGTGTGGATCATCGGTTCCCGGCCCGCGTCGATCTTCCGGCGCAGGTAGGAGATGTACAGCTCGACGACGTTGGCCTGGCCGCCGAAGTCGTAGGACCAGACCCGGTCGAGGATCTGCGCCTTGCTGAGCACCCGGCGCGGGTTGCGCATGAGGAAGCGCAGCAGCTCGAACTCGGTGGCGGTCAGGTGGATGCTCTGGCCGCCGCGGGTCACCTCGTGGCTGTCCTCGTCCAGGGTGAGGTCGCCGACCACCAGCAGGGCGTCGGAGCGGCGGTCGCTCGCACACGAGCGGCGGATCAGCCCGCGCAGCCGCGCGACGACCTCCTCCAGGCTGAACGGCTTGGTCACGTAGTCGTCGCCGCCCGCGGTCAGCCCGGCGATCCGGTCCTCGACGGCGTCCTTCGCGGTGAGGAACAGCACCGGCACGTCCGGCAGTTCACGGCGCAGCCGGCCGAGGACGGACAGCCCGTCCATGTCGGGCAGCATCATGTCCAGGACGACGGCGTCGGGCCGGAACTCGCGGGCGGCGCGCAGGGCGCCCTGGCCGTCGGCCGCGCTGCGGATCTGCCAGCCCTCGTAGCGCAGGGCCATGGAGAGCAGTTCGGTGATCGACTGCTCGTCGTCCACCACCAGCACCCGGACGGAGCTCCCGTCCGGCCTGAGCAGTTCGGTGCGCCCCTGGGGCGAGATCGTGGTCATGCCGGACACGATGGGGACGTCCTCTGAGAGCACCCTTTCGTCTGTCTGTGTTTTCCCTGAGAAATCCGCAAGGGCTTCTCAGGCGGGGTGCTCGGGTGTTCCGGGGAGCCCGAACAACCGGGCCGCGTTGTCGTGGCACACCGCCCGCAGCCAGTCCTCCCCGAGCCCGAGACCCGCCAGGACGTCGAGCTGATGAACATAGGGGTAGGGGATGTTGGGGAAGTCGGTGCCGAGCAGGACGCGGTCGCCGAGGTCCGCCAGCCGGGACAGCGCCCGCCGGGGGAACGGCGCCATCCGTTCGCTGAAGCCGGTGAACGCCATGGTGGTGTCGAGGCGGACCTCCCGGTACCGCTCGGCCAGGCTCAGGAAGTCCTCGTACTCGGGCATGCCCATGTGCGCCACGACCAGCCGCAGCCGGGGATGGCGGGCCAGCACGCGGGCGACCGGCCCGGGGCCGGTGTGCTTGCCGGGAGCGGGGCCCGAGCCGCAGTGGACCACCACCGGGACGCCCGCCTCGGCGAGCAGGCCCCAGCAGGGGTCGAGCGCCTCGTCGGCCGGATCGTACCCACCGACCTGGACGTGCGCCTTGAAGACGCGCGCCCCGTTCTCGACGGCCTCGCGCACGTAGACGGCGGCGCCGGGCTCGGGGAAGAACGTCGAGGTGTGCAGGCAGTCGGGGGTGCGACGGGCGAAGCCGGCGGCCCAGTCGTTCAGCCAGCGGGCCATGCCCGGCTTGTGCGGGTAGAGCATCGCCGTGAAGGCGCGCACACCGAACGCCCGCAGCAGCGCGGCCCGTTCGCCTTCTTCCTTCCGGTACGTGATCGGCCACTCGATGCCGCCGGTGAGCGGGCCGAGCCCGTCGAAGTACGCCCACACCTTGTGGAGCACCCGCTCCGGCATGAAGTGCGTGTGCACGTCGACGAGGCCGGGCAGTCCGAGCTCCTGCCAGAAGCGCCGGACCTCGGCGGCCTCGGCGGCCTCGGCGGTCCCGGCGGTCCCGGCGGTCCCGGCGGTCCCGGCGGGGACATCGGGGGTGTCAGGGGGTGTCGGCGAGGTGCTGCCCGGGGGTGCGCTCATGCCGGACACGATCGCCCGCGAGGGCGGGGGCGGTCCAGCCCCCCTTCCCCGACGGCTCAGAACAGCCCGTCCTGGGCGGACGCCCGTTCCTTCAGCGCCCTCACCGGCACGTCGACCCGCCGTCCCGTGGCCGGCAGCAGCTCCCAGCCGGGCAGCAGGCGGGTGTCCAGCACGAGGACGCCCCGGTCGGTCGCCAGGTGCAGGTCGGGCCCGGCGGCCGCCACCAGCTCCCCGCTGACCGCCCCTGCGGCGGCCAGCTCGCCGACCTCACCCGTCGGCGGCGGCGCGGCCGCCAGGGCGAACGCCTCCACATGGTCGACCGGACGGAAGGGAGCGGGGTCGAGGGACTCCGGCCACTCACCGAGGGCGAGCGCCCGCGCGTGCAGCTCGGCGGCCTCGGCGGCCCGTTCCTCCCTGGTCGCCGGGAGCGCCGCCCGCGCCGCCCGCTTGGCGGCGTAGGGGATGCGGTCCGGGACCCGCAGCGCGGCGCGCAGCAGTTCCTCGGTGCGCCGCGCCGCCATCAGCGGCCCGGTGCCCAGCCAGCTGAAGCAGACCGCCCCCTGCTCCAGCAGCCGGGCCGGGCCGCGCCGCTCGGCGGTGATCCCGACCTTGGTCATTCCGGGCCCGAACCACGCCAGGTACACCCGGTACGGCCGGGGGTCGTCCGCGAGCGTGTCGGCGGCCACCGAGTGCGCGCGGTCCAGCCGGGCGCACTCCTCGCAGCGCGGCCCGGTGCTCCGCGCGGACACCCGCGCGGCGACCGGACAGATGTTCCCTCGCGCTCCCACGCAGGTCCGCACTCCCCCTTCCGCGACCTCGAAGGCCACCCTCTTCCCCCAGGTCAGCGCCGAGCGCCGACCCCCGTCCCAGATCAGCACGGGACCGTCCGCCGTCCAGCTCAGCCCCGCGCACCGCCATGCCTGTGCCATCCCGGCCGAGCGTAGAGGGGAGCACCGACAGCGGCAGGAGCACCGACCGGGCCGCGGCCGACGGGACCGCGTGGTGCGGAGCGCGGCCGCCGGCTCAGCTCCCGGCGCCCACCGGGTCCGCCTCGACGGGGGCGGCCGGGGCGGGCGAGACCGCCGGCGCCGCGGTCGGCGCGGTCACCGGCGCAGGCTCACCGACCGGTCCGCCCCTCCGCCCGGCCAGGCGGCACCCCACGCACTCCGCGTGCCCCGCGCGGGCGCCGCTGTCACGCACCCGCCAGCTCCACTCCTGCCTGGGCCGGGGCCCCGACGGTTTGCCCCACCCGGCGAGATGCAGGGCCCAGGTGACGAGGAGGGCGATCACCTCGACCGCCGCGCCGGCGAGGAGCAGCGGCCCGGAAACGGCGCAGACGCCCACGCCCAGGACGGCCGTCCCGGCGACGGCGATCCCGCAGCCGGTCCATCCGGCGACGGTGTGCCCGTGGTCATATGGATGCGCGCTCATGTCTGCCCTTTCGCGGCGTCGGCGTTCCTGACGGACGACGAGACGTCTCCCACCAATGTCTCACGCCCTAAGGAATTTACAACAGAAATCTCTCACGAGCTAAGGGAAATGGGGAAGCCCCGTCATGCACGCCAATCCGCGCCCGCCCGCCACGCAGCAGGAGGCGATGCGGGCGATGGACCGACTGATCGCGACGCACCTGGTCGGCCAGCAGGAGATGGCCCAGGTCATGGGCCTGAACGTCACCGACGTGACCTGCTTCGGCTTCGTCGTCGGGGCGGGGGAGGACCTGCTCACCGCCGGTGAGCTGGCGGAACGCGTCCACGTCACCACCGGCGCGATGACCGGCATCCTCAACCGCCTGGAGCGCGCCGGCTTCATCACCCGCCGCCCCGACCCCGCCGACCGCCGCCGCGTCCGCGTGGCCGCGCAGCCCGACGCGGTGGCCCTGGCACGCCGCCTGTACGAGCCGTACTACGCACGCCTCGCCGAGCTCTTCGCGGACTACTCCCCCGAGGAACTGGCCGTGCTGAACGACTGGTTCACGCGTGCCACCGGGCTCGCGGAAACCTTCCGCGAGACCCGCCGCCGCGAGAGCTGACCGGGGCCCGTCCGCCGGTCCGCCGAGGTGCCGGGCACCGCCCGCGGTGCCACGCTGAAGGGGACCGAACCGCTCGGGGACCATCCGGAAGGTCGAGAACATGGTCGGCAATGTCAGCGGTACGAGCCACCGCGGGACGAGCTGGGAGGCACGGAACACCTGGGCGGCCGGCTGGACGGTCGCCGCGGCGGTCCTGATGCTGTTCGGCGGCGTCATGGCGATCTTCGAGGGCATCGCCGCCATCGCCCAGGACGACGTCTTCGTCGCCACCCGGAACTTCACCTACGAGTTCAGCCTGACCGGCTGGGGCTGGGTGCATCTGATCCTCGGCGCCCTGGTGGCCGCCGCCGGCCTGGCATTGCTCAGGGGGGCCGCGTGGGCCCGCGCCGTGGGCGTCGCCCTGGCCGGACTGAGCATGATCGCCCACTTCGTGTGGCTGCCCTACCAGCCGGTGTGGTCGATCGTCCTCATCGTCATCGACGGCTTCGTCATCTGGGCCCTGTGCGCACCCCGCCGCGAGTCCCCGGCGTAGAGCGCGCGTCCGCGGGCCGGTCCGGCGTCCGGCCGTGGGCGGCGCAGGCGGCCGGGGTGACCGCGATGGTCACCGCGTACTTCCTGCTGCCGCTGGACCGGCTCGGCCCGCGCCGCCCGGTGCTGAGCTGGGTGTTGTTCGGGGCGGCCCTCGCACTGATCGCCGTCCTGCTGCTGGTCCAGGTCGCCCGTGTGCTGCTGGCCGTCCCGGGCGCCCGTCCGGGGCTGGTCATCCCGCCGCTGATGTGCCTGTCCGTGCTGGTCTTCGCCACCGCCTACCAGGGGCTCGCCCAGCACCCCGGCGAGCTGGACGGCATCGCCACGCGCCTGGACGCCCTCTACTTCACGCTGGTCACCCTCGCCACCGTCGGGTACGGGGACATCACCCCGCGCGGGCAGGGCGCGCGTCTGGTCGCGATCCTGCAGATCCTCTACAGCTTCGTCTTCCTCACGGCGGCGGCCACCGCACTGACCAACCACCTGCGCAACGCCCTGCGCCGGCACGGAGATCCGGGCCCGCCGACGTGACCCGCTCCGCGTCGCGCACACATGTGACCGGCGTCACACTGAAAGGAGCAGAGTGTTCCCGGGCCACCCGGGGACCGCTCTCCCCAGGACCCGGACGAACACCGGCCGTCGAGCCGCCGCTCGGGCACCGGTTCGTCCGCCCGCGGCCCGCCTCCGGTTCCGCACTGCTCCAAGGGGTGTCCGCTCATGAGCGGCATGGACGCAACCGCACTGGACAATCTGCGCGAGGCCCTGCGAGGTCCCCTCGTGACGCCGCAGGACGCCGGGTACGACGAGACCCGCTCCGTCTACAACGCGATGATCGACCGCCGTCCCGCCGCCGTCGCCCGCTGCACGGGCACGGCGGACGTGCGCACCACGATCGCCTTCGCCCGGCAGACGGGCGCCGACCTGGCCGTGCGCGGCGGCGGGCACAGCGGCCCCGGCCTGTGCCTGGTCGACGGCGGTCTCACCCTCGACCTGTCCCTGATGCGCTGGGTCCGGGTCGACCCGGTGAACAGGACGGCCCAGGTGGGCGGGGGCAGCCTGCTCGGCGACCTGGACCACGAGACGCACGCCTTCGGGCTCGGCGTGCCGTCCGGCATCAACTCCACCACCGGCGTGGGCGGTCTCACGCTGGGCGGCGGCCACGGCCACCTGACCCGCACGTACGGTCTGACGATCGACAGCCTGGTCGCGGCGGACGTGGTCCTGGCCGACGGCAGCGTCGTCACCGCCACCGAGAAGGAACACCCGGACCTGCTGTGGGCGCTGCGGGGCGGCGGCGGCAACTTCGGCGTGGTCACGTCGTTCACCTTCCGGCTGCACCCGGTGCACACGGTCGGCGTGGCGGTCACCGTGTGGCCGGTCGAGCGGACCACGGACGTGCTGCGCTGGTACCGGGAGTTCCTGCCCGCGGCGCCCGAGGACCTCAACGGCTTCTTCGCCGTCATGTCCGTCCCTCCCGCCCCGCCCTTCCCCGAGCCGCTCCACGGGCGGAAGGTGTGCGCCGTGGTCTGGTGCTACACCGGCGACCTGGAGGGCGGACGCCTGGACGAGGTGCTGTCCGTGGTGGACGACCCGGCCCCGCCGGCCTTCCACTTCGCCACGCCGATGCCGTACCCGGTCCTCCAGACGATGTTCGACGCGCTGGTCCCCAAGGGGCTCCAGTGGTACTGGCGCGGAGACTTCTTCGACGCGGTCCCCGACGAGGCGGTCGCGGTGCACGAGCGGTTCGGGCAGGAGCTGCCGACCGCCCTGTCGACCATGCACCTGTATCCCGTGGACGGAGCGGCCCACGACGTCGCCCCGGGCGAGACGGCCTGGGCCTACCGGGACGCGACGTGGTCCGGCGTCATCGCGGGCATCGACCCCGACCCGGCCAACGCCGCCCTGATCCGCCAGTGGTGCGTCGACTACTGGTCGGAGCTCCACCCGCACTCCATGGGCGGCTCCTACGTCAACTTCCTCGGCGAGGCCGAGGGACCGGACCGCGTCCGCTCCACCTACCGCGACAACCACGCGCGCCTCAGCGCCGTCAAACGCACCTACGACCCCGACAACCTCTTCCGCGCCAACCAGAACATCCCGCCGTCCGCGGCCTGAGCGACACCGTGCCGGGCGGACCGCGAACGGACCCGTCCGGTGGCTGCGCGGGAGGGCGTGCCGAAGACTGGAGCGCGGAACGGTACGGAACGACCGGGGACCCTGGGGATGCAGCGATACCAGCGCGGAAGGGGCTCGAGGCGTCTCGCCCGGGCCCGCCGCCTGCCGGCCGCCGTGCTGATCGTCGCGGTCCTCGCCGACCTCGTCTGGCCGCCGTTCAACACCTTCCCGCTCCTGGCGACCGTCCCGGTGATCGCGGCGCCGATGCTCTCCCTGCGCCGGACCGTCGCCAGCGGCGCGGCGGCCTGCCTGGCCGGCTGGCTCCTGTCCTTCCGCGAGAACCAGGAGGTGGACACCAGGGCGAACGTCATCGGCTTCACGACCCTCATCACCCTGACCGTCGTCGCGGCGTTCCTCAACCGGATGTTCGCCCGCGAACGGGAGCAACTGCGCACGTCACGCCAGGTGGCGGAGGCCGTCCAGCGCGCCATGCTGCCCGCCGTACCGGAACGGGTCCGCGGGCTGGCCGTGGCCACCCGGTACCGGGCCGCCCAGGAGGAGGCCCTGATCGGCGGCGACCTGTACGCGGCCCACGAGACGCCCCACGGGCTGCGCATGGTGATCGGTGACGTCCGCGGCAAGGGCACGCAGGCGTTCACGCTGGTCAACACCCTGCTGGGCGCCTTCCACGCGGCGGCCCTGCAACTGCCGGACCTGCCCGCGGTCGTCCGGGCCGCGGAGGTGCAGGTGCAGGACGCCAAGGCCCAGGAGCGGGACGCCCCCTTCGAGGACTTCGTCACCGCCGTCTTCGTCGAGATCCTCCCCGACCGGTCCGCGCTCCGCGTGGCGAACCGGGGGCATCCCGCGCCGCTGCTGGTCCACGGGGGCGAGGTGACGGCGCTGGAGCCGAAGGAGCCCTCACTGCCGCTGGGGCTGGGCGACCTGGCCGGCCCCGACGTCCCGGTGGACCGGTACGACCTGCCTCCCGGCGCCACGGTGGTGCTGTTCACCGACGGCATCATCGAGGCCCGCGACCGCGACGGCGTCTTCTTCGACCCCGTCCCCCCGCTCACCTGCCTCCTGCCCCCGGATCCCGGGGCCGCGCTGGACGCCATGCTGGCCGCCCTGTTCCGGCACACCGACGAGCTCGATGACGACGCGGCAGCCCTGGCCGTCACCCGCCTCCCGGACGAGAACGCGGCCGAGGGGAGCCCCGCCGCCGCACACCGCTGAAACGCCAGAGGCCCCGGATCTCTCCGGGGCCTCTGGTCCGTGTGCACTCGGCAGGATCCGAACCCGCACCCTTCTGACCCGTAGCTCCATGGGATGGTTCCGCACGGGCCATGCAGGCTTTCCGGCGGCCGATGGGTGTCACTGTGGTCTGGCTGCAAGCCACCGCGGTCGCTGTACTTCTGTGCCGTATGCCGGGCCCGAGGCGCGACCGTTCGCGGATGTCGAAGTGCCGGAGTGCTTCAGGCCCTCGGCTGGGTGAAGCGGATGCGGTTGCCGAAGGGGTCACGCAGACCGCAGTCGATTCCGTACGGACGCTCGGTGGGCTCCTCGGTGAACTCCACCCCCTTCTCGAGCAGCGTCTCGTAGGTCTTGCGGCAGTCGTCCGTGGTGAGGATGAGCCAGCCGCCCATGGCTCCCTTGGTCACCAGCTCGCGCACCTGCTCCGCCGTCTCCTCCGACATCGCCGGCGCACCCGGCTTCTCCAGAAGAATCTGCCGCTCGGGGTGGCCCGGTACGCCGACGGTCAACCAGCGCATGAAACCCATGTCGACGTCTGCGGTGATCTCCAGGCCGAGCTTGCCGACGTAGAAGTCGACGGCCTCGTCCTGGTCGAGGACGTATATCTGCGACTGCGTGATGGCGTTGAACATGACACTGACACTAGTGATCAGCCGGGACGAAAACTTATCCAAAACTGCTCAGTGGACAAGACGTTCCACCGGCCGGTCAGGCATGCGGCCGAGTCCACGCCATCGTGAAGCACGTCGGCACACCCGTGGCAACCGCTTCCTTGCGGTACGTCCGCGGCGACCGGCCGACGATGTCCCGGAACGTCCGGCTGAAGGTGCCCGGGCTGGTGAAGCCGACCTCGAAACTGATGTCCGTCACGCTGCGGTCGGTCTCCCGTAGCAGGAACATCGCCCGTTCCACGCGGCGACGCTGCAGGTAGCGGTGCGGTGTCTCACCGAACGTGGCCCGGAAGGTACGCGTGAAGTGGGCCTGCGACACGTGTGCGACGCGGGCCAGGGCAGGGACGTCCAGCGGCTGCGCGTAGCTGCGGTCCATCACGTCACGCGCTCGGAGCATACGACGATTGGTCTCTTCTGCAGCGAGGCTCACGGCGCCATCTCATCATGGTCCACCCGGACAGGCCCCAGGACGGCGGACCTTCCAGGGCCTCCCAAGCCGACCGCTCACCTCAGCCCCCGTCCCGCGCGCCGGACTGCGGGAGATCCCGCTCCGGAGCACCCGGCACACGTGCTGCTCGCTCCTGGTGACTTCGAAGGTCCACCCGGGGGCGGCGCAGCGCGTCCTGCGGCACTCGCGGATCGCCATGACGATGGAGGTCCACGCCGAAGCGAACGAGGAAGAGGCGCGGGCGGCGATCGGCAAGCCGTCCGACGTCATGGGCGGCACCGGCTGACGCGGTTGCTGTACTTCACTGCGTGTACGCGCCCAAACGCCAGAGGCCCCGGATCTCTCCGGGGCCTCTGGTCCGTGTGCACTCGGCAGGATTCGAACCTGCAACCTTCTGATCCGTAGTCAGATGCTCTATCCGTTAAGCTACGAGTGCTTGTCTCTTCATTTGTCTCGCCGCTCCCGGCCCTTTCGGCCCGCTCGCGGCGACAGGAAGAACATTACATGACTGCCGCCGCCATGTGAAATCCGCTTGCCCTACCCCTTGTGACCTGCGAAAACACGGACTTCCGGGGGGCGGGGCGACGCGGGAACGACGAAGCCCCGGCCGCTGGGGCCGGGGCTTCGTGTGCGGGGCGGAGGCGGAGGGATTTGAACCCTCGATGGGCTTTAAGGCCCAAACCGCATTAGCAGTGCGGCGCCATAGACCGGACTAGGCGACGCCTCCCTGCACAACCTGCTGCGCGCGAGCGCGAGTGGGTGGTGCCTGCCGATGATGACACAACCGCGTGGGGTGTCACCAATCGCCCCCCACGGTACTAGGCGGGGAGCCCGCAGGGCAAAGCCCTTACGACCGGCACGCCGCCGTGGCGCAACGTCCCGCGCTCCGGCGCGTTGAGCACGGCATGACCGCCCTGCCCTCCCTCCCTTCCCCCTCCGCCTCGTCCTCCACCGCTTCCCCGTCTCCGCGGCGGCGGTTCCTCGCCGGGGGCGCCGCCCTCGTCGCGGTCCTCGCCTCGCTCACCGCGTCCCCCTCCCCGGCGCGGGCCGATGAGCCGGCGCGGGACGGGGGCCGGCTCACCGTCACCGTGCGGGACGCGGGCGGCGGGGCGGACGGGACGTACGAGGTGCGGTGCCGGCCGAGCGGCGGGACGCATCCCGACCCCGACGGGGCCTGCGCGGCCGTCCAGCGGCAGACCCGGTGGGGACAGGACGCCTTCGCGCCGGTGCCGCGGGACGCCGTGTGCACCCTGCGGTACGGCGGTCCCGCCACCGCCCGGATCACCGGCACCTGGGCCGGCCGCCGCGTCGACGCGGCGTACGACCGTACGAACGGGTGCGCGATCGCACGCTGGGACCGGCTCGTGCCGCTGCTGCCCGAGGCGGGCCGGGCGGCGGGTGCGCGGGAGGCGTGAAGGTCCCGCGAAGCTTCGCGGTGCGTCGGCCCAGGCAGGCACGGTTCCGGACGTACCGGACGTCACATCACCGTCACCTCGCGGTGCGATGTGCGTCCCATCCGGCACCCCCGGCGCACCCCCAGCCCTTAGACTCCCTCCCGTGACACGTCGCGGGCCGGTTGGCAGGATGGCCCGGACGGTCGGCACGTCGCGGTAACAGGGAGGAAGCGTCTCGTGAGCAGCAGGCCATCCCGAGGCGCTGCTCGCCTCGCAGCCATACTGGACGCGCTTCCCGACGCCCTGGTGCTGGTCAACGCCAACGGGACCGTCGTCAACGCCAACACCATCGCCCTCGAGGCCTTCGAGGCGCCGGGCACCGCCCTGGTGGGGCGCGGGCTGCTGGACCTGCTGCCGCAGTTCGACAGCAAGCTCATCCCCGGCTCCATGCGGCGGCCCGACCACATCGACCCCCGCGGCCGCACCAAGCCGACCCGGATGATCGCCCGGCGGACCGACGGGACCGAGTTCCCCGTCGAGGTCACCAGTGCGAACCTGGAGAACAACCAGCAGACCTACGACAGTTACGGCTACACCGACGACGAGCTGCTGATGCTCGTCGTCCGGGACCTCTCCGGCACCGTCGACACCGAGGCGGAGCTCGCCCGGTCGCAGCGGCAGACGGAGATGATCCTGCGAGCCGCCTCCGAGGGCGTCGTCGGCACCGACACCGACGGGCGGATCGTCCTGGTCAACCCGGCCGCCGCCCAGATCCTCGGCTACCGGGCCGGCGAGCTCGGCGGCCGCGAACTGCACACCCTCGTGCTGCACTCACGCGCCGACGGCTCCCCCTTCCCCTACTCCGAGTCCCCGCTCGCCGACACCCTGCGCTCCGGCCGCAAGCACCGCGTGCGCGGCCAGGTCCTCTACGCCAAGAACGGCGACAAGCTGCCGGTCGACCTGACCACCGCCCCGGTGCGCGACGGCGACCAGCTCGTCGGCGCGGTCATGACGTTCCTCGACCGCCGCCCCTACGACGCGCTGGTCAAGGAGAAGGAGAACGCCGAGCGCGAGCACGCGGAGGAGCTGGAACGGCTCGCCGAGGAGCACGGCTCCGAACTGACCGCCCTGCGCCAGAGCCACGTCACCGAGGTGGAGGAGCTCCGCGAGAAACACGCGGAGGAACTCGCCGCGCACGAGGAGCGGTACGCCGCCCTCGGCGAACGCGAGAAGGACCGCTACGAGGCCCTCGCCGCCCGGCACGAACAGCTCCTCACCCTCCTCGGCCGCTCCCTGCGCGGCCCGCTCGACGAACTGCGCCGCGAACTGTCCGCGCTGGCCGCCGACGACGCGGGGCAGCTGTGGCCCGAGGCCAACCAGGTGCTCCACCACCTGTCGGCCGGCTACTCCCGCATCACCACCCTCATCGACAACGTCCTCGGCTACCAGCGGCTCGACGCCGGCACCGAGCAGATAGCCCGCACGAAGGTGATGCTCGACGCGGTCGTCGCGGCCGGTGTCGACGGGGCCGTGGAGCTGATCGGGCCGGGCCGCGTGCAGTTCGCGGTGCACGCGCCGCCCATCGAGGCCGAGGTGGACCCGCGACTGCTCGCGACCGCCCTCGCCCACCTGGTCGCCGACGTCGCGGGCGTCGACGCGACCGGCAACACGCCCCTGTCGGCGGGCGGTTACCTGGACAACACGGTCGTCGTCGCGGCGGCCCAGCGCGGCGAGGTCGTCCGCATCGAGGTCCGCGGCCCGTACGGCGGCGGCGACCCGGTGCACGAGCCGATCGTGCGCGGGATCGTCCGGGCGCACGGCGGAGTGCTCCAGACGCACGAGGTGCCGGGGATGAGCGGCAGCGCGTTCGTCCTCGAGGTGCCGATCGGGGGCGGGGCGGGGGCCGTGGCGGCCTCCGCCGCACCGCAGGACGCGGTGGTGCAGGACGCGGTGGCGCAGGCCGAGGAGGCCGCCGCTCACGCCGAGCCCTCGCCGAGCGGTGGAGGGCGCCGGGCGCGGCGCTCGTCCGTCGACGCCTTCCTGGAGAGCAACGTGCCGGACGGCGGCAGCGGCGACGGTGAGGATCCCGCCGTTCCCGCCGCGGAGGCACCGCAGCCCACCGGGCGGCGGAGGCGGCGTGCGGCTCCTCCCGTGGAGCCCGTACAGGCGCAGTTGCCGGCGCAGGTGTCCGGTGAGGGTGCGGCCGTGTCCGGCGGAACGGGGCGGCGGCGGGGCCGGCCGGCCGAGGACGCGGCGGGCGCAACCGGTGCCGAGGTGGAGCTCGCCGGTGCGGGGGTGTCCGAGGGCTCCGTCGTCACCGCCGCCGAGCACGCGGCGGGCGCCGCGGCCTCCAACACGGGGCTGGGCGGGACCGTTCCGCCGCAGGGCGTGCCCGCACCGTCCGGGCGTCGGGCCCGGCGCGCGGACGGTGAGCAGCAGGCGCTCGCGCCCGCGCTGCCCGCGGCCTCCGATGCGAACGGCGCGTCCGGCGCGGCACAGGGCGGGGTCGCCGTGCACGTCCCGGCGCAGGGTGCGGGCCCTGACCAGCAGCAGCCGACAGGGCGGCGCCGGCGTGCGCTGGCCGCCGC
Organism: Streptomyces sp. DH-12; assembly: GCF_002899455.1. Lineage (GTDB taxonomy): Bacteria > Actinomycetota > Actinomycetes > Streptomycetales > Streptomycetaceae > Streptomyces. The sequence continues at coordinate 4,022,481 of NZ_PPFB01000001.1, read as the reverse complement.
GAACGAGCGTGCGGCGGCGCAGGAGGCGGCACCGCGTACGGTGTTCGCGCTGCCGCCTGCGGGGGCGGACCAGGACGAGCAGGCGGTCCAGGCAGGACAGCCTGGTCAGGCAGGGCAGGCCGAGGTCGTGGGGCAGGCGCCGCAGTCGGCTCCCGGCCAGCAGGCCGCCGGGCAGATGCCTCCGGCGGAGGTCCCGGTCCCGGTTCCGGTTCAGAGGCAGGCTCCGCAGTCGCCCGTGGCACCGGGTCAGGTGCCGGGTGTTCAGGAACTTCCGGGTGCTCGGACGGCTGGGCAGGCGGCGCCGGGTGCCGTACCGAACGGGCAGACTCCGCAGCCTGTCGCTCCGGGTGCACAGCCGGTCGCTCCGGCCGCTGCGCAGGGCGTGGCTCAGGCCGCCGGGCAGGTTGTGCCTCCGGCCGCCGGGCAGGCCGTGCCTCCGAACGGGCAGGCGGCGCCGTCCGCACCGCAGGCCGTTCCCCCGCACCCGCAGGCCCCAGCGCCCGCGCCGCGAGCCGCCGGGCCGAACCTCCAGCCGGCCGGCCCGAACGCCCAGCCCGTACCCCCGCACCCACAGGGCGCGGGACACGCGCCCCAGCCCGCCGCGCCCAACCTCCAGCCGGTCGGCCCCACTCCGCAGCCGATCCCGCCGAACCAGCAGGCCGCGACGTCCGCGCCTCAGGCCGCCGCGCCCAACCCGCAGCCCGTCGGGTCCGACGCGCCGGCCCCGCAGGCCCCCGTACCGCCGGCCCCGCAGTCTGTACCGCCGGCCCCGCAGCCGGCCGGCGCCGCCGCTCAGGTGCCCCAGCCCGGTGTTCCGGCACCGCAGGCTCCCGCGCGGCCCGCCCCGGCTCCCGCGCCGCAGGGTGCCCCGGCCGATGCCGGCCGGCACGACGCCGTGCCGTTGGACCAGTCCGAGGACCACACCCCGCCGCAGCCGCACCCCACCAGCGCGCCCACGGGCCGCCGTCGCCGTGCGGTCGCTCCGCCGTCCGAGGCCGCGCAGGCGCCCGGCGCTTCCGAGCAGTGGGAGGCGGTGCCTCCGCAGGGCGTGCCCGCAGCGGCCCCGCTCCCGCCGGCCCAGCCGCTGCCCGCCGAGACACCGCCCGCGCATGCCGCGCCGCAGCACGGCCGGCCCGCGCCGAACGCGGCCACCCCGCCCGCCGGGACTCCGGCCCCGCGGCAGTGGCCCGCCGCGAGCGACACCTCCGGCGCCGGTGTGCCCCTCCCGAACGCGTCGCAGCCCACGCCGTCGGGCGGCACCCCGCTGCCGCCCGAGGACGCGCCCGCGCCGGACCGGCGGGCCGCCCAGCCGCTGCCCGCCGAGGCCGCCGCGCCGGTGGACCCGAACTCGACGCAGGGGCGTGCCATCAGCGTGCGGACGCTGGGGCAGGGCGTGCCGTTCAACCGGCAGGCCGCCCAGGTGCAGCAGCCGTCGGCGTCGGCCACGCCGCCTCCGCACCAGCCGGGCGGTTCCGGTCGCCGCCGCAAGCTCGGCACCCGCAACGACCAGGCCGCCGCGAGCGGCCAGGCCCCCGCCGCCGCGCAGGCCCCCGCCGCCGCCCAGGGCGCCCGCCCGCACCCTCCGGCCGAACCCGCGCCGCCCGCCGGCCAGGCGCCCGCACCGCAACAGGACCGCGGCACGGCCGCCGCCTTCGCCCAGCCTCCGGCGCAGCCCACGCCGACGCCGTCCGGGCAGTCCCGGCTCGCGCCGCCCGCCGAGACCGCCGGACGTTCCTACGCGATAGGGGCGCCGGACGCGGACGCCGCCGAGGGTCCCGAGCCGCTGGACGGTCCGGGCGGGGCCGTGGAGGTGGCGGACCCGCCGCGTCCGCAGCCGATGGACGACGAACTGCCGCCGGAACCGCTGGACAACCCGCGCCGGTTGCTGGTGTGGCCCGCGCCGGACGTGTCGACGCAGCAGGCGTTGAGCGACCGCGGCTACCGCCCGGTGATCGTGCACTCCCGTGAGGAGGTCGACGCGCAGATCGCGGCCTTCCCGGCGGCGCTGTTCGTCGACCCGCTGACCGGACCGATCACGCGCACCGCCCTGCAGTCGCTGCGTCAGGCGGCGGGCGCGGCCGAGGTGCCGGTGATGGTCACGGCCGGACTCGGGCAGGCCTCCCGCGACGCCGCGTACGGCGCCGACCCGGCGGTGCTGCTGAAGGCGCTCGCGCCGCGCGACAGCGAGCAGCACCCGCCGCGGGTCCTGCTGATCGAGGAGCACGCGGAGATCGCACTGGCCCTGACCGGCACGCTGGAACGGCGCGGGATGCAGGTCGCGCGGGCCGCGAGCGACGCCGACGCGGTGGCGCTGGCGGGGCAGTTCCGGCCGAACCTGGTGGTGATGGACCTGATGCGGGTGCACCGCCAGGCCGGGCAGGCCGGGATCATCGACTGGCTGCGGGCGAACGGGCAGCTCACCCGCACCCCGCTGGTCGTCTACACGGCCGCCGTGGACGCGGCGGACCTGCCCCGGCTGACCTCCGGCGAGACGGTGCTGTTCCTCGCGGAGCGGTCCACCAGCGTCGAGGTGCAGGAGCGGATCGTCGACCTGTTGTCGCGGATCGGCACCAACTGACCGCCCGCGCGCGAGCCGTGAGCGAGAACGGCGGCGCGCGAGCCGTGAGCGGAAACGGCGGCGCGCCGGGCGGTGGGCGCGGGTGTGGCGCCCACCGCCCGGCGCGCGACCGGGTCCGGACCTCGGTCAGATCCGCGTGACATCCAGCGTGCCCTCGGCGTACTGCCGGCGCAGCACCTTCTTGTCGAACTTGCCGACGCTGGTCTTCGGCACCGCCTCGATCACCGTCCAGCGCTCCGGCAGCTGCCACTTGGCGATCTTCCCCTCCTCCTGGAGGAAGGCGCGCAGGGTGGTGAAGTCGGCGGTGGCGCCCTCCTTGAGGACGACCGTGGCGAGCGGGCGCTCGCCCCACTTGTCGTCGGGGACGGCGACCACGGCGGCCTCGGCGACGTCCGGGTGCGCCATGAGCGCGTTCTCCAGCTCCACCGAGGAGATCCACTCGCCGCCCGACTTGATGACGTCCTTGGCGCGGTCGGTCAGGGTGAGGAAACCGTCCGGGCTGATGGTGCCGACGTCGCCGGTCTTGAGCCAGCCGTCCTCGCTGAACTTGTCGGCCGGGCGCAGCGGTTCGGCGTCGGGGCCGTTGTAGTAGGCGCCCGCGATCCACGGGCCGCGCACCTCCAGCTCGCCCGCGGACTCGCCGTCCCAGGGGAGGCGTTCGCCGCCGGGGCCGGTGAGGCGGGCCTCGACGCCGGCCGGGAAGCGGCCCTGGGTCAGCCGGTAGGCGAACTCCTCGTCGGTGCCCACGGCGTGGGCCGGCGGACGGGCGATCGTGCCGAGCGGGGAGGTCTCCGTCATGCCCCAGGCGTGGCAGACCCGCATGCCCAGCTTGTCGAACGCCTCCATCAGCGAGGGCGGGCAGGCGGAGCCGCCGATGGTGACCTGGGTGAGGGAGGAGACGTCCCGGGGGCGGGCGGTGAGCTCGGCGAGCAGCCCCTGCCAGATGGTGGGGACGGCGGCGGCGTGGGTCGGCTTCTCGCCCTCGATCATCTCGGCGAGCGGGACGGGCTGGAGGAAGCGGTCCGGCATCAGCATGTTGACGCCGCTCATGAACGTGGCGTGCGGCAGGCCCCAGGCGTTCACGTGGAACTGCGGGACGACGACCAGGGAGGTGTCCTGGTCGGTCAGGCCCATCGACTGGGTCATGTTCACCTGCATCGAGTGCAGGTAGATCGAACGGTGGCTGTAGACCACGCCCTTGGGGTCACCGGTGGTGCCGGAGGTGTAGCACATGGCGGCGGCGGCCCGCTCGTCCAGCTCCGGCCAGTCGTAGGCGACGGGCTGCCCGGCGAGCAGCTCCTCGTACTCGTGCACCTGGACGTGGGTGCCGGCCAGGGGGGCGCGGTCACCGGGGCCGGAGACGACGACGTGCTCGACGGTCCTGAGGTGCGGCAGCAGCGGGGCGATCAGCGGGATCAGCGAGCCGTTGACGATGACGACGCGGTCGGCGGCGTGGTTGACGATCCACGCGAGCTGCTCGGCCGGCAGACGGAGGTTGAGGGTGTGGAGCACGGCGCCCATGGAGGGGATCGCGAAGTACGCCTCGACGTGCTCGGCGTTGTTCCACATCAGGGTGGCGACCCGCTCGTCGCCGGTGACCCCGAGGTCCTCGCGCAGGGCGTGCGCCAGCTGGGCGGCCCGGGCGCCGATCTCCGCGTAGGAACGGCGCTGTGCGCCCTCGCCGGTCCAGGTGATCACCTGCGAAGTGCCGTGGATCGTCGACCCGTGGGTCAGGATCCTCGAGATCAGCAGCGGTACGTCCTGCATGGTGCTCAGCACGGCGTCCTCCTGGGCGACATTGCCTGGCGTCGGTACGGGTTGCGCTGATTCTGCGCACATACCGCGCGGTATGTCACTAGGGGAGCGGATGATCGATCACGCTTCGGCGGACGGCGTCCCCCGTCAGGTTCCGCCCGTTCCTCCTCAATTCCTCACAAGTCCCAGCTCGGCGTCCTCCCGGAGCTTGCCGAGCGCCCGTGACACGGCGGACTTCACCGTCCCGACCGAGACGCCGAGCACCTCCGCCGTCTGGGCCTCGCTGAGATCCTCGTAGTACCGCAGCACGACCATCGCCCGCTGGCGGGCCGGCAGCCGCATGACCGCCCGCCACATCGCGTCGCGCAGGGCCTGCTGCTCGGCGGGGTCGTCGCGGCCCGGCACCGGGTCCGGCTCGGGCAGCTCGTCGCAGGCGAACTCGTCGACCTTGCGCTTGCGCCACTGCGAGGTGCGCGTGTTCACCAGCGCCCGGCGGACGTAGCCGTCCAGCGCCCGGTGGTCCTCTATCCGCTCCCAGGCGACGTACGTCTTGGCGAGCGCGGTCTGCAGCAGGTCCTCCGCGTCGCTGGGGTTTCCGGTCAGCGACCGGGCGGTCCGCAGGAGCACCGGCTGGCGGGCCCTCATGTACGACGAGAACGACGCGTACGGGAGGGTCTGCCTCGCCGGGGCGGCGGCGTTCGAAGCGCTGGTGCAGACGGGTGTGGTCATGTCCCCCACGCTATGAGCGGGGCCGGTCCGGCGGATCGGCCGCAGGTCCCGAAGCCGGATCCCCCTCAGGTTGTAGGGGCGGGGCCCGCCGCACCTCCTGTAGGTGGAGGAGCGGATGAGGGACCGTGCGGGTCGTCCCTGAGCGCCGGCGCCCGGCGCGGCGGCACCGTAGCGCCGCCGCACGGACGCCCTCCTCCCGCTCTCCGCCCCCCTGCTTCCCCCTCTTCCCGCCCCCTGCTCCTTCCTCTCTCCGCCCCCTGCCCCCCCCTCTTCCCGCCCCCTCCCGCTCCGTCAGAGCGCCGGCCACCAGAAGGGGGAGAAGCTGATGGCCACGTTGTCCTCGCCCTGGTTGACGCTCGTGAACGCGGAGCCGTTGACCTGGGCGGTATTGCTCTCGTTCTCGGCTCCGGATCCGGTGGCCTGCTGCTGTGTGGTGGCGGAGTCGCCGAAGTTGTCGCCGCCGACTCCGGTACCGAGGGCGCCGACGCCGTTGTCCGCCGTCGCGACTCCCGCGAGGAGCGCGGCCGCGAGCGGGAGCGCGGAGACGGCGGCGATGACGCGGGCGGTACGGATGCTTGCCATGTTGTGTTCCCTCCAGAACCAAGGACGCACCGGATCGAAGGCCGTCCATGCGTGAACTACGGCTTCCACCAGGGGAGTAGGCCCCCCGCCCTGGTGCTGTGCGCGACGTCGCAAGATCAGGATTGCCCAGCGGATCCCGCTGAACCACCCCGGAAGCCATGATTCGCACGCAAGCGTGAGAACCCGCCGATAAACCCCGACTCGACCCTGATGCGCGGCCCGCTCACCACCGGGCGGCGCCGACCCCGACGCCCCAAGGGAGGAAGCGTTTCAGCGTCACGCCGATCCGCCCCCACGCCCCGGGCGCGCCGCTCCTCACCCCCTTCCCTTCTTCGAACATGTGTACGAACATAGGAGTATGGCCACCACCGACCGGCAGGCCACGACGCTGGCCCTCGCACACGCCCTGTCAGCCGCCGAACGCGGACTGGCCGTCATCCCGCTGTCCCGCACCAAGCTCCCGGCCCTGCGCTCCCCCCACCGCGACGACCCGGCCCACCCGCCCTGCCACGGCGAGTGCGGCCGCTTCGGCCACGGCGTGTACGACGCCACCACCGACCCGGCTCGGATCCGCGCCCTGTTCGCCGCCGCGCCCCGCGCGACCGGCTACGGCATCGCCTGCGGCCTGCCCCCGTACCACCTCATCGGCGTCGACCTGGACACCAAGAACGGCACCGACCCCGGCGCCGCCCTCCGAACCCTCGCCTCCCGGCACGGCTTCACCGTCCCGCCCACGGTGGTCGTCCTCACCCCGAGCGGCGGCCGCCACCTCTGGCTGAGCGGACCGCCCGACGTCGTCGTCCCCAACTCCGCCGGCCGTCTCGCCCCCGGCATCGACATCCGGGGCGCCGGCGGCTATCTCGTCGGCCCCGGCTCCCGTACGGAACGCGGCGCGTACCGGGCCGCGCCCGGCACCGCGCACCTGGCGCCCGCGCCCTGCCCGCCGGCCCTGCTGCGCCTGCTCCTGCCGCCGCCCCGCGCGCATCACCCCGCACCGCCGTCCGCCGGCGGACACGGCCAGGGCCTGGTGCAGTTCGTGCTCGGGGCGCACGAGGGCCAGCGCAACACCCGCCTGTTCTGGGCGGCCTGCCGCGCCTACGAAGGCGGCCTCACCCCCGAACTGGTGGAACCCCTCGTCGACGCGGCCCGCGCCACGGGCCTGTCCGAACGCGAGGCCCGCGCGACGATCGCGTCGGCCGCCCGCATGACCGGCCACTGAGGCCGCAGCACTGTTCGCCCACACCCCGCTCACGCCCTCACCCGCGCACGCGCCCGAAAATCGAAAGACCCGCATGCACCAGCGCCTTAAAGTGCCGACCATGGCACTCTCCCGCGTCGTCCTCGCCTCGGGCCGCCCGGTCGACCTGGCCGAGCTGCGCCTGTCGGCGACGTACGGGAACGTGCTCGAGGGATACCCGTGCAAGCCGCTGAACGACCTCGTGATCGCCAGGCTGCTCCGGTCCGCCGAACGCGTGCACCCGGGCGTCCCGGTGCACCTGATCCCGCCGCCGCGCGAGTACCCCGACCAGTACGCGGGCGGCTTCGGTCCGGTGGAGGTGCTGCCCGCCGTGACCTGCGTCGGCAGCTTCCGCTCCGAGGCCCTCGCCCCCGGCCGTGACCGCGCCCTGTACCGCTCCCGCCTCACCGTGGTCTGGTTCCAGCCGACGTCGCGCGTCCCCTCGGGCTGCGACGCGGAGACGGCTCTGCTGGACATGGACTGGGAGCGACTCGCCACCGATGAGGAACTGTGACCACAACCGCCCCCGGCGCCGCCGGCCGGGTCGAGCTGATCCGCTGGCAGTTCGACCTGACCTGGTCCCTGTTCGAGTACCACCTGGAACGCCTGGAACCGGAGGACTTCCTCTGGGAGCCCGCCCCGCTCTGCTGGACGGTACGCCGGTCCCCCGAGGGCACCTGGGTCCCCGACTGGGCGGACACGGAACCGGACCCCGTTCCGGTGCCCACCGTCGCGTGGGTGAGCTGGCACATCGGCTGGTGGTGGAGCGTGACGCTGGACCACGCCCGCGGGGACCGCCCGCGCGAGCGGACCGACATCGTGTGGCCCGGCGAGGGCGAGCCCACGGTCGCCTGGCTCCGCTCCCTGCGCACGGAGTGGCTCGCCTGTCTCGACACCCTCACGGACACCGACCTGGACGCCACGGCCCCCTTCCCCTGGCCCGACGACCCGGCCCACACGAAGGCGCACATGCTCGCGTGGGTGAACGCGGAACTGATGAAGAACGCGGCGGAGATCGGCCAGCTCCGCATGCTGCGGGCGGCGTCATGACCGACGCCGACGCCGCCCAGCCTGTGCCCTGGTCCCTGCCCGGCCTGGACAGGGCGTCCAGGGTCTGCCGGGCTGCCGGCACCCGCGCGCCCGATCGGTTGACGCACCCGTCGTCGCGGCCGGCTGCCGTCGGCCGAGGCCGTGCCACAACCGTGCCAGACGCAGAGGTCAGCCACGGTCGACAGCCGTCGCCCGCCCAGCACACCCACAGATCACGAAGCCGCTCCGCAGCAGGTCAGCAAGCCACCGCCCCGTAGAACCCGAGCTTCCCGAGCTGAGGTTCCCGGTACCCCGGCGCATACGGAACCCGTAAGGTTCCCCGCATGGTGACTGCGACTGTCCGCGAGTGGCACGACGAGGAAGGGTGGGGCGTGCTCGACTGCCCGGAGACACCCGGCGGTTGTTGGGGCCACTACTCCCATATCCAGATGAAGGGCTACCGATCGCTGTCGCCGGGACAGCAGGTGGACCTCCAGTGGGAAGCCCCCGGCTTCAAGCAAGACGGGTACGACTACCGGGCGGTGAACATCGTGCCTCGGCCGGCCTGACATCCACACCTGACATCAGCGGACCGAACGTCAGCCGCAGCCGGGACGAGCCCACGGTCCGCCGGTTTCCTCCTTCGGGATCCACAGAAGTGGCTGACTCGCGCGGCAGTATTCCTCGGCCTGGCCGTCCCAGGGGAAGCGGCCTTCCCTGTCCGGCCAGAACAACTGCGCGACAGGAAGCGGAGGAGCCTGGTGGTAGTCGATCCCGGCGCCGAAGAAGTCCCGGTACCAACTCGGGTGGACCGGCCGGACGGTCACCGGGCAGCCGTTCAGGATGTCGTCACGCACCTGGCCGGCTTCCAGCGGGCGGCCGTTACGGATCTCTCCGCCTGCGACGTTGAGGATGGGCATCATCGTCTCGACCCGCAGGCCGAAAATACAAACCTCAGGACTGCGCAGGGTGTGCCACAGGCCGATCGAGTAAGCCCAGTCCCCCGGCTCATCGTCCCCGGCGCCGACCCCCATCACGTGCCAGCCGGACTCCGACACGCTTGCGGCTATGCGGCCATCACGTTCCTTCCAGGCCGGGCCGTCCGAAGGAGGGGCGCACAGGAGGCAGAAGCAGGAGGAGTCGTCCACCCGGGGAGGTTACGACGCCTGCGCTCACGGCCGGCACGAGCCGCCTCCGGACCGCTCGAGGGCACCCGACGTCGGCCGACCACGACAGAAACCCACGGCGTCTGAGCTGGTCAGAGCAGTGAGCTCGCGGAGACCGGCATCACCGTCACCCCCGCCGTGGAACAACCGGAACCGAGGCACGCGCCCCCCGAGGACGCCTCACTCCTCGGCCTCAGGAACGCTCTCCCGCTCACCACGCACGATGCCCGTCCCTCGTGGCCGCAGGAGCGGGAAACCACGGGAGACGCGGTGCCCGGCGGGCGCCGGACAGCGTGACGGCCCCTGACCAACTACCCGGGTCAGGGGCCGTTCCCACTGCGCTCAGCGCGGAGGCGGTGGGATTTGAACCCACGGTGACATCGCTGCCACGACGGTTTTCAAGACCGTTCCCTTCGGCCGCTCGGGCACGCCTCCCCGCGCCGGCCGGTGATCGGCGGCGCGGGGACAAGGGTAACGGGTTCGGGGGTGGCGGGTGGGGTCAGCTGTCGCCCACGCGGGAGCCCAGGGTGAGTTCCGTGGTGTACTCCTTGCCGCCGCGTTCGTAGGTGACCGTGACCTCGTCGCCGGGCTTGTGGGTCCAGATCTCGCCGATCAGGGTGGGGCCGGAGTCGATGACCCGGTCGTCGAGCTTGGTGATGACGTCGCCGGGCTTCAGTCCTGCCTTGTCGGCGGGGCCGCCCGGGTCGACGGGCTCGGTGCCGCCCACGCCCTGCTCGGTGATCTTCGCGCCGTTGGTGGTGTCCTCCAGGGAGACCGACGCGCCGATCTTGGCGTACACCGGCTTGCCGGTCTCGATCAGCTCCTGGGCGACGTACTTGGCCTGGTTGATCGGGATGGCGAAGCCGAGGCCGATCGAACCGGCCTGGCCCGTGCCGAAGCCGCCGTTGCTGGTCGACTGGATCGCGGAGTTGATGCCGATCACGTTGCCCTGCGCGTCCAGCAGCGGGCCGCCGGAGTTGCCCGGGTTGATGGACGCGTCGGTCTGCAGGGCGCTCATGTAGGAGGCCTTGCTGCCGCTGCCGTCGCTGGAGGCCACCGGGCGGTTCTTCGCGCTGATGATGCCCGTGGTCACCGTGTTGGACAGGCCGAACGGCGCGCCGATGGCGATGGTCGAGTCACCGACCGCCACGTCGTCGGAGTTGCCCAGGGTGAGCGGTTTGAGGTCCGACGGCGCCTTCTTCAGCTTGATGACGGCGACGTCGTACCCCTGCGCGTTGCCGACGACCTCGGCCTCGTACTTCTTGCCGTCCGGGAAGGTCGCCGAGAGGTTGCCGCCGTCGACGGCGTCCGCCACCACGTGGTTGTTGGTGACGATGTGGCCCTGCTTGTCGAAGACGAAGCCCGTGCCCGTGCCGCCCTCGCCGCTGCTGCTCGCGGCCTCGATCGTGACCGTGCTGGGCAGCGCCGCCGCCGCGACCGCGGCGACCGTGCCCGGGTCCCGCTTGACGTTGCCGCCGCTCGTGGTCGACGAGACGGTCGTCGAACCGCCGCTGTCGTTCTCCCGGGCCAGCGTGTAGCCGAGGCCGCCGCCCAGGCCGCCCGCGGCCAGCGCGGCCACCAGCACCGCGGCGACCAGGCCGCCGCGCCGGCGGCCGTTCTTCGGCGCGGGCTGCTGGTACGTGGAGCCCCAGCCGCCACCGCCCTGACCCGCGGCGCCACCGCCCTGACCCGCGGCGCCGTGTCCGACACCGCCGTCGCCGCCGTACGCCGGGGTGGACGGCGGCGGGGGCGGCGGCCAGGAGGGGTCGGGGGCGGAGGACGACTCACCGGCCCCCGCGTCCTGGCGCGTCTGGGGGGCGGGGGGGCCGTAGGGATGGCCGGCCGCCGGAGCCGACCCCGGGTGTGCGCCCTGGGGTGCGGAAGCAGCGGGAGCATCCGCCGGGGGCGGCGGAGCCGACGGGGCCGGGGGTACCGCGGTGCCCTCGTTCTCGGTGCTCACAGCTTCTCTCCTCGATCCACGGCTTATCTGGTCTCGGTCGCACTCGGGCCCGCATGTCACGCGCGCCTGACGTCCGGCGCGATGCAGATGGAGCTGTGCACGTCTCTTTGTATGACGTCAGCTTTTCCCACACGCCGTCAGGGCACCGTAAGCCGTTCCTGTGGGTCCGGGGCCATTCTTTATATAGGGCATTACTCACGTAAGGTGCGCCACTCGATGGCTCCGACCGGACGGCCGTGCCGATCACGCCACACCGCCCGCACATCCGCCGGCGAGCGGTGGCACCATGACGCGGTGACCCACGCACGACAGCACCTGACCCGAGTCGTCGCGCACCGCGGGGCCTCCGAGGACGCCCCTGAGCACACGCTGGCCGCGTACCGCAAGGCGATCGAGGACGGCGCGGACGCACTCGAATGCGACGTACGTCTCACCGCCGACGGACACCTGGTCTGCGTACACGACCGTCGCATCAACCGTACGTCGAACGGGCGCGGTGCGGTCTCCGCGCTCGAGCTGTCCGACCTCGCCGCCCTCGACTTCGGCTCCTGGAAGACCCGGGACGCGGCCGGCGGGCCCCGCGTCGAGGAGCCCGACTGGGAGCACCGCCCGGAGGACCGCGAGGCCACCTCCGTGCTCACCCTGGAGCGGCTGCTGGAGCTCGTCGCCGACGCCGGACGCCGGGTGGAGCTGGCGATCGAGACCAAGCACCCCACACGCTGGGCGGGCCAGGTCGAGGAACGGCTGCTGCTCCTGCTCAAGCGGTTCGGGCTGGACGCGCCCGCCTCCCGCGAGGACTCGCCGGTGCGCGTGATGAGCTTCTCCGCGCGCTCCCTGCACCGCGTGCGGGCCGCCGCCCCGACGCTGCCGACGGTCTACCTCATGCAGTTCGTCACACCGCGGCTGCGCGACGGCCGGCTGCCCGACGGCGTGGACATCGCGGGCCCGTCGATCCGCATCCTGCGCAGCCACCCCACGTACATCGAGCGTCTGCGGCGGACCGGCCGCCAAGTACACGTCTGGACGGTCGACGAGCCGGAGGACGTCGACCTGTGCGTGAGCCTCGGCGTGGACGCCATCATCACCAACCGGCCCCGCGCGGTGCTGGACCGGCTCGGCCGCTGACCGGCACGGACCGGCCGAGGCAGACCTCGGGGACCACGTGGGGCCGCCCCTCCCTCCGCCACATCCGCCCCATGCGTCCCCGTGGATCCCTCCTGCCTCTTGACCAACGGGACCCGTCGCCCACATCCTCATATCTCGGCCACATCGACGAAATCCAGCCATGCGACTACGGGGAGTGCTCCGGCGCGTTCGGTGCGTACTCGACCGTTCCGAGTGCGTCACCGCGCACGGACCGGCCGGTTTCCGGCTCAGGCCGATGGGGCATCCACACCGTGGCGTGGGGCGAAGGAGGTCTCGGGGGTGGCGTTGGTGGTGGCACAGGAGGTGCCCACGTCGTCGTGCATGGCCGTGCCCCATGGCCCTGCGGGCGTGGGGAAGGCAAGGCGCCGGATGCGCGCGCAACTGCGCGACGGAGGCGTGCCGGAATCGGTCATCGACGATGCCGTACTGATCCTTTCCGAGCTGTTGAGCAACGCGTGCAAACACGGCCGGCCCTTGGGCGACAGCCTGGCCGGGGACGGCGACGTGCGCGCGGCCTGGCGGGTGGACCCGCGCGGCCGGCTCGTCGTCGAGGTCACCGACGGGGGCGGCCCGACCCGCCCAGCGCCTGCCACCCCGTCGGTCACCGCGCACGGCGGCCGCGGGCTGAACATCATCTCGGCGCTCTCCGACGACTGGGGTGTGCGCGACGAGGTGCCCGGCGAGGTCACGGTGTGGGTGGTCGTCCACGAGGACGTGCACGATCCGGACGCCGGGAGCTGTCACCGCCGTGAGGACTTCGCCGCGCGGATCACCGCCCCGCCGGTCTCCCGCATCACGGGACTGGACTTCGCGGACGTCTTCGACGACTTGGACTGAGGGCAGGACCGAGGGCAGGACCGAGGGCGGTCCGTACCGGCGCCGGCCTGGGTCGAGGCCGGCGCCGCTCCCTGGGTGCGGGGAGGCCCCGCTCCCCGGGCGGGCGTGCTCCCGAGCGGGTCACGCTGACGCCCGCCGGCTCCCGAGGCGGGCAGCGCCGGCACGCCCCGTCGTCCACGGACCACCCTGTCCCCGGATCTCCCCGTCGTCCACAGACCGCCCCGTCGTCCACAGGTTCCCGTCAGCCGTGGCGCGAACGGCTAGGCTCGCGCCGTACGAGACGAGTCGTAACCGGGAGACACCCACGATGGCCAAGAAGCGATCCCAGACGAAGGCCAAGCGCCCGCAGCTCACGGACGGGCAGATCCCGGTCGTCGGCGCCCGCGAGCCCTGCCCCTGCGGCAGCGGCCGCCGCTACAAGGCGTGTCACGGCCGTGCCGCCGCGCAGGCGGTGACCGAGCTGGTGCACCGTCCGTTCGAGGGCCTTCCGGGCGAGTGCGACTGGGTGGCGCTGCGCGAGCTGGTGCCGGCCGCGACCGTCGAGCTGACCCTGAAGGACGGCCTGCCCGAGGGCGTCCCGTCCGTCACGCTGGCCACGGTGCTCCCGATGGCCTGGCCGGCGCTGCGCCGCGACGACGGCTCGGTGCTGCTCGGCCTGCAGAACGACACCCCTTCCGGGGACATCAGCCGCGACCTCGCCGACACGCTGCAGCGCGCGCTGACCGCCGATCCCGGCACTCCGGTGCAGACCCGTCGCGCGCCCGCCGACGGCCCCCGGCTGCAGGACCTGCTCGACCCGGAGGGTGCTTTCGAGCCGTTGGTGCACGACGGGTTCGAGTTCTGGGTCCCGGACCCGGAGAACGCCACCCCGGACGTCACCGCCTCCCTGGAGCGGGCCAACGCGGCGGCCATCCCGACCGTCAAGCTGTCGGGCGTGGACTCCGCGTACTGGTGCGAGACGCCCGAGAAGAACCATCTGCGGTGGGTCATGCCGCACCCGGAGGAGCAGCTTCTGGACGCTCTCGCGCGGTTGCACGCGGCGGGCCGTTCCTCCCTCGGTGAGGGCACCCGCCTGGTGGGCTCCTTCCGCGCTCACGGGCTCACGGTGCCGGTCTGGGACCTGCCGAGCGAGGTCCGCGCGGAGGACGTGGAGAAGCCGGCCGCCGAGTTCGCCGAGCGGCTCGCCGACGCGCTGGCGACCGACGCTCCGCTCACCGCGGACGAGCGCCGGGCACGCGGCGGCCTGACGAACCGCCAGGTCACGCTGAGCTGAGAGGCTCCGCGTCCGGCTCCTCAACAGTGTCCCCGGGCGGCCGGACCGACCGGGGACGCACCACCCGGCCCGTGCGCAACTCCCCGTGCGGGCAAGCCAGTCGGTGACCGGAAACGCCGAGATCGAATTTGCTTACCGCCGATCTCTTGTTACCGTTCCCGTAGCCCGGTTGCTGGTGCATCCCCCGTCGCCAGCAACCGGGTCTTTGCGTGCCCGCGGCAGGCCGCCCTCACGAGCCGCCGTCGTCCGGCGGTTCCAGGTCTCCGCTCACCGGCCTTTCGCCGACGGGGAGTTGCTCCCGGCCCACAGCAGCCGCCCGTCCCCCGCGCCGTCCGGGCGGGCGGCGAACTCCGCCACCACCGTGCAGCACACGGGCTCGCCCTTCAGGTGCCCACGCGGCGTCTCGCACAGGGGCGGGCCGTCCCCGGCGTCCGCCGTGCACCGGCTCCGCACGCCGTGCCCCTCCGGGCCGAGGAGGGACGGTGCGGCGTCCAGGGGCACGCCGGTGGTGTCGTGGTGGTACACCCGCGCCCACGCGTCCGCGCCCGCACGTCCTCCCCCTGTACCGCCACGCACGTCCGCGCCTCGGCTCCCTCCGGGGAGAACGGCGCGGGACCGCAGCGCAGGGCGGTCGGCAGAGGCGTGCCGGGCGGCGCCTGGCCCGCCGTGGGCATCCGCAGCATGGCGGCGTCCCCGGCCGAGGAGGTCGATGAGACGCCGATACGCCGCTCAGGGACGGACACCGCACGCAGATCGTCCGGACCGGCCGAGGCCGGACGCCCGGCGTCGTCCCGGCCCGCGGACGCCACCGCCGGCGGCCTGAGCGACCGCGCAGGCCGCCGCGACGCCCGCGAGGGCGGTCGCAGGGGCTCTGCGGGACGTCCTGGCACGGCCCCCCGGCATGACGCGGCATGCCCCGGGAGACAGCGGCCCGGCACCGGGCGCCGAGCGCGGCGCGCGACGGCGCCCCCCCTACATCTCGGGGGCGCTCACACCCGTACGGGTCAGGGCGTCGACCACCGCGTCCACCACGGCCTCGACATCGGGCACCCAGGGCGCCGCGGAGCCGGGCAGCGGCGCCCGCTCCCAGCGGATCCCGCCCTGCGCGGTGCCGGACGGAGGCAGGGCCAGGTAGCCGCCCTCGCCGTGGAAGCGGAGCGATCCGGGGACGAAGTCCTTGGCGTACAGCAGCTCGCCCAACTGCTCCAGGGAGTACGGCTTGACGAGGACCGCCCAGCGGGAGGGCGAGGCGACGACCGGGCCGAGCCGCATCCCCCGGCGGTCCAGCGCGGCGAGCGCGCGGGCGGCCGGCAAGGCGGGCAGGGACACCGCGCACGGGGCCTTGCCGCCGGTGGCGAGCACGATCGGCGCCGTCGGCCGGTTGGTCCACCACCAGCGCACCATCCGGACGTCGGTGGTGGCGGCGAGGAGGCCGGGGTCGAACGGGTGGGCGCCCGGCACCGTGCACTCCGGGTCGGGGCAGGCACAGCGGGACCCGTCCTGCGGGTCGGCCGCCACGCCGGGGAGGACGGGCCACTGCCATTGCGCGGCGAAGGTCAGGGCCGCACCGATCAGATCGGGCCCTTCGTCACCGCGCCGGGACAGGAGCCTGCGTCGCCTTCCGAGGATCTCGCGCATGAGCGCTCGTTCCTTTCCGTTGCACGCCTGGCAACACCGTGGACCACTCACGTCATGTGTCGATCACTTCACTGTGCGTACCTGTTGGCGCATCACACCCCCGTGCCGGGCAGGGAGAACCCCTAGGGGCCGGGCATGGGCTGCCTCCGCGGCCGTTCCACCCATACAGCGTTCGTCAGACGTACGGGCACGGCGTGGGGTGGCGAAGTCTGGCGTTTGCCGTCGCGCGTGGTTCTCTCCGCCTCCGCCACGGGAGGATGGGGCACGGTCGTCGGTGGTTGAGACGCCCGGGTCCGTCGCCAGGTTCCCGGGTGGTTCCCAACCGCCCCTGGCCTTCTCCGAGTACGTACCCATCACGACCGCTGTGACGCTCCGTCGAGCAAGGCCAGTCGACCGCAGCAGGCCTCCCCCTGAGGCAGTTTCAAGCCAATTTCGAATTTCGGCAAGAGGTGTACCAGAAGTTCTCCGCGGTCGCACGGACACCAGGAATTCCAGCAGGACAATGCTGGACATCTCCTCACGAGTACGTGTACATGTGGAGACACTGCCGGCGGCGCAGAACGACATGGGGGTTTGCGATGCTTTCGAGCAGTACGTACCGGCCGGAAGGCCGGACGCCATGAACGCTCCGCACCCTCCGAAAGTGGCCGGAATCGACTCGACGGTCCCCGCCCCCGCACACACTGTCGCGCCCGCCACGGGCGCCACTCCGTCCGCCGCGGCACACTCCCGGAACGCCCCGGGCGCGCTGCTCCAGGACCGTCTCGCCGGCTGGGTCTCGGACCTCACGACCCTGCACGAACTGACCGAGCGCCTGGTCCGCGCCGGCACGCTCGACGCCGCGCTGGAGGAACTGCTGCGCGCGGGCGCCGCCCTGGTGGGCGCCCGGCGCGGGCTCGTCGCCCTGGAACCCGCCGACGGCCGGGGCCCGTCCACCACCGTCGGATTCGGGCTGGGCCGCGCCGACCTCGGCCACATGGAGACGGTGCCGCGCGGCTCACTGCCGCACGGCCGGATCCTCGACGGGCTGCCCGGCGGCGACGACGGCGTGGCCGAGCCCGATCTGTTCGCCGAGAAGGGGCTCGACCCCCGGCACCGCGAGGTCGCCGCCCGCCTCGGCTACGCCGCGAGCTACGCCCTCCCCCTCGCCACCGGCTCCGCCGGACGCATCGGCGCGGTCGTCTGGCTCTACGACGAGCCCGCCGAACCGGCCGGACGGCAGCGCCACCTCGTCGGCCTGTACGTCCGGCACGCCGCGGAGCATCTCGCCCGCCTCCTCGAGCTGGAGCGGACGCGCGCGTCGATGGCCACGATGACCGAGGAGCTGCTGCCGTCCCGCCTGCCGCGGGTGGCCGGCGTGCAGCTCGCCGCCCGCCACCGCACCTGCCCGAGCGGCGGCGGCGACTGGTACGACGCGCTGCCGCTGCCGGACGCCGCGCTCGGTCTCGCCGTCGGCTCCGTCACCGGCTCCGGGCCCAGCGCGGTCGCCGCGATGGGGCGGCTGCGGGCGTCGCTGCGGGCGTACGCCGTGATGGAGGGCGAGGACCCGGTCGCCGTCCTGTCCGACCTGGAGCTGCTGCTGCGGCTGACCGAGCCGGCCCGGTCGGCCACCGCGCTGTTCGGCTACTGCGAGCCGGCGGTGCGCCGGATCACCCTGGCCGGGGCCGGGCACAGCCCGCCGCTGCTGCTCGGCGAGCGCCGCACCGAGTTCGTGGAGACGTCCGTCTCCGCGCCGCTCGGGATGCTCGCCTGCTGGGAGGCGCCCAGCGTGGAGGTCCAGGCGGAGGCGGGCGACACGGTGCTGCTCTACACCGACGGGCTGCTGCACCGCACCGGCGACCCGACCGACCGCGCCTTCGCCCGGCTGCACGCCGCCGCGGCCGGGGTGCCTCGGGCGCTGCGCCGCGACCCCGGCGCCGTCGCCGACCACGTGCTGCGGGCGGTGCTCCCCGAGGGCACGGAGGACGCGGACACCCCGGAGGACGTGGTGCTGCTCGCGGCGCGCTTCGACTGACCCCCGGGCACGGGTGCCGCTCACTCACCGTGCCTCCGCGGTAACAGGCGCTACCCCGGTTCGTCCGTTTCCACCCGACCGTACGATGGGGGTGGTCCAGTGCCGTATCGAGGAGGATGACCGTGGCGGAGGAGCTGCCGGAGACCCCGGAGACTGCCGACGAGGAGCCCGTCAAGCAGCGGAAGAACGGCCTGTACCCGGGCGTGTCCGACGAGCTGGCCGAGAACATGAGGAGCGGCTGGGCCGACACGGAGCTCCACGACCTGGAGCCGGTCGCGCAGGCCGCCGAGACGGCCGCCCGCCGCGCGGCGCTGTCCGCCCGCTTCCCCGGGGAGCGCCTGGTGATCCCGGCGGGCAACCTGAAGACCCGGTCGAACGACACGGAGTACCCCTTCCGCGCGTCCGTCGAGTACGCCTACCTCACCGGCAACCAGACGGAGGACGGCGTCCTCGTCATGGAGCCGACGGCCGACGGCCACCAGGAGACGATCTACCTCCTGCCCCGGTCCAACCGCGAGAACGGCGAGTTCTGGCTGGACGGGCAGGGCGAGCTGTGGGTGGGCCGTCGGCACTCCCTCACCGAGGCCGAGAAGCTCTACGGCATCCCCGCCTCCGACGTCCGCGAGCTGGCCGGCGCGCTGCGCGAGGCCACCGGCCCGGTCCGCGTGGTGCGCGGCTACGACGCCGGGATCGAGGCGGCGCTGACCGACAAGGTCACCGCCGAGCGCGACGAGGAACTGCGCGTGTTCCTCTCCGAGATGCGGCTGGTCAAGGACGACTTCGAGATCGGCGAGCTGCAGAAGGCCGTCGACTCCACCGTGCGCGGCTTCGAGGACGTGGTGAAGGTCCTCGACAAGGCCGAGGCGACCAGCGAGCGCTACATCGAGGGAACGTTCTTCCTGCGCGCCCGCGTCGAGGGCAACGACGTCGGCTACGGCTCCATCTGCGCCGCGGGCCCGCACGCCTGCACCCTGCACTGGGTCCGCAACGACGGCCCGGTCCGCTCCGGCGACCTGCTGCTGCTCGACGCCGGCGTGGAGACCCACACGTACTACACCGCCGACGTCACGCGGACCCTGCCGGTCAACGGCCGCTACACCGAGCTGCAGAAGAAGATCTACGACGCCGTGTACGACGCCCAGGAGGCCGGCATCGCGGCGGTCAGGCCGGGCGCCAAGTACCGGGACTTCCACGACGCCGCGCAGCGCGTGCTGGCCGAGCGGCTCGTCGAGTGGGGCCTGGTCGAGGGGCCCGTGGAGCGGGTGCTGGAGCTGGGCCTGCAGCGCCGCTGGACGCTGCACGGCACCGGCCACATGCTCGGCATGGACGTCCACGACTGCGCCGCCGCGCGCACCGAGACCTACGTCGACGGCACGCTGGAGCCGGGCATGGTGCTCACCGTGGAGCCCGGCCTGTACTTCCAGGCCGACGACCTGACGGTGCCCGAGGAGTACCGGGGCATCGGCGTCCGCATCGAGGACGACATCCTGGTCACCGAGGACGGCAACCGGAACCTCTCCGCGGCGCTGCCCCGCCGCTCGGACGAGGTCGAGGCGTGGATGGCGGGCCTCAAGGGCTGACGCACACGACGCGCACAGGGACGAGGGCCCCTCCCGGTCGCCGGGAGGGGCCCTCGCCGCGTACGTCACACCGCCGTCAGCGGGGCGTCCTCACGCCACTTGAGGACCTTGTCGAAGCTCACCACGGCGCCGCCCCGGCCCGGCTTGTTGCCGATGTGGACGTGGTCGGCCAGCTGCTCGATGAGACACAGGCCCCGTCCGTGCTCCGCCTCGGCGGGCACGGTCCGCGTGCGGGGGCGGGTCCCGGCGGCGGGGAATCCGGGGCCGGCGTCGGCGACCTCGATGCGGCACTTCTCGCCGTCGAGGTAGGCGGTCACCCGGAACGCCTCGGAGGTGTCGTCGCACGGGGCGCCGCCGCCGTGCTCCACGGCGTTCGCGCAGGCCTCGCTGAGGGCGACGGAGAGGTCGTAGGAGATCTCGGGGTCGACGCCCGCGGTCTCCATGGTGCCGAGCAGCAGGCGCCGGGCGAGCGGCACGCTGGCGGCATCACGCCGCAGACGGAGTGACCACCAGATGCTCATGCTCCAGCCTCCTGGCTGCGGCTCGACATACCGTTACGTATTGCCCTGAGTGGTCACCTGTAAGCGCGAAGTTGACGTGACACCACCCATATGGCGGGTGTACGGAGGAGCTGATCGGTGTATGCGGGACACCGCATCACACAGGTGACCTTACGGTCGTACCTCATCTTGCGGACCTGCCGTACGGCGCCCCCGGTGCTGGTGCGATGATGAGGCCGCCATGTCTGCCCCCCACCCGCGCACGACGCGCGCCGGACGAGGACTCCGGTTCCTGCGGGCCGCGGTGTTCGCCGCGGTCTGCGTCGTGCTGTCCGGGGCAGGCCACTCCCTCGCCTCGTACGACGCCGTCCCGCTGTGGACGCTCGGCGCGGGATTCCTCGCCGCGCTCGCGGTCGCCGCACCGCTCGCCGGACGCGCCCGTCCGCTGCCGGTGATCACGGCGCTGCTGGCCGGCGGGCAGACCGCGCTGCACACGCTGTTCGGACTCGGGCAGCACGGCGCGCCCGTCGCGGGCTCCGCGTCCGACGCCGCGCTGGTCGCCCAGGCCGCCCGTCTGCTGTGCGGGCCCGGCTCGATCAGCCCGGCCGAGGCCGAGCGGGTCCTCGCCGACGCCCGGATCGCACCGCACGGGCCCGCCGCCCACGCGGCCGACGTCGTGACGGCGGGTCCGGCGGGGTCGCTGCTGCCGTCGCTGCCGATGCTGCTCGGCCACGTCCTCGCCGCCCTGGCCGCGGGCTGGCTGCTGCGGCGGGGCGACCTGGCCCTGCTGCGCCTGGCCGAGCTGTCCGCGCGGGGCGTCGCCGAAGGCGCCCTCGTACGGTCGCTCCGCGGGGCGCTCGCCCTGGTGCGGGCCCTGCGCGCCGGGCTTCCCGGCGCGCCCGAGACGGGCCCGGTCACCCCGCGTACCGCGCTGCTCGCACCGCTTCCGCCGCGCTCCGCGGGTCTGCACCACACGGTGGTCCGCCGGGGTCCCCCGGCCGGCGCCTCCGCGCTCGTGCTCGCCGCCTGACGCGGGGCGACCCACCGTCCCGGGGTTTCCGGACGAAGTGAGGGACGCCTCCGTGCGGCACGCGTGTGCGCCGGTTCCGCCGTGTGCGCCCGGCCGTCGTCCCGTGAGGGGAGCGACCGGCCGTCCGCGCCGCGCATCCCTCATCGTCAGCGAAACCTCTACGAAGCGGAGTGCTTCTGCCATGAAGGCTTCCCGTATCGCCGCCGCCGGCGCCGTCGCCGGCTTCACCGTCCTCGCCGTGTCCTCCCCCGGCTTCGCGCACGTCAGCGTGCAGCCCGAGGGTGAGGCCGCGCAGGGCGGCTACGCGGTCGTCGGCTTCAAGGTCCCCAACGAGCGGGACAACGCCTCGACCACCAAGCTCGAGATCACCTTCCCGTCGGACCACCCCCTGGCGTCGGTGATGCCGCAGCCCGTCGAGGGCTGGGACATCAAGGTCACCAAGTCCCGCCTGGCCGAGCCGCTCGAGGTGCACGGCAAGAAGATCGACGAGGCCGTCTCCAAGGTCACCTGGACCGCCAAGGGCGACGGGATCCAGCCGGGCTTCTTCCAGAAGTTCCCGGTGTCCGTCGGCACGCTGCCCGAGGACACCGACGAGCTCGTCTTCAAGGCCCTGCAGACGTACTCCAACAAGGAGGTCGTCCGCTGGATCGAGGTGCCGCAGGAAGGCCAGGACGAGCCCGACCACCCGGCTCCGGTGCTCTCCCTGACCGCGCCCGCCGAGGACGGCCACGGGCACGACGCCGCCGACGACGACGAGGCGTCGGACGACGCGGAGAAGGCATCCGCCGAGACCTCCGCCGCGTCCGGTGACGACGGCTCCGGCGGCACCGACACCACCGCCCGCGTCCTGGGCGTCGTCGGCATCGTGGCCGGCGCCGCGGGCATCGCCTACGGCGTGCTCGCCGGGCGCCGTCGCACCGCCTGAGCCACCCCTCTCCACGGCGCGCGCCGGGGCCGGCCCGCGGCCCCGCGGCCTCCCGGTGCGCGCCGCAGCACACCCACCTTCAGGACCATCCCATGCGCAAGAAGACCCTCGCGGCGGCGGCTCTGCTCGCCGTCGTCCCGCTGACCCTCACCGCCTGCGGCGGCGACGACGGCGACGGCGGCTCGCCCGTCTCCGTGGTGTCCGAGGAGGCCGGCGGCCAGAAGGCGGCCACCGTCCTCGACAAGCCCTTCGAGAAGCCCGATCTCGTCCTCACCGACACCGAGGGCAAGCCGTACGACTTCCGCGAGCGGACCGCGGGCCGGCCCACGCTGATCTACTTCGGCTACACCCACTGCCCCGACGTCTGCCCGCTGACGATGAACAACATCGCGGTGGCCAAGAAGCAGCTCCCCAAGGAGCAGCAGGACCAGTTGCGGATCGTGTTCGTCACCACCGACCCCGAGCGGGACACCCCCGCCGAGCTCGGCACGTGGCTCGAGGGGATCGACTCCCAGGTCGTCGGCCTGACCGGCGACTTCGCCACCATCCAGGCCGGCGCCCGCACCCTCGGCATCTCCATCGACCCGCCGCGCAAGGACGACAACGGCAAGACCGTCTCCGACCACGGCACCCAGGTCATCGCCTTCTCCCCGAAGACGGACGGCGGTTACGTCCTCTACGGCGAGGACGCCACCGTCGAGGACTACACCCAGGACCTTCCCAAGATCATCAAGGGTGAGAATCCGTGAGGCTCCGCGCGGCCGCCGCCCTGGCCGTGGCCGGCGCGCTGGCCCTGACCGGATGCGGAGGCCCGGACGACGGCACGGCCCGGCTGTCGGTCGGGTCCGCGTACATGCCGCAGCCGGTGTCGGACCTGGCAGCGGGGTTCCTCACGATCACGAACGACGGTGACGCCGCGGACCGGCTGACCTCGGTCAGCAGCGACGTCGCCGGCCAGGTCACCGTGCACGAGACCGTCGACGGGTCGATGCGGGAGGTCGAGTCCCTCGACATCCCGGCCCACGGCAGCCTCGTGCTGGAGAGCGGCGGCAACCATCTGATGTTCGAACAGCTGAAGCGCAAGCCGAAGCAGGGTCAGAAGGTCTCCGTCGAGCTGCGTTTCGCCCACTCCGACCCCGTCACGGTCGAAATCCCGGTGAAGCCGGCCACCTACCGCCCGACGACCGGACACTGAGGGAGACACCCCTGTGACCCAGACCATCGCCCCCCGCGTGCGGACCCTGGTGCTGCTGATCCTGGCCGTCGCCGGTGCGCTCCTCGCCGGGGCCGCTCCCGCCTCCGCGCACGCCGCGCTGACCGGCAGCGACCCCGCGCAGGGGGCGGTGGTCGACACGGCGCCCTCGCAGGTCTCGCTCACCTTCTCGGAGCCGATCGCGGTGAGCGACGACTCCGTGCGGGTGCTGGACCCCAAGGGCGAGCGGGTGGACAAGGGCGACCCCGCCAACCCCAGCGGCACCACGTACAGCGTGCGGCTGGTGAGCGGGCTGCCCGACGGTACGTACACGGTGGCCTACCAGGTGGTGTCCGCCGACAGCCACCCGGTCGCCGGCGCGTTCACCTTCTCCATCGGCGCGCCCTCGGAGACGACCGTCTCGGTCTCCGCGCAGGGCTCCGACGACGGCCTCGTGGGCTGGCTGTACGGCTTCGGCCGCTACGTCTCCTACGCGGGTTTCGTCGTCATGGCGGGCGGGGCCGCCTTCGTCCTCGCCTGCTGGGGGCCGGGCGCCCGGGTGCGGGCGGTCCAGCGTCTGGTGGTCTCCGGATGGCTCGCGCTCACCGCCGCCACACTGGGCCTGCTGATGCTGCGCGGCTCCTACACCACCTCCGGCAAGGCCGGTGACATCTTCGACCTGACCCTGCTCGGCGACGTGCTCCAGACCAAGACGGGCGCGGCCCTGGTGTCCCGGCTGCTGCTGCTCGCCGCGGCGGCGCTGTTCATCGCGGTGCTGTTCGGGGCGTACGCCCGTACGGCGCCCGCCGGTAGCCCGGACGACCATGCCGACGACGCCGCCGGCTCCGACCGCGCGGAGGGCTCCGGGGACGGCGGCGAGCCGGACCAGCGGGACCTGACCTTCGGGCTGGCGGTCGGCGGGACGGTCGTCTCAGCCGGGCTGGCCGCGAGCTGGGCCATGTCCGAGCACGCCTCGCAGGGCATCCAGGCGGGCGTGGCCATGCCGGTCCACGTGGTGCACCTGCTGGCGGTCGCCGCCTGGCTGGGCGGGCTCACCGCCCTCCTCGTCGCGCTCTACCGGGCGCCCGTCGAGACGCCGGTCGGGCGGGACGCCGTCCGGCGGTTCTCGCGCCTCGCCTTCGGCAGCGTGGTCACGCTCGCCGTCACCGGCGTGTACCAGAGCTGGCGGCAGCTCGGCTCGTGGTCCGCCTTCACCGACACCCGGTACGGGCAGCTGCTGCTCGTCAAGATCGTGCTGGTGGCCGTGATGGTCGCGGCCGCCTTCGTGTCGCGCCGCTGGACGCAGCGGCTGGCCGACGCGCGGATGCCCGCCGCGGCCGAGGAGGTCGGGCAACCGGCCGGCACCGCCCCGCCGGAGGCCCCCGACGCGAAGCAGGCCGAAGCCGGAAAGGACTCCGTACGGGCCGCGCAGCTCGCACGGCAGCGGGCCGCGGCGGAGGCCGCCCGGCAGAAACGGCTGCGGGACGCCGACCCGAACCGGTTCGGACTGCGCCGGTCGGTGCTCGCCGAGGCGGGCGTCGCCGTCGTGCTGCTGGCCGTCACCACCGTGCTGACGCAGACCGAGCCGGGCCGCACCGAGCAGGACGCGCGGGCGGCGACGGCCACCTCGTCCTCCGCCGCCGCGGAGACCGGGCAGGGCAGTGGCGCGGTGAGCCTGACCATGCCCTTCGACACCGGCGGTCAGAACGGCAAGGGCGTCGTCTCGGTCGACCTCGACCCCGCCCGGGTCGGCGACAACGTGATGCACGTCTACGCCGAGGGACCGGACGGAAAGCCCGTCGACGTCCCCGAGGTGAAGATCGCCCTCACCCTCACCGCCCAGGACATCGGACCGCTGCCCGTCGCCCCCGACCGCATCGCCACCGGACACTGGTCGGCGAGCGGAGTGCAGATCCCCATGGCGGGCGACTGGAAGGTCGAGGTGACCGTGCGGACCTCCGACATCGACCAGGTGACCGTCTCCAAGAACGCTCAGATCGGCTGAACCACCATGCCTGACCCTTCCCTGTCGCAGACCCGCGCCCCCGAGGAGGAACCCACGACGGAAACCGCCGCCTCCGGGACGGGCATCTCACGACGGCGTCTGCTCGGCACGGCCGGCGCCGCCGGGCTCGTGCTCGGGGCTGCGGGCGGGGCCGTCGGCTACGCGGCGGCACCCTCCGGGGCCACCCCGCTCACCTCGGTCGGTGCCACCCGGGTGCCGTTTCACGTGAGACATCAGCCGGGCATCACCGACCCGCTCCATTCGCGTGGCCATCTCGTCGCCTTCGACCTCATGCCCGGCGCCGGACGCAAGGAGGCGGCCGCGCTGCTGCGCCGCTGGTCCGACACCGCCCGGCGGCTGATGGCCGGTGAGTTCGACGCCCAGGGCGACAGCGACGTGGCCCGTGACGCCGGACCCTCCTCGCTGACCCTCACCTTCGGGTTCGGGCACAGCTTCTTCGCGCGCACCGGGCTGGAGAAGCAGCGTCCGGCCGCCCTGGACCCGCTGCCCGCCTTCTCCTCCGACCGGCTCGACCGGGCCCGCAGCGACGGCGACCTGTGGGTGCAGATCGGCGCGGACGACGCCCTCGTGGCGTTCCACGCCCTGCGCGCGGTGCACAAGGACGCGGGCGCGGCGGCCCGGGTGCGCTGGCAGATGAACGGCTTCAACCGCTCGCCGGGCGCCACCGTCCGCCCGATGACCACCCGCAATCTGATGGGCCAGGTCGACGGCACCCGCAATCCGAAGCCCGAAGAACCCGATTTCGACGAGCGGATCTTCGTGCCGGAGCAGGGCGAGCCCGCCTGGATGGCGAACGGCTCCTACGTGGTCGTACGCCGGATCCGCATGCTGCTGGACGACTGGGAGAAGCTGTCGCTCAAGGAGCAGGAGGGTGTCATCGGGCGGCGCAAGTCGGACGGCGCCCCGCTGTCCGGGGGCGACGAGACGACCGAGATGGACCTGGAGAAGACAGACGCCCGGGGCAATCTGGTCGTCCCCGTCAACGCGCACGCGCGGATCACACGGCCCGACCAGAACGGCGGGGCGGCGATGCTGCGCCGGCCGTTCTCGTACCACGACGGCATCGACGCGGACGGGACGCCCGACGCGGGTCTGCTGTTCATCTGCTGGCAGGCCGATCCGCTGCGCGGCTTCGTGCCGGTGCAGCGCAAGCTCGACCGGGGTGACGCCCTGACGCCGTTCATCCGCCACGAGGCCAGCGGGCTGTTCGCGGTCCCGGGCGGGGCGGCGGAGGGCGAGTATGTGGGCCAGGCGCTGCTGGAGGGATGAGAACCGCGCGGAGTCACCCTCGCGAGCTGTCTCGGGAGTTGCCGTCGGCGTGGGCCCATTAGGGTGAGGTCATGCCAGCGAGCTATGCGTATCTCGGCCCAGAGGGCACCTTCACCGAAGTCGCCCTGCGCACGCTTCCCGAGGCGGCCACGCGTGAGCTGGTCCCGTACGTGTCCGTGCAGTCCGCGCTCGACGCGGTGCGCGCCGGCGAGGCCGAGGCCGCTTTCGTCCCCATCGAGAACTCGGTGGAGGGCGGGATCACCACCACCCTCGACGAGCTGGTCGCGGGCGCCCCGCTGATGATCTACCGCGAGGTGCTGCTGTCGATCACCTTCGCGTTGCTGGTCCGCCCGGGCACCGAGCTGTCGGACATCAAGACGGTGACCGCCCACCCGGCCGCCCAGCCGCAGGTGCGCAACTGGCTCCGCACGCACCTGCCCGACGCCGTCTGGGAGTCGGCCGCCTCGAACGCGGACGGTGCGCGGCTGGTCCAGGAGGGCCGGTACGACGCCGCCTTCGCCGGCGAGTTCGCGGCGGCCCGGTACGGGCTGGAGGCGCTGGAGACGGGCATCCACGACGCGGAGAACGCCCAGACGCGGTTCGTGCTGGTGGGCCGGCCCGCGCGTCCGGCGGCGCCGACCGGGGCGGACAAGACCTCGGTGGTCCTGTGGCAGCGCGACGACCACCCGGGCGGTCTGCGCGACCTGCTGGGTGAGTTCGCCACCCGCGGCATCAACCTGATGCTGCTGCAGTCGCGGCCGACCGGAGCCGGCATCGGCAACTACTGCTTCTGCGTCGACGCCGAGGGGCACATCTCCGACCGTCGGATGGCGGAGGCGCTGATGGGCCTGAAGCGCATCTGCCTCCAGGTGCGTTACCTCGGCTCGTACCCGAGGGCGGGCGTGCGTCCCGGTGAGGTGCAGCCGCCGTACCCGGGGACGTCGGACGAGGAGTTCATGGGGGCGGCGGACTGGGTGGCGCGTTGCCAGGACGGCCGGTTCTGAGGGGCGGTCCCGGGCCGGTGCGGGGGGGCGGCGGGAACCGGCCTGCCTGCCGAGGGTCATTGTCCACAGAAGTTATCCACAGGTCAGCTTCTCGACCTGGGGACAAGTCGACACCGAGCCGCCCTTCGGTCGACAAAACGCCCCACAGGCCATGAGCGCGTTCATTCCGCATCAGCCCGCGCTTCGTCCACTCTTTTGCGGTGATCAACCCTTTGGAGGGATCCCTTTCCTCTCAAAAGTGGCGATAGGGGGAGTTCACGCAGGAGAACACCGCCTTCGGCCGAGCCTTTCGGAGTGATCGATTCCGGCATCCACAGATCTTCCCCACAACCTGTGGATAACTTTTCGCGTGATGTGGAAAGCTGTGGACAGCCAGACCCCAAGTCCCGTTCCGCACAAGGGTTTCCGGTCAACCCGGAGCCTCATGACCGACCCTTTCCAGTGATGACGCTTCCCGTATTGACCTCGAAGCGGCCATGAAGAACACACCCGGCAATTCACGTGCAAAGGGACGCACAGCGCGGTGCCGCAGCAGTCGGTCGTGAGCCGTCGCCCCGCACCGGTAGCCTTGACCGCGTGATTGACCTTCGCCTGCTCCGTGAGGACCCCGACCGTGTGCGCGCTTCGCAGCGTGCCCGTGGAGAGGACGTCGCGCTCGTCGACGCCCTCCTGTCTGCCGACGAACGGCGCAGGTCGTCCGGCGTCCGCTTCGACGAGCTGCGCGCCGAGCAGAAGTCGCTCGGCAAGCTCATCGGCAAGGCGGCCGGCGACGAGAAGGCCGAGCTGCTCAAGAAGGCCGAGCAGCTCAAGGCCGACGTCAAGGCCGCCGACGCCGAACGCGACGCCGCCGACGCGGAGACCCAGGAGCTCCTGCTCAGGCTGAGCAACCTCGTCCACCCCGACGTGCCCGTCGGCGGCGAGGAGGACTTCGTCACGCTGGAGACGCACGGCACCGTCCGCGACTTCGCCGCCGAGGGCTTCGAGCCCAAGGACCACCTGGAGCTCGGCCAGCTCCTCGGCGCGATCGACGTCGAGCGCGGCGCCAAGGTCTCCGGCAGCCGCTTCTACTTCCTGACCGGCGTCGGCGCGCTGCTCGAGCTGGCCCTGGTGAACGCCGCGATGGCGCAGGCCACGGCGGCCGGCTTCACGCCGATGCTGACCCCGGCGCTGGTGCGCCCCCAGTCGATGGCGGGCACCGGCTTCCTCGGCCAGGCCTCGCAGGACGTCTACCACCTGGACAAGGACGACCTGTACCTGGTCGGCACGTCCGAGGTGGCCCTGGCCGCCTACCACATGGACGAGATCCTGGAGGCCGACCGGCTGCCGCTGCGCTACGCGGGCTTCTCGCCCTGCTTCCGCCGCGAGGCCGGCTCGCACGGCAAGGACACCCGGGGCATCTTCCGCGTCCACCAGTTCGACAAGGTGGAGATGTTCTCCTACGTCACCCCGGAGGAGTCGCAGGAGGAGCACCGGCGGCTGCTGGAGTGGGAGAAGCAGTGGCTGACCTCGCTGGAGCTGCCGTTCCGCGTCATCGACGTCGCCTCGGGCGACCTGGGCTCCTCGGCCGCCCGTAAGTACGACTGCGAGGCGTGGATCCCGACCCAGGGCAAGTACCGCGAGCTGACCTCGACCTCGGACTGCACCGAGTTCCAGTCGCGCCGCCTGCAGATCCGGGTGCGTGAGGACAAGAAGGTACGCCCGCTGGCCACGCTCAACGGCACGCTGTGCGCCGTACCGCGCACCATCGTGGCGATCCTGGAGAACCACCAGCAGCCCGACGGCTCGGTGCGCGTGCCCGAGGTGCTGCGCCCCTACCTGGGCGGCCGCGAGCTCCTGGAACCGGTCGCCAAGTGAGCGGCGCGCTGTCCCCCTTCCCGTACCGGCTCGTCGCCACCGACCTGGACGGCACGCTGCTGCGTGACGACCACTCGGTGTCCGGACGCACCCGTGAGGCGCTCGCCGCGGCCGCCGCGGCGGGTGCCGCGCACATCGTCGTCACCGGCCGCGCGGTGCCCTGGACCCGCCCGATCCTCGAGGACCTCGGCTACCAGGGCCTCGCGGTCTGCGGCCAGGGCGCCCAGGTGTACGACGCCGGGACCGGCCGGCTGCTGACCTCCGTGACGCTGGACCGGCAGCTCGCCGGGGTGGCGCTCGCCAAGATAGAGGCGGAGGTCGGCCCGCTGCACCTGGCGGCGAGCCGGGACGGCCTGGACGGCGAGGTGCTGGTCGGGCCGGGTTACGACGTCGCCGGCGCGCTGCCGGCGACGCCGTTCACGGACGCCTCGGACCTGTGGGCGGCCCCGCTGAACAAGCTGTACATCCAGCATCCGGAGCTGAGTTCGGACGAGCTGGCCGCGGCGGCCGAGCGCACCGCGGGCGGTTTCGTCACCGTCGTCATGGCGGGCGAGGGCATCGTGGAGCTGCTGCCGCTCGGGCTGTCCAAGGCGACGGGGCTGTCGCTCGCCGCCCGCCGGCTCGGCGTGAAGGCGGCGGAGACGATCGCCTTCGGCGACATGCCCAACGACATCCCGATGTTCGCCTGGGCCGGCCACGGCGTCGCCATGGCCAACGCCCACCGTGAGCTGCGGGCGGTCGCCGACGAGGTGACGGCGTCCAACGAGGACGACGGCATCGCGGTGGTGCTGGAGCGCCTGCTGGGCTGACGTCCCTGCGCTGAGCGCCGCTCACCGCGCCTACGGCGTTCGGCGTTCGGCGTTCGGCGTTCGGCGTTCGGCGTTCGGCGTTCGGCGTTCGGCGGAGGATGCACGGATCGAACGTGCGCGGGCTTTCCGGGCCCGACCGCGGCTTGAACCAAGCCGGTGCCTTACCACTCGGCCAATCCTCCGGGTGGGCGGCCCGCGCGCCCTCATGTGCGCGCGCTCGAAGCGGCCGCCCCGGGCAGGTCCTCGGGGGGACTCGACGGAGCAGTAGGGATTACTCCGGAGTCCGCCGCGGGCTGCCCCGACGGGAACGGGACGTACTGCCGTGCATGGGCATGGTCCCGCTCCTCTCCCGGCTCACGGTCGCCGGACGTTCCCGGCGATGCGGACATCTCACTGTGCCCGGCCGGACACATCGCGCGCCACCGAATAAAACGGCCGGAGACGGCGAAGGGCGGTGCCGCCGGTGAGCGGCACCGCCCTCGCGCTTCCCAGGGGAGGCGCCCCTCACTCCTCGCCGGCGAGCGTCAGCGTGCGCAGCTTCTGGCCGGCGTACCAGGTGGCCAGCACCGTGACGGCGACCAGCGCGACCGTCGCCGTGGTCAGGCCCACGTCCGAGGTGACCAGCTCGCCGCCCGCCACCTTCTCCGCCACGGCGAGGGACCACTGCTGGACGCTCAGCGTGCGCGCGCCGGGCACCAGGGAACCGAACAGCGCCTCCCAGACCAGCGCGTACACCAGGCCGAGGACCACCGCGTGCCGCGAGACCGTGCCGAGCAGCAGGAACAGCGCCGCGTAGGCGATCGAGGCGACCAGGGCGGCCACCGTGTAGGCGACCGCGACCTGCCGGCCGTTGCCGTTGAGGACGAAGCCCGCGATCAGCGTCGGCACCGCGGAGAACACCATGGTGACGGCGACGGCGACGATCAGCTTGGTGTAGATGATCGTCGGCCGCTTGATCGGCTTGGACAGCAGGTACACCACCGAGCCGTCGTCGATCTCCGGGCCGATCGCGCCGGTGCCCGCGATGACGCCGATGATCGGCACCATGGTGGCGAGCGCCAGGCCGCCGAGGACGTCGGCGGCGGTCTGGTCGTCGGCGCCGGCGAGGGCGCGCACCGCCAGGGAGATCACGAGGAGCAGCAGGGGCAGTGCGCCCAGGATGAGGGCCCGGCGACGGCCGAGCAGGGCCCGGTAGGTGAGCCGGGCGACTGTGGGGTCGTACATCAGGGCCTCCTACGCCGCGACCAGGTACGAGAACACGGACTCGAGGGACTCGTCGGACGGCGAGACCGTGAGCAGGCGGATGCCGTGCTCCCTCGCGACCTTCGGCAGCAGCGCGGTGAAGCGGCCGAAGTCGACGGCCTGGATGCGCAGGGCGCCCTCCGTGACGTCCACCTCGATGCCGGACGTGGACGGGTCGGCGATCAGCGCGGCCGCGAGGGCGCGGTCGTCGCTGGAGCGGACCAGGTAGCGGTGCGGGCGGTCCGTCATCAGGCGGCGGATCCGGCGGAAGTCACCGCTGGCCGCGTGCCGGCCGGCGACGACGACCTCGATGTGCCAGGCGAGCTGCTCGACCTCTTCGAGGATGTGGGAGGAGAACAGCACGGTGCGGCCCTCGTCGCCCATCCGCCGCAACAGGTCCATCAGCTGCATGCGCTGGCGCGGGTCCATGCCGTTGAAGGGCTCGTCCAGCAGGAGCAGCGACGGGTCGTGGACCAGCGCGGAGGCCATCTTCACCCGCTGCCGCATGCCCTTGGAGTAGGTGGCGATCTTGCGGTCCTGCGCGTACTCCATCTCCACCGTGGCGAGCGCCTTCTGGGCGGCCTTGGCGCCCAGGCCGTGCAGCTCGGCGTTGGCGAGGACGAACTCGCGGCCGGTGAGGAAGTCGTACATCGCCTCGCGCTCGGGGACGATGCCGATGTGCCGGTAGATCCTCTCGTTCCGCCACACCTGCTCGCCGTCGAGGGTGACGGTGCCGGTGGAGGGGGCGAGGAAGCCGCCCATCATGTTGATCAGGGTGGACTTGCCGGCGCCGTTGGGGCCGAGCAGGCCGGTGACGCCGGGGCCGATGGTCATGGTGACGTCGTTGACGGCGACCACGTTGCCGAACCAGCGGGAGACGTGGTCGATGCTGAGGGTTGTCACAGGCCCACCTTCTTGTAGCGGCGCATCAGGAGGCCGTAGCTGGCGGCGATCAGGCCGAGGGTGAACAGGACGTAGACGACGCCCTCCGCGTGGGTCGGGCCCACACCGCCCGGGAAGACCGAGGTCGCGCCCAGGAAGGCGGACTGGACGCCGTCGATGAGGGTGATCGGCGAGAACAGGCCGATCCAGGCGATGCCGTCGCCGCTGTTCTGGACCTCTGCGATCGCCTGGAGGGTGGAGACCGCACCGTAGGAGATGGTCAGGACGGCGATCACGGCGGCGATGCCGAAGCCGCGGCGCGGCGTGACCGACGCGATGACCAGGCCGATGCCGGCGAAGAGCAGTGAGAGCAGGGCCACGGACACCAGTCCCTGAGCGAATCCCTTGGTCTGGTCGGTGAAGTCGAGCTTGGCCAGCAGCGCCCCGACGTACAGCACCAGCAGCGGCGCCGCGGTCAGGATGAACAGGGCGGAGGCCAGCGCGGCGTACTTGGCGCGGACGTAGTCGGCGGTCTCGATGGGCCGCGAGAAGTACAGCGGCACCGTCTTGAAGCGCAGGTCGCGGGAGACCGACTGGGGTGCCTGCGAGGCGACGTACAGGCTGATGACCGCCTGCATGACGATCGCGTAGCGCGTGTAGTCGATCGGCAGGTCCTTCGCCTTGGTGGCGACCGCGACGGCGACCATGATCGCGGCCGGCACGCACATCACCACGAACAGCAGCATCGGCAGCACCTTGGACTTCACCGAGCGGCCGAGGCCGTAGGCGCCGCGCAGGGACTGCGAGTACAGCGAGAGCCTGGCGTACGAGCGGCCGAGGCGCGGCCCGTCGTAGGAGCGGTAGCCGATGTTGTGGATACGGGTGTCACCCGACGGGGTGGCTGGTGCCTGCAGGGACTGCTCAGCCGCCATGGCCGACCGCCTCCTTCCGCTGCGCGTCGTCCGCGTCGTTCGTGAAGACCTCGGCGATCTGGTGCCGCCGCTGTTCCATGCGCACCAGGCCGAGGCCCAGGTCCGCGATCACGTCCCGGACCAGGTCGTAGGTGTCCTCGCCCTGCGCGGTGAGCAGCAGGACGCGCCCGGCGCCCGGCAGTCCGCTGCCGTCCTGGACGGTCACCCCGCGCGCGTGGAGCGCCTCGCGCACCGCGCGGGTGCCGTCGGGGTGCTCGTCGGTGTCGGTGACCTCGATCGCGAGGGTGGTGGTGGTCTGCGTGAAGTCCCGCGTGGAGGAGGAGCGCAGCAGCCTGCCGCCGTCCACCACGACGACGTGGTCGCAGGTGCGTTCCAGCTCGCCCAGCAGGTGGGAGGTGACCAGGACCGAGATGCCGAAGTCGGTGTGGATGCGGCGGATGAGACCGAGCATCTCGTCGCGGCCGACCGGGTCGAGGCCGTTGGTCGGCTCGTCCAGGAAGACCAGCCGCGGGTCGTGCACGAGGGCCTGCGCGAGCTTCACCCGCTGCTTCATGCCGGTCGAGTAGCCGCCGATGGGGCGGTAGCGCTCCTCGTACAGGCCGACGTGGCGCAGGGTGTCCGCGGTGCGCTCCCGGGCCGCGGTGGCCGGCAGTCCGGACATGCGCGCCATGTGGACGACGAACTCGGTGGCCGAGACGTCCGGGGGCAGGCAGTCGTGCTCGGGCATGTAGCCGACCCGCTCCCGGATGGCGGCGCCCTCGGTGGCGACGTCGAGTCCGAGCACTTCGGCGCGGCCCTCCGTGGCGGGGGACAGACCCAGCAGGATCTTGATCAACGTGGACTTGCCGGCCCCGTTGGCTCCGACGAGCCCGGTCACACCGGGCCCGACGTCCACGGAGAGCCGGTCAAGCGCGGTCACCCGGGGGAACCGCTTGCTCAGGCTTTCGGTCGCGATCACAGTCACCCTCATGACGGTAGTGACCCGTACCACTGCGGTCGTCAGACCGCGGGGTCGTCTTGGGGTCCCCCTGGAGTCGTACGCGCCCGTAGGGGACACCCTGCCTGAGAGTTATGCACAGCTCGGGGTCCGCTGTTGACGGGGTGTCCGAGCAGCTGCGAGATTCGCCGGTGTGACGGGACTCGAGGGTGCGCGGGAGCGCCGGGTGCGGACCGGCGGGGTCGAGCTGTGCGTGGCCGAGCTGGGCGACCCGGAGCGCCCCACGGTCGTCCTGGTGCACGGCTACCCGGACAGCAAGGAGGTGTGGTCGCGGGTCGCGCCGCGCCTCGCCGGACGGTTCCACGTGGTGGCCTACGACGTCCGCGGGCACGGCCGGTCGACGGCGCCGCGTCCGCTGCGCGGCGGGTTCACGCTGGAGAAGCTGACGGACGACTTCCTGGCCGTGGCGGACGCGGTGAGCCCGGACCGGCCGGTGCACCTGGTGGGGCACGACTGGGGCTCGGTGCAGGGGTGGGAGTTCGTCACGGTGCCGCGTGCGCGGGAGCGGATCGCGTCGTTCACCTCGGTCTCGGGTCCCTCGCTGGACCACTTCGGACACTGGATCAACCGCCGCGTGGCCCGGCCGACCCCGCGCCGGGCGGTGCAGCTGCTGGGCCAGGGCGCCCGGTCCTGGTACGTCTATGCGCTGCACACCCCCGTGCTGCCCGAGCTGGCCTGGCGCGGGCCGCTCGGCCGGAGCTGGCCCCGGCTGCTGGAGCGCGCGGAGCGGGTGCCCGGCGACGGCTACCCGACGGCGTCCCTGCCGTCGGACGCCGCGCACGGCGCCTGGCTCTACCGGGACAACGTGCGGCCGCGACTGCGCGACCCGCGCCCCGACGCCTACGCCCACGTGCCCGTGCAGCTCGTCACACCGCTGGGGGACCGGTTCCTCTCACCGCGGATCCACGACGGTCTGGAGCGGTGGGCGCCCCGGCTGACCCGGCGCACCCTGTCCTCGGGCCACTGGGCGCCGCGCAGCCGGCCCGACCAGCTGGCCACCTGGATCACCGACTTCGTGACGTCCGTGGAGGACGGGCGGCCCGAGGGGCGGGCCCGGGGCCGGTACGCCGACCGGTTCGGCGGGCGGCTGGTGCTGGTGACGGGCGCGGGGAGCGGCATCGGACGGGCCACCGCGCTGGCGTTCGCCGAGGCGGGCGCGCGGGTGGTGGCGGTCGACCGGGACGCCGACGCGGCGCTCCGCACCGCCGGGGAGGCCCGTGCGCGCGGTGCCGTGGACGCCTGGGCGGAGACGGCGGACGTGGCCGACGAGCGGGCCGTGGAGAAGCTCGCCGAGCGGGTCACCGCCGCGCACGGGGTGGTGGACGTGCTGGTGAACAACGCGGGCGTCGGCCTGGGCGGTTCCTTCCTCGACACCACGACGGAGGACTGGAAGCGGGTCCTCGACGTCAACCTGTGGGGCGTGATCCACGGTTGTCTGCACTTCGGGAGGCGGATGGCGGAGCGCGGACAGGGCGGCCACATCGTCAACGTGGCGTCCGCGGCCGCGTTCCAGCCGTCGAGGTCGCTGCCCGCCTACGGGGCGTCCAAGGCGGCGGTGCTGATGCTCAGCGAGTCCCTGCGGGCCGACCTGGCGGAGCGGGGGATCGGCGTGACGGCGGTGTGCCCGGGGTTCGTCACCACGGGGATCGCCTCCACCGCGCGCTTCGCCGGCACGGACACGGCGGAGGAGCGGCGCAGGCGGGGGAAGGCGGACCGGCTGTACCGGCTGCGGAACTACCCGCCGGAGAAGGTCGCCGCCGCGGTCCTGCGGGCGGTGGTGCGCGACGAGGCGGTCGTGCCGGTCACCCCGGAGGCGCGGGCCGCGTACGCGCTGGCGCGCTGGCTGCCGGGGGCCGCGCGGAGGATCGCGCGGGTGAGGCCGCCGGTGTGACCGTCTGCCGGGTGTGCCCGGCGCGACCGGTCCGCCCTGTGCAAGGCGGCTCGGTTGTCCACAGAATCCCACGCTCGGCTGTGGATAACCTCACTTGTCTGTGGATCAAACCTTCGGACATAAATCGATCGCGTGATACGCGTCTCTCTCGGCACTCTGAACAGATGGACGAAAGACGCGTCGTGCGGGTGTCGAAGTACCTCGCCAAGCACCTGCGCCACCAGCCCGGGAGGATCGGGCTGACCCCCGACGCGGCCGGCTGGGTCGAGATCGACGCGCTGATCGACGCGGCGGCGGAGCACGGTTTCCCGCTCACCCGGGAGGAGCTGGACCACGTCGTCGCCGCCAATGACAAACGGCGTTTCGCCGTCGAGGGCGCCCGGATCCACGCCAGTCAGGGACACACCGTCCCCGTGGACCTCCGGCTGCCGCCCGCCGTCCCTCCGGCCCGGCTCTACCACGGCACCGTCGCCCGGAACCTGGAGGCGATCCGTGCCGAGGGCCTGCGGCCGATGAACCGGCACGCCGTGCACCTGTCCGCCGACCGCGAGACCGCCACCCGCGTCGGCGCCCGCCGGGGCCGGCCGGTGGTGCTGCCGGTCGACGCGGGCGCCATGCACCACGACGGCCGTGTCTTCCACGTCAGCGCCAACGGCGTCTGGCTGACCGAGGCCGTCCCGGCCCGTTATCTGCGCTTCGCCGAGGGCCGGTAGGCCGTGCTCGACGGCATGAAGCGTCTGCCCCCGCCGAGGCCGGCGTCACCGCCCTCCGGGCTGTCTCCTCGTCGCGCCGCTCCCGGGGACCGGACGCACCAGGAGTCGACCCCGAGGACCGTCCATGGCTGAACACCCGGGTGCGGCGCCGGGCGAGCCCCGGGAGCCCGGACGTCCTCACGGGTGCAGGGTGTGTTTCACGTGAAGCCGGACGCGCCGCTTAGGCTCGGTGGCATGAGCCTGCGCCTGAGCACCGTGATCCTCCCGTACCGCCGCTGGCACGAGGGCAGCCGTTCCGCCTGGGTGCGGGCCGAGGAGCTCGGCTTCCACGCGGGCTACACCTACGACCACCTGTCCTGGCGCAGCTTCCGCGACGGCCCCTGGTTCGGCGCCGTCCCGACGCTCACCGCCGCCGCGGGCGTGACCGAGCGGATGCGTCTGGGCACGCTGGTGACCTCGCCGAACTTCCGGCACCCGGTCACCCTCGCCAAGGAGCTCATCTCCCTCGACGACATCTCCGGCGGCCGGGTCACCCTCGGCATCGGCGCGGGCGGCACCGGCTTCGACGCCACCGCCCTCGGCCAGGAACCGTGGACCCCGCGCGAGCGCGCCGACCGCTTCGCCGAGTTCGTGCCCCTGCTGGACCGGCTGCTCACCGAGGCCACGGTGTCGTACGAGGGCGACTTCTACGCGGCGCACGAGGCGCGCAACGTCCCCGGCTGTGTCCAGCGGCCCCGGCTGCCGTTCGCCGTGGCGGCGACCGGACCGCGCGGACTGCGGCTCGCCGCCCGCCACGGGCAGGCGTGGGTGACCACCGGCGACCCGAAGCTGTACGAGAGCGGCACGCCCGAGCAGTCGGTTCAGGCCATTCGCCGCCAGACGGAGAAGCTCGCCGACGCCTGCGCCGAGATCGGCCGGGACGTCACCGAACTGGACAAGATCCTGCTCACCGGGTTCACCCCGGACCGGGGCCGCCCGCTGGAGTCCCTGGAGGCGTTCGTCGACTTCGCCGGCCGCCACATCGCGCTGGGATTCACCGAGATCGTGCTGCACTGGCCCGTCCCCGACTCCGACTTCGCGGCGGACCAGAAGGTCTTCGAACGGATCGCGATGGAGGCCCCGGCGCAGCTGCGATGAGCGAGGACGGGCGCCGCCCTCCCGAGGAGGAGCGAGAAGCCGCTGGTGACGTCGGTAATCACTCAGATGTGCGGAGTCCCGCACGGCCGTGCGGGCATATGCGGGACAATGGCGGGGTGACCTCAGCGATCCGAGAGCCCGAGACCCCGGCCGCCACCACCCCACCGCGGCTCATCGCCACCGACCTCGACGGCACCCTGCTCCGCGACGACAAGTCGGTGTCCCCGCGGACCGTCACGGCCCTCGCCGCCGCCGAGGAGGCGGGCATCGAGGTCTTCTTCGTCACCGGCCGCCCGGCCCGCTGGATGGACGTGGTCAGCGACCACGTGCACGGCCACGGCCTCGCCATCTGCGGCAACGGCGCCGCCGTCGTCGACCTGCACGGCGGTCCGGGCGCGCACCGCTTCGTCAAGGTGCGCGAGCTGCCTCGCGGCAACGCCCTGGACGCGGTGGGCCTGCTGCGCGACGCCGCCCCGGGCACGGTGTACGCCGTGGAGCAGACCTACGGCTTCCACCAGGAGCCGGCGTACCCGAAGCTGCACATGGAGACACCGGACGGCCTGGCGCCCGCCGAGGAGCTGCTGGCCCCGGACTCCCCCACCGGCGCCGAACCGGTGCTGAAGATCCTCGCGTACCACCCCGAGATGGAGCCGGACGCGTTCCTCACCCTGGCCCGGCTCGCCATCGGCGACCGCGCCACCGTGACCCGCTCCAGCCCGAGCGCCCTGCTGGAGATCAGCGGGCCCGGCGTCTCCAAGGCGAGCACCCTCGCGCTGTGCTGCGCCGAGCGCGGCATCTCGCACGAGGAGGTCGTCGCCTTCGGGGACATGCCGAACGACGTCGAGATGCTGACCTGGGCGGGCCGTTCCTACGCGATGGGCAACGCCCACCCGGACGTGCTCGCCGCCGCCTCGGGCCGCACGGTCGCCAACAACGACGACGGCGTGGCCGTGGTGATCGAGCAGCTGCTGAACGAACGGACGCGGGCGTAACGCGCCTGCGGCTCACGGGTCCGGTCAGAGGGTCACCCCGCGCCGGGCCAGCCACGACACCGGGTCCACCGACGACCCCGTCTCCGGCGTCACCCGCACCTCGAAGTGCAGGTGCGGTCCCGTGGAGTTTCCGCTGGTCCCGGACTGGCCGATCCACTGGCCGGGGGACACCGGCTCCCCCTGGTCGACGGCGACGGCGGCCAGGTGCGCGTACTGGGTGTGGTAGCCGCCGGCGTGCTCGACCACGATCTCGATGCCGAACGCGCCGCCGCAGGACACCTTCACCACCTTGCCGCTGCCCACGGCCCGCACCGGCGTCCCGATCGGCACCGCGAAGTCCTGCCCGGTGTGCCGGTTCGCCCAGCGCGCGCCGCCGCTGCCGTAGGAGGCGGACAGCTCGTACGTCTCCACGGGAGCCACCCAGGAGGTGGTGTACCGCGCCGGCGGCTGGTCGAGCCGGACGGCGCCGCGGCAGGAGCCCGCCGTCACCGAGGCGTCCGCCTCGCCCTGGAGCTTCCAGCGCGCGGTCTCGAGTTTCTGCTCGATGTCCCGCCTCAGCGCGGCGAGTTCCTCGTTCCGCTTCTCCAGCTTCCTCCAGGCCTCCGCGGCCTTCGCCTCGTCCCGGGCGATCCGCGCCTCCGCCCGCTCGCTGCGGCCCAGCGCCTGGTCCAGCGTCACCTCGGCCTGCCGCACCACGCGCTGACCGCGCATCAGCTGCTCCGGGTCGTCCGCGAGGAGCATGTGCGCGGTGAGCGGCAGCCCGCCGCCGTCCCGGTACTGGGAGCTGGCGATCCGGCCCAGGTCCTCGCGGAGCCCCGCGGCCTCCTGTCGTTCGCGGTCGAGCCGCTCCTCCAGCCGCTGCGCCAGGTCCCGCTGCTTCTCGGCCTCCTCGCGTCCGGTCTCGTACCGTTCGGTGGCCTTCGCCGCCTCCTCGTAGAGCCGCGCCACCTCGGCGCTGACGGAGGAGGAGCCGTGGCCTGGGGCGTGGGATCCGTCACCGTCGGCGGGCCGGGCGGCGAGCACGGCGAGCGCGCAGAACAGCACGGTGACGAGCAGCGGGCGGCGGGTGAGACGCATGCCAGCGATCCTGACCGCGCACCGGGGCGGGAGGCGCGTTCAGGTCGTACAGATGGGGGAGGACACACCCCCGGACGGATGCTTCGGCCGTCGTCCGGGAGCCCGGCGGCGCTGACGAAGCGTCAACCTCCGGCCCTGTCACCTCCGTCGAGATGAGAACTGGAGCCCAGACACTCCTCAGGTGGTGTGTCTGATGCCCGTGTGCCTGCGGTGGTCCGAGTGGCCCGGTGGTTCTTGTAGAGCGCAAGCAACGGGCTGCAGACCGAGGGCTCGCGCATGTCCCGCACGCGCTCCGGCACGTGGAGCGTGCGTAGTCCCACGCACGCGATGCCCACACAGGAGGAGCTGCCATGAACGTGCTGACCGAGCTGCTCGCCGGGGCCGTCCACCTCGTGGGCCGGCTCGCCCGACGTGCCGGAGGGGGCCGTCCCGACACACCGTCGAGGCGGCCCCCTCTCGCGTGCGCGGGTGCCCGTCAGGACGCCGTCACCAGGGCTCCCGCCGCCTCCTCCCGCAGCGCCATGTCCCGCAACGGTCCGTCGACGACGAGCAGCTCCGCGTACGGTCCGCGCTGCACCACTCGTCCCGCGTCCAGCACGATCACCTCGTCCACCGCCTCCAGGCCGGCCAGCCGATGGGTGACGAGGACGGTCGTGCGGCCCTCGGTGGCGGCCAGCAGATCCGCTGTGAGCGCGTCCGCGGTCGGCAGGTCGAGGTGCTCGGCGGGCTCGTCCAGCACCAGCACGGGGAAGTCCGCCAGCAGCGCCCGGGCCAGCGCGAGCCGCTGCCGCTGACCACCGGACAGCCGCGCGCCGTGCTCACCGACGAGCGTGTCCAGCCCGTCCGGCAGTCCGTCCGCCCAGTCCAGCAGCCGGGCCCGGCCGAGCGCGTCGCGCAGATCGGCCTCGGTCGCGTCCTTCCGGGCCAGCAGCAGGTTCTCCCGGATCGAGCTGTTGAACAGGTGCGCGTCCTGCGCGCACAACCCGACCATGCGCCGTACGCCGTCCCCGTCCAGGGCGCGGGCGTCCACACCCGCGAGCGTGTAGGAACCGGCGCCGGGGTCCAGGAACCGCAGCAGCACCTGGGCGAGGGTGGTCTTGCCGGAGCCGGAGGGACCGACCACCGCGACGCGGCGGCCCCGCTCCAGGGTGAGATCCAGTCCGGCGAGCGCGTCCCGGTCCTGCCCGGGGTGGCGGGCCGTCAGCCCCTCGAGGACGAGCGGGAACGGCGAGAGCGGAGCCGGCCGGGGCGTCTCCGGCTCACGCACGGGCGCCGCGGCGTCCAGCACCTCGTACACGCGCTCCGCGCTGCGGCGCACCCGCTGCCGGTGCTGCACGGCGAGCGGCATGCCGAGGACCGCCTCGAACGCGGCCAGCGGGGTGAGGACCACCACGGCCAGGGCCACGCCGTCGAGCCGGCCGGAGGCCACGCCCTGCACACCGACGAGGGCGGCGGCCGTCACGGTCAGGCCGGAGATCAGCGCCGTGAGCCCGTCGCCGAGGCCGGTGGCGGCGGCGGACCGCGAGGCGATGCGGGTCAGGACGCCGTCGGCCCGCCGCGTCCCCTCCGACCGCGCGGGCAGCGCCCCGGCGACGGTCAGCTCGGCGGTGCCGGTCAGCAGGTCGGTCACCCGGGTGGCGAGGACGCCGCGGGCCGGCGCCAGCCTGCGCTCGGTGCGCCGCGCCACGGCGCCGGTGAGCAGCGGGACGCCCGCGCCCGCCGCCAGCAACCCGGCCGCGAGCACGGCGCCGGCCTCGGGCAGCAGCCACGCGGTGAAGCCGACGGACAGGGCGGACACGGCGACGGCGGCACCGGCGGGGAGCAGCCAGCGCAGCCAGTAGTCCTGGAGCGCGTCCACGTCGGAGACCAGCCGGGTCAGCAGGTCACCCCGGCGGGTGCCGCGCAGTCCGGCGGGTGCGAGCCGTTCCAGCCGCCGGTAGACCGCGACGCGGGTGTCGGCCAGCACGCGCAGCACGGCGTCGTGGGACACCAGCCGCTCGGCGTAGCGGAACACGGCCCGGCCGATGCCGAAGGCGCGCGTCGCGGTGACGGCCATCATCAGGTACAGCACCGGCGGCTGCTGCGAGGCGCGGGAGATGAGCCAGCCGGACGTCGCCATGAGGCCGACGGCGCTGCCCAGGGCGAGCGTGCCGAGGAGCAGCGCGAGCGTGATCCTCCCCCGCCGGGCGCCGGACAGGGCACGGACCCGGGCGAGCACCCCGCCGGGAGCGGGCTCGGTGGGGGCGTCGGGGACCGTCTCCGGCTCGGAGTCCTCCTCGGATACGGCGCCCGGCGCCACGGGTGCGTCCGTCCGAGCGGCGGCGGCCGCCCCGCCCGCGACCCCGTCGTGAGCGGCGGGCGCCGTCAGCCGGACCACCCGGTCGGCGACGGCGAGCAGCGCCGGGCGGTGCACCACCAGGAGCACCGTCCGGCCCTCCGCCAGCCGCCGTACCGCCGCCACGACCTCGGCCTCCGTGGCGCCGTCGAGGGCTGCCGTCGGCTCGTCGAGCAGCAGCACGGGCCGGTCCGCGAGGAAGGCCCGGGCCAGCGCGAGCCGCTGCCGCTGCCCGGCCGAGAGGCCCGCCCCGTCCTCGCCCAGCACCGTGTCGGCCCCCTCGGGCAGGGCGTCCACGAAGTCCAGCGCGCCCGCGTCCCGCAGCGCGCGCCGCACCGCCGCGTCGTCCGCGTCGGGACGGGCCAGCCGCACGTTCTCCGCGATCGTCCCGGCGTGGAGGTGCGGACGCTGCGGCACCCATGCGACGCGGCGGTGCCAGTCGGCGAGGTCGAGTCCGCCGAGGTCGGCGCCGCCGATGCTCACCCGGCCCGCGTCGGGGCGGACGAAGCCCAGCGCCACGTTGAGCAGGGTGGACTTGCCGGACCCGCTCGGCCCGACGAGCGCGACCGTCTCTCCGGGGGCGACGGTGAAGGACACGTCCGTCACCGCGTCCGTGGACCGGCCGGGGTAGCGGACCGTCACGTTCTCGAAGGCGACGGCGCCCCGCGGCACCGCGCCCTTCCCCGCCGCGGGCGCGGGCGTCTCGAGCACCGTGAAGATCTCCTCGGCCGCTCCGAGTCCTTCCGCGGCCGCGTGGTACTGCGTCCCGACCTGACGCAGCGGCAGATACGCCTCCGGAGCCAGGATCAGGATGAGCAGGCCCGTGTAGAGGTCCAGCTCGCCGTAGACCAGGCGCATGCCGATGGTCACGGCGACCAGCGCGACCGAGAGGGTGGCGAGGAGTTCCAGCGCGAAGGACGAGATGAAGGCGATCCGCAGCGTCCGCATGGTCGCCCGCCGGTACTCGGCGGTGATCCTGCGGATCGACTCGGCCTGGGCCTTGGCCCGGCCGAAGACCTTCAGCGTCGGCAGCCCGGCGACGACGTCCAGGAAGTGACCGGACAGCCGGGAGAGCAGCAGCCACTGGCGGTCCATCCGGTTCTGCGTGGCCCAGCCGATCAGCACCATGAAGACGGGGATGAGCGGCAGGGTGCCGACGATGATCGCCGCCGACACCCACTCCTCGGTGACGATCCGCGCCAGCACGGCGACCGGTACGACCACCGCGAGCCCCAGCTGGGGGAGGTACCGGGAGAAGTAACCGTCGAGGGCGTCGACGCCCCGGGTCGCCAGGGTGACCAGCGACCCGGTGCGCTGTCCGTCGAGCCACCCCGGTCCCAGTGCCGTCGCCCGGTCCAGCAACCGCCCCCGCAGCTCCGACTTCACGGCGGCGCTCGCCCGG
Organism: Streptomyces sp. DH-12; assembly: GCF_002899455.1. Taxonomy (GTDB): domain Bacteria; phylum Actinomycetota; class Actinomycetes; order Streptomycetales; family Streptomycetaceae; genus Streptomyces. Next base: position 3,978,748 of record NZ_PPFB01000001.1, on the reverse strand, counting down.
TGCGCGGCCAGTTCGGTCAGCCAGCCGACCAGGCCGCGGCCGGCCGCCACCGCGACGAGCAGCAGCAGCGGCGTGCGCAGCTCACCGGCGGACCGGCCGTCCTGGAAGGAGGAGACCACGATCTCGGCGATGAGCATGGCCTGGGCGACGACCAGCCCCGCGCCGACGGCCCCGAGGCCGACGACCGCTGCCAGGAAGCCCCGGGTGGCACGCGCGTACCGGATGAGGCGGGGGTCGATTGGTTTCACGTGAAACACACCTCAGTGCACGGGATCGGCGATGTGCTGGGTGCCGATCCGCTTGCGGAAGACCCAGTAGGTCCAGCCCTGGTAGAGCAGCACCAGCGGGGTGGCGATGACCGCGAGCCAGGTCATGATCTTCAGGGTGTACGGGGCGGACGAGGCGTTGGTGACGGTCAGGCTCCACTCGGGCTCCAGCGTGGAGGGCATGACGTTCGGGAACAGCGTCAGGAAGAGCATGGCCACCGCGGCCACGATCGTGACGCCGGACAGGGTGAACGACCATCCCTCGCGTCCCGCCTGGTTGGCCGCCAGAGCGGCGACCAGCGAGGCGACCGCCACACCGAACGCGACCAGGCTGGCGCCGTCACCGCGTTCGGCCTGCGTCCACAGCAGGAAGGCCGATGCCAGCACGGCGGTGACGAGCCCCACCTTCAGGGCCAGCTTCCGTGCCCGCTCCCGGATCTCCCCGACCGTCTTGAGGGCCGTGAACACCGTGCCGTGGAAGGTGAACAGGGTCAGCGTGACCAGACCGCCCAGCAGGGCGTACGGATTGAGCAGGTCCCAGACGGTGCCCACGTACTCGAAGTCGGCGTCGAGCTTGACCCCGCGCACGATGTTGCCGAAGGCGACGCCCCACAGGAACGCCGGGAGCAGCGAGGTCCAGAAGATCGCGGTCTCCCAGTTGCGCTGCCAGTTCTCCTCCGGCCGCTTGGCCCGGTACTCGAAGGCGACACCGCGGACGATCAGGCAGACCAGGATGGCCAGCAGCGGCAGGTAGAAGCCGGAGAAGAGGGTGGCGTACCACTCGGGGAAGGCGGCGAAGGTCGCTCCGCCGGCCGTGAGCAGCCAGACCTCGTTGCCGTCCCAGACCGGCCCGATGGTGTTGATGAGCACCCGCTTCTCGGCCCGGTCGCGGGCCAGCAGCCGGGTCAGGACGCCGACCCCGAAGTCGAAGCCCTCGAGGAAGAAGTAGCCGGTCCACAGGACCGCGATCAGGACGAACCAGACGTCGTGCAGTTCCATGACAGTGCAGCTCCCTCGGCCTAGTACGAGAAGGCCATCGGCTTGTCGGCGTCACGGACGTCGCCGCCGAGCTTCGTGGGCGGGTTGAGGTCGGAGTCGCTCAGCTCGGGCGGCCCGGCCTTGACGTACTTGACGAGCAGCTTGACCTCGATGACGGCCAGCACGGCGTAGAGCAGGGTGAAGACGGTCATCGAGGTGATGACCTCGGCCTGCGAGACGCCGGGGGAGACCGCGTCCTCGGTGCGCATCACGCCGTAGACGACCCAGGGCTGACGGCCCATCTCGGTGAAGATCCAGCCCCAGGCGTTGGCGATCAGCGGGAAGGCCATGGTCCACACCGCGGCCAGCCAGTACAGCCGGGTCAGCCGGGAACCGAGCGGCTGCTTCAGCAGCACCAGACGCGGCACCTCGTCCTCGCCGGTGCGGTACGCGGCCGGCAGCAGGAACTTCTTCCGGGTGAGCCACAGCCCGAGCAGACCCACCGAGAAGGAGGCCATGCCGAACCCGATCATCCAGCGGAAGCCCCAGTAGGCGACGGGCACGATGGGCTTGTAGTCGCCGGGTCCGAACTTCTCCTGCAGCGCCTCGTTGGTGTCGTTGATGCCGGGCACGTACGACTCGAAGTCGCTGTGGGCGAGGAAGGACAGCAGGCCGGGGACCTCCAGGGCGACCTTGTTGTGCCCCTCGTCGACGTCGCCGTAGGCGAAGACGGAGAAGGGCGCGGGTGCCTCGCCGTCCCAGAGGGCCTCGGCGGCGGCCATCTTCATCGGCTGCTGCTCGTACATGACCTTGCCGAGGGTGTCGCCGCTGACCGCGGTGAACAGTCCGCCGACCGCCAGGGTGACCAGCCCGAGCCGCAGCGAGGTGCGCATCACCGGGATGTGCTTCTTGCGCAGCAGGTGGAAGGCCGCGATGCCGACCATGAAGGCGCCGCCGGTGAGGAAGGCCGCCGAGAAGCTGTGGAAGACCTGGTTGAGCGTGGTGTTCTGGGTGAGCACCAGCCAGAAGTCGGTGAGCTCGGCGCGGCCCTTCTCCTCGTTGATCCGGTAGCCGACCGGGTGCTGCATCCAGGAGTTGGCGGCGAGGATGAAGTACGCCGACAGCAGCGTGCCGATCGAGACCATCCAGATGCAGGCCAGGTGGATCCTCTTCGGCAGCCGGTCCCAGCCGAAGATCCACAGGCCGATGAAGGTGGACTCGAAGAAGAAGGCGATCAGCGCCTCGAAGGCGAGCGGCGCCCCGAAGACGTCACCGACGAACCGCGAGTAGTCGGACCAGTTCATGCCGAACTGGAACTCCTGCACGATGCCGGTGACGACGCCCATCGCGATGTTGATCAGGAAGAGCTTCCCCCAGAACTTCGTCGCTCTGAGGTACTTCTCCTTCTCCGTCCGCACCCAGGCGGTCTGCAGCCCGGCGACAAGGGCGGCGAGCGAGATCGTCAGGGGGACGAAGAGGAAGTGGTAGACGGTGGTGATTCCGAACTGCCATCGCGCCAGGGTCTCCGGCGCCAGAGCCAGATCCACGTCGTCGCTCCTTACTTCGCCGTGGTGCAGCAGCCGCGCTGAGCCCGCTCCGTCCCCGGTCATCTCGGGAGAAACGGGATGCGCTTGTGAACGCGTTCACATTCACAAGCAATTATGACGTACTGCTTTCACGACCCGGAAGGGGGGTCCGGTGTGATGTCAACCCCTTCGCCCGGCGTCTCCGGACGCGGGGACGAACCCGCCCCGGACACGACGAGGGGCGGCCGGCGGATCACCCGCCGGCCGCCCCTCGCACCCGCGGGTCAGCCCTGGGTACGGAACTCCTCGGCCACCTTCAGGAAGAGGTCGTTCGCCTCCGTCTCACCGACGGTGACCCGCACCCCCTCGCCCGGGAACGGCCGGACGACCACACCGGCCTGCTCGCACGCCTGCGCGAACGGCACGGTGCGCTCCCCCAGCCGCAGCCACACGAAGTTGGCCTGGGACTCGGGCACCGTCCAGCCCTGGGCGCGCAGCCCGTCCATCACCCGGTTCCGCTCGCACACCAGGGCGCCGACCCGGCCGATCAGCTCGTCCTCGGCCCGCAGCGAGGCGATCGCGGCCTCCTGGGCGATCTGGCTCACACCGAACGGCACCGCCGTCTTGCGCAGCGCCGCGGCCACCGGCTCGTGGGCGATGGCGAAACCGACGCGCAGCCCGGCGAGACCGTACGCCTTGGAGAAGGTGCGCAGCACGCAGACGTTGGGCCGCTCCCGGTAGAACTCCACGCCGTCCGGCACCTCGGGGTCGCGGATGAACTCGCGGTAGGCCTCGTCCAGCACCACCAGGACGTCCCCGGGCACCCGGTCGAGGAAGCGCTCCAGCTCGGCCCGGCGCACCACGGTGCCGGTCGGGTTGTTGGGGTTGCAGACGAAGATCAGCCGGGTCCGGTCGGTGATCGCGTCGGCCATCGCGTCCAGGTCGTGCACGTCGCCCTCGGTCAGCGGGACCTGCACGGACGCGGCGCCGCTGATCTGCGTGATGATCGGGTAGGCCTCGAAGGAGCGCCAGGCGTAGATCACCTCGTCGCCGGGGCCGGAGGTGGCCTGCAGCAGCTGCTGGGCGACGCCGACCGAGCCGGTGCCCGTGGCCAGGTGGGACGCCGGGACCCCGAAGCGCTCGGACAGCTCGGCCGTCAGGGCGGTGCAGGCCATGTCCGGGTAGCGGTTGAAGGAGGAGGCCGCGGCCGTCACGGTCTCCATCACGCCCGGCAGCGGCGGATAGGGGTTCTCGTTGGAGGACAGCTTGTACGCCACCGGCCCGTCGGCCGCGGCGGGCTTGCCCGGCTTGTAGGTGGGGATCCCCTCCAGCTCGGCGCGCAGCTTGGGGCTCGTCTCGCTCACCGCAGTCCTCCTCGCGAAGACCGGCGGCCCATGACCGCCGCCGACATCCAATACTCCTCACCTTATGAGGATTCGGCGTCGCTGCGTATAGGGACGGCGACGGCTCCTGCCTTCCCGTCCGTCACATGGACAACACAGGCGACATCGCCCGTACGGGTGCGAAGGGCGTGCATGTCAGGGGCGCGCTGCACATATATCTATGCGCCGGTGGTTCGCGCCGTGGCGCGCATCACCCGTGCAGGTGAGTTGAGACCTCTTCGCAACATCACACCCTCGCCAGGCTCGCATGCGCGGACACGCCAGGGGCTGGCATTGGAACGTTCAACACCCATGGTTTCGCAGGCGGTTGACACTAAATGATCATGCAGAAACGTGCCTGCCAATGCGTGCATATGCGTCCGCCCTACCCCACCGCATGAGCCCTACTATCGGCTCGCCATGACAGCAGCAGGGAAGCACCAGGTGAGCCGCGCGGAAACCTCACGCCGAGGCAGCCGGCCGGGTCGAGCGGGCATCAGGGACGTGGCCGCCGCCGCCGGAGTCTCCATCACGACCGTCTCCGATGCCCTCAACGGCAAGGGCCGGCTCCCGGACGCCACCCGGCGCCACGTCCGCGAGGTGGCCGACAGACTGGGGTACCGCCCCTCGGCCGCCGCCCGAACGCTCCGCACCGGGAAGTCCGGACTCATCGGCCTGACCGTGACGACGTACGGGGATGAACCTTTCACCTTCACCGAGTTCGCGTACTTCGCCGAGATGGCGCGGGCCGCCACCTCCGCCGCGCTCGCCCGCGGCTACGCCCTCGTCATCCTGCCCGCGACCTCCCGCCACGACGTGTGGTCGAACGTCGCCCTGGACGGCACGGTGGTCATCGACCCCTCCGACCAGGACCCGGTGGTCGGCGAACTGGTGCGCCAGGGCTTACCCGTCGTCTCCGACGGCCGCCCGGCCGGCTCCCTGCCGGTCACGGCCTGGGTCGACAACGACCACGAGGCCGCCGTGCTCGGCATCCTCGACCACCTCGCCGACGCCGGCGCCCGCCGCATCGGCCTGCTGACCGGCACCACCACCGACACGTACACCCACCTGTCGACCACCGCGTACCTGCACTGGTGCGAGCGGGTGGGACAGGACCCGGTGTACGAGGCGTACCCGGCGCACGACCCGTGCGCGGGCGCCGTCGCCGCCGACCGACTGCTCGCCCGCCCGGACCGCCCCGACGCGGTCTACGGGCTCTTCGACCCCAACGGCACCGACCTGCTCGCCGCGGCCCGCCGCTACGGGCTGCGGGTGCCCGACGACCTGCTCCTCGTCTGCTGCAGCGAGTCCACGGTCTACGCCAACACCGAGCCGCCCGTCACCACGCTCTCCCTGAAACCGCGCCGCATCGGCACGGCCGTGGTGCAGCTGCTGATCGACGCCATCGAGGGAGTCGACTCCGACCAGCCGGTCGAGCAGGTGATACCGACCGAGCTGATCGTGCGCACGTCCTCGCAGCGCCGGCCGCCCCGCACGACGGTCAGCCCGCCGAGGTCGCCGCAGGGGACGTGAGCACCCGGGGCACGAAGGGCCGGACGACCAGGGGGAACGCCCCGCTTCCGGAGGGGTGAAGCGAGGCGGGACCCGGCCCGCTCGGAGCTCCCGGGAGAACACGGACCGGCCGTCCGGCGGGACGGTCCGGTCACCGGTGGTGGATGCGCGGATGCGCGGGGACGCGCCGCGGGGATGACGAGGGGACGGCCGGGCGGCCGGAGGGCAGGTCAGGGCACCGGATTCCTGGAACGGGGAGCGGCACGACCGGCCACTGCCGGTTCCGGGTGGCCCGGGTACTGGACGCTCGACGACCGGCCGGTCACGGGGAACGGGGACACGGGGACACGGGGAACATGGGACAGGGATGGGGACGGCAGGGGCTGCCCGTAACCGGAATCCGGACCACCGGCCGGTCGCCGGACGAAGCCCGGCCGGAGGACCGTCAGGCGTCCGGGGGGGCGACCGCGTGCTGGGGAAGGACGCGTTCCGGACGGCCGGAGACCACCGCAAACGGGGCGAAAGCCGCAGTGAACCGGAGTCTTGTTCTGATTCACCACCCCTGGGTCATCACACGGCGCGATCCGCATTCCTATGATGGGCCCACGACACCGCGGGCCGCTGCGACCAGGCAGTCCGACGCGGTGCAGATGCGGCGCGATGGTGGAGGGGTCGATGACTCAGGGGGCCGGTCAGGGACCCGAGGCGGAACGGACGGCGACGTTGCGCGACTTCCGGGTGCCCGCGTACGTCCACGAGACCGGTCCGTACGTCCACAGCACGCACCCCGGTGACGTCGTCCCGCCGGCCGAGGAGGCGTACCCGGACGGGTACACGCCGACCCAGCGGGACCTCCCCGTCATCAACCGGGGTGACACGGTCCAGGTGACCGTCGACCCCGTGGCCGCGCCCGCCCCGCAGCCCGCCACCGGCAAGGGCCCGCTGTACGTGGTCGGCGACGTCCACGGCTACCTGGACGAGCTGGTGGCCGCCCTCCAGGAGCAGGGCCTCATCGACTCCGCGGGCAAGTGGTGCGCCGGCACCGCGCGCCTGTGGTTCCTCGGCGACTTCACCGACCGCGGCCCGGACGGCATCGGCGTCATCGACCTGGTGATGCGGCTGTCCGCCGAGGCCGCCGCGGCCGGCGGCTACTGCAAAGCGCTCATGGGCAACCACGAACTGCTGCTGCTCGGTGCCAAGCGGTTCGGCGACACGCCCGTCAACTCGGGCGCGGGCACCGCCACCTTCCAGGCGGCCTGGCTGCTCAACGGCGGCCAGAAGACCGACATGGACCGCCTCCAGGACCACCACCTGCAGTGGATGGCCCGCCTCGACGCCGTCGAGGAGGTCGACGGCCATCTCCTGCTGCACTCGGACACCACCGCCTACCTCGACTACGGCCGGTCGATCGAAGAGGTCAACGACACGATCCGCGAGACCCTCACCCGGAACGACGCCGACGAGGTCTGGGACCTGTTCCGCAAGTTCACCAAGCGGTTCTCCTTCCGCGACGAGGGCGGCGCCGACGCGGTGCGCTCCCTGCTCGATACGTACGGCGGCACCCGGGTCGTTCACGGACACAGCCCGATCCCGTATCTGCTGGGCGAGGTCGGCTCCGAGGACGGCGAGGACGACAACAGTCCCGCGGTGGCCGAACCGCACGTGTACGCCGACGGACTCGCCATCGCGATGGACGGCGGCGTGACGATGGCCGGGAAACTGCTGGTACGGCAGTTGCCGCTGTCCAACTGAGGTGCCGGCGGGCCGTGTTGCGGCGGTCCGCGACCGCATCCCGGGGACGGTAATTTCCGTAAACCCCCTGTCACCGCGCGCCGTCACCGCTCTACCATCGGCTTATCCGTAGCAGGCTCCCCTCCGTTTCTGCCCGACGGCTCGTCAGCATGCCGAGCCCCAAGCCCTACGGAGCATCGGGGGATGCACATGAACAGCGTTCCGCAGCACCTGCTGAGCGAGGACCGCCAGGACTACGAGCGGATTCTCGATGAGGCGCTGCGCTCCGCACCGCACAGCCCGCAGCCGGCCGCTGTGGGACAGCGGCTCAACTCGGAGCAGCTGCGCACGATGGCGCTGAACGCCACCGCGCTCATCAGCGCGGCCGCGGCGACGGAGTACCAGCACTACGTGAAGGTCCGCGAGGAGGCCCGCCGGCCGCCCTCGGCCGCCCCGGACGTGCGCGACTCCGGCAGCGGCGAGCCGGGGAGCACCGGCGCGGCGGGGTTCGCCGCGCCGATGGGCGAGATGGCCGAGGCCACCGGAGCGGGGGCGGCGGCCGTCGTCGCCGTCCTGGCGCCGGTCCTGGCCGGGACCGCCGCCGCGATATTCCTGCTCGTCGGTTTCGTCCTGCGGACGCTCGACTCCGGCAACGACTTCGCCCGGACGATGCTCACCACCGGCTGGGTGTTCGGCGCGGTCACGGCCGTCGCCATCCTCGTCGCCGGAGCGGGGCTGCTGCTCACCGCGCTGCGCAACAAGCCCTCGGCGCTCGGCGGGACGGACCGGGAGCTCGACGAAGAGGTGGCCCGGGCCAGGGCGGCCTGGCATGAGGCGCTGCTGGAACGGGGCATCGTGCCGTTCCTGCGGGAGGCGCTTCAGGATCCGGCGGGAGCCACGGCACCGCAGCGCACGGCGCCGCCCGCGCCGACCAGCCGCATCCCGCACCTGGGGTACGGCCGGCCGGGCTTCTCCAGTCCCGAGGAGGGGGTGAACCGGGGGAGCCGGCCCAGCTACTCCAGCCCGGACTACTCGAGCCCCGCCTTCGGGGGTCCGGAACACCAGCCGGAGTAGCGTCACGGCCGCGCGCGGGGGCGCACGCCGGGGCTCCGGCGTACGTCCCGGGGGGGGCGGGGTGTCAGAGGATGCCCGCCCCGCGCGCCGCCCTGACCCACTGCGGGAACTCGGACAGCAGCCGGTCGTACAGCTCCGCGTCCGGGACCGTGCTGATGTCGTCGACGGAGAAGAAGCCGACGTTGTCGACGCGTCGCCCGGTCAGCGTGTCGAACCGCTCCAGCACGCCGTAGTCGGCGTGCCCCAGCCCCACGAACTGCCAGAACACGGGCTCCTCGACCGCCTCACGCAGCTGCGCCTCGATCTCGGCGTTGCGGTAGACCCCGCCGTCGGAGAAGAACAGCACGAGCGTGGGGTCGGACGTCGGGTGCCCGCGCACGTACGCGCGCACCTCCGCGATGACTTTCTGCTCCTCGTTCTGGATGCCGACGTCGCGCATGTCGACCTGGCTCGGATCGAGGCCCTTCTTGCGCTTGCGCCGGAACAGGGCGATCTCCCCCACCCGGACGTGCAGCCGCAGCCACTCGGGAAGCTCGCCGAGCCGCAGGTCCGGCAGCCGGACCGGGTGGGTGGCGAACGTCCAGGCCTGCATCTCCCCGTCGTCGTCCAGCTGGGCGGCGACCGCGGCCATCCGCTCGACGACGTCGGCGACGACGCCCTTGGAGTACAGGAAGGACATGGACCCGGAGGCGTCCAGCACGAGGATCACCCGCGCGGTGATCTCGGCGGCCCCGTGCTTGCGCAGGCTGACCGCGACCTGCTCCTTGCGCAGGGACAGCCGCTTGCGCATGTCGACGGGCAGCCGCTCCTCCCCCTTGGTGAGGCGGGTGGCGCCGGACGGGGGTAGCGCGGAGGGAGCGGGGGCGACGGGCGGGGGCGGCGGAGGCGCGACTGCGGCTACGGGCGCCTGGCCGGGGTCGTCGACGGTGATACCGAAGTCCGTGGCGAGTCCGGCGAGGCCGGAGTCGTACCCCTGCCCGACCGCGCGGAACTTCCACGCACCCTGCCTCCGGTACAGCTCACCGCCGATGAAGGCGGTCTCGGAGCCCGCCGCCATGCCGAAGCGGGCGAGCTCGGTGCCCGAGCCGGCGTCCACGAGCCGGAGCGTCAACCCGGGCGCCTGGCCGAAGGTGCCGCCGTCGGCCGACGCCCCGAGCACGATCCGCTCGATCGCCGGCTCCACGGAGCGCAGGTCCACCTCGACGGTGTCGGCGGCGGCCCCGTCGGCCTGCCGCTTGCCCAGGTGCCGCACGGCCCCGGAGGCGTGGCGGGGCTGGTTGTAGAAGACGAAGTCCGCGTCGTCGCGCACCCGCCCGGCCGCGGTGAGCAGCAGGGCCGACGCGTCGAGGTCGGGCACACCGGGCCCCGCCGCCCAGGCGAGCTCGGCCCGCACCACGGGAGCCTCGACGGAAAGATTGGACCCCTTGCTCATCGCCCTCGCTGCCATGGCATCAGTCTGCCCATCCCCGCCAAAAACCACGAGGTGACCCACGGCGCGGCTCCGGACACGCCTTCGCATCCGTGATCGAAAAACACCCGCGCGCCGCCGCACACCTCGCTATGGTCGGCTCCTCCATTCCACCGCGGTCCTGGAGGGACTCGTGCGCGCACACAGACATCGGCTGACGTCGGCAGCCGGGGCAGCCGCCATCGGAGTGCTCCTGGCGGCGGGGTGCTCCCCCGCGCAGAAGCCCGAAGCCGCGGCCAGAGCGCCGGCGTCGAAACCGTTGACGACAGCGCAGCTCGCCCAGGCCGCTCTGAAGGAGAGCGAGGTGCCACGGGTCGCCGGCCCCGTCCCCGTGCAGGAACCCGGCTCCGGCGGCCGTACCCTCCCGCCCGTGTCCGACCCCGCCTGTCAGCCGCTCATCGACATCGTCGACGGCAAGGGTTCGCACGCCCACGTCTTCCAGATCTTCAACTGGAGGGACAACATCATGGGCGGCAGCTCCACACTCGCCTCCTTCGAGGAGGGCGAGGCGGAGGAGCGCTTCGCCGAGGTCAAGAAGGCGGTCACCACTTGCCGCGCGTACGAGGGCGAAAGCTACACGGGTCCCACCAGGACGACGGTACGCCCCGAACGAGCGCCGAAGGCCGGAGACGAGACGGTGGCGTTCCGGTCGATCACCCCCCTTGACCCGAAGGCGGGCGACAACAACACACACACGGTCGTCGTCCGCACGGGCAACACCATCGCCACGTTCTCCGAACTCAGCATAGGAACGGACCGTCACTTCCCCACCGCTCTGATCACCCTCCAGGCCGACCACCTGCGAGACGCCCAACGTCCGTGAGGCAGCCGAACCAGCGGCCACCGCCCGCTGTCATACCGGGATGACACAGTGAGGTCCCATGAACGCGGAACGGTTCTGGAGCCTCATCGAATCGGCCCGCTCGTCGGTCGCCGAGTCCGGTGAGCTCTTCGACGAGGCACTGCTGGACCTCCTCGTCGCATGCCCGCCGCAGGAGATCCTTGAGTACGCCGAACGGTTCGACGACATCCACGACGCTCTGTACCGCTGGGACGTCTGGGCGGCGGCGTATCTCATAGGCGGCGGCTGCTCCGACGACAGCTTCATGGACTTCCGCGCGGGGGTGATCGCGCTGGGGCGGGACTGGTACGAGCGCGTCACAGTGGACCCCGACAGCCTCGCCGACCACCCGGCCGTCGTCGCAGCCGCGGCCACGTGCGACCACGAGGCGGTGTTCTACGAAGACGTGAACTACATGGCCGAAGGCGCCTTCACACGTCTCACAGGCGACCCGGACGCCTTCTACGGGGCTTGGGCCGAGTACCGGTCGGCTGAGCGGCGGAACAGCGCCACGGCCGGCACGGGAGAAGACTTCGATTTCGACGACGCGGACGAAATGCGCCGCCGACTGCCCCGACTGTCGCGGCTCTCCTTCGACTCCCGCGAGTCGTAACGCTGCCTAGCGAGGTGCCGCAGGAACAGACGCCCCGGTTCGATCAACCGCCAGCCGGCCTCCCGACACGGAGTCCCTGATCGTCGCCGCCCGTCCCTGTGCCCGAGCGACGCCGGCAAGGGCCCTCGCACGACTCCGCATCACCGGGCGGGTCGAGCCTCTCGGCTCAGGCGGGGTTGTGCGCGCAAGGCCGGCAACCTGCGGTGGTCATCGTGACTCGACAAGCTTTCGCCCACGGCCAGCAGTGACAGGATCTGCACGGGGCGTCCGGCCGATGCCGCCGCCTCCAGCTTGTGGTGACCGTCGAGCAGGAAATGCGTCAGCCCCCAGTGCTCGTAGCCGTCGGCCGGGTGAGGACTCACCGCGGGACCGCACAGATCCAGAGTCGAAACCGCTACCGCCGTCGGCACACTTCCTCGCCGCATCCGCCGGACGTACTGCTCCACCCGTTCCCGGTCGTTCCACAGCGGAGGGACCATGGGCACGACGAACTCGTAGAGATGCGCGGTGTCGTCGACCACGGTCTCGAACGTGCGGTAGTACGGCGTGCGAGGGTGCTCCGGCAGACCCCAGAACCGATCGGGCCCCCAAGTGGCCACCTGCTCGTTGCTGAAGTAGTCGCCGTCCTGCCCCGGAAGGACCAACCGTGGCTCGACACGCAGCAACAGGGGGAGGTAGTCGCCTTCCGGCAGCAGGGAGCCGAACGCCGTCAGGATGCCGTCGTCCAGGCCGGAGATCCGGTTCGCGAGGCGTTCCCGCAGGTCCTCCAACGACAGCGTCCCGTCGGCGCCCTCGAGCCGCCGGAACAGGAACTGACACGTACCGCACCACATGGACAGCTCGAACGCGGGTTTCCCGTCGAGCGTCAGCAGCCTGCGCCGCGGCGCAGCCCCCAGTCCGTGGAGTTCCGTCTCGAAGCTCAGTCTCGCCTCGTGCCCGGGAACTCCCAGCCTGCGCGGCTCGCCGACGACCATGCTCCTCACGTGCACGACCGTACGAGCGTCCACCACCAGGCACCAAACCGGTTTCTCGAGAACCTGCGCTGCTCCCTTTCCCGGAGCAGCGCAGACCCACGGGCGAGGACCGGGTGGCTCCGCTCAGCGGCGGAACCACCCCGTCACCTTCTCAGTCGGCCATCGGCAGATACACGCGGTTGCCCGCTGCCGCGAACTCGCGGGACTTCTGGGCCATGCCCTCCTCGATCTCGGCGCGGCTGCCGCCGTGCTCGCGGCGGATGTCCTGGGAGATCTTCATGGAGCAGAACTTCGGGCCGCACATGGAGCAGAAGTGGGCCGTCTTCGCCGGCTCCGCCGGGAGGGTCTCGTCGTGGAACTCACGGGCCGTGTCCGGGTCGAGGGCCAGGTTGAACTGGTCCTCCCACCGGAACTCGAAGCGCGCGTCGGAGAGCGCGTCGTCCCACTCCTGGGCGCCCGGGTGCCCCTTGGCGAGGTCGGCGGCATGAGCCGCGATCTTGTACGTGATGACGCCGGTCTTCACGTCGTCCCGGTTGGGCAGGCCCAGGTGCTCCTTGGGCGTGACATAGCAGAGCATGGCCGTGCCCCACCAGGCGATCATCGCGGCGCCGATGCCCGAGGTGATGTGGTCGTACGCGGGCGCGACGTCCGTCGTGAGCGGACCGAGCGTGTAGAACGGCGCCTCCTCGCAGATCTCCTGCTGGAGGTCGATGTTCTCCTTGATCTTGTGCATCGGGACGTGCCCCGGCCCCTCGATCATGGTCTGTACGTTGTGCCGCTTGGCGATCCGGTTGAGCTCGCCCAGCGTCCGCAGCTCCGCGAACTGCGCCTCGTCGTTGGCGTCCGCGATGGACCCGGGCCGCAGGCCGTCACCGAGCGAGTACGTGACGTCGTACGCGGCGAGGATCTCGCACAGCTCCTCGAAGTGCTCGTACAGGAACGACTCCCTGTGGTGCGCCAGGCACCACGCCGCCATGATCGAACCGCCGCGCGAGACGATGCCGGTCTTGCGGTTCGCGGTGAGCGGCACGTACGCGAGGCGGACACCCGCGTGGACCGTCATGTAGTCCACGCCCTGCTCGGCCTGCTCGATGACCGTGTCCTTGTAGATCTCCCAGGTCAGTTCCTCGGCCTTGCCATCCACCTTCTCCAGCGCCTGGTAGAGCGGCACCGTGCCGATGGGGACGGGGGAGTTGCGCAGCACCCACTCGCGGGTGGTGTGGATGTTGCGGCCGGTGGAGAGGTCCATGACCGTGTCGGCGCCCCAGCGGGTCGCCCAGGTCATCTTCTCCACCTCCTCCTCGATGGAGGACGTGACCGCCGAGTTGCCGATGTTGGCGTTGACCTTCACCAGGAACCGCTTGCCGATGATCATCGGCTCGGTCTCCGGGTGGTTGACGTTGGCGGGCAGCACCGCGCGGCCCGCCGCGATCTCCTCGCGGACGACCTCGGGGGAGACGTTCTCCCGGACCGCCACGAACTCCATCTCGGGCGTGATCTCGCCCCGGCGCGCGTACGCGAGCTGGGTGACGGCCCGGCCGTCACGGCCCCGGCGTGGCTGACGCGGCCGGCCGGGGAAGACCGCGTCGAGATTGCGCAGGCCCCCACGCGGCGAGGTGTGCTTGATCCCGTCGTCCTCGGGTCGGACGGGACGGCCCGCGTACTCCTCCGTGTCGCCGCGGGCGACGATCCAGTTCTCACGCAGCGGGGCCAGTCCCCGGCGGACGTCGGTGTCGACGAGCGGGTCGGTGTACGGGCCTGATGTGTCGTACAGAGTGACCGACTTCCCGTTGGTGAGGTGCACCTGACGGACCGGCACGCGCAGGTCGGGGCGGCTGCCCTCGACGTACGCCTTGTGCCAGCCGATGGACTTCCCGGCCTCCGTGGCCTCCGACGTCTCCGTCGGGTTCTGCGCGGAGGCAGGCGTGCGTGCGTCCTTGTTGGTCATGAGACCTACTCCCTACGCCGGCATTACCCGGTAACAGGTTCGGCGGTCGACGCAGCGGTTTCCGTCTGTCGACGCTCCGTGTGAAACATCACTCGAGGTCGGTGATGTTTCACGTGGAACATCGCTGGGACGGAGGTCAGCGCCCTCTCAGCCCGGTGCTCCGAGCTCCCGCGTGTACAAAAGGTGCCTCCACGCTAGCGGCACTTCTGGCGCGGTGACCAGAGGGCACCCTTCCTTCTTGCGATGATCGGTCGGTGACCTCGAACTCTCCGCCTCCGTACCCGCCGTCCGAGCCACCGCACGGTGCCGACGCCCAGCCCGGGCACGGTCCTGGGCAGCGGCACGAGCACGGCCCCGGGCAGGGGCGCACGGGCTCGCACGAGCACACCGGCTCCCACCGGCGCTTGAACGCCCCGACGACGCCGGGTGATCCGGTGCCGACGGGCGGGGCCCACCACGGGCACAGCCACAGTCACGGCCCGGCCACCCCCGTCTCCCGCCACCTGCGCAAGGTCATCGCCGCGGTCCTCATCCCCTTCGCCGCCGCGGTCCTCGTCGGCCTTGCCGTCCTGTGGCCGGGCGGCGCCCCCGCCCACGAGCGCACCGGCGTCGGTTTCGACCGCCAGACGCAGCAGGCCACCGTCACCGACGTGGTGGCGGTGGACTGCTCCTCCGCGAACCCCTCCGCCGGCGTCCCGACCGGTGACACCTCCACCGCCGAGGGATCCTCCGCCCAGCGACAGGCGAACGGCACCTGCAAGAAGGCGACGATCCGGGTCGACACCGGCAAGGACAAGGGCCGGACGTTCACCGAGATCGTGCAGCCGGACCAGTCCCGGCAGCTGAGCGAGGGCCAGGGCGTCGTCGTCGCCTACGAGCCCTCCGCACCGGAGGACCTGCAGTACTCGGTCGCCGACGTGAACCGCCGCTTCCCCTTGGCGCTGCTCGCCGGTGTCTTCGCTCTCGCCGTGGTGGCCGTGGGCCGGCTGCGGGGCGTCATGGCGCTGGTCGCGCTGACGGTCAGCTTCCTGGTGCTCACCTTCTTCATCCTGCCGGCGATCCTGCAGGGCTCGAACCCGCTGGTCGTGGCGGTGGTGGGAGCGAGCCTGATCATGCTGCTCGCCCTGTACCTCTGTCACGGGCTGTCGGCCCGCACCTCGGTGGCGGTGCTCGGCACCCTGGTCTCGCTGCTGCTGATCGGCATCCTGGGGTCCGTGTTCATCGGCTGGTCGGCCCTCACCGGCAATACGGACGACAACACCGGCCTGATCCACGGTCTCTATCCGGACATCGACATGAGCGGCCTGCTGCTCGCGGGCATCATCATCGGCTCACTCGGTGTCCTCGACGACGTGACCGTCACCCAGACGTCCGCGGTGTGGGAACTGCACGAGGCCAACCCGTCGATGGGACGCCGCGCGCTGTACCGCGCGGGCATCCGCATCGGCCGCGACCACATCGCGTCCGTCGTCAACACCTTGGTGCTCGCCTACGCGGGCGCCGCGCTGCCGCTGCTGCTGCTGTTCTCGGTCGCGCAGAGCGGCGTGGGGACGGTCGCCAACAGCGAGCTGGTCGCGGAGGAGATCGTGCGCACGCTGATCGGCTCGATCGGCCTGGTCGCCTCCGTGCCGGTCACCACGGCCCTGGCCGCGCTGGTCGTCTCGGCCGACCGCCCGGCGGACCGGGCCCCGGTGCCCGGGCGGACGGCGGGACACGCGCCGGAGCCCCGGCCGGCCATGGTGCGGGGCGGACGGGGCCGACGCCGCAAGCGCTGACGTCCCCCGTCGCGGGTCGAGCGCCGGGCCGGGGGCGCGCTGAAGCGTTACGCCACCGGCCCACCCGGTCGGCCCAACGCCTCAGCCGGCGCTCTGCTCCGCGAGGATGCGGTCCAGCGCGTCGTCGAGATGAGCGTCGAAGTCGGCGAGCGCCCCTTCCTGCCCCAGCGGCACCAGCTTGTCGGTGCGGTCGAGGAAGGCCACGAGCGGGGCGGCCGACGAGCGGAACAGCGCCTGGTCGCTGCCGACCTGCAGCCGGATCAGCACCTCGCCCAGGGTGTCGGGGTCGACCGGCGCGACCCGCACATCGCCCTCGCCGCAGGGCCTGCCCACGCCGTCGACCAGCAGCTCCCGGCCGAACGCCCACGTCACCGGGGCGTCTCCGGGCAAATGGAAGGTCAGCCGCACCGCGTAGGGATCACAGGTGTCATAACGCAGCTCCACCGGAATGCGGAAGGAAAGCTCCTCCGACACGAGAAAGCTCATCATGACCTCTGCCTGTACGGATTCGCGCATCGCCTACCCCGTCATTCGCCGCGGACTGGCCGGGCATGGACCCTGACACCAGAGGGAATCTTGCTGAACGTACACAGCAGATCACAAGGAGTGAGTTTTCAGATACTGATAGACAGTGCGAGCGACCCCGGCAGACGGCGCATTTCCGCCTGCAGCCGCTGGACCGCTGGGAGGAGCCGTTCGGCCTGGTGCACGGGCAGCGAGACCGCCACGGACGCCGCTGTCGCGCCGACCGTGAGAGGGATCGCGGCGCACACCGTCCCCAGCGCGTACTCCTGACGTTCGGTCACCATCTCGCTGTCCCGGGCGCGTTCGAGGCGGCGGAGCAGGCTGTGGGCGTCGCGCACCGTGTACGGAGTGACCGGCCGCACCGGATAGCGGTCGAGATGGTCGCGCCGGGCCGCCTCGTCGAGCTGCGCGAGGAGACACTGGCCCAGGGCGTGGGCGTGAGCGGTCTCGCGGAAGTCGGCCCACTCCTCGACAGCCGGGGCGGCCGGGGTGTCGGCGACGCCGACCAGACCGATCTCGCCGTCGTGGTACACCGCGTAGTAGACGGGGGCGCCCACCGCGTCCCGCCAGCGGGCGAGGGTGTCGGTCACCGTGCTGCGACGTTTCTGCCGCGCTCCGCTGCTGCTCAGCCGCTCGACGGCCTCCCCGAGGAAGAACAGTCCGCGGTCGCGCCGCAGATACCCCTCGTGCACCAGGGTGCGCAGCAGGTGGTAGGCCGTGGGAAGCGCCAGCCCGGTCTCCCGGGCCAGCTGTTTGGCCGGGGCACCGTGCTCGTGACCGGCGACGGTCTCCAGCAGGCGCATGGCGCGCTGGACCGAGCCGATGAGAGTCGCACCGGCGGGAGAGGCGGGCGGTGCCGGAGAACGGGGCTGCGGGGGGACCGCGGTCCGAGAGGCGGGGGCGGTGCCAGTCGTGGCCAAGGGTCACTCCCGTAACGCGAGGGGGCAGCCCGTGCGGGGAACACGGGTGGTGGGGTCGCCGCTCGCGGGGACCGGCCCCGCGTCGAGTTCCGGACTCTAACCGGCCGTCACCGCTCCCAGGAGGTCCTGAGCGGAAACTTCCCCCACCCGAGGGAACCGGCGCTTCCTGTTACCGTCCCGCCGGTTCCCGTCGGCTCACCAGTCGCGCGAGGAGGAACTCGCCGTGAACTTCCGCACGACGTAGATCAGTCCGCCGACCAGGGCGACGAAGACCAGCGCCTTGAAGAGCAGGCCGACGACGAAGCCGACCACGCTCGCTATCAGACCGCCGAACACCACCAGGGCGATGACCGGCACCGCGATCCACTTCACCCACCACGGCAGTCCCGTGAAGATCTCTCGCATGGCCTCGTCCTTACCTCTCCGCCCGCTGCCCGCCGGGTCGTGTCGATGACGTCCTGCACTCGATGCTAGGGCGGCCGGGGGTCCGGCGGGGGCCCTGGATCCCTTGTCCTCCCCTGACCCGTCCCCTAGGGAACCCCGAGACCGGGCCTCAGCTCTCCGGGGGAGAGAACACCACCAGGACCCGCAGGTCCTCGCTGATGTGGTGGAACTTGTGCGGTACCCCGGCCGGTACGTAGACGACGCTGCCGCGCGCCACTTCCGTGGTCTCCGTGCCGACGGTGATCGAGGCGCGGCCGCTGACCACGAAGTACACCTCGTCCTGGCCGTGCGGCTGCTGCGGGTCCTGGGCGCCGGCGTCCAGGGCGTAGAGGCCGACCGACATGTTCCGTTCCCGCAGGAACTGCAGGTACGCCCCGTCGTTCGCGGCGCGTTCCGCTTCCAGTTCGTCCAGCCGGAATGCCTTCACTGGTCCCGCCCCTGTTCTCTCACTGCCCGATCACGATGCTGTCTGCAACGATCAGACACATGAAGAATTTCCTAGTCAAGACGGTCGCCAACGCGGGAGCCCTCGCGGTCGCGGTCTGGCTCCTCGACAAGATCACCCTGACCGGGGACGACACCGGCAAGGAGATCGGCACCCTGCTCCTGGTGGCGCTGATCTTCGGCGTGGTGAACGTCCTGGTCAAGCCGGTGGTCAACCTGCTGAGCCTGCCGCTGCTCATCCTGACCCTGGGCCTGTTCACCCTGGTGGTGAACGCCCTGATGCTGCTGCTCACCTCCTGGCTCGCCGGCCAGCTCGACCTGAGCTTCCACGTGGAGGGCTTCTGGACGGCCGTCCTGGGCGGCCTGATCATCTCCGTCGTCTCCTGGGCCCTGAACGTCGTCCTGCCCGACGGGGACTGACCAGGATGACCTACCGCGTCTGCTTCGTCTGCACCGGCAACATCTGCCGTTCCCCGATGGCCGAGTTCGTCTTCCGCGCGCGCGTGGCCGAGGCCGGGCTGGAGGAGCTGGTCGAGATCGACAGCGCCGGCACCGACGGCTGGCACGAGGGCGAGGGCGCGGATCCCCGCGCCGCCGCCGTGCTGCGGGGGAACGGCTACGACGCCGAGCACACGGCCCGGCGGTTCGACCCCTCCTGGTTCGACCGTCTCGATCTGGTCGTCGCGCTGGACGCCGGTCATCTCAGGACATTGCGCCGCCTCGCCCCCACGGAGCGGGACGCGGAGAAGGTGCGGCTGCTGCGGTCGTACGACCCGGCCGCCGGTGACGACCTCGACGTGCCCGATCCCTACTACGGGGGTCCTGAGGGTTTTGACGTGTGTCTTGAGATGGTGGAGGCGGCGAGCCAAGGACTGCTCGCCGCAGTGCGCGAGCAGGTGGAAGGACGGGCGGCATGAGCGACGCGACAAGGGGCACGGGCGGACCGGGCGACGGCACCCGTGCGGTGCGGGCCGGGCTGCCCGAGCCGGTGAAGCACGAGCCGACCCTGCCCGGGCCGGTGTTCGCCGCCCACTTCCATCTGCCGGGCGACCCGACCGGCCCGTACACCTACGGCCGGGACGAGAACCCGACGTGGACCCTGCTGGAGCGGGCCATCGGCGAACTGGAGGCTCCGGGGCGGGACGGCGTCGAGACGCTGGTGTTCGCCTCCGGCATGGCCGCCATCTCCGCGGTGCTGTTCTCCCAGCTCCGCGCGGGGGACGCGGTCGTCCTCCCGGACGACGGCTACCAGGCGCTGCCACTGGCGCGCGCCCAGCTGGAGGCGTACGGCATCGAGGTGCGCACCGCGCCGACCGGCGGCGACGCCCAGCTGGAAGTGCTGGACGGCGCGAAGCTGCTGTGGATCGAGACGCCCTCCAACCCCGGTCTGGACGTGTGTGACGTGCGGCGGCTCGCCGAAGCGGCCCACGCGCGGGGGGCCCTGGTCGCCGTCGACAACACCCTGGCGACGCCGCTGGGCCAGCGCCCGCTGGAGCTCGGCGCGGACTTCGCGGTGGCCAGCGGCACCAAGCAGCTGACCGGACACGGCGACGTGCTCCTCGGGTACGTCACCGGCCGGGACGCCGGGGCGATGGCCGCCGTGCGGCGTTGGCGCAAGATCGTCGGCGCCATTCCGGGGCCCATGGAGGCGTGGCTCGCCCACCGGTCGATCGCCACGCTGCAGCTGCGCGTGGAGCGGCAGAGCGCCACCGCGCTGCGGCTCGCCGAGGCGCTGCGGGAGCGGCCGGAGGTCACGGGCCTGCGCTATCCGGGGCTGCCCGACGACCCGTCCCACAGGATCGCGTCGCTGCAGATGCGCCGCTACGGGTGCGTGGTGTCCTTCACACTGCCGTCCCGCGAGCGGGCGGACCGTTTCCTGGACGCCCTGCGGCTCGTGGACGACGCGACGAGTTTCGGCGGCGTGCGGTCCACGGCCGAGCGGCGCGGACGCTGGGGCGGGGACGCGGTGCCGGAGGGCTTCGTCCGCTTCTCCGTGGGCGCCGAGGACCCGGAGGACCTGGTCGCGGACGTGCTGCGGGCGCTGGACGCAACGGCAGACCGACCTGCGGACATCTGACGGAAGGCACCACTGCGGACGGTCCGAGCCTCCCCCCTCGTGGCTCGGACCGCCCTCGGTTCTGCGCGCGAAGAACCGCTCGACTTAGGCTAGTTGACTCACTGTCAGTGTCCAATCACTGGAGCGACAGCGGCCTATCGACATATTTATAGTTGGGCCCGTCCGGACTGCGGCGGGGTCGACGAGGGAGGGGTGCGTGCCGTGGATCTGGCCTTGCTGCGGACCTTCGTGACCGTGCACCGGGCCGGTTCCTTCACGCGCGCGGCGGCCCTGCTGGGCCTCTCACAGCCGGCCGTCACCTCGCAGATCAGAACGCTGGAGCGGCAGGTCGGGCGGCCCCTGTTCCTGCGGCAGGCGCGCGGGGTGACGCCGACGACGATCGGCGACGAACTCGCCCACAAGGCGGCGCCGCACCTGGACGCCCTGGTGGAGATAGCCGAGTCCGGGCTGGAGCAGGACTCCTCGTTACGTACCCTGCACCTCGCCGGACCTCCCGAGTTCACCGCCGAGCGGGCGCTGCCCGCGCTCACGGAGCTGACCGGCGAGGACGGCCAGGGCTTCGCGCTGCGGGCCTCCTTCGGCACCGTGGACGAGGTCCTCGAAGGACTCGCCGCCGGCCACCACGACCTGGCCATCAGCACCATCCGGCCGCGCGGTGCGCTGCTCTCGGCCACCGCGCTCTGCGACGAGGAGCACGTCCTGGTCGCCGCGCCCGACTGGGCCGAGCGGATCGGCACCGGGACGCTCCGCCGGGCCGGGCCGACCGCCCTCGAGCGGGTTCCGGTCGTGGAGGTGCACGAGTCGCTCCCCTTCGTCGCCCGTTACTGGGCCTCCGTGTTCGACTCCCGTCCGGTCTGTCCGGGCACGGTGATCGTCCCGGACCTGCGGGCCGTGCTGGCGTGCGCCACGGCCGGGGCGGGTCTCGCGGTGCTGCCGCGCTATCTGTGCGCGGGCGCGCTGACGCGCGGCGAGGTCGTGACCCTGCACGAACCCGCGGTGCCTCCGCTGCGCACCTACTTCCTGGCCGTCCGCACGGGCACGCTGGCGATGCCGCACATCGCACGGGCCCACGAGTGGCTGGAGCGGGCGGCCGCCGACTGGTGCTGACACAGTCGTCGCCGCCCCGGCGTCCGGCAGCCCCGGAGCAAGGGCGTCCGGCGATGTTTCACGTGGAACCAGCCGGGCCACATTTCTCCCATGACCGTCCGACCCGTGGTCAAGCGCACCGCCCGAGCCGTTCTCCTCGACGGCGATCATCTGATCCTGATCAAGCGCACCAAACCCGGCGTGGACCCCTACTGGGTCACTCCCGGCGGCGGGGTCGAGCCGGAGGACCCTACCGTCGTCCACGCCCTGCACCGCGAGGTGTACGAGGAGCTCGGGGCCAAGATCACCGACGTGGTGCCGTGCTTCGTGGACACCGTGGAGCACATCGGCGAGGACGAGGGCTCCACCGGCGTGAAGGTGCAGCACTTCTTCGTCTGCCGCCTGGAGTCCATGGACCCGTCCCTGCGGCACGGCCCGGAGGTCGAGGAACCCGCCGGCGAGTACGAGATCGTGCGGGTGCCCTTCACCCGGGTCGGCATCGCCTCCGTCCACCTCGTACCGCTCTCCCTGCGGCACTACCTGGACGGCAACATCGAAGGCGTTCGCGCGCTCCACGCCTCCGACCTGGGCTGATCCCGGCCTGGACGAGATGGCCGGAAGCACGCACGCATCCGCGGAAACAGGTGGACGCCGAAGGCCCCGGTCGGACAGCCTGACCTGCGTGCCGACACCTTCTCTCGACTCCCTGCCCATCCGTCGTCTGACGCTCCGCGACCTCACCGCCTGCGCCGACCTGTCCGAGGACCGGGGGTGGCCCCGGGAGGAGCACAAGTGGGGACTCCTGCTCGCGGCCGGGCGCGGCCACGGCGTCGACTCCCCCGACGGCGGTCTGGCGGCCGCCTGCGTCGTCACCGAGTACGGACCGCGCGAGCAGCCCTCCCTGGCGGCCATCGGCATGGTGCTCGTCGCCGAGCGCCATTCCCGGCAGGGCCTCGGACGCCGGCTGATGCACCATGTCGTCGAGGAGGCGGGACCCACTCCCCTCACCTTGCACGCCACGCCCCTCGGCCGGCCCCTCTACGAGGAGCTCGGTTTCAAGGTCACCGGTCAGGCCGAGATGGTGCGCGGCCACTTCGTCCCGTCCGGCCGGCCGGACGTCCTGACCCGCACGGCCACCGCCGACGACCTTCCGGCGATCCTGCGGCTCGACGAGGAGGTGTTCGGCACGGACCGGACGCACATCGTCACCCGCCTGCCCGCCTTCGCGGACCAGTTGCGGGTGGCCGAAGAGGACGGACGGATCATCGGCTACGCCGCCGCCTGGCCCAACATGAACACCCATGTCGTGGGCCCGCTGATCGCCCGGGACACCACGACCGCCCAGGCACTCATCGCCTCGCTGGCCGCCCACACCAACCGCCCCCTGCGCACCGACATCGACGTACGGCACCGCGAGCTGCTCGACTGGGTGAAGGAGCGCGGCCTCGCGCCAGTCGCGTTCAACGCCGTCATGACGCACGGGATCACGGAACTGCCGGGGGACTGGAGCCGGCGGTTCGCCCCGGTGACGGTGGCGGCCGCCTGACGGTACGCAGACGGTGACGCCGGTCCCGCATGCCTGCGGGACCGGCGTCGCCGTGCGATGCGCCGTACGGGCGTTGCCACGCCTTGTACGGCTGTGCCGTACGTCGTGCGGGGTTGGCGTCCGTCGTCAGGCGAGGGACTCCACAGCGGCGGTGGCGAAGCCGTGGTCCTGCTCCGGGGCGCCGCCGCCGACGCCCACGGCGCCGATCAGCCGGCCGTCACGCCGTACGGGCACGCCGCCGGCGATGAAGAGCAGCGGCCGGTCGAGGGCGGTGGGCAGGGTGTGGAAGAGCCCGCCGGGCTGCACGGCGTCCACCAGGTCGGCGGTGGGCGTGTTCAGCTGCAGCGCGGTGTAGGCCTTGCGCGTGCTGGTCTCACCGGAGATCAGCACAGCTCGGTCGTCCCGGCGGAATGCGAGCAGGTGCCCGCCCGCGTCGAGGACGGTCACGCTGACGGTGACACCGGCCTTCTCGGCGGCCTCGACCGCGGCGGTGACGAGGGCTTCGGCGTCCGTGGTGGTCAGCGGGGCGACGGCAGTGGTGGTCATGAGGTGGTTCTCCTTGCGGTTCGTGCGGTGTCCGTCGTGACGGACGGAAGGGGGGACGGTGGGTGCGGGGACGGCCCTGGCCCCACGCCCGGCGGCGTCGCGGGTCAGCGCGTGGCGACGGTCGGCCGCTCCGCGGGGGCCGTGCCGGCGGCCGGTGTGCCGGCCGCGCGCTCGCGGCGCTCGAGGCCGGCCGAGAGGACGGCGAGCGCCAGGGCAGCCGCGGCGAGGACGGCGCCGACCCAGTTGGGGGCGGTGTAGCCGAGCCCGGCGGCGATCACCAGGCCGCCCAGCCAGGCGGACAGCGCGTTGCCCAGGTTGAAGGCGCCGATGTTGAGCGCCGAGGCCAGGGTGGGAGCGCCGTGCGCGTGGTCCAGGACCCGCTTCTGCAGTGGGGGGACGGTGGCGAAGCCGAGTGCGCCGACGAGGGCGATGGTGACGGCCGCGGCGATCTTGTTGTGGGCGGTCAGGGTGAACAGCGCCAGGACGGCGGCGAGGGCCCCGAGGGACACGTACAGCATCGGCATCAGGGCGCGGTCGGCGTACTTGCCGCCGACGAGGTTGCCGCCGACCATGCCGAGGCCGAACAGCACCAGCAGCCAGGTGACGGAGCCGTCGGCGAAGCCCGCGACGTGCGTCATCATCGGTGCGATGTAGGTGATCGCCGCGAAGACGCCGCCGAAGCCGAGCACGGTCATCGCCATGGCGAGCAGGACCTGCATGTTCTTCAGGGCGGCCAGTTCGTGGCGCAGCCGCACGCCCTCGGGCTTGGGCATGTCGGGCACCAGCTTGGCGACGCCCAGCAGGCCGACCACGCCGAGCGCGGCGACGATGCCGAAGGTGACGCGCCATCCGAGGGACTGGCCGACCAGGGTGCCCAGCGGCACGCCGACGACGTTGGCGACGGTGAGACCGGTGAACATCAGAGAGATGGCGCCGGCCCGCTTGTCGGGGGCGACCAGGTCGGCGGCGACGACGGAGCCGATGCCGAAGAAGGCGCCGTGGGCCAGGGACGCGACCACCCGTCCGGTCAGCATGAGGCCGAAGGTGGGGGCCAGCGCCGAGAGCAGGTTCCCGACGACGAAGAGGCCCATCAGCAGCATCAGCATGCGCTTCCGGGAGATCTTGGTGCCGAGCACGGTCATCAGGGGGGCGCCGAACATGACACCCAGGGCGTAGCCGGTCACCAGGTAACCGGCGGTGGGGATGGAGACACCGAAGTCGCCCGCGACCTCGGGCAGCAAGCCCATGATCACGAATTCGGTGGTGCCTATCCCGAAGGCCCCGATCGCGAGGGCCAGAAGCGCGAGAGGCATGAGGGAACAGACCTTCCGGAGATTGCGGGAGCGCTTAACGAGACTCGACAATAGTTGCAGACGCGGGATATCTGCAAGCGCGGGATATTTCACCTGTGCTCTACCCTGGTGTCAGACGCTGCTGGACGGAGGAATCGCCCCATGACAGCCACGGATCCCGCACTCACCGCCCTCGCCCAGGGCTGGTGCGCTCTCTCGCTGCTGCACGGGAGGATCGAGACCCACATCGAGCGCGCCCTGCAGGCCCGGCACGATCTGAGCGTGCGGGAGTACTCCCTGCTCGACGTGTTGAGCCGGCAGCACGCCGGCGAGGGCGGCCATCTGCAGATGAAGCAGGTCGCCGACGCGGTCGTGCTCAGCCAGAGCGCCACCACCCGGCTGGTCACCCGGCTCGAGGACCGCGGTCTTCTGGAGCGCTACCTCTGTCCCACCGACCGGCGCGGCATCTACACCGACGTCACCGAGGCTGGCCTCAAGCTGCTGGAAGAGGCCCGGCCCACCAACGACACCGCGCTGCGCGAGGCGCTCGACGAGGCGGCGAAGAACCCCGACCTCGCCCCGCTGGTCCACGTCGTGGAGACGCTGAAGGCGCCCGTGCCCGCATAGGGTGCGCGGCATGGGAGACCTTCAGATACGGCCCGCGACCACCGACGACGTCCTGGCGATCGTCGCCATGCTGGCGGACGACCCGCTGGGTGCGCGACGCGAGTCACCTGACGACCTCGCACCCTACTTGACCGCGATGGACCGGCTGCGTGCCGACCCGAACCAGCACCTTGTCGTCGCCGTCCGGGGAGGGCGGGTCGTCGGGACGCTCCAGCTCACCATCATTCCCGGACTGTCCCGGCGAGGCGCCACGCGGTCGATCATCGAGGGCGTGCGCGTCCATGCGGACGAACGCGGCAGCGGTCTGGGCAGCCGGATGATGGAGTGGGCGATCGACACCTCTCGCCGCGAGGGCTGCCGGCTGGTCCAGCTGACCTCGGACAACACCCGCACCGACGCCCACCGCTTCTACGAGCGGCTCGGCTTCACGGCCTCGCATGTGGGCTTCAAGCTGGCTCTGTGAGAAAAGCGGCCGTGTTTCACGTGAAACACGGCCGCTTGCGTGTGTCCGGTAAGCCACCGGACCCGGCCGGGTCCACGGGCCGCCGACTACGGGATGCCCCGCCACCCCTCCGTGTCCACGCCGCCGGGCACCGGGGCGCCCTCCTCGTACGGCTGCCGGGTGAACACGAACGAGCCGAGGTCGAGATGGCTGACCGAGCCGTCCGGACGCCGCACGGGCTTCAGCACCTCCCCGGCGTAGTAGCCCTCGAGCCCCACCCAGCCGCCGGCGCCGTCCGGACGGAAGCGTGAGCGCCGCCCCTTCCCGGAGAGCGGCTCCAGCGCGAGCAGCCCGTCGGCCGACAGCCGCAGCCCGAAGGCGTACGTCCCCCAGTACCACTGCCCCACCAGGTCGAGCACGGCGGGATCGGCCTTTCGCAGCGGTCGCCAGGGCACGGGGATACGGGGTTCCGCCTCCGCGACGATCCGGACCAGGTCCGCGGCGACCGTGAACGGCGCCGGCCCGGACGTGCAGTTGGCGAGGACCACCGCGCTGACGTCGTCCGCGAGGTCCATCGTCAGACAGGCCAGGAACCCCGGAAGCGAGCCGGTGTGGCCGACGAGCGCCCTGCCGTGCTGATGGCGCAGCTCCAGGCCCAGGCCGTACGCGTAACCGTCGGCCACGTCCGCCGCCTCGGCCGGCGCCGCCGGCGTCCGCATCTCCCGCACCGACTCGGCGCTCAGTACCCGCTCGTCCCCCGCGGCCAGGAAGGCCGCGAAGCGGGCCAGGTCACCGGTGGTGGACCACAGCTGCCCGGCGGGGGCCATCACGCCCAGGTGCTCCAGCGGTTCGGGCTGCATCACGTCGGCCCACGGATGCACGGCCCAGCCGCCCGCGTGCGGCGCCACGGGCTCCACGGTCGTGCGGCGCAGCCCCAGAGGGTCGAGCACCTCCCGCCGCAGGACGTCCGCCCACGGCGCCCCGCGGAGCTTCTCGACCAGCGCGCCGAGGAGCGCGTACCCGGGGTTCGAGTAGTGGAAGCGCCGCCCCACCGGGTGAACCAGGGGACGCTCGCCGAGGACGTCGGCGAGTACGGGGCGCAGGGAGCCGGGGGTCCGCTCCCACCAAGGGCCGGGCGTCTCGGCGGCCAGTCCGGCGCGGTGCGCGAGCAGGTCGACGACGGTCACCTCGCCCACGCCGGTGCCCGGCAGGTGCTTCTCCAGCGGGTCGGCGAGGTCGAGCAGACCCTCGTCCCGCAACCGCAGCACCAGAACGGCGGTGAAGGTCTTGGTGATCGAGCCGATCCGGTACTGGACGTCGTCGTCCGGGACCTCCCCCTCCACCGAGGTCCGGGCCCCGCTCCACACGGTCCTTCCGCCCCGCACCACGGTCGCGACGAGCGACGGCGTCCGCCCTTCGCTCTGCGCGACGGCGATCCGGTGCAGCAGCGCGCGCCGCGTACTGGGCAGCAGTTCTTCCTGGGGTGACGTCATGCCACCAGTTCAGCAGGTACGTCAGATCCACGTGACGGCGACCGGTCCCGTCAGAACACCACCCTGCCGAGAACGGCGGGGGACGTCCTGACCGGGGCCTGTACGCGAACCGCGTCTGTGACGACCGTTGCCGGCCACCGGTCACAAGGTCGGCCGAATGAATCCCCCGGCCTGTGCGGGTCCTGCTTTGCGATGCTTATCGCCGGGCCTGGGTCCGGGGTCCGGGGTCCGGCCGGTGCTCATGAAGACCTCGGGGACGTCGCTGTTGTCCCCGGGCGCGCAGGCGTACTCAACGATGAGGGAGAACGGTATGGAGCCGTCAGAACTCCGCCGAGCAATGGCGGCAGGACGGGCGACCGCTTCGGCTCTGGGACTTCAGGCCGACGACGCCGTCGTCGTCCACAACTCGGACCGGGTCGCGCTGCGCCTGCTCCCTTGTGATGTTCTCGCCCGGGTCGCGCCTTCGGGGCATCTGGCTGATTCCGAGTTCGAAGTGGAGGTCGCCCACCGTCTCGCCGACGTCGGCGCCCCGGCGGCCGAGCTCGATCCTCGGATCCAGCCCCGCATCCATGTGCGTGACGCCTTCGCCGTCTCGCTCTGGACCTACTACGAACCTGTGGGGTCAGAGATCGCGCCGGCCGACTACGCAGACGTGCTGATGCGGCACCATGCCGCCCTGCGCCAGATCGATCTGGACGCACCGCATTTCACCGACCGAGTCACCGCGGCGCTGAAAGAGGTGAACGACCCGGAACGATCCCCCGAGCTACCTGACTCCGACCGGGAGCTCCTCAGCACCACACTCGAGGGCCTGAGCGCCACGATCAGCTGCGACAGAACCGGCGACCAGCTGCTGCACGGCGAGCCGCATCCGGGCAATCTCCTCAACACGAGGCGAGGACCGCTTCTCGTGGACCTCGCCACGTGCTGCCGTGGGCCGATCGAGTTCGACCTCGCCCATGCTCCTGAGGAAGTGGGGGAGCACTATGCGGGGGCTGACCACGGCCTGGTTCAACGGTGCCGCGCCCTGAACTGGGCGATGTTCTCGGCCTGGCGCTGGCGCCGAGCCGACCAGATGCCTGACCGGGGCCACTGGAGGGTGGAGGGGCTCCACCGGGTCCGTGCCGCACTCGATCGCTGCGCACTGGGTTGAGCTGGAGGAAAAAGGGCTTCCGTCCTGTGTCCTTCACCCCACGCAGTGGCCATCGCTGAGTGGGAAGCGGCCACGGGATCCGGAAACCCGTGCCGGCCGTCGCTCAGGTCTGCGCCATGTCGACGAAGCGGGAGTAGTGGCCCTGGAAGGCGACCGTGATGGTCGCCGTCGGGCCGTTTCGGTGCTTGGCGACGATCAGGTCGGCCTCGCCGGCGCGCGGGGACTCCTTCTCGTAGGCGTCCTCGCGGTGCAGCAGGATGACCATGTCGGCGTCCTGCTCGATGGAGCCCGACTCGCGCAGGTCGGAGACCATCGGCTTCTTGTCCGTGCGCTGCTCGGGACCTCGGTTCAGCTGCGACAGCGCGATGACCGGGATCTCCAGTTCCTTGGCGAGCAGTTTGAGGTTACGGGACATGTCCGAGACCTCCTGCTGCCGGCTCTCGGCCCGCTTGGAACCGCCCGACTGCATGAGCTGGAGGTAGTCGATGACCACCAGCTTGAGGTCGTTGCGCTGCTTGAGCCGCCGGCACTTGGCGCGGATCTCCATCATCGACAGGTTGGGCGAGTCGTCGATGTAGAGGGGCGCGGCCGAGACGTCCGGCATCCGGCGGGCCAGGCGGGTCCAGTCCTCGTCGGTCATCGTGCCGGACCGCATGTGGTGCAGGGCGACGCGGGCCTCCGCGGACAGCAGACGCATCGCGATCTCGTTGCGGCCCATCTCGAGCGAGAAGATGACGCTGGGCAGGTTGTTCTTGATGGAGGCGGCCCGCGCGAAGTCCAGCGCGAGCGTCGACTTGCCCATCGCGGGACGCGCGGCGATGACGATCATCTGACCGGGGTGCAGCCCGTTGGTGAGCGAGTCGAAGTCGGTGAACCCGGTGGGGACGCCCGTCATCTCGCCGCTGCGTGACCCGATCGCCTCGATCTCGTCGAGGGCGCCCTCCATGATGTCGCCGAGCGGCAGGTAGTCCTCACTGGTGCGCTGCTCGGTGACGGCGTAGATCTCCGCCTGGGCGCGGTTGACGATCTCGTCGACGTCGTCGTCGGCCGCATATCCCATCTGCGTGATGCGCGTGCCCGCCTCGACCAGGCGGCGCAGCACCGCCCGCTCGTGCACGATTTCCGCGTAGTACGCCGCGTTGGCCGCTGTCGGCACCGTCTGCACGAGGGTGTGCAGGTACGACGCCCCGCCGACCTTGTTGATCTCGCCGCGCTTGGTCAGCTCGGCGGCGATGGTGATCGGGTCGGCCGGCTCGCCCTTGGCGTAGACGTCGAGGATCGCGGTGTAGATGGTCTCGTGGGCCGGTTTGTAGAAGTCGTGGCCCTTGAGGATCTCGACGACGTCGGCGATGGCGTCCTTGGACAGCAGCATGCCGCCCAGCACGGACTGCTCGGCCTCCAGGTCCTGGGGCGGGACCCGCTCGAAGGCGGAGCCCGGGCCGTCCCACACTCCCCGGTCCGGGCCGCGGTCGTGCTGCTCGTCGCGGCCCCTGCCGTGATCACCCGTGCGGCGGGAGGCGGGCAGACGATCACTGGGACCGCTGTCGGCCCAGGGGTCGTCCAAGGGCTCGGAAATGCTCACCGAGCCACCTCCTCCCGTCCGCCGGAGCGGATCTCGCCGTGCGTCTCAGTTCTACGGCACGGCACTGACAGATAAGGGGGGCCGACTCCGCTTGTCGGACGCCGGTTTTGTGACGTTTCCGGATCCGGTGGACGGAGCAGGCGCCGGACCACCGTAGGCCCGTCGGCACCGTCAGCCAATCTGGTTATCCACAGGTCGTGTGGACGACTGGCCCAGAGCTGTGGAGAACTCCGCGAAACCTGTGCACGAGCCGGTGGACAGCGCTGTGAACAAGCCCTCGAGCACCCTGTGAAGAACACTCTGACCTGCTTCTTTGCCATCCACCGGCTGTGCAGAAGAAAAACTTCCCCACACGGATCAAGATCGGTTCAACAGGTGTACACAACCCCACACCCTGAGCCACGAAGTAAGGGTCATAATCAGTTGGCATCTCTTACCTGTGGATGATTAGATTGGTGCACATGACACAGGCCCCCGCGCGCCCCAAGGCCGCTCGCCGTCGGCACGACCGAGAGATCGTCCTGCTGGCCGTCCCGGCCTTCGGCGCCCTCGTCGCCGAGCCTCTTTTCGTCATGGCGGACAGCGCCATCGTCGGCCATCTCGGCACGGCACAGCTCGCCGGACTCGGCGTCGCGTCGGCCCTCCTGGTGACCGCGGTGAGCGTCTTCGTCTTCCTCGCCTACGCCACCACGGCGGCCGTCGCCCGGCGGGTGGGCGCCGGTGACCTTCCCGCCGCGATCCGTCAGGGCATCGACGGCATCTGGCTGGCCCTGCTGCTCGGCGCCGCCGTCATGGCTGCCGTCCTCCCCACGGCACCGGCGCTCGTGAACCTCTTCGGGGCCTCCGAGACCGCCGCCCCGTACGCCACCACCTATCTGCGGATCTCGGCGCTCGGCATCCCGGCCATGCTGATCGTGCTCGCGGCCACCGGTGTGCTCCGTGGACTGCAGGACACCCGGACCCCGCTGTACGTGGCGGTCGCCGGCTTCGTCGCCAACGGCATTCTCAACGTCGTCCTGGTCTACGGCGCCGGCCTCGGCATCGCCGGGTCCGCCTGGGGCACGGTCATCGCGCAGTGCGGCATGGCCGTGGTCTATCTGGGCGTGGTGCTGCGGGGCGCACGTCGGCACGGAGCCTCCCTGCGGCCGGACGTCGCCGGGATCCGGGCCTCGGCCCAGGCGGGCGCTCCCCTTCTGGTGAGGACGCTCTCGCTGCGGGCGATCCTGATGATCACGACGGCGGTGGCCGCCCGTCTGGGAGACTCCGACATCGCGGCCCACCAGATCATCCTCTCCCTGTGGAGCCTGCTCGCCTTCGCCCTCGACGCCATCGCCATCGCGGGGCAGGCCATCATCGGGCGTTATCTGGGAGCCGGTGATGCCCAAGGTGCGCGGGACGTGTGCCGCCGCATGGTCGAGTGGGGTGTGGCCGTCGGTGTCCTTCTGGGCATGCTCGTCGTCCTGGCCCGCCCGGTGTTCCTGTCACTCTTCACCGGCGACGCCGCCGTGAAGGACGCGGCGCTGCCCGCCCTGGTGATCGTGGCCTTGTCCCAGCCGATCTGCGGCATCGTCTTCGTCCTGGACGGCGTCCTGATGGGCGCGGGCGACGGGCCGTACCTGGCCTGGGCGATGCTGGTCACCCTCGCGGTGTTCACCCCGGCCGCCCTGCTGGTGCCCGTTCTCGGAGGTGGCCTCACCGCGCTGTGGGCCACGATGACACTGATGATGACCGTGCGGATGCTGACCCTGTGGCTGCGTTCACGCTCGGGCCGCTGGGTCGTCACGGGCGCCGCACGCTGAGCGTTTCACGTGGAACACCGCTCTCAGGACGGTTCACATGAACCGTGAAACACCGCACCCATGCGACGGGGGCCGCACCCTGACGGATGCGGCCCCCGTGCTCACTGCTTCAGCGAGCGCTGCCCTCAGGCGGCGACGACCTCGATGTTGACCGTGGCGGCAACCTCGGGGTGCAGACGCACCGACGTCTCGTGGGCGCCCAGCGTCTTGATCGGCGAACCGAGCTCGATGCGGCGCTTGTCGACCTCGGGACCACCGGCGGCCTTGATCGCCGAAGCGATGTCGGCCGGGGTGACGGAACCGAAGAGACGGCCGGCGTCGCCGGAGCGGACGGCCAGGCGGACCTTGACGCCCTCGAGCTGGGCCTTCACCTGGTTGGCCTGCTCGATGGTGTGGATCTCGTGGATCTTGCGAGCACGACGGATCTGCTCGACGTCCTTCTCGCCACCCTTGGTCCAGCGGATCGCGAGCTTCCGCGGAACCAGGTAGTTGCGAGCGTAGCCGTCCTTGACGTCGACGACGTCGCCCGCGGCGCCGAGGCCGGAGACCTCGTGGGTGAGGATGATCTTCATGAGTGGGTCACCCTTCCCTTATCGCGCGGTGGAGGTGTAGGGCAGCAGCGCCATCTCACGGCTGTTCTTCACGGCCGTGGCGACGTCACGCTGGTGCTGCGTGCAGTTGCCGGTCACGCGGCGGGCACGGATCTTGCCGCGGTCGGAAATGAACTTCCGCAGCATGTTCGTGTCCTTGTAGTCCACGTACGTGACCTTGTCCTTGCAGAACGCGCAGACCTTCTTCTTAGGCTTGCGCACAGGCGGCTTCGCCATGGTGTTTCTCCTGTGTGATCAAGAAGTGTGGGTACGGCCCGCCCTAGAAGGGGGGCTCGTCCGAGTAGCCGCCGCCGCTGCCGCCGGAGCCACCGCCCCAGCCGCCGCCACCGCCCTGCTGACCACCGGCGGGAGCACCGGTCGCCCACGGGTCGTCCGCGGGAGCGCCGCCGCCCTGCTGGCCGCCGCCGGGGCCGCCGCCCCAGCCGCCGCCGCCCTGGCCGCCGCCGCCACCGCCGCCGTAGCCGCCCTGGCCACCGCGGCCGGTGGTCTTGGTGACCTTGGCCGTGGCGTTGCGCAGGCTGGCGCCGACTTCCTCGACGTCCAGCTCGTAGACCGTGCGCTTGACGCCCTCACGGTCCTCGTAGGACCGCTGCTTCAGCCGGCCCTGCACGATGACGCGCATGCCTCGCTGGAGCGACTCGGCGACGTTCTCCGCCGCCTGACGCCAGACGGAGCAGGTCAGGAACAGGCTCTCGCCGTCCTTCCACTCGTTCGTCTGACGGTCGAAGGTGCGGGGGGTCGACGCGACACGGAACTTCGCGACGGCCGCACCGGACGGGGTGAAGCGCAGCTCGGGGTCGTCGACAAGATTGCCGACGACCGTGATGACGGTCTCGCCTGCCATGGGGGAACCTCTCGGCGGGTTTGCTGCTGGCTGCTTGCTGCTACTCGGATCCCGGGATCAACCGAGCGGAGACGCTCAGTGGGTCTCGGGACGGAGGACCTTGGTCCGGAGGACCGACTCGTTCAGGTTCATCTGGCGGTCGAGCTCCTTGACGACCGCAGGCTCGGCCTGCAGGTCGATGACCGAGTAGATGCCCTCGGGCTTCTTCTTGATCTCGTACGAGAGACGACGACGGCCCCAGGTGTCGACCTTCTCGACCTTTCCGCCGCCGTCACGGACGACAGAGAGGAAGTTCTCGATCAGCGGGGAGACAGCGCGCTCCTCGAGATCGGGGTCGAGGATGACCATCACCTCGTAGTGACGCATGTGGAACCCACCTCCTTTGGACTCAGCGGCCACGGTCGTTCCGTGGCAGGAGGGTCGTGATGCGTTGCGCAACGATGTCTGTCAGTAGAACAGCCGCCACTGACAATCGAGCCGGGCGGCGGTCCGCCGGGCCGGACGGAGGGGCCATGACCCGCTCCTGCTCCCGCCTGGCTCTGTCCGGACAGACACCGGTGCAGACGCTACAGAGTACCCGCACAGCGGCTTCCGGTTGAAATCTGGCCGTGAAGCCCGTCAATCTGGACACATCGGGTGTGTACGGCGCTACGATGCGCCGCCCTTCGCAGGAGGTGCCCATGGCACAGGCAATGCGACCCAACACCGCCGGCGGACTCTTCGCCACCGACGGCAAGCCCCACCCGCTCCAGTACACCCTGCTCGCGGTGACCCTGGTGCTGGGGCTCACGTCCTTCATCTCGGCGCAGTTCCACGACCTGCACCTGCTCAGCTCCTGGACCGGCCTGGTGGGCCTCCTCACCGGGGCGTACGGCCAGTGGATCTCCGTCACGACGCGTGAGCGCTTCGGGCTGATCCTGGGCCTCGGCCTCGCGGGGATCGGGTTCTTCCTGGGCATGGCGCGCGGCGGTCTCTTCGGCGGAGTCATCGCCTGACGTCCGCACCCCCAACCGCACATCGTCGAGGGCCCCGGCCGACGGCCGGCCGGGGCCGAGGTCCCGTGCGCCCAACCGGGCCGCACCCGAGGCGCAGTAGGCTTCGCGCGAGAGCCGGAGCCCCTGAACCCATGGGGACACACCAGCCCGAGGAGCGCCCCGAATGAGCCTGACCCTGAGGACCATCAGTCGCGAGCAGCATCTGGCGTACATCCAGAGCCTGCCGTCGGCGAGCCACATGCAGGTCCCGGCCTGGGCAGACGTCAAGGCGGAGTGGCGCTCCGAGAACCTCGGCTGGTTCGACGACCGCACCGGCGAGATGGTCGGCGCCGGTCTGGTGCTCTACCGGCAGCTGCCCAAGATCAAGCGTTACCTCGCCTACCTGCCCGAGGGCCCGGTCATCAACTGGTTCGCGCCGAACCTCCAGGAGTGGATCGAGCCGATGCTCGCCCACCTGAAGCAGCAGGGCGCCTTCTCCGTGAAGATGGGCCCGCCGGTGATCATCCGGCGCTGGGAGGCCGCGACCATCAAGCGGGGCATCCAGGACCAGGACGTCAAGCGTCTGCGCGACCTGGAGGCCGACTTCATCGAGCCCCGCGCCTTCGAGGTCGCGGACAAGCTGCGCCGTATGGGCTGGCAGCAGGGCGAGGACGGCGGCGCCGGCTTCGGCGACGTCCAGCCGCGCTACGTCTACCAGGTGCCGCTGGCGAACCGCTCGCTCGAAGAGGTCCACAAGAACTTCAACCAGCTGTGGCGCCGCAACATCAAGAAGGCCGAGAAGGCCGGCGTCGAGGTCGTACAGGGCGGCTACGACGACCTGCCCGAGTGGCAGCGTCTGTACGAGATCACGGCCGTGCGCGACCGCTTCCGGCCGCGCCCGCTGTCGTACTTCCAGCGGATGTGGGCGGCCCTCAACACCGAGGACCCCAACCGCATGCGGCTGTACTTCGCGCGGCACAACGGCGTGAACCTGTCCGCGGCGACCATGCTGATCGTCGGCGGGCACGTCTGGTACTCCTACGGCGCCTCCGACAACATCGGCCGCGAGGTCCGTCCCTCCAACGCGATGCAGTGGCGGATGCTGCGCGACGCCTACGCGCTCGGCGCCACCGTCTACGACCTGCGCGGCATCTCCGACTCGCTGGACGAGACCGACCACCTCTTCGGTCTGATCCAGTTCAAGGTCGGCACCGGCGGCCAGGCGGCCGAGTATCTCGGCGAGTGGGACTTCCCGCTCAACAAGCTGCTCCACAAGGCGCTCGACATCTACATGTCGCGCCGCTGACCCGCGCTTCGCCGCGGTATGCGTCTTCGTAGCCCCGACGGCTTCGTCGCCTCCCATACCTTTGTTACACCGCAGCCACGAGAAAGGTTCCAGGTCCGGCCATGGCGCTCACGCTCTACGTCGACACCGCGCGCTGGCGGGCGCATCACAAGCACGTGCAGGAGCAGTTCCCGGGGCTCGTCCCGGTCTGCAAGGGCAACGGCTACGGCTTCGGCCACGAGCGGCTCGCCGAGGAGGCCACCCGGCTGGGCACGGACGTCCTGGCCGTCGGCACGACGTACGAGGCCGCGCGGATCAAGGACTGGTTCGGCGGTGACCTGCTGGTGCTGACGCCGTACCGGCGCGGCGAGGAGCCCGTGCCGCTGCCCGACCGGGTCATCCGCTCGGTGTCGTCGGTCGACGGCGTGTACGGCCTGGTCGGTGCCCGCGTCGTCATCGAGGTCATGTCCTCGATGAAGCGGCACGGCATCAGCGAGCAGGACCTGCCCCAGCTGCACGCCGCGATAGAGAACGTCCGGCTGGAGGGCTTCGCCCTCCACCTCCCGCTGGACCGCACCGACGGGTCCGACGCCGTCGAGGAGGTCATCGGCTGGATGGACCGTCTGCGGGCGGCCCGTCTGCCGCTGCACACGATGTTCGTCAGCCACCTCAAGGCCGACGAGCTCGCCCGCCTCCAGCAGCAGTTCCCGCAGACCCGTTTCCGCGCCCGGATCGGCACCCGGCTCTGGCTCGGGGACCACGAGGCGACCGAGTACCGCGGCGCGGTCCTGGACGTCACGCGCGTCGTCAAGGGCGACCGGTTCGGCTATCGGCAGCAGAAGGCCGCCTCCGACGGCTTCCTGGTGGTCGTGGCGGGCGGGACGTCCCACGGGGTGGGTCTGGAGGCCCCCAAGGCCCTGCACGGCGTCATGCCGCGCGCCAAGGGCGTCGCCCGGGCCGGCCTCGCGACCGTCAACCGGAATCTCTCGCCGTTCGTGTGGGCGGGCAAGCAGCGCTGGTTCGCCGAGCCGCCGCACATGCAGGTGTCCATCCTGTTCGTGCCGGCCGACGCCCCGGAGCCCAAGGTCGGCGAGGAACTGGTGGCCCATCTGCGGCACACCACCACGCAGTTCGACCGGCTCGTCGACCGCTGAGACAACGCCGGGACCACGCGAAGGGCCGTGCACGGATTTCCGTGCACGGCCCTTCGCGTGGTCCCGGGACGACCGCCCGACGGCGGCGGTTCGCTCAGAGCGAACCTCCCTGGGCCTCTGTTCCGCCCCAGTCGACCTGGGGCCCCTCGGAGTGGGCCGCGTGCCGCGCGGGACGCGCCGCGGGGCCGAGCACGAAGACGTCCTCGGCGCCGTCCAGAACGCCCCCCGAGGGGTCGTCACCGCCGGAGCGGCGCACCGGGTCCCGATCCGGCATCAGGATGTCGCGGACGATCATGACGCAGAGGTAGAGCGTCCCCGCCAGGTGCACGCCGACGGCCCAGTGGTAGCCGTCGGTGGGCAGCCCCTTGTGGGCGTCCCCGCTGGTCGTGTACGCGAGGTACATCCAGATGCCCAGGAAGTACGCCACCTCGCAGGCCTGCCAGATCAGGAAGTCCCGCCACTTGGGCCGGGCGAGCGCCGCGAGCGGCACCAGCCACAGCACGTACTGCGGCGAGTAGACCTTGTTGGTGAGGATGAACGCCGCGACGATCAGGAAGGCCAGTTGGGCGAAGCGCGGCCGGCGCGGAGCCGTGAGCGTCAGGGCCGCCACGCCCGCGCAGCACAGCAGCATCAGCAGTGTCGCGAGGGTGTTGACCGTCTCGGTGGCGAGCGGGTCGTCCGAGTTCTGGGCCAGGATCAGCCAGAACGAACCGAAGTCGACGCCGCGTTCCTGGCTGAACGTGTAGAACTTCGACCAGCCGTCGAAGGCGAACAGCATCACCGGCCCGTTCACGACGATCCAGGCGACGGCGGCCCCGGCGAGCGCCGTGCCGTACTGCCGCCACCGGCCCGCGCGCCAGCACAGCACGAGCAGCGGCCCGAGGAGCAGCGCGGGATAGAGCTTGGCGGCCGTGGCGAGGCCCAGCAGGACACCGAAGGCGAGGGCACGCCCCCGCGACCACATCAGCATCGCGGCGGCCGTCAGAGCGACCGCCAGCAGGTCCCAGTTGATGGTGGCGGTCAGCGCGAAGGCCGGGGCGAGGGCGACGAGCAGGCCGTCCCAGGGACGCCGCGCGTGGGTGCGCGTCACGCACACGGCGATGACGGCCGCGCACGCCATGAGCATCCCGGCGTTGACCATCCAGTACCACTGTGCCTGGTCCTGGATGCTGCCGCTGCCCGGGGTGAGCCAGGCGGCCACCTCCATGAACACGCCCGTCAGCACCGGGTACTCGAGGTACTCCATGTCCCCGGGGAGCCGGTCGAAGTACGGCACCAGCCCGTCGGCGAAGCCACGCCCCTGGTACAGGTGCGGGATGTCCGAGTAGCAGGCGTGCGTGTACTGCGAACTGGCACCGAAGAACCAGGCTCCGTTGTAACAAGGCGCCTTCTGCATCAGTCCGAGCGCGAACACGCCGATCGCCACGAGCGCGATCACCCGCACCGGGGTCCACCAGGATCTGCCGAGCAGGGCACGCCGACCGATCGGTCCCCCGATCAGCTCGCTGCCGGCCGCCGCGACCCGGTCCTCCTCCGTCGGCCGCACCGGGTCCGGCTCGTGGACGCTCGCTTGCGTCGTTTTTCCACTGGGCATGCCGCACATCCTGCCGTACCTGCCCGGTGATACGGCGAGGGCCGCCGTACCCGTCGGGTACGGCGGCCCCTGTTTCACGTGAAACACCCCTACAGGGCGGGAACGGCTCAGCCGTCGGTGCCTCCGAGGAAGCCGCCGCCGTTGTCGCCGCCCCTGGACCCGCCGGGGTCCTCGGACTCGGAGGGGTCGGGCGACGTGGTCACGCCTCCGTCGGTGCCTCCGTTGTCACCGCCACCGTTCTCGGTCCCGCCGTCCTCTTCCTCCTCGTCCCGGCAACGGAAGTCGAACGGCCCGCAGGTCTCTGTCTCCGTGGGCGACGGCGAAGTGGTCACCGTCTCCGTGGGCGTCGGAGTCGCCGACGGCGTCGTCTCCTCGGTCTCCGTGACGGTCGGGGTGGGCGACGGGGCGCCGACGCCGTCGGCGACCTCACCGATCTTCTCGGCCTTGGGGAATCCGGGGTCGGGCTCGCCCTTCAGCGCGATCTTCATGAACTCGGTCCACACCTCGGTGGGGATGTCACCACCGTGGATCGAGTCCTTGCCCGCCGTGCCGTTCATGGAGAGCAGCTTGTGGCTCTTGGGGTCCTCACGGAACATCGCGACCGCGGTCGACAACTGCTGGGTGTAGCCGACGAACCAGGCCGACTTGTTCTCGTCCGTGGTACCCGTCTTGCCGGCCGCCCGCCGCCCCAGCTCCTTGGCGTACTGGGCCGTACCGTTCTCGATCACGTTCTCGAGCACGTCGGTGACGTTGTTCGCCACGTTCTCGGGCATCGCCTGCTCCACCCGCGGCTTCTCGAAGCCGGGGAGCTCCGAGCCCTGGTGCTTGACCATGGTCACCGAGTACGGGTCGGCCTGCTTGCCGGACGCAGCGAACGTCGCGTACGCGTCCGCCATGCGGATCGCGCTGGGCGTGGACGTACCGAGCGCGAACGAGGCGTTCAGTCCGGCGAAGCTGTCCTTGAGGATGCCGGACTTCTCGGCGACGTCCGCCACCTTCTTCATCCCCACGTCCATGCCGAGCTGCACGAACGGAGTGTTGACCGACTGCTCCATCGCCTTCCTGAGGCTGATGTAGCCCCACGGGTGGTCGCTCTCGTTCTTCTGGAGGAACGGCGTGTTGTCCTTCTTGAGGACGTAGGAGCCGTCGTTGTTCAGAATCTTCAGCTTGTCGTTGCCGTTGTACTTGCTGGCCGGTGAGACGCCCACACCGTTGGTCTTGTACGTGCCGTGCTGCATCGCGGCGGCGAGCACGAAGGGCTTCCACGTCGAACCGACGGGGACGCCCTGGGTGTCGGCGTTGTTGTTGAAGTGGCCGTTCTCGAAGCCGGCGCCGCCGTACAGGGCGACGATCGCGCCGTCCTCGGGCTTCACCGTGGCCGCGCCGAACTGGACGTGCTGGTCCTTCTCGCGCTTCGGGTCGATGTTCTCCTTCTCGACCTTCCGCACCGCCTTGGCCAGCGCATCGACCTTGGACTTCTCGAAGGTCGTGTAGATCTGGTAGCCGCCCTGGTCGAACTGCGCCTCCGTGAGGTCGGAGTTCTTCAGGACGTACCGCTTCGCGGTGTCGACCAGGTAGCTGATCTGGCCGGTCATGCCCTTGATCGCCTTGCGGCCCTGGGGCATGGGGTACTTCTTGATCGCCTGCTGGTACTCCGCGGTGGAGAGGCGTTCGTCGGTGTGCATCTGCTCGAGGATCCAGGCCCAGCGCTCCTCGGAACGCTCGCGGTTCGCCTCGGGCGTGGCCGAGCTGTCGATGCTC
The DNA here is from genome assembly GCF_002899455.1 of Streptomyces sp. DH-12. Taxonomy (GTDB): domain Bacteria; phylum Actinomycetota; class Actinomycetes; order Streptomycetales; family Streptomycetaceae; genus Streptomyces. Next base: position 3,938,461 of record NZ_PPFB01000001.1, on the reverse strand, counting down.
TGGTTGCCGGCCGGGTCGTAGTACGTCGGACCCTTGAGCAGGGCCGCGAGGAAGGCGCACTCGCTCGGTGTGAGGTCGACCGCGTCCTTGCCGTAGTACGTCTGGGCAGCGGCCTGGATTCCGTAGGCGCCACGCCCGTAGTAGGAGGTGTTCAGGTAGCCCTGGAGGATCTCGTCCTTGGAGAGCTTGGCGCCCACCTTGATCGAGATGAACATCTCCTTGAACTTCCGGGAGAGCGTCTGTTCCTGGGACAGGTAGTTGTTCTTCACGAACTGCTGGGTGATCGTCGAACCACCCTGGGTGTCACCGCCGCGCGCCATGTTGCCGAGCGCACGGGCGATGCCCATGGGGTCGATGCCCGAGTCGGTGTAGAAGCTCTTGTTCTCGGCCGAGATCACCGCCCAGCGCATGGCCTCGGGGATCCGGTCGAGGGTGACGTTCTGCCGGTTCTGGCCGCTGCCCGTGGCGACCATCTGACTGCCGTCCGCCCAGTAGTAGACATTGTTCTCGGACAACGCCATGGCGTTCTCCTCGCTGGGGACGCTCACCATCGCGTACCCGATCCCCGCTACGGCGACGAGACTGCCGAAGAAGGCGAGGCACAGGCCGGACACGAACTTCCAGGACGGCATCCAGCGGCGCCAGCCGTCCTTGTCGTGGCGCGGATAGTCGATGACTCTCTTCTTGGCCGGAGGGGCCGCGCGTCCGCGTCCGGGCCCGGCGGCGCGGCGGGACCCTCCCCGCTGTGCCGCACGCCGCGCCTCGGCACGACTGCCGTACGGGCGGGCCTCACCCCCCGCGTCGCGGGCGCCCGACCCGTAGGCATCGGACGCAGATCCGGTGGCGCCTCGCGGTGCCGCTCGGCGGCCGGAGGACGAGCCGGACTGGCCGCGTCGGGCCGCGGCACGTCCGCCTCCCTGCGGCTGCGGCGGTTTGCGACGGTGCTCGCTCATCGAACGACTACTCCTCGGGCAGGCGCACCTCTGCGCGCCTGGAAACGGCGGCTGGTTTCCGGTCCCCCTGAAGTACGGGTGCGGCGCTCGGCGCATTCACCCGTACCGCACCGGGGACAGGGACGCCCCCAGTCGTCACTCGGTTCCCGGTGGTCTGCATGGCGCACAGACTACGCACCGCCAAAACCCACCGGGCCCAGAAGTTCACCTCAAATCAGGCAACTTGCTCGCAACGAAACGGTGATGTGATCCCGTTCACCCTCCCCCCTCTTGTCGCCCCCGGAAGGTCGTTCTATCGTCGTGATGTATCGAGTCGATACATCAGCTCGACATAAAGGCGGCTCCGAGCCGCACACGAGTCCGTCGCGGCGCGACCGGGGCAGAGGGGAGGCGACGATGAGCCGGCGTTCCGGAATCCTCGAGTTCGCCGTACTCGGCCTGCTCCGCGAGGCGCCGATGCACGGGTACGAGCTGCGTAAACGACTCAATACGTCACTGGGTGTGTTCCGTGCGTTCAGTTACGGGACGCTCTATCCCTGCCTCAAGACGCTGGTCGCCAACGGCTGGTTGATCGAGGAGCCGGGGAACACCACCGAGGACGCCCTCGCCGCTCCGCTGACGGGACGCCGCGCCAAGATCGTCTACCGGCTGACCGCGGAGGGCAAGGAGCACTTCGAGCAGCTGCTCGCCCAGACGGGACCGGACGCGTACGAGGACGAGACGTTCGCCGCTCGGTTCGCCTTCTTCGGGCAGACGTCGCGCGACGTCCGCATGCGCGTGCTGGAAGGCCGCCGCAGCCGGCTGGAGGAGCGCCTCGAGAAGATGCGTGCCTCCTTTGCCCGGACCCGGGAGCGCCTCGACGACTACACGCTTGAGCTCCAGCGCCACGGGATGGAGTCCGTGGAGCGCGAAGTGCGCTGGCTGAACGAGCTCATCGAGAGCGAGCGGGCCGGCCGGGACCTCAAGGGGTCCGCCGCCGGGGGGCCCGCTCAGCAGGACACCACATCTGGAGCGACGGGCGACCTGCCCCGGCCCGGGGACGACCCCCGGCCGGATACGCCCGGCGACACCGCCACGTGAGAGCCCGCAGGGGCCTCACTCGTACACACAGGGAGCAACCGGAATGGGTTCGGTTCGCGTAGCCATCGTCGGCGTGGGCAACTGCGCCGCATCGCTGGTGCAGGGAGTCGAGTACTACAAGGACGCCGACCCGGCGTCCAAGGTGCCGGGCCTGATGCACGTCCAGTTCGGCGACTACCACGTCGGTGACGTCGAATTCGTCGCCGCCTTCGACGTGGACGCCAAGAAGGTCGGTCTCGACCTCGCGGACGCCATCGGCGCCTCCGAGAACAACACCATCAAGATCTGCGACGTTCCCCGCACCGGCGTGACGGTCCAGCGCGGCCACACGCTCGACGGTCTCGGCAAGTACTACCGCGAGACCATCGAGGAGTCCGCCGAGGAGCCCGTCGACGTCGTGCAGGTCCTCAAGGACAAGCAGGTCGACGTCCTCGTCTGCTACCTGCCCGTCGGCTCCGAGGACGCGGCGAAGTTCTACGCCCAGTGCGCCATCGACGCCAAGGTCGCCTTCGTCAACGCCCTTCCGGTCTTCATCGCCGGCACCAAGGAGTGGGCGGACAAGTTCACCGAGGCGGGCGTCCCCATCGTCGGCGACGACATCAAGTCGCAGGTCGGCGCCACCATCACGCACCGCGTCATGGCGAAGCTGTTCGAGGACCGGGGTGTCGTCCTGGACCGCACGATGCAGCTGAACGTCGGCGGCAACATGGACTTCAAGAACATGCTCGAGCGCGACCGCCTCGAGTCGAAGAAGATCTCGAAGACCCAGGCCGTCACCTCGCAGATCCCCGACCGGGAGCTCGGCGAGAAGAACGTCCACATCGGCCCGTCCGACTACGTCGCCTGGCTGGACGACCGCAAGTGGGCCTACGTCCGCCTCGAGGGCCGCGCGTTCGGTGACGTCCCGCTGAACCTGGAGTACAAGCTCGAGGTCTGGGACTCCCCGAACTCCGCCGGTGTCATCATCGACGCCCTGCGCGCCGCGAAGATCGCCAAGGACCGGGGCGTCGGCGGCCCCATCCTGTCGGCCTCCTCGTACTTCATGAAGTCGCCGCCGGTGCAGTACTTCGACGACCAGGCCCGTGAGAACGTCGAGAAGTTCATCAAGGGCGAGGTCGAGCGCTAGAAGCGCGACCACAGCGGGCAGTCGGGGGTCTCCGGGTCGTGTGTCCCGGAGACCCCCGTCGTATGTGAGGCTGTGCCCCATGGCTGTCGTCCGTGACCTGCGCGTTCTGTTGCGCTTCCAGGGCTTCCGGCGCCTGCTCGCCGTCCGGCTGCTCTCCCAGGGCGCCGACGGGGTCTTCCAGGTCGCGCTCGCCGCCTACGTCGTCTTCTCCCCGGAACGGCAGACCTCGGCCGCGGCCATCGCCTCGGCGATGGCCGTCCTGCTCCTGCCCTACTCCGCCGTCGGCCCCTTCGCCGGCGTCCTGCTGGACCGCTGGTGCCGCCGCCAGGTCTTCCTCCACGGCAATCTGCTGCGCGCCCTGATGGCGTCGGTGACCGCCGTCCTGATCCTCGTCCGGGTCCCCGACTGGCTCCTGTTCGTGGCCGCGCTGTGCGTCACCGGCGTCAACCGCTTCGTCCTCGCCGGACTCTCCGCCGCGCTGCCCCGTGTGGTGGACACCGAGCGGCTGGTCATCGCCAACTCCCTCTCCCCGACCGCCGGGACGCTCGCCGCGACCGCGGGCGGCGGCCTGGCCTTCGTGGTCCGGCTGGTCGTCTCCGACTCGGACGCGGCCGTCGTGCTCGTGGGCGCCGTCCTCTACCTGTGCGCGGCACTGGCGGCCCTGCGCATCGCCAGGGAACTGCTCGGCCCGGACCGCGCTCCGGTGCGTCCCCGGCTGGGCACGGCTCTCTCCGGCACGGTCGGCGGCCTGGCCGCGGGCGTACGTCATCTCGCGGCCCCAGCGCGCAGGGACGCCGCCTGGGCGCTCACGGCGATGTTCCTCATGCGCTTCTGCTACGGCGGAATGCTCGTCATGCTGCTGATGCTGTGCCGGTACCACCTGACGTCGACCACGGACGAGGGACTCGCCCTGCTGGGGCTGGCGTTGGGGGTGTCCGGCGCCGGTTTCTTCGCCGCGGCCGTGCTGACGCCGTGGGCCGCGGGGCGGGTGGGGCCCGGTCGCTGGATCGTGCTGTGCGCCGCTGCGGCGGCCGTGCTGGAGCCGGCGTTCGGCCTGCCCTTCGCCTCCGGCCCGCTGCTGGCGGGGGCGTTCGTCCTCGGCCTGAGCACCCAGGGAGCGAAGATCGCCACGGACACCATCGTCCAGGCCTCCGTGCACGACGATTATCGTGGCCGGATCTTCTCGGTCTACGACGTGCTGTTCAACGTGGCGTTCGTCGGCGCTGCGGCCGTTGCCGCCCTGGTGCTCCCTTCGGACGGTCGTTCGGTCACACTGGTGGTAACAATTGCCGTTACCTACGGAGCGGTTGCGGTGACTATGGCCCGTTTTGGACGCCAGTAAGTGTCACATCAGTGCCACAGAGCCATATCTCGCTACGGAGTTGTCGGTGGGGACCGATAGCTTACGTGGGTCTTACCGACGCGACTTTCGCGTCACATGCCTACGTATAGGGGGACCCCCAAGTGACCACTCCGCCGCCCCAGGGCAACCCGTTCGCCCAGGGCCAGCAGCAGCCCTACGGCCAGCCCCAGGGCCAGCCCCCCTTCCCGCAGCAGGCCGGCCAGCCCGGCTTCCCGCCGCCGGGAGCTCCGGTGCCCCCGCAGCAGCAGGGTCGCAAGATCAGCTTCAAGATGATCAAGAACATCGTGATCGTGCTGATCGTCGCGGGTGTGGCCATCGGCGGGTGGATCGCGAGCCGCGACGACGCCAGCGCGGCCGCCGTGGGCGACTGCATGCACCGGGGCAGCACGGACGACAACGACCCGGACCTCGAGGTCGTCGACTGCGGTGACGCGAAGGCGCAGTACACGGTGCTGGCCAAGGTCGAGGGCGACTTCTCCGGCCTGACGGCGCAGAGCAAGTGCGAGGCAGCCGCCAAGGACTTCGAGTACGTCTACACGGAGACCAACGGCAGCAAGAGCTTCCTGCTCTGCCTGAAGGACAAGTAAGACGACACTGAGGGGTGGTGTTTCACGTGAAACACCACCCCTCAGTTCGTGTGCGGGGGCATGTTTCACGTGAAACATGCCCCCGCTCTCGTTGTCAGCCCTGCTGCTCGGCCCACCACTCCTGGAGAGCCTTCACGGCCTCGTCGTGTTCCATGGGGCCGTTCTCCAGCCGGAGCTCCAGCAGGTGTTTGTAGGCCTTCCCGACCGCCGGCCCCGGCTTGACGCCCAGGATCTCCATGATCTGGTTGCCGTCGAGGTCCGGTCGGATGGAGTCCAGCTCCTCCTTCTCCTGAAGCTGGACGATGCGCTCCTCCAGCCCGTCGTACGCACGGGCGAGCGCGGCGGCCTTGCGCCGGTTCCGCGTGGTGCAGTCCGAGCGGGTCAGCTTGTGGAGCCGGCCGAGGAGCGGCCCCGCGTCGCGGACGTAGCGGCGGACCGCGGAGTCCGTCCACTCTCCCGTGCCGTAGCCGTGGAACCGCAGGTGCAGCTCGACGAGCCGGGAGACGTCCTTCACCAGTTCGTTGGAGTACTTCAGGGCGGTCATGCGCTTCTTGGTCATCTTCGCCCCGACCACTTCGTGGTGATGGAAGGAGACGCGGCCGTCCTTCTCGAAGCGGCGTGTGCGGGGCTTGCCGATGTCGTGCAGCAGGGCGGCGAGGCGAAGGGTCAGGTCGGGACCGTCCTCCTCCAGGGCCATCGCCTGCTCCAGCACGGTCAAGGTGTGCTCGTAGACGTCCTTGTGCCGGTGGTGCTCGTCGCGCTCCAGGTGCAGGGCCGGCAGCTCCGGCAGCACGTACGAGGCGATCCCGGTGTCCACGAGCAGGGTGAGGCCCTTGCGGGGGTGCGCGGAAAGGATCAGCTTGTTCAGCTCGTCCCGCACCCGCTCGGCAGAGACGATCTCGATGCGTCCCGCCATCTCCTTCATCGCCGTGACGACCTCGGGGGCCACCTCGAAGTCGAGCTGAGCGGCGAAGCGCGCCGCCCGCATCATCCGCAGCGGATCGTCGGAGAAGGACTCCTCGGGCGTCCCCGGCGTACGCAGCACCCGCTCGGCGAGGTCCCGCAGACCGCCGTGCGGATCGATGAACCTCTTCTCGGGGAGGGCGACGGCCATCGCGTTGACGGTGAAGTCACGGCGGACGAGGTCGTCCTCGATGGAGTCGCCGTAGGACACCTCCGGCTTGCGCGACGTGCGGTCGTACGCCTCGGACCGGTAGGTGGTCACCTCGATCTGGAAGCTCCGCTCGGTGTCCCCGACGCGCGCCTCCTTCTGGGCGCCGACCGTCCCGAAGGCGATCCCGACGTCCCAGACGGCGTCCGCCCAGGGACGCATGATCTTCAGGATGTCCTGCGGGCGGGCGTCGGTCGTGAAGTCCAGATCGTTGCCGAGGCGGCCGAGCAGCGCGTCCCGCACCGAGCCGCCGACCAGGGCGAGTGAGAACCCCGCCTCCTGGAAACGGCGGGCTAGGTCGTCGGCGACAGGGGCGACCCGCAGCAGTTCACTCACGGCGCGGTCCTGCACCTGGCTCAGGGCACTGGTTGCTTCGTTGGCGTTCGGCACAACAGAAGAGGGTACGTGGCCCGCACGGCCCGGAGCGCCCGGAAAAAGGCGCGCGGACGGACACCTGTGGCGATCATGGACAAGGCGCGCACCGCTCGATCTTGAGCACCGGTCCGCGGCACTTCCCCTTCTCGCACCTCGTTACCATGCCTGGACGCACATTCCGACGACCACTGACGACAAGGGACGGGCGAGCGCGTGGCCGAGGCGGCAGACTTCCAGGGGACCAGTCCCTCACCTGCCCGCCGCTGGCTGCGGCGCTCCGGTGCCCTGCTCGCCGGGACGCCCCTCCTGGCCGGGCTCGTCCAGCTGTCCGCCGCGCCCTCCGCGGAAGCCGCCGCCCCGGCCGTGCCGCGGGCCGCCTCCGACGACGGATCGGTGGCCGTCTCCGTCGACTCCCTCACGCCCAGCGCCCCCGCCGAGGGCGACACCGTCACCGTCTCCGGGACGGTGACCAACAAGGGCAAGCGGGCCGTCACCGACGCCTCCGTCGGTCTCCGGGTGGGGCCACTGCTCAACACCCGCTCCAGCATCGACACGCTCGCCAAGAACTCCGGTGACATCGACGGCCCCCTCGGAGCGGAGATCGACGACAAGTACACCGAGAAGTTCTCCAAGCTCACCCCCGGGGTCTCGCAGCCCTACACGATCTCCGTGCCGACGGACGAACTGGACCTCGGTCAGGACGGCGTCTACGAGCTGTCCGTCACCCTCTCCGGCGAGACGTCCGACCAGCCGTGGGAGCAGACGCTCGGCGTCCGCCACACGTTCCTGCCGTGGCAGCCCGAGGCAGCGGACACCAAGACGAAGACGACGTTCATGTGGCCGCTGATCTCCTCCGTCCACATGACGGCGGAGACCGGCTCGGACGAGGAACAGACGCCCGTCTTCCACGACGACGAGCTCGCCGAGGAGATCTCCCCGGGCGGCCGTCTCGACCGGATGGTGGCCCTCGGACGGGACCTCGACGTCACCTGGGTGATCGACCCGGACCTGCTCGCCTCCGTCGAGGCGATGACCACCCGGTACGAGATCCCCGGTGAGAACGCGGACGACAAGAACGTCGTCGGCGGCCACCAGGCGGTCGCCAAGCGCTGGCTCACCGAGGTGCAGAAGGCGGTGGAGGACAAGGAGGTCGTCGCGCTGCCGTTCGGCGACCCCGACCTCGCCTCCCTGGCCCACCACGGCACGTCGGTCACCGGCTCGCTGCGCCACCTCAAGGAGGCCACCGACGTCGCCGCCGGCACCGTCGAGTCGATCCTGCACGTCAAGCCCAGCACGGACTTCGCCTGGCCCGTCGAGGGCGCCGTGGACCCCGCCATCGTCAAGGTCTCGACCTCGGCCGGCGCCGACAAGGTGATCACCCGTGGCGACACCTTCGAAGGGGGCCGCGACCTGACCTACACGCCCACCGCACCCCGGCCCATCGGCGGCGGCACCACGGCCGTGGTCGCGGACGCACGGCTGTCCACCGCCTTCGACGGCGACATGACCAGGGCCTCCGCCTCCACCCAGGCGGTGCAGCGCTTCCTGGCTCAGAGCCTCACCCTCGCCCTGCAGACGGACCGACCGCGCAGCGTCGTGGTCGCCCCGCAGCGCACCCCGTCCGCCGCCCAGGCCCAGACCATGGCCGAGGTCATCGGCGTCCTCCAGGGCAGCACCTGGTCGGAGCCGCAGGACCTCACGACGGCCGCGAAGTCCAAGCCGGACCCGGCCGCCGGCACCGACGTGCCCCCGGCGTCCGCGTACCCGAAGTCGCTGCGCAAGCAGGAGCTCCCGCGGTCGGCCTTCGAGCAGATCGCCAGGACGCAGGACAAGCTCGACCGCTTCAAAGTGATCCTCTCCGACCAGTCCCGCGTGGTGACGCCGTTCGGGCGCGCCCTGAACCGGGGCATGGCGGCGTCGTGGCGCGGCCGGCCGGCCGAGGCGGCGATCTACCGCAGCGGCGTCGAGACGTACCTGGACACGCTGAGCAGCCAGGTCCGGCTGATCGAGAAGTCGGAGACCAAGCTCTCCGGCCGCAGCGCCACGATTCCCGTGACGGTCCAGAACAACCTGGTGCAGGGCGTCGAGCACCTGGTGCTGCGGCTCACCTCCACCAGCCCGACCCGCCTGGAGATCGACGGCAACGCCTACGAGGAGCAGCCCGTCACCGTCTCCGGCGGCCACAGCCAGTCGGTGAAGTTCACCACGAACGCCAACGCCAACGGCCGGGCCACCCTGGTCGCCCAGCTCTATACGCAGGACGGCCGGCCCTACGGCCAGCCCGTCACGTTCGACGTGAAGGTGACCGAGATCACCGCGACGGTGATGCTGGTCATCGGCGGCGGCGTGCTGCTGCTCGTCCTGGCCGGCTTCCGGATGTACACCCAGCGCAAGCGCGCCGCGGCCCGCGAGGCCGAGGAGTGGGAACCGGAGACCACGGCGGACGCGGACGCCGGCGGCCCGAAGAACCCCGAAGCCTCCGAGAGGCGTCCCACCCAGGAGTCCGCGCCGGACACCCGGAAGGGCGGCCCGGAGCAGCCGAGTGACCCGGCCCCGGACACCGCACCGGAAAGCGCCGACCCGTCCGGCACGGGTGAGAGAGTGGACCGTTGAGGAAGTCGTGGCCGGTCGGCCCGGGACGATGAGGTGGGGTAACCATGAACGCGCCGTACGACGGTGACCGCGGCAACGCCGCGGCCAACTCGGGCCATCCCGAGTCGGACCCCGCCGGGGGTCCGCCGCCCGGGCACGACCAGGCGTCACAGCCACCCGCCGACATGTACGTCCAGGACGCCTACGTCCAGGACGCCTACGCCCAGGACCCCTACCGGGCGCAGGACATCGACGCCCAGGACCCGGTCGCGGAAGCGCTCTACGACCGGTCGGCGCACCCGCCGCCCCCGCCCGGCGCGCACCACCCGCAGCAGCCCCTGTACGGGCAGCCGCCCCAGTCTCCGTACGCGCCCGACCCCCGGGTGTGGGCCCGGACACCCGCTCCGGAGCCGGACGGACCCACCCAGCACCTGCCGTACGGCGACGACCCGCGCACCACGCAGTACGTCGGCGTGGACGACCTCGTCGGCCAGGCCGGGGAACAGCGCCACGAACCGGACGCCTTCGCGCACCTCTTCCGCGACCAGCAGCAGGGCGGCGCCTTCCCCGACCAGCACGGCGGGTACGCCCAGCGGTCCCAGGGCGACGCCTTCCCCCACCACTACGGCGGGTACGCCCAGGGGCCCCAGGGCGGCGCCCAGCCCGGGCAGCCGACGGGCGAACCGCAGCAGTACGCCTCCGCGCCGGTGCCCGGCCCCGCGTCCCCCACGCCCGGTCACTACGCGGGCGCCACTCCGCCGCCCGCCGCGGAGCCGGCTGCCCCGGAACCCGCGCCCGCGCCCACGCCGAAGAAGGGCGGTCGCGCAGGCGGTCTGCTGAAGTCCAGCGCCGTGATGGCGGCGGGGACGATGGTCTCCCGTCTCACCGGTTTCGTCCGGTCCGCGCTGATCGTGTCGGCCCTGGGCCTCGGCCTGCTCGGCGACTCCTTCCAGGTCGCCTACCAACTGCCGACGATGATCTACATCCTGACCGTCGGCGGCGGCCTCAACTCCGTCTTCGTGCCGCAGCTCGTGCGCGCCATGAAGGACGACGAGGACGGCGGCGAGGCGTACGCCAACCGGCTGCTGACGCTGGTGATGGTGGCGCTGGCGGTGCTCACCGCGCTCGCCTGGCTGGCCGCCCCGCTGCTGGTGCGCGCGCTGTCGAACCCCGTCGCCTCGGATCCCGCGGCCAACGAGGTCGCCGTCACCTTCACGCGCTACTTCCTGCCCTCGATCTTCTTCATGGGCGTCCACGTGGTGATGGGTCAGATCCTCAACGCGCGCGGCCGGTTCGGCGCGATGATGTGGACCCCGGTCCTGAACAACATCGTCATCATCGTCACGCTCGGCACGTTCATCTGGGTCTACGGCACCGCCGCGGACTCGAAGATGCAGGTCTCGAACATCCCGCCGGAGGGTCTGCGGCTCCTCGGCATCGGCGTGCTGCTGGGTCTCGTCGTACAGGCCCTCGCGATGATCCCGTATCTGCGGGAGACCGGCTTCCGCATGCGGCTGCGCTTCGACTGGAAGGGCCACGGTCTCGGCAAGGCGGCGATGCTCGCCAAGTGGACCATCCTCTTCGTCCTCGCCAACCAGGCGGGCGCGCTGGTCGTCACCCAGCTCTCCACCGCCGCGGGCCTGGACTCGGACGTCGAGGGCACCGGCTTCGCCGCCTACGCCAACGCCCAGCTGATCTGGGGCCTGCCGCAGGCCATCATCACGGTCTCCCTGATGGCCGCGCTGCTGCCCCGCATCTCCCGCTCGGCGGCCGAGGAGGACGGGGGCGCCGTCCGGGACGACATCTCCCAGGGCCTGCGCACCACCGCCGTCGCGATCGTGCCCATCGCCTTCGGCTTCGTCGCGCTCGGCATTCCGATGTGCACCCTGATCTTCGGGTCCTCGGGCACCAGCGCGGCCACCAACATGGGGTACATGCTGATGGCCTTCGGCCTCGGCCTGATCCCCTACTCCGTGCAGTACGTCGTCCTGCGTGCCTTCTACGCCTACGAGGACACCCGGACCCCCTTCTACAACACGGTCATCGTGGCCGCCGCGAACGCGGTCGCCTCCGGCCTCTGCTTCCTGGTGCTGCCGGCCCGCTGGGCCGTGGTCGGCATGGCCGCCTCGTACGGCGTCGCCTACGCCCTCGGGGTCGGCGTCGCCTGGCGCCGGCTGCGCAAGCGGCTGGGCGGCGACCTGGACGGCGCCCGGGTGCTGCGGACCTACGCCCGCCTGTGCATCGCCTCCGTCCCGGCCGCCCTGCTCAGCGGCGCGGCCTGTTACGGCATCAGCGAGGCCCTGGGCCAGGAGGTCCTCGGTTCGTTCGCCGCGCTGCTGGGCGGCGGGGCCGTCCTGCTGGGCGTCTTCTACGTAGCCGCGCGCCGGATGCGTATCGAGGAGGTCAACTCGCTGGTCGGTATGGTGCGCGGACGCCTGGGACGCTGAGACAAGGGGTAGGCGCACAACCATCATCGGCCCCCGCGTGTCGTGCATAGCGGCGGACTGTGGGCACAATTGGGTTCGGCGTCGGACTGCGCGCGACGGACGCCGGGCCGACGCGCATCGGATGGGGAGGCAGGGAACGACGGTGGCGGAACGGAGCACAGCTGCCGTCGACGTGGCAGACGACAGCGGCGAGCAGTCGCTGACCGCGGAGGCGGACCAGTCCACGGCCGACGGGGTGGCCAAGAACCGGGAGCGGGACACGGACAACGACGAGGCACAGGAGAACACCGGGACCGAGGGCCCCGCGACGACCTCGCCACCCGAGCTGCACAGCGGCCACAAGCTGGCCAGACGCTACCGCCTCGAGGAGTGCGTCACCCGTCTGGACGGGTTCAGCAGTTGGCGTGCCGTGGACGAGAAGCTCCGCCGTGCCGTCGGCGTGCACATCCTGCCCGCGGACCACTCGCGCGCCCGGTCCGTACTGGCCGCAGCCCGCTCCTCGGCCCTGCTGGGCGACCCGCGCTTCGTGCAGGTCCTGGACGCCGTCGAGGAGGACGACCTCGTCTACGTCGTCCACGAATGGCTGCCCGACGGCACCGAACTGACCACCCTCCTCGCCTCCGGCCCGCTGGAGGTGTACGACGCCTACCAGATGGTCAGTCAGGTTTCGAGCGCCATGGCGGCGGCCCACCGCGAGGGTCTCGCCCATCTGCGGCTCAACCCCAACGCCGTCCTGCGCACCTCGACCGGTCAGTGGCGCGTCCGCGGTCTCGCCGTCAACGCGGCGCTGCGCGGCGTCAGCTCGGACACCCCCCAGCGCACGGACACCGAGTCGATCGGCGCCCTGCTGTACGCGGCGCTGACCCAGCGCTGGCCGTACGAGAACGACGCCTACGGCATGTCAGGTCTGCCGAAGGACATCGGTCTGATCCCGCCCGACCAGGTCCGGGCCGGCGTCCACCGCGGCCTGTCCGAACTGGCCATGCGCGCCCTCGCCAACGACGGCGCCACCGCCTCCCGCCACGAGTCGCCGTGCACCACGCCGGAGGAGCTGGTGAAGGCGATCGGCGAGATGCCCCGCATCCGTCCGCCGGAGCCCGCGTTCACCGCCCCGCCGGACTACCAGCGCACCACGTATCAGCAGGGCTCCTACGCGCGCCCCACCGTTCCCTCCCGCCCCGCCCAGCCGACGCCGGTGCCGCCCCCGCCGCTGCAGAGCCGCACCGGCAAGGCTTTGAAGTGGGCCGTCTCGGCACTGCTGATCGCCGCGCTGGGGCTGGGCAGTTGGCAGCTCGCGGACGCCCTCATGGACCAGGGCGGCACGGCCGATGACACCAAGACCCAGACGACCGAGGGCGAGGACAAGAAAGCCCCGAAGCCGGTGCGCGGCAAGCCGATCGCCATCTCGGAGCTGCACGACTTCGACCCGTTCGGCTCGGACGGGTCCGAGTACCCGGAGAACCTGCCCAAGATCCTGGACGGCGATCCGACGAGTTACTGGCAGACGAGCTACTACGCGAGCTCCGACTTCGGCCGTCTGAAGCCCGGTGTGGGAGTCGTCGTCGACCTCGGCAAGAGCCAGGACGTCGGGAAGGTCACCGTCACCTTCATCGGCAGCACGTCCGTCGAGCTCCGTGCCGCGCCCGGCGACGCGGAGTCCCGGCCAACCTCCTTCGACTCGTACAGCAAGGTCGCCGAGGGGTCGGGCGCCGCTGTCTCCCTCGCGCCCAAGAGCACGGTGAAGACCCGCTACCTCCTGGTCTGGCTGACCGACCTCCCCCTGCAGGCCGACGACGGCCGGTGGCGTGGCCGGATCGCGGACATCAAGGTGACCAGCTGAGGGACCGCGTCGAGGGAGGGGATCCGATGGCGGACGGGGCCGCACACGACGGAGTGAGCGATCAGGATCTGCTCACCCGGCACGTCGACGGCGATCCCGACGCCTTCGGCGAGCTCGTGCGGCGGCACCGCGACCGGCTCTGGGCCGTGGCCCTCCGGACGCTGCGGGACCGCGAGGAAGCCGCCGACGCCGTCCAGGACGCCCTCGTCTCCGCCTACCGGGCCGCCCACACGTTCCGCGGCCAGTCAGCTGTCACCACTTGGCTGCACCGCATCACGGTGAACGCCTGCCTGGACCGTGCGCGCAAGGCCGCCTCCCGGAAGACGGCGCCGGTTGACGACACCGAGCGCCTGGAGCAGCTGCTCGAACCGCACGAGTCCGCCTCGGCGCCCGCGGAGCGCAACGATCTGCACCGCCAGCTCATCGAGGCGATGGGCACCCTTCCGCCCGACCAGCGGGCGGCGCTCGTCCTGGTGGACATGCAGGGCTACCCGGTCGCCGAGGCGGCCCGCGTCCTCGACGTGCCCACCGGCACGGTCAAGAGCCGGTGCGCCCGGGGCCGCGCGAGACTCCTGCCTCTGCTCACCCACCTGCGCCCCGGGGGCGCAGGTGAGGAGGAGGGCAGAGACAGGGGACGGAACCGGAGAGGGGGGACACCCGTCCCACCCGCAGCGGGTCCGCGGCGACCGGACCCGCCCGACACAGGATCGAACGACCCGGCTGCAGTGAAGGGCGGAGGTGGGCGAGCGTGACGTCGACGACCGACAAGGCGGAGCACCCGGACGTCGCGGAGATCTCCGACCTCACCGAGGGTCTCCTCCCGGCGGACCGCAGGGAGGACGTCCGGAGGCATCTGGACCAGTGCGAGCTCTGTGCCGACGTCCACGCCTCCCTCGAGGAGATCCGAGGACTGCTCGGCACGGTTCCGGGTCCGCCGCGGATGCCGGAGGATGTCGCGGGGCGCATCGACGCGGCCCTGGCCGCCGAGGCGCTGCTGCACGCCACGGCACCCGTGACCGACGAAGAGGACGAGAGCGTCATCCTCGGTACGACCGCGGCCGAGAGTGAACCGTCTCATGTTTCACGTGAAACATCGGCGCCCTCCGACCGGCCCGCGGGCCGCCCCCGCTCCTCGGCCACGGGACCGGGCCGCAAGCCCCGGCTGCGGGGCAGGAGCCGCCGGGCCGTCGTCCTGGGCACAGCGTTCACCGTGGCCGCTCTCGGCTTCGGATCCGTGGTGCTGTCCTCACTGAACGACGGCGGAGGCCCGGACGAGGAACACCGGACGACCGCTGCGGACACCTTCGCCGAGGGGAAGCTGGAGAAGCAGGTCACCGATCTGCTCGCACGCAGCCCGCAGCAGGACAAGGCAGCCCGCTCCCCGCACACCTTCGGCATGGAGTCGGATTCCTCCGGCGCGAACCCCCGGGTGCTGACGAAGCCGGTGGTCCCGGAGTGCGTCCAGGAGGGCATCGGCCGCAACGACGCCGCGCTGGCCACCGAGCAGGGTGTCTATCAGGGGAAGGCCGCCCTGCTCGTCGTGCTGCCCGACGCCTCGGACGCCACGCGCGTGACGGCCTACATCGTCGACGCGACATGCGTGGAGAACGCGTCCCCGTCCTCCGCCGCGAAGGTCTTGCTGGAACACACCTACGCACGCTGACCGCACACGCGTGGTCTTGGTTCCGCGTGGTATCCCGTACGGTGTGTGGCCCCGGCGTGCCGTCGGAGCACCGTCTGCGTGTGCCCGGGCACGGCGGGAATGCGGGCCCCTTAGGATCCGTTGGGTGGGGTGAGAGTTCCGAAAGAAGCTCCCACCGGTCGAATGACGCAGACCAGAGACGAGGAATCTAGCCGTGAGCGACGTCCGTAACGTGATCATCATCGGCTCGGGGCCCGCCGGCTACACGGCGGCGCTCTACACCGCCCGCGCGTCGCTGAAGCCCCTGGTGTTCGAGGGCGCTGTCACCGCCGGCGGTGCGCTGATGAACACCACCGAGGTGGAGAACTTCCCCGGTTTCCAGGACGGCATCATGGGCCCGGAGCTCATGGACAACATGCGGGCCCAGGCGGAGCGCTTCGGTGCCGAGCTGGTTCCGGACGACGTCGTGGCTGTCGATCTGACCGGTGAGATCAAGACCGTCACGGACACCGCCGGAACGGTCCACAAGGCGAAGGCCGTCATCGTGACGACCGGGTCGCAGCACCGCAAGCTCGGACTGCCCAACGAGGACGCCCTCTCGGGTCGCGGTGTCTCGTGGTGCGCCACCTGTGACGGCTTCTTCTTCAAGGACCAGGACATCGCCGTCATCGGCGGCGGTGACACCGCCATGGAAGAGGCGACCTTCCTGTCTCGCTTCGCCAAGTCCGTGACGATCGTCCACCGCCGAGACACCCTGCGCGCCTCCAAGGCGATGCAGGAGCGCGCCTTCGCCGACCCGAAGATCTCGTTCGTCTGGGACAGCGAGGTCGCGGAGATTCAGGGCGACCAGAAGCTTTCGGGTCTGAAGCTGCGCAACGTCAAGACGAGTGAGCTCTCCGACCTGGCGGTGACCGGCCTGTTCATCGCGATCGGTCACGATCCGCGCACCGAGCTCTTCAAGGGCCAGCTCGAGCTGGACGAGGAGGGCTACCTGAAGGTCGACGCGCCCTCGACGCGCACCAACGTCACGGGTGTCTTCGCGGCCGGCGACGTGGTGGACCACACCTACCGCCAGGCGATCACCGCGGCCGGTACCGGCTGCGCGGCAGCCCTCGACGCGGAGCGCTTCCTCGCTGCGCTCGCCGACGAGGACAAGGCCGAGCCCGAGAAGACCACTGTCTGATCCACTCTCCCCACGCACCAACGATTAAGGAGCCCGCTGTGGCCGGCACCCTGAAGAACGTGACCGACGACTCCTTCGAGCAGGACGTCCTCAAGAGCGACAAGCCTGTCCTGGTGGACTTCTGGGCCGCCTGGTGCGGTCCGTGCCGTCAGATCGCTCCGTCCCTCGAGGCCATCGCTGCCGAGTACGGAGACAAGATCGAGGTCGTCAAGCTCAACATCGACGAGAACCCGGGCACGGCCGCCAAGTACGGCGTCATGTCGATCCCGACCCTGAACGTCTACCAGGGCGGTGAGGTCGCCAAGACCATCGTCGGCGCCAAGCCGAAGGCCGCGATCGTCCGCGACCTCGAGGACTTCATCGCCGAGTAGTGACGGGCGCCTCGACGGCGGTGCATGTTTCACGTGAAACACGAATGGGTCGACCCGCTTGGGTCGGCCCATTCGTGTGAGCGAGGTCAGAGCGGACGCAGGGCCGGCTCCTTCTGCACCGCCCCGAGCAGTCGGTCGAGTGCCATCTCCACGTCTTCCTTCCAGGAGAGCGTCGATCTCAGCTCCAACCGCAGCCGGGGATAGGCGGGGTGCTGACGGACCGTCTTGAAGCCCACGGCGAGCAGATGGTCCGCGGGCAGCACACAGGCCGACTCCTTCCACCGGGCGTCGCCGAAGGCCTCGATCGCCTTGAAGCCCCGCCGCAGCAGATCCTTCGCCACTGTCTGGACCATCACGCGGCCGAGCCCCTGCCCCTGGTAGTCGGGGAGGATGAACGCGGTCATCAGCTGCACCGCGTCGGGGGACACCGGGCTGGTGGGGAACGCGGTGGAGCGGGGCACATAGGCGGGGGGCGCGTAGAGCACGTAGCCCACGGGCACCTCGTCCACGTAGACGACGCGTCCGCAGGAGCCCCAGTCGAGAAGGACGGCCGAGATCCAGGCCTCCTTCTCGAGCTCTGCGGTGCCCGCCTTTATCGCTGCCTCGCCGCTGACCGGGTCGAGCTCCCAGAAGACACACGAGCGGCAGCGCTGGGGGAGGTCCGGAAGGTTGTCCAGCGTGAGCGGTACGAGCCGACGGCCCATGAAGGCTGTTCCTCGCTTCCTTGGCCCGCTGCCACACGGGCGGCGGTCAGAGCACTCCGTTCTCTGAGCAGGCTGCCGATGAAGCCACTGACGACGCCCACCCCCAGCCCCGCACTCATCAGTCCGGTGCGGCTCGTCATTCGCATGGCCCCTGCCTAGCTCTCAGAGGTGTTGCCGGGTGGATGCGCCATATACGAACGCATCGTATCCATGAAGCGATTCCCTCGATACCGGCACAAGGCAAAGGGCGGGCCGTGTCCGGTGCGTACCGGACACGGCCCGCCCTGGCCGGCTTCAGGCCGGGCGGAGCGACTCCTCAGGAATCGGTCTCCTCGGCGTCGCTCTCGTCCACGAGGCTCTTCTGGAGCACCGGGCCCTCTCCGGGGGCGAGGGTGCCGAGGATGCGCTCCAGGTCCTCCATCGAGGCGAACTCGACGGTGATCTTGCCCTTCTTCTGACCGAGGTCGACCTTTACCCGCGTCTCGAAGCGATCCGAGAGGCGCGTCGCCAGTTCGGACAGGGCTGGCGACACCCGGGCGCCCGCACGGGGGCCCTTGGACCGCTGAGCCTTCTGAGGCCGCGAGCCCATCAGGGTCACGATCTCCTCGACGGCCCGTACCGAGAGGCCCTCGGCCACGATGCGGTGAGCCAGACGGTCCTGTTCCTCGGAGTCCTCGACGGACAGCAGCGCGCGGGCGTGCCCGGCGGAGAGCACTCCGGCGGCCACCCGGCGCTGAACGGTCGGGGACAGCTTCAGCAGACGCAGGGTGTTGGACACCTGCGGGCGGGACCGGCCGATGCGGTCGGCCAGCTGGTCGTGCGTGCAGTTGAAGTCCTTGAGCAGCTGGTCGTAGGCGGCAGCCTCTTCCAGCGGGTTCAGCTGGGCACGGTGCAGGTTCTCCAGCAGCGCGTCCAGGAGGAGCTTCTCGTCCTCCGTGGCCCGCACGATGGCCGGGATGGCGTCGAGTCCGGCCTCACGACAGGCACGCCACCGGCGCTCGCCCATGATCAGCTCGTAGCGGCCGCTGCCCGCCTGCCGCACGACGACGGGCTGAAGCAGACCGACCTCCTTGATGGAGGTGATCAGTTCGGCCAGAGCGTCCTCGTCGAAGACGTCACGAGGCTGCCGCGGGTTCGGCGTAATGGCGTCGAGGGGGATTTCAGCGAAGTGCGCCCCCATCGGCGGGGCCGGCACCGAAGAACTCGCGGCTGCGGCCTCCTCCGTTTCACGTGAAACAGAAGCCAGCGTGGTCACCTTCGCGGCCGCCACTCCGCGCTCGTTCGGCAGTACCGGAATCGCTGCGGGCGACGGGGAGGCCGTCCCGCCCACCGCGGCCGGGGACACCGTCTTCTCTGTCGGGGCAGCGGGGATCAGTGCTGCGAGCCCACGACCCAGCCCCCTCCGTCGCTCACTCACTGCACGCCCTCCACCATGTTCGGATCAGTCTGCTGTGCGCCGATGTGCGCCTGCGACGCGTCGTACCGGACTCCGACGCCTCTCAGCGCGATCTCGCGTGCCGCCTCGAAGTACGAGAGAGCACCGCTCGATCCAGGATCGTAAGTCAGCACCGTCTGCCCGTAGCTCGGGGCCTCGGAGATACGGACGGAACGGGGGATGCTGGTGCGCAGGACCTCGTCGCCGAAGTGGGTGCGCACTTCCTCCGCGACCTGGGAGGCGAGCCGCGTCCGGCCGTCGTACATGGTGAGCAGGATGGTCGAGACGTGCAGAGCGGGGTTGAGGTGCCCTCGGACCAGGTCGACGTTGCGCAGCAGCTGCCCGAGTCCTTCCAGCG
Source organism: Streptomyces sp. DH-12 (assembly GCF_002899455.1). Lineage (GTDB taxonomy): Bacteria > Actinomycetota > Actinomycetes > Streptomycetales > Streptomycetaceae > Streptomyces. The sequence continues at coordinate 3,919,234 of NZ_PPFB01000001.1, read as the reverse complement.
CGTAGTACTCGCACTGGATCGGGATCAGCACCTCCTGGCCTGCCACCAGGGCGTTGACCGTGAGGAGGCCGAGCGACGGCGGGCAGTCGATGAGGATGTAGTCCAGCGGCTGCTCGTAGGCCTGAATGGCCCGCTGCAGTCGGCTCTCCCGTGCCACGAGCGACACCAGCTCGATTTCCGCACCGGCAAGATCGATGGTGGCGGGGGCGCAGAAGAGGCCCTCGACATCGGGGACGGGCTGGACGACCTCTGCCAGTGGCTTGCTCTCCACCAGCACGTCGTAGATGGAGGGCACCTTGGCATGGTGGTCGATCCCCAGAGCGGTGGATGCGTTGCCCTGCGGGTCGAGGTCGATCACCAGGACACGGGCGCCGTGCAGAGCGAGCGAAGCAGCCAGATTGACGGTGGTCGTCGTCTTTCCGACACCGCCCTTCTGGTTGGCGACCACGATGACGCGGGTCTGCTCGGGCCGCGGCAGCCCTTCTCCGGCACGACCCAGAGCCTCCACCGCCAGTTGGGCAGCGCGACCGATGGGAGTGTCGTCCATCGGAGGCGGTGTTTCACGTGAAACATCCGCCCCCGTCGATTCGGTACGGGGACCGGGGACCGGATCGGTCATCGGTCCCGCGATGTTGGCGTCGGACCGCAAGGATTCACTCTCCTCGACTTCAGGCTCGCAATGAACAGAGCCTCCCATGCCTTCGGGGTCGCGAACCAGTGAGGTCTGACGTTCTGTGGAGAAATCCACCTCTGTGGACAACTCCGTACCTCGTGGAGGGGACGACTCGTGGGGAGCTGAGCTCTCGTCGAGGGAGCCGAGAGGCTTCCGTTCACGAGGTTCGGCCGCAGCGCGGCCCCGACTGATGATGCCGTGCAGCAGTGAGCGACGTTTCACGTGAAACACGATGCACAGCAGCGGAGGCGGCACTGCCGCGACACTCCGGCATGCGCGGGTTGGGCAGCTTGTGTGGAGTACGCCCGGCCTCGACGGCCGGGCGCGTCGTCCCGATGCGTGACATTGCCGCACCGGAACCCTCGCGCTCCACAGCGAGGGACATACGGCTATCCGCGTCGGCGCCGGGCCCGTCCGGTGCGGGCGGCCTTGGCGCGCTTGGCGGCGAAGCGCACACCGCCGGGGCTCTCTCCGACCTCGACCCGTACCACTGTGGACATGGGGTCCACCACGCCCTCACCCACGTGCACGATCGACGTCGTCACGGCCCCGAGCTTGGTCAGTGCGGTGGCAGCGCTCTTCAGCTCCTCCTCCGCGGTGTCGCCCTTGAGCGCAAGCATCTCCCCGTACGGCCGCAGCAGGGGGATGCCCCAGGTGGCCAGGCGGTCGAGCGGCGCCACGGCACGTGCGGTCACCACGTGCACCGGAGGCAGCTTGCCCATGACCTCCTCGGCGCGTCCGCGCACAACGGTCACATGCTCCAGGCCGAGCAGCTCCACGACCTCGGTCAGGAAGTTGGTGCGGCGGAGCAGCGGCTCCAGCAGGGTGATTTTCAGGTCCTCCCGGACCAGAGCGAGCGGGATGCCCGGCAGGCCGGCCCCCGAGCCGACGTCACACACGGTGACACCCTCGGGTACGACCTCCGAGAGCACCGCGCAGTTCAGCAGATGCCGCTCCCACAGGCGGGGCACCTCACGCGGGCCGATCAGACCGCGCTGGACGCCCGCCTCGGCGAGCAGCTCGGCATACCGGACTGCGTCCGCGAAGCGTTCACCGAACACCTCGCGGGCCTGCTCGGGCGCGGGGGGAAGCTCCGCTGCCTCCGTCACGGGGGACCGTCCTTCCGTACCGTGCCGACGCGGACGCCGGCACCAGAACCAGAACTATCAGGCTGACAAAGAGCGGCCCCGCCTGCGCAACAGACGGGGCCGGTGGAACGGTGAGCCGATCAGGCGGGAAGCACGACGACGAAGCGCTGCGGCTCCTCGCCCTCGGACTCACTGCGCAGGCCCGCCGCCTTGACCGCGTCGTGCACGACCTTGCGCTCGAACGGGGTCATCGGGTCGAGCCGCACGGGCTGACCGCTGCTCTTCGCCTCGGCCGCGGCCTTGGCGCCCAGATCGGCCAGCTCGGTGCGTTTGCGGGCGCGGTAGCCGGCGATGTCGAGCATCAGGCGGCTGCGGTCACCGGTCTCCCGGTGGACCGCGAGGCGCGTGAGCTCCTGAAGGGCCTCCAGCACCTCGCCGTCACGGCCGACCAGCTTCTGCAGATCGCGGCTGTCCGTGTCGCTGATGATCGAGACAGAGGCGCGGTCGGCCTCGACGTCCATGTCGATGTCGCCGTCGAGGTCGGCGATGTCGAGCAGACCCTCCAGGTAGTCCGCCGCGATCTCACCCTCCTGCTCCAGGCGGGTCAGGGTGTCTGTGCCCTCGGCAGCGGCCGCGGTGGTGCCTTCCGTCACGGGATGGACTCCTTCTTACTTCTTCGACGGGGACTTGGGCCGCTGCGGGCCCTTGCGCTGTCCGGACTGGGCCCTGCTGCGGGTGCCGTTGCCGGCGGGCTTGGCGTTGCCCTTCTTGGCAGCGGGCGTGGCGTCCTGCGGATCGTCGGCCTTGGTCAGCGAGGTGGGCTCACCCGCCGGCTTGGCCACGCCGGCCTGGCGCTTCGACTTGGGCTGCCGCTTGGGCTGCTGCCGCTTGGGGGCGACGGTGGTCGTCGTACCGCCCTCGGCCTGGGCGGCGGCGCTGCTCTCGCTCTTGATCACAGTGCCGTCGGCCTGGGCGGCGAGGCCGGCTTTGTTCAGGCCGTTGATGAACTTGCGCTCGTGCTCGTTGCGGTCCCGGCCCTTGGCGACGATGGCCTTGACGATGGCCCGCTGGCCGCGGCCCCGGGTCCCGCCGTGGGTGGTGACCTTCTTGTGGAGGCGCTCGAGGTAGGCGGCCTGAGCCTTGGAACCCGGGGTCGGGTTGTTGTGGATGACGTACATCTGCTGGCCCATGGTCCACACGTTGGTGGTCAGCCAGTAGACGAGGACACCGACCGGGAAGTTGATGCCGAAGACGGCGAAGATGACGGGGAAGACGTACATCAGCATCTTCTGCTGCTGCATGAACGGCGTCTTCACCGTGGTGTCGACGTTCTTCGTCATCAGCTGGCGCTGCGTGTAGAACTGCGACAGCGACATCAGGACGATCATGATCGCCGTGACGACACGCACATCGGTCAGCGACGAGTTCAGCGCCTCGACCTTGTCCGGGCTGTCCGTGAACTTCGCGGCGAGCGGGGCACCGAAGATGTGGGCCTTCTGCGCGCTCTCCAGCAGTCGCTCGTTGATCACGCCGATGGTGTCGTTCGACGCGATGCTGTTGAGCACGTGGTAGAGGGCGAAGAAGAACGGCGACTGCGCCAGGATGGGAAGACACGAGGAGAGCGGGTTGGTGCCCGTCTCCTTGTAGAGCTTCATCATCTCTTCGGACTGGCGCTGCTTGTCGTTCTTGTAGCGCTCCTGGATCTTCTTCATCTCCGGCTGGAGCGTCTGCATGGCACGCGTCGCCTTGATCTGCTTCACGAAGAGCGGGATCAGGCAGATGCGGATGAGAATCACCAGGGACACGATGGACAGGCCCCAGGCCCATCCTGTGTCAGGCCCGAAGAGGGAGCCGTACACGCTGTGGAACTGGACGATGACCCAGGAGACAGGTGTCGTGATGAAGCTGAAGAGGCTGGCAATCGTGTCCACTAATCATGCTCCTTGGGCATGGGACGAGGTCTCTGCGGCCGGGCCCGAGGGACTCGTAGGACGTGTGGGAGAAGCCTGCCCGTCGGTGGCCGGTTCGGCGGCGGAGGTCCCGCCCTTGCGTGCACGCCAGGCGTTGCGCAGCATTTCGTGCCACCGCGGACGCCTGCGCGGCGGGACATGGTCCACGCCGCCCAGCGACCACGGATTGCACCGCAGGATGCGCCAGGCCGTGAGTGCTGTTCCCTTGACGGCACCGTGCCGGTCGATGGCCGTGTAGCCGTAGTGGGAGCACGACGGGTAGTACTTGCACACCGGGCCCAGCAGTGGACTGATCGTCCACTGGTAGAGCTTGATCAGGGCCAGCAGCGGGTACTTCATCGCGCGCCCCCTCCCAGCAGCCGCTGCAGAGCGGCGTCCAGGTCTCGGGCCAGCTGTGCGTGGTCGGCGTCGCCCGCGGCGGGCAGCGCTCGTACCACTACCAGGCTACCGGGGGGCAGCTGGTCGACTCGTTCGCGCATCAGATGGCGAAGCCTCCGCTTCACCTTGTTGCGCACCACCGATCCGCCCACGGCCTTGCTCACGACGAAACCCGCACGCGTCGGGGGAGCGCTCTCCCCAGGCGCATGCGGGTCCGTTGCACCGCTGTGAAGGTGGACGACGAGGCACTGGCGCCCGGCCCGGCGTCCTCGTCGTACCGCGGTCGCGAAGTCCTCGCGCCGCCTCAGCCGGTTCTCGGTGGGCAGCACGACGTCATGACCTGACCGGGATCAGGCGGACAGACGGGCGCGACCCTTGCTGCGGCGGGACGCGAGAATCGCGCGGCCGGCACGGGTGCGCATACGCAGCCGGAAGCCGTGGGTCTTGGCGCGACGACGGTTGTTCGGCTGGAAGGTGCGCTTGCTCACTCGGGGGCTCCAGAAAGAATCGGTGTTTGCGGGGTGCCGTCCTGGCTGTCACCGTGCGCCCACGAGTAGCTCGCGTTACGCCCGAGTGCACCGCTGACCGATCATCTTGCGCGATCTGTGCCCATCGGAGGCAGGCGGCAGCAGCCATCGACAACTCGACCTCGTTACGGTACGCGCGGCCGTGTCATTCGGTCAAACCGGTGGCTGCCGGGAGACACTTGTCCACAGCCTGGGGACAACAACTTGAACCGTACCGGTCGCGCTGACTACCGTGACGGGACCCCGATTCGTTCCCTTGACCCCCCACCACCCGATTTACATCCCGACCCGTCCTTCGCATCACACGATCGAGGGACCTGTGAGAGAGCGTGCCCTGTGGCTGACGTACCTGCCGATCTTGCCGCAGTGTGGCCACGCGTACTGGAGCAACTGCTCGGCGAGGGCCGCGGACAAGGTGTCGAGAGCAAGGACGAGCACTGGATCCGGCGCTGCCAGCCGCTGGCCCTGGTCGCCGACACCGCCCTGCTCGCCGTGCCGAACGAGTTCGCCAAGGGCGTGCTCGAGGGCCGGCTGGCCCCGGTGGTCAGCGAGTCCCTGAGCCGCGAGTGCGGCCGCCCGATCCGCATCGCCATCACGGTCGACGAGACCGCCGGCGAGCCGCCCGCCACGCCCGCGCCCGCTCCTCGTCCACAGCCGCGCTACGAGGAGCCGGAGCTGCCCTCCGTCCACCCGGAGCGCCCGGACCACCGCGACCGGCAGGAGCGCGAGCCGTACCAGGACCGTGAGCCGTACGAGGGGTACGGCGGATACGACCGTCGCCACGGCGACCAGCAGCAGGGCCGGCCGGACGACCGTCTGCCCTCCGCGCGGCCCGCCTACCCGTCGGAGTACCAGCGCCCCGAGCCCGGCTCCTGGCCGCGTCCCTCGCAGGACGACTACGGCTGGCAGCAGCAGCGGCTCGGCTTCCCCGACCGGGACCCGTACGCCTCGCCGTCGTCCCAGGACGCCTACGGCTCCCCGCAGCAGGACGCGTACGGCTCGCCGGATCCGTACGGCACGCAGGACGCGTACGGCTCGGACACCTACGGCGGTCCGTCCTCCCAGGACTACCGTCCCCAGCCTGTGGAGCGTCCGTCCTACGACCAGCGCTCCGACTACGACACGTCGCGCGGCGACTACGACCAGCGGGACGACCGGCGCCGCGACCTGCCCGAGCCGCCGCCCGGCTCGGGGCACGTCCACCGCGGCGGCCCGGTCGGCCCGAACCTGCCCACGACCGGCGCGCCCGGCCCTCTGGCGGCGCAGCCCGCCCCGGCGACGGGTCCCGGTGAGCCGACCGCGCGGCTGAACCCGAAGTACCTCTTCGACACGTTCGTCATCGGCGCGTCCAACCGCTTCGCGCACGCGGCCGCGGTGGCCGTCGCGGAGGCGCCGGCGAAGGCGTACAACCCCTTGTTCATCTACGGCGAGTCGGGCCTCGGCAAGACGCATCTGCTGCACGCGATCGGGCACTACGCGCGGAGCCTCTACCCGGGCACGCGTGTGCGGTACGTGAGCTCGGAGGAGTTCACCAACGAGTTCATCAACTCCATCCGCGACGGCAAGGGCGACAGCTTCCGCAAGCGCTACCGCGAGATGGACATCCTGCTCGTCGACGACATCCAGTTCCTGGCGGACAAGGAGTCGACGCAGGAGGAGTTCTTCCACACGTTCAACACGCTCCACAACGCCAACAAACAGATCGTGCTGTCCAGCGACCGGCCGCCCAAGCAGCTGGTGACGCTGGAGGATCGGCTGCGGAACCGTTTCGAGTGGGGTCTGATCACCGACGTCCAGCCGCCGGAACTGGAGACGCGCATCGCGATCCTGCGCAAGAAGGCGGTGCAGGAGCAGCTCAACGCCCCGCCGGAGGTGCTGGAGTTCATCGCCTCCCGGATCTCCCGCAACATCAGGGAGCTGGAGGGCGCGCTGATCCGGGTGACGGCCTTCGCGTCGCTCAACCGGCAGCCGGTGGACCTCGGGCTGACGGAGATCGTCCTCAAGGACCTGATGCCCGGGGGCGACGACTCGGCGCCGGAGATCACCTCGACGGCCATCATGAGCGCGACCGCCGACTACTTCGGCCTCACCGTCGAGGACCTGTGCGGCACCTCACGCGGGCGCGCGCTGGTGACCGCCCGGCAGATCGCCATGTACCTCTGCCGTGAGCTGACGGACCTGTCGCTGCCGAAGATCGGCGCGCTGTTCGGCGGGCGGGACCACACGACGGTGATGCACGCCGACCGGAAGATCCGCAATCTGATGGCCGAGCGGCGCTCCATCTACAACCAGGTCACCGAGCTGACCAACCGCATCAAGGCCGGCTGACGGCCCGCACGCAGCACGCGAGGGCGCCCCTGGGGAGATCCGGGGCGCCCTTCTTCGTGTCCCGGCTCTCCGGCCGCGACGCTGAGGCGTACCGCGGTGTTCGATTTCCGCGGCGGGTCACGGCCGTCCTCCACAGATTCGGTGACTTTTTCCCGTCCACACGCTGGGGATCGGAAAGTTGTCCCGACTCCGTCCACAGCCTCCTCCGGTGAGAAGCTGTCCGCGCAGGTCATCCGCCTGTGGATTCGTGGACGAAGGATCTCCACAGGCTGTGGACAACGAGATGCTCCACAGCCTGTGCATCGAGTTGTCCACGGGCTTCCCACAGGCTGTGGCCGGTTGTCCCCAGTGATCGGCCGCTTCTCCACATGGCTGTCCACTGTTCGGCAACGCGACGCGGCTCATCACCGGACCGAGTGAAAGCCGTCACATCGGCCTGCCAAAGGGGGCTGTGGGAAAGAAGCGCAAACCTGGGGACGCGGCTGGGGAGAACTCGGCCTCCCCTGTGCACGGGATGTGCAGAACTTTCCGTTCTCCACAGCAAGGCCTGGTTGTCCACGGCTTCCGCCCACAGGACCCGTGGACAAAAAACCGGCGCTGAGCTGTGCAAACGAGGTTATCCACGGTATCCACAGGCCCTACTACTACTCCCGACCATAGAGAGCGAGGAAACCGTTTCGAAGGGGGTCCTGTGCACAACCGGCCGTCCGGCCCTCGCCCGCCCCTCGTCACGACTTGACCCGAGGGGCGCCTAGTGTCAGTGCGGTGCGTCAGACTGGACCCCGGTGTCCTTCCCCTCCCCGGGGCCGACGACACCGAGTCAGACGACGAAAGCCAGGCAGGGCGAGAAGCGCCGGCAACAGCAGGAGGCGGCAACAGTGAAGATCCGGGTGGAACGCGACGTACTCGCGGAGGCAGTGGCCTGGGCGGCTCGCAGCCTCCCGGCCCGTCCGCCGGCGCCTGTCCTCGCCGGCCTGCTGCTCAAGGCAGACGACGGCCAGCTGAGCCTGTCCAGCTTCGACTACGAGGTCTCCGCGCGCGTGTCGGTGGAGGCCGAGGTCGAGGAGGAGGGCACGGTCCTGGTCTCCGGCCGCCTGCTGGCCGACATCTCCCGCGCCCTGCCCAACCGCCCGGTGGAGATTTCCACAGACGGTGTACGGGCGACGGTGGTCTGCGGCTCCTCGCGGTTCACGCTCCACACACTGCCTGTGGAGGAGTACCCGGCCCTGCCGCAGATGCCGAACGCGACGGGCACGGTTCCCGGCGAGGTGTTCGCCTCCGCCGTGCAGCAGGTCGCCATCGCGGCCGGCCGCGACGACACCCTCCCCGTCCTCACCGGTGTGCGCATCGAGATCGAGGGCGACACGGTGACGCTCGCCTCCACCGACCGCTACCGCTTCGCGGTCCGCGAGTTCCTGTGGAAGCCGGAGAACCCGGAGGCCTCCGCGGTCGCCCTGGTGCCCGCCAAGACCCTGCTGGACACGGCCAAGGCGCTGACCAGCGGCGATCAGGTGACCCTGGCGCTGTCCGGCTCCGGCGCCGGCGAGGGTCTGATCGGCTTCGAAGGCGCGGGCCGGCGCACCACCACGCGCCTGCTGGAGGGGGACCTCCCGAAGTACCGCACGCTGTTCCCGACGGAGTTCAACAGCGTCGCCGTGATCGAGACCGCCCCCTTCGTGGAGGCCGTGAAGCGCGTGGCCCTGGTCGCCGAGCGCAACACCCCGGTGCGGCTGAGCTTCGAGCAGGGCGTGCTCATCCTGGAGGCCGGTTCCAGCGACGACGCACAGGCTGTGGAAAGGGTCGACGCCCAGCTCGAGGGCGACGACATCTCCATCGCCTTCAACCCGACGTTCCTGCTGGACGGCCTGAGCGCCATCGACTCCCCGGTGGCCCAGCTGTCGTTCACCACGTCCACCAAGCCGGCGCTGCTCAGCGGCCGCCCGGCGACGGACGCGGAGGCGGACGAGGCATACAAGTACCTGATCATGCCGGTGCGGCTCAGCGGCTGATCCACGGCCGCGGCGAAGCCGAAGGTGGGGACGGGCGTGTGAGCGCGTATGCCCACAGATGTGCGCGCGCGTCCGGGTTTAGGCTCGGACGCCGGTACGCAAGTGCCGTCACGTCCCGTCGCATACCTAAGGAACGCATCTGATGGAGCTCGGTCTCGTCGGCCTCGGCAAGATGGGCGGCAACATGCGCGAGCGGCTGCGCCGCGCAGGCCACACCGTCTTCGGTTACGACCGCAACCCGGACCTCGCCGACGTCCACAGCCTGCAGGAGCTTGTGGGCAAGCTCAGCGGCCCCCGCGTGGTGTGGGTGATGGTCCCGGCCGGCGAGGCGACCCAGTCCACCGTCGACGAGCTCGCCGAGCTGCTGGAGCCCGGCGACGTCGTGGTGGACGGCGGCAACTCCCGCTGGACCGACGACGAGAAGCACGCCGCGGAGCTGGCGGCCAAGGGCATCGGCTTCGTCGACTGCGGCGTCTCCGGCGGCGTCTGGGGCCTGGAGAACGGCTACGCGCTGATGTACGGCGGCTCCGAGGAGGACGTCGCCAAGGTGCAGCCGATATTCGACGCCCTCAAGCCGGAGGGCGACTTCGGCTCGGTGCACGCCGGCAAGGTCGGCGCGGGCCACTTCGCCAAGATGGTCCACAACGGCATCGAGTACGCCATGATGCAGGCCTACGCAGAGGGCTGGGAGCTGCTGGAGAAGGTCGACTCGGTGACCGACGTCCGGGAGGTGTTCCGCTCCTGGCAGGAGGGCACCGTCATCCGCTCCTGGCTGCTGGACCTGGCGGTCAACGCCCTCGACGAGGACGAGCACCTGGACGGGCTCCGGGGTTATGCACAGGACTCCGGTGAGGGACGCTGGACCGTGGAGGCCGCCATCGACAACGCGGTGCCGCTCCCGGCGATCACGGCCTCGCTGTTCGCGCGGTTCGCCTCGCGCCAGGAGGACTCGCCGCAGATGAAGATGATCGCGGCGCTGCGGAATCAGTTCGGCGGCCACGCGGTCGAGAAGAAGTAGTCCGCAGGGACGTCCACTGTCCACAGGACCGCACGGCGGTCCACAACGCCGGAGGAGGTCGGTGGAACGACCATGCACGTCACGCATCTGTCGCTGGCCGACTTCCGCTCCTACCCCCGGGTCGAGGTTCCGCTCGACCCCGGGGTGACGGCCTTCGTCGGTCCCAACGGACAGGGCAAGACGAACCTCGTCGAGGCGGTCGGCTACCTCGCCACCCTCGGCAGCCACCGGGTGTCCTCCGACGCCCCGCTGGTGCGCATGGGAGCCGAGCGCGCGATCGTCCGGGCCCAGGTCCGGCAGGGCGAACGGCAGCAGCTGGTGGAGCTGGAGCTCAACCCGGGCCGCGCCAACCGCGCCCGCATCAACCGGTCCTCGCAGGTCAGGCCGCGTGACGTGCTGGGCATCGTGCGGACCGTGCTGTTCGCGCCCGAGGACCTGGCGCTGGTGAAGGGCGATCCGGGTGAGCGCCGGCGGTTCCTGGACGAGCTGATCACCGCGCGCTCCCCGCGCATGGCGGGCGTGCGCTCCGACTACGACCGGGTGCTCAAGCAGCGCAACACGCTGCTGAAGTCGGCGGCGCTGGCCCGTCGGCACGGCGGCCGCACCCTGGACCTCTCCACGCTCGACGTGTGGGACCAGCACCTCGCCCACGCGGGCGCCGAGCTCCTGGCGCGGCGCCTGGACCTGGTGGCCGCGCTCCAGCCGCTCGCCGACAAGGCGTACGAGCAGCTCGCGCCCGGCGGCGGCCCGGTGGCACTGGAGTACAGGCCGTCCGCGCCGGGCGAGGCGCACACCCGTGAGGATCTCTTCGAGCAGCTGATGGCCGCGCTCGCGGAGTCCCGCAAGCAGGAGATCGAGCGCGGGGTCACCCTGGTCGGCCCGCACCGCGACGACCTGCTGCTCAAGCTGGGCCAGATGCCCGCCAAGGGCTACGCCTCGCACGGCGAGTCGTGGTCGTACGCGCTGGCGCTGCGCCTCGCCTCGTACGACCTGCTGCGGGCCGAGGGCAACGAGCCGGTGCTGGTGCTCGACGACGTCTTCGCGGAGCTGGACGCGCGCCGCCGGGAGCGGCTGGCCGAGCTGGTGGCCCCCGGTGAGCAGGTGCTGGTGACGGCCGCCGTCGAGGACGACGTGCCGCACGTGCTGGCGGGCGTGCGGTTCGCCGTGTCCGAGGGGACGGTGGAGCGCGCGTGAGCGGCCGGCAGCCGCCCGGCGGCGGTACCGGCAAGGACCCCGAGCCCTCGGGCGTCGACCTGGCGCGCGTGGCGTTGCGCGCGGCCCGGGAGGCGGCACGCGCGCGTGGGGACGCGGCGCAGCAGAAGAAGCAGGCGCGGCGCGGCGGCCTGCGCTCCGGCGCGCGCACCGACCGGCGCGATCCGATGGCGCTGGGCGCGGCGATCAACCGGCTCCTCACCGAGCGCGGCTGGGAGGCCCCCGCGGCGGTCGGCGGCGTGATGGGGCGCTGGCCGGAGATCGTCGGCGAGGACGTCGCCAAGCACTGCGAACCCGAGCGCTACGACGAGGACGAGCGGGTGCTGGTCGTGCGCTGCGACTCCACGGCCTGGGCGACCAATCTGCGGCTGCTGGCGCCGACGCTGGTGGCCCGTCTCAACGACGACCTCGGGCACGGCACCGTGCGGCTGATCAAGGTGGTCGGCCCCACCGGCCCGGCCCGCCGTTACGGGCCGCTGCGCGCCCCGGGCAGCACCGGTCCCGGCGACACGTACGGGTGATCCGGGGGCTTTTCCCGCCTCTTCGCACACACGTGAGAGACATCACATCAGGGCGTCCGAGCATCGCTTTCGCGGGCCGGAGCCCCGCGTCGCCGTACCCCCGCACGGGGGTACGAATCGCCACCTGACTCCTAAGTAGCCAAGGGTTGACGGCCGGAAGCGCTGAGTGCCCTCGTGGGGCCTCTGGAGCCCCCATCCGCATATCGGGAGTCGGACGAGGCCGGTTCAGGGCGGCACATGCGGACTCAGGTGCCCGCAAACCCCCATCGATGTCAGTGCTACCGGTAGACTGGAAGACAATCCCGCCCCGATCGTGGGGACCGCCCGGGAAGACGCTGAGCAACGCTGATCAAGGCTTACCAACGCAACATGCCGCAGCCGCTCCGGCAACCTGCCGACGAGCCCGGCTCGTGCTGTGCCAGAAAGGGCGCTTCGTGGCCGATTCCGGCAACCCCAACGAGAACATCCCGTCCACCGACACCGCCGCCGGCGACGCGGCAGGCTCCTCGACCGGAGACGCCACGTCGTACGACGCGAGTGCCATCACCGTCCTCGAGGGCCTGGACGCGGTCCGCAAGCGACCCGGCATGTACATCGGGTCGACGGGCGAGCGGGGCCTGCACCACCTGGTGCAGGAGGTCGTCGACAACTCGGTCGACGAGGCGCTGGCCGGCCACGCGGACACCATCGACGTGACAATCCTGGACGACGGCGGCGTCCGCGTCGTCGACAACGGCCGTGGCATCCCCGTGGGCATCGTCCCCTCCGAGGGCAAGCCCGCCGTCGAGGTCGTCCTCACCGTGCTGCACGCGGGCGGCAAGTTCGGCGGCGGCGGTTACGCGGTCTCCGGCGGTCTGCACGGCGTGGGCGTGTCCGTGGTCAACGCGCTGTCGACGCGCGTCGCCGTCGAGGTGAAGACCGACGGGTACCGCTGGACGCAGGACTACAAGCTGGGCGTCCCCACCGCGCCGCTCCAGCGGCACGAGGAGACCGAGGAGACCGGCACGTCGGTCACCTTCTGGGCCGACGGCGACATCTTCGAGACCACGGACTACTCGTTCGAGACGCTCTCCCGGCGCTTCCAGGAGATGGCGTTCCTCAACAAGGGCCTGCGGATCAACCTCACCGACGAGCGCGAGTCGGCGAAGGCGACCGCCGGCGCGGACGAGGCGGGCGAGGACGAGAAGCACGAGGTCAAGAGCGTCTCGTACCACTACGAGGGCGGCATCGTCGACTTCGTGAAGTACCTCAACTCCCGCAAGGGAGAGGTGGTCCACCCCACCGTCATCGACCTCGAGGCGGAGGACAAGGAGCGGCACCTGTCGCTCGAGGTCGCCATGCAGTGGAACGGCGGCTACACGGAGGGCGTGTACTCCTTCGCCAACATCATCCACACCCACGAGGGCGGTACGCACGAGGAGGGCTTCCGCGCGGCGCTCACCTCGCTCATCAACAAGTACGCGCGCGACAAGAAGCTGCTGCGCGACAAGGACGACAACCTCACCGGTGACGACATCCGCGAGGGCCTGACCGCGATCATCTCGGTCAAGCTGAGCGAGCCGCAGTTCGAGGGCCAGACCAAGACCAAGCTGGGCAACACCGAGGTGAAGACCTTCGTGCAGAAGGTCGTCTACGAGCACCTCGCCGACTGGCTGGACCGCAACCCCAACGAGGCCGCGGACATCGTCCGCAAGGGCATTGCGGCGGCCACCGCGCGCGTGGCGGCCCGCAAGGCGCGCGACCTGACGCGCCGCAAGGGCCTGCTGGAGACGGCGTCGCTGCCGGGCAAGCTGTCCGACTGCCAGTCGAACGACCCGACCAAGTGCGAGATCTTCATCGTCGAGGGTGACTCCGCCGGCGGCTCGGCCAAGTCCGGCCGCAACCCCGAGTACCAGGCGATCCTCCCGATCCGGGGCAAGATCCTCAACGTCGAGAAGGCGCGCATCGACCGGATCCTGCAGAACCAGGAGATCCAGGCGATGATCTCCGCGTTCGGCACCGGCGTGCACGAGGACTTCGACATCGAGAAGCTCCGCTATCACAAGATCATCTTGATGGCGGACGCCGACGTCGACGGCCAGCACATCAACACCCTGCTGCTGACGTTCCTGTTCCGCTTCATGCGGCCGCTGGTCGAGGCCGGGCACGTGTACCTCTCCCGTCCCCCGCTCTACAAGATCAAGTGGGGCAAGGACGACTTCGAGTACGCGTACTCCGACCGCGAGCGCGACGCGCTGATCGAGATGGGCCGCAACGCCGGCAAGCGCATCCGTGAGGACTCGGTGCAGCGCTTCAAGGGTCTCGGCGAGATGAACGCCGAGGAGCTGCGCATCACCACGATGGACCAGGAGCACCGCGTCCTCGGCCAGGTCACCCTGGACGACGCCGCCCAGGCCGACGACCTGTTCTCCGTCCTGATGGGCGAGGACGTCGAGGCCCGCCGCGCCTTCATCCAGCGCAACGCCAAGGACGTCCGCTTCCTCGACATCTGAGTCGGTCTCAGCTGACCGCACCAGGAAGGACCTTCACCAGCAATGACCGACGAGAACACTCCCGTCACGCCCCTCGAGGACGTGGACGCCGCCGCGATGCGCGTCGAGCCCGTCGGGCTCGAGACGGAGATGCAGCGCTCGTACCTCGACTACGCGATGTCCGTCATCGTGTCGCGTGCGCTGCCCGACGTCCGTGACGGCCTCAAGCCCGTCCACCGCCGCGTGCTGTACGCCATGTACGACGGCGGCTACCGCCCCGAGCGCGGCTTCTACAAGTGCGCCCGCGTCGTCGGCGACGTCATGGGCAACTACCACCCGCACGGCGACTCCTCGATCTACGACGCGCTGGTCCGTCTGGCGCAGCCGTGGGCGATGCGGATGCCGCTGGTGGACTCCAACGGCAACTTCGGCTCCCCGGGCAACGACCCGGCGGCGGCGATGCGCTACACCGAGTGCAAGATGGCGCCGCTGTCGATGGAGATGGTCCGGGACATCGACGAGGAGACCGTCGACTTCACGGACAACTACGACGGCCGCTCCCAGGAGCCGACCGTCCTGCCGGCCCGCTTCCCGAACCTGCTGATCAACGGCTCGGCCGGGATCGCGGTCGGCATGGCGACCAACATCCCGCCGCACAACCTGCGCGAGGTCGCCGCCGGCGCCCAGTGGTACCTGGAGAACCCCGAGGCGTCGCACGAGGAGCTGCTGGACGCGCTCATCGAACGCATCAAGGGCCCCGACTTCCCGACCGGCGCCCTGGTGGTCGGCCGCAAGGGCATCGAGGAGGCGTACCGCACGGGCCGCGGCTCGATCACCATGCGCGCGGTGATCGAGGTCGAGGAGATCCAGAACCGCCAGTGCCTGGTGGTCACGGAGCTGCCCTACCAGGTCAACCCGGACAACCTCGCGCAGAAGATCGCCGACCTGGTGAAGGACGGCAAGGTCGGCGGCATCGCGGACGTCCGCGACGAGACGTCGTCGCGGACCGGCCAGCGCCTGGTCATCGTCCTCAAGCGGGACGCGGTCGCCAAGGTCGTCCTGAACAACCTGTACAAGCACACCGACCTGCAGACCAACTTCGGCGCCAACATGCTGGCCCTGGTCGACGGCGTGCCGCGCACCCTCTCCCTGGACGCGTTCATCCGCCACTGGGTGACGCACCAGATCGAGGTCATCGTCCGCCGTACGCGCTTCCGGCTGCGCAAGGCGGAGGAGCGGGCGCACATCCTGCGCGGCCTGCTGAAGGCCCTGGACGCCATCGACGAGGTCATCGCGCTGATCCGACGCAGTGACACCGTGGAGGTCGCGCGCGGGGGCCTGACGGACCTCCTGGAGATCGACGACATCCAGGCCAACGCCATCCTCGAGATGCAGCTGCGCCGGCTGGCCGCCCTGGAGCGCCAGAAGATCGTCCAGGAGCACGACGAACTCCAGGCGAAGATCAACGAGTACAACGAGATCCTCGCCTCCCCGGTCCGCCAGCGCGGCATCGTCAGCCAGGAGCTGGCCGCGATCGTGGAGAAGTACGGCGACGACCGCAAGACGAAGCTGATCCCCTACGAGGGCGACATGTCCATCGAGGACCTGATCGCCGAGGAGGACATCGTCGTCACGGTCACGCGCGGCGGCTACATCAAGCGCACCAAGACCGACGACTACCGCGCGCAGAAGCGCGGCGGCAAGGGCGTGCGCGGCGCGAAGCTCAAGGAAGACGACATCGTCAACCACTTCTTCGTGTCCACCACGCACCACTGGCTGCTGTTCTTCACCAACAAGGGCCGCGTGTACCGCGTGAAGGCGTACGAGCTGCCCGACGCCGGCCGCGACGCGCGCGGACAGCACGTGGCGAACCTGCTGGCCTTCCAGCCGGACGAGACCATCGCCCAGATCCGCGCCATCCGTGACTACGAGGCGACGCCGTACCTGGTCCTGGCGACCAAGGCCGGCCTGGTGAAGAAGACCCCGCTCAAGGACTACGATTCCCCGCGGTCCGGCGGTGTCATCGCCATCAACCTGCGCGAGCAGGAGGACGGGACCGACGACGAACTGATCGGTGCCGAACTCGTCTCGGCCGAGGACGACCTGCTGCTGATCAGCAAGAAGGCGCAGTCGATCAGGTTCACGGCGACGGACGAAGCGCTGCGGCCCATGGGCCGCGCCACCTCGGGCGTCAAGGGCATGAGTTTCCGCGAAGGGGACGAGCTGCTCTCGATGAATGTCGTCCGACCCGGTACGTTCGTGTTCACTGCCACAGACGGCGGGTACGCGAAGCGGACCGCTGTCGACGAGTACCGTGTCCAGGGCCGTGGCGGCCTCGGCATCAAGGCTGCCAAGATCGTCGAGGACCGCGGCTCCCTCGTCGGCGCTCTGGTGGTCGAGGAGACCGACGAAATTCTCGCCATCACGTTGTCGGGTGGTGTGATTCGCACGCGAGTCAACGAGATCAGGGAAACCGGCCGTGACACCATGGGCGTCCAACTGATCAACTTGAGCAAGCGCGATGCCGTGGTCGGCATCGCCCGCAATGCCGAAGCAGGACGCGAGGCGGAGGAAGTCGACGGCGACGTGGCCGTGGACGACACCGCCGACGGGGACGCGGCCACCGGTACGGACCAGGGTGAGGCGCCCTCGTCCGAGTAGCACGAGGAGTGAGTCAGCGTGAGCGGAGCCACGGGCGCCGGACCGGCCGGTACCAGTACGGGAACGGACGGCGGCGGCCGTGGCTCCGCCGCGCGGACGACAGATCCGCACACGACCAATCTCAAAGCGATCAAGGCGCCGGTCTCCGACGCCTCCTCGTCCACCAGGCAGGGATCCCAGGGGGGAACCGTGACGGACACCCGAGGCCCGCAGCAGGCCGCACCCGGGCAGGGTGCCGCCGCTCACGCGGCCTCACCGCTGCCGGGGGAACGGCAGCCGCAGCAGCAGGCGGGCCCGTACCACCCGCCGCAGGCCTACCCGGCCCAGACCGGCGAGGCCGCCGACCGCACCGGCTCGGTGCGCCGGCCCCGCACGGGGGCCAGCACCACCCCGCGCGTGCGCAAGGCGCGCCTGCGCGTGGCGAAGGCCGACCCGTGGTCGGTCATGAAGGTCAGCTTCCTGCTGTCGATCGCCCTCGGCATCTGCACGATCGTCGCGGCGGCGGTGCTGTGGATGGTCATGGACGCCATGGGCGTGTTCTCGACCGTCGGCGGCACGATCTCCGAGGCGACCGGCTCGGAGGGGTCGAACGGCTTCGACCTCCAGTCGTTCCTGTCGCTGCCCAACGTCCTGATGTTCACGACGGTCATCGCGGTCATCGACGTCATCCTCGCGACCGCGCTGGCGACCCTGGGCGCGTTCATCTACAACCTGTCGGCCGGTTTCGTGGGCGGCGTCGAGCTGACCCTGGCCGAGGACGAGTGACCAGCTCGGAGGGTGCGCCCGGGTCGCGCTGACGGTCCCCGGGGAACCGATTTTGGGACTGCCCCGGTCGTGCGCTAATCTTCAGGAGTCAGCGCGCGGGAGACACCCCGCAAGGCGCGGCGGGGCTATAGCTCAGTTGGTTAGAGCGCATCCCTGATAAGGATGAGGCCACAGGTTCAAATCCTGTTAGCCCCACCAGCGAGAAGACCCCCGGTCCGATGGGCCGGGGGTCTTCTCGTTATGGGCACCTGGCGTGGCGTGTCGCCTTACGGTGATCGCATGACATCCGACTCCACGCTGTCGCCCGCGGACATCGCGTCCCTGCCCAGGGCGGAGTTCGCCTTTCCCGGCCCGCTGCGCGACCGGCTCGTCGCGGCTGTTCTCGACGGGTCCAAGACCGCCACGACGGGACTCGTCGCCGAGTACGAGCACGAGGGAGAGCCCCTGCCCGAGGTCGGGAGCCGTGCGGTGGTCGTCGACTCCGGCGACCGGCCGGTCGCGGTCGTCGAGGTGACGGGCGTGTCCGTTGTCCCGTTGGCGCAGGTGGACCTCGCGCACGTGATGGCCGAGGGGGAGGGGCACGCCGACGTGGCCGAGTGGCGCGTGGGCCACGAGCGGTTCTGGAGCGGCGAGGCGATGCGTGCGGCTCTGAGCGACCAGGACTTCGTCGTGGACGATGCGACGCCGGTGGTGCTGGAACGATTCCGCGTCGTCACCGACCTCCGCCCCGCCGGCTGAGGCGTCCCCCGCGGAAACCCTTCGCGTCGCGCGGAGCCGGGGGTACGGTCGCGGGCTTGCGCTTCCGAGCGGAAGGCAGGGCTTCATGGCGAGTCGGATCAGTGAACTGGGGCTGGAGTGCCGTGACCCCGAGTGGCTCGCGCGGTTCTGGTGCGAGGTGCTCGACTTCGTGGAGCTGGACCGCGACGGGGACGACATCGAGATCGGCCCCCGTGGAGGGTCCC
Source organism: Streptomyces sp. DH-12 (assembly GCF_002899455.1). Taxonomy (GTDB): domain Bacteria; phylum Actinomycetota; class Actinomycetes; order Streptomycetales; family Streptomycetaceae; genus Streptomyces. Next base: position 3,900,651 of record NZ_PPFB01000001.1, on the reverse strand, counting down.
GGGGGTGCGCAGCCGACGATCGTCCTCAGCCGGCAGGACCCTCCGCAGCCGGGCGGGACACGACCGCGCATCGACGTCAACGCCACCGACCGCGACCAGGGCGCCGAGCTGGAACGCCTGCTGGAGCTCGGGGCGCGGCCCGCGGGCGTCGGGCAGACCGGCGAGGAGCCGTGGCACGCGCTCACGGACCCCGAGGGCAACGTGTTCTGCCTGCTGGGGAGGCGTCTCGGCCCGTTCTGAGGGCTTGTCACGGGCCCGGAGTGCCAGAGCTCCGCCGGAGCCTCCCAGGGGCTCACGCCGCCGTGTGCGGGATCGCGCCCGGTGTGCGGGCGCGGAGTTTGCGGACATGACCGGACCCCGGTCGGAGGACGACCGGGGTCTCGCGATGTCTCGGCTCGTGTCGTGCCGTTGTGCTGTACGCGAGTTCGCCAGGACTCCGGGGAAGCAGCGACGGCACGAGGAGGGTCGGGTCGAGGCGGCAGCGGGGCGCGGGGCCTCAGCGCTGCAGCGGGATACGGGCGGAGGCGGGTGCGGGGAGAGTGGACGCCGTGTGCTCGGCGCAGTGCGCGGGGACGAGTTCGGGATCCGGGCGTTCGGAGGCCCTGCCCTGTTCCGCGGCGGTGCCCTGTCCCGCGGCCGTGTCCCGCTCCGCGGCCATGTCCCGCTCCGCGGCGGTGTCCTGCTCCGCGGCCGTGTCCGAGGCGGTGTCCGAGTGGGGCCGGTGCCGACAACTGGGGGACTTGCCGTGCGCCTCGGCGTGGATGCGCTGCTTCATCGTGGGGGGCAGTGCTCTGATCAGTGACCGGGACCACAGGGGGGCCGCCGGCGCGGGCGCCTCCGTCGTGGGAGCGCTGTCGCTGTTGCGCGTCTTCTGGGTCTGGGGTACGGCCGCCGCGGCGGTCGTGGTGATGAGACCGAGCGCCGTGCACAGCGCGAGGAAGGCGGTGACGACGGCGTTCCACAGCTTCATGACCTTGCTCCTGGCCATGGCCCCTCACTTTCGGGTCGGGCGATTTGCGTACTTTCCTCATGATGTGTATGAGGGCCTCGAAGTGGTGGACCGACGCCCGTGCCGCGCGGATGTTCAGATGAACACCACTCGGATGGGCGCATGAAGGAAGAAAATCCCTGGATACGGGAGGAAACGGAGCGAAAACACCGTGCGTGCGGGTGCGGTCACGCTCCGACCGGACCGCCCGTGCCGCGTCGATCCAGTTGCCTCCGGCGGCAGTTGGAGACGGCGACGCAGGTCACCGATCGATATCGACCGGTGTGTATAGTCGGGCGCCAGAGGTCCCCTACGTCAAGGAAAGACGAGGTCGCGCGGTGAAGAAGCTTCTCCTGGTCGCACTGGCCGCCATCGGCGGGCTCCTCGTGTACCGCCAGATCCAGGCGGATCGCGCCGAGCAGGATCTGTGGACGGAGGCGACTGACTCCGTGCCCACGGGTTCGTGAGTACCGACATACGACGCTGAACAGACCCCGGCCGCCTGTGCGGTCGGGGTTTTGTGCGGCCGGGACCTTGTGGCCCGGCCTCGTCCCCGGTGCAGGATGGGCGGCGGCACGGTGCGAGGCCCGGCGGCGACGAGGGGGGCGCGTGAGGGGACGGCAGGGCACGGCGCGGAGGACGGCGGGGCGGAGCCGCTGGTACGTCGTCGCGGGACGTCCGGTGCTGGTGGCCGCGCTCGGACTGGGGACCGTCCTGACGGGACAACAGGCCCACGCCGCCGGCCAGGACACCGCCCGCGTCCCCGCCTACGCCTTCGCCGAGGACGCGCGCCGGATCGAGGGCGCCGGGAGCACCGCCGACGCCGCGGAGCTGGAGCCCGGCCGGACCTATCGCAGCACGCTCCCGTCCGACGGCAAGGTGTACTACCGCCTGGAGCTGGACGACACCAGCACCGTCCACGCCTCCGCCACGGCTGTCCCGCCGCCCGGTTCCGGCGTCTCCGTCGCCGACGGCGTCAAGGTGACGGTGGAGGACGCCGACGGCCGCTCCTGCGACGTGGACACGTCGACCTTCGGCGCGCCGGGCAGCCCCCACCCGGTCGCCGCGTGGGCCATGCGGGAGATCTCCCCCAGGAGAAGCCTCTGCGCCCGGGCCGGCACCTACTACGTGACCGTCGAGCGCGCCGCACCCGACGCGCGCGGCGCCTCCCCCGACCCCTGGGAGCTGGAGCTCAGCACGGTGTCGGAGCCCGGGGCGGAGTCGGCGGACCGCACGACCGCGCCCGAGGCGTGGGACTCGGCCACGCCCGCCCCCGTCCAGGGAACCGCCCGCCGCCGCCCGGGCGGCGCGGGGTTCGCGCAGGCCGCCCCGCTCGACGCGGGTGTGTGGCGGGACGACATACGGCCGGGCCAGACACTCTTCTACCAGGTGGCCGTCGACTGGGGCCGGCAGCTCCACGTCACCGCCGAGCTGGGCAGCTCGGGCACGGACACTCCCGGCTACAAGGCCTCCGCGCTCTCCCTGGACCTCTACAACCCGGTGCGGGGCCACGTCGAGGACCTGTCCGTCGGCTACGACGGCGGCCAGAGGTCCAAGGCGCTCAAGCCCCTGCCGCCGGTCGCGTACGAGAACCGGCACGCCTCCGGGCAGCTGGTCTCGGCGGTGCGGTTCGCCGGCGCCTACTACCTCGTCGCCCACCTCTCGCCGGAGGTCGCGGAGGACTTCGGTGACGGGCCGGTGCCGCTGACGCTGCGCGTCCGGCTGGGCGGGGCGGCGCAGGACGGGCCGGACTACGCGGGCGGGCCCGTGCCGCCGGACGTCTTCTCGGTCACCGGCGGCGGAGGCGGGGCGGCCTCGGGCGGGAGCGGCACGGCGGGCGACGAGACCCTGTACCGGGTGCTCGCGGCGGGCGGCATCGGCACCGGGAGCGCCCTGGTGGTGGGGCTCGGGGTGTGGACGGTGGTGGCTCGGCGGCGGGCCGCGGTCTCCCCCGGCTGATCCGGTGACGTCGTCGCCGCTGGTGCGCTCGGCGACGGTCAGATCCGGGTGAGCGCCCAGAAGCCCACGGCGTAGCAGGCCAGCGCCAGCAGCAGGACGGGCACGGCCACCCGCGCCGGAGGGCCGGGCCGTCGGGCGGTGCGCCGGCGGTGGGAGCGGGGGCCCGGCGCGTGCTGCGCGGTCACCGTGTCCGGAGGCGGAACCCGCGACGGCCGGGCGGTGTATTCAGCAGTGGAGGCATCGGGACGCACGGCCGGTCGTGGCAGGGGGGAGCGCAGCGGATGGGTCGGTTCGTAGGGGGAGACCTCGGGCGCCCGCTGCTGGTGGCCGTACGGGGGGCCCGGCACGTACTGCGGGGGCTGAGGGGGGTGCTCGGGGGAGCGGGGGGCGGGGACGGGGGGCGGCTGCGGCGGGGGGAAAGCGGGGGAGGCGGGAGCGGCTGCCCGGGGCGGCGGGAGGGGGAAGCTTCCGGTGTCCGAGGGGGAGCCGGGCTGCGGGGCGGCGTCCGGTGGCGTCGTGGGGGAGCCGGTGGTGCTCCGTGGACCGGAGAGTGGGCCGGGGGGAGGGGTGCTCCACGCCGGCCGGGGCTCGGGCGAGCCGTCTCCTCCAGGGCCGGCCGCCGCTCCGGCTCCGGTGCCCGTCGTCCTCCCGGCCGCGCGCGGGGGCGTCCCGCTGCTTCCGAGGCTCTGCCCCGTCCTCTGCGACCCGCCCCCTGTCCCTTCCGGTCCCGGGTGAAGTCGGGACGCTCTCTTCTCCGGCCCGTCCTCGGTGAACCCGGGCGGGAGCGGCCCCACTTGGTCGAAGATCTCGATCAGCTCGTCGTCGGGGCCGGGCTCCGGCAGCAGCTCCGCCGCTGTCGCGAGCGCCTTGCGCGCCCCCGTGGCCGTGCGGAAGCGCGCCTCGGGATCGGGCTGCAGCAGGGTGGCCACGACCTGCCACAGCGGCTCGGGGATGCCCCGGGGCGCACCCGGCGTCCCGTGGTCGGCGAAGTACTGGATGAGGGCCTTGGCGTCCGGTTTCGCGCCCTCGAGCAGATACAGGGCGACCAGGCCCACGGCGAACAGGTCGGCGGGGAAGTCCGGTTCGGCGCCCATCATCTGCTCCGGGGCCAGATACCCCGGGGTGCCGACGACCAGGTCGGTCTCGGTCAGCCGGGGTTCGCCCAGCCGCATGGCGATGCCGAAGTCCGACAGCCGCAGCTTCGGCCTGCCCCTGCCGGTGGCTTCCAGCAGCACATTGGCGGGCTTGATGTCGCGGTGCACCACGTCCTCCGCGTGCACCGCCGCGAGCCCCGAGAGGAGCTGGTCGAGCAGGGTGCAGACGAACGCGGGCGGCAGTGGACCGTAGTCGCCGACCAGGTGCACCAGGGAACCGCCGGTGACCAGGTCCATGGTGAACAGGACCTTGTCGTCGTCGGCGGCCCAGCTGGTGGGGGCGAGGACGTGCGGGTGGTCGATCCGCAGCGCCTGCTCGCGCACGAAACGCAGCAGCGAATGGGCGTCGCTCTGCAGCAGCACCTTCGCCGCCACATAACGGCGACGGCGGTGGTCCCAGGCGCGCCAGACCGCGCCCACACCCCCGCGTCCGATCGGGTCGACCAGCTCGTACCGGCCGGCGAAGACCTCACCCATGGCTGTCCGTCGCTCCTCCCCCTGAGACGTCCCCCTTGTCTCTCCCCCACGACGAGCGATGCGACTCCCCCTGTGCCCCGGTGTCCCCCCGGCTCCCGCGTGTCACCGGCGGCCGAACCCCCTTCGGCCGCCGGGCGGTGCATCAGCTCTGGTGTGCCTGGTAGTGCGTGACCGCGTCGGCCGTGCGGCCGGCCCCGTAGACCCGGAGGAACTCCGCCAGCTCCGGGTGGGTGGGCGCGAGCGAGTCCGCGGCGTCGAGGATGTCGCCGGCGGCCGCCACCGAGCGCAGCAGGGACTGGATCTCACGGACCACGCGCTTGACCGTGGGAGCGCCTGAACTGCTCGTGGTCTGCGTGGTGTTGGTGAGGACGGAGCCCCCCTGGGACTTCTTGATCTCCTCCATGCGCTCCGTCGCCTCGGCCGCGCTGACGCTGCCGTCCGCGACCTGCCCCGCCAGGTCCTGCAGCAGTTGCACGCGCTGGACCACCGCCGGGTTGCCGATCTTCGCCCGCTGGCCGCTCATGAGCTGCGACAGCATCGGTGCGGACAGCCCGAGCACCCCCGCCAGACGGGCCTGGTTGAGGCCCAGGTCGTCTATGAGCCTACGGAAGAGCGCCCCCAGCGGCTCCCCGTACCAGTTCCGCTGCAGTTCCCGCGCTCTGGCGGTGGCTTCCTGCTGTGCGGCGTCCATTGCGTCTCCCCATCGCTTCCCCATGAACCGTGGATTCGCTGGAGCGAACCACGCCGAGCATCTTACGGAGAGTGGTTGGTCACGGGGACCCCCAATCTTTTTGCGGAATCCCCGGGGGGACCCGGTACTCTGGTCCCGGACGCCTGCCGGGATGTGTTTGTCCTGGTGGACGCTACCCTCCCGGGGCCTTAGCTCAGTTGGTAGAGCGCTGTCTTTGCATGGCAGATGTCAGGGGTTCGACTCCCCTAGGCTCCACAGATAACCCCCTCCACCTGCGGAAACGCGGTGCGGGGGGTTTGTCTCACGTGAAACGGAGCGGCGGGACAGAGGATCAAGTCCTCTGTCCCGCCGCTCCGTTCGCTCCGTTCCTCGTGCTGACGGCCAAGGCCCTGCCGTCAGCTCTCGTCGCGCTTGGCGGCGTCCTCCTCGGCCTCCTTGGCCTCGACCTCGGGGTCCAGGGCGCCCACGTCGCTGCCGTCCACGGAGGTCAGGGCGGTCGAGCCGGACACGTCCGTCGCGGCCGGCGGTTCCACCAGCCAGTCCGGGTTGGCCTGCTTGTCCCACCACTTCCAGGCGGCATAGGCCCCGCCCGCCACGGCACCCAGAATCAGGACGACCTTGGCCGCACGGCCGGCCCTGGCCCGCCGCTGCTGCTTGCGCACGAGCTTCTGGATCTGCTGGGCCGAGACCTGGCCCCGCAGGGCGGCGAGCGCGGCCGCGCTCCGGGCCGCGGCCTCCTCCCGGGCGGGTCCGGCGGCGGCCATCGCCTGCTCGATCACCGGCCGGGAGTACTCCGCGGCCTGGCGGGCGGCGAGGCGCGTACGGACGGCGGCCTGGTGGGCGGCCTTGTCGACCTTCGGCGGCACGTGGGTCTTGACCTGTTCCAGATACGGCTGCACACGGGCGTCGTACTGGACGCGCGCCTGCTCCGCGGCCTGCGACACCTTGGGCGCGAGGCGCACACGGGCCTCCTGTGCGTAGTGCGCGGCCCTGACCTTGGCCGTGTCGGCGTAGGGCGCCACCACTTCCGCGGCGTGCAGCACGCTGTCCTTCGCCGAACCGGTCGCGGCGCGCACGCTGTCGATGCGGGTCACGAGTTCCTCCTCCTCGGTGGCGTACGGTATTTCGACTTTCCACCCTTTTACGGATCATGCCTGCCGGGTCGGCGTGCGGCATGCGTGGACGGGCGAACGGGTGCCGTCCTCGGTGACCGACGGCGATATCGAGGGCAAGGGGGTGCATACGGTGCAACGGGTGCGTCTCGCCGACGATGCCACGGATCGGCGCGATGCGCCCCCGGCACGGAAGGACTCCTGACGGTTCCCGCAAGCGGTACGGCCCCGGACACGGTCCTGTGGACGGAGGCCGGGCGACTACGCGTCCGGTCCGTGCGAGGATCAGGGAGTCACGGAAAGACAACGGAAGGCACATCGTGGCTACGCAGCTCTACGCCACCCTGAAGACCAATCACGGCGACATCCAGGTCCAGCTCTTCCCGGACCACGCGCCGCAGACGGTCAAGAACTTCGTCGAGCTCGCCAAGGGCGAGCGGGAGTGGACGCACCCCCGGACCGGCCAGAAGACCACGGACAAGCTCTACGACGGCACGGTCTTCCACCGGGTGATCAGCGGCTTCATGATCCAGGGCGGTGACCCGCTGGGCAACGGCACCGGCGGCCCCGGCTACCAGTTCGGCGACGAGTTCCACCCGGACCTGCGCTTCGACAAGCCCTACCTGCTGGCGATGGCCAACGCCGGTCCGGGCACCAACGGCTCGCAGTTCTTCATCACGGTCGCCCCGACGGCCTGGCTGAACCGCAAGCACACGATCTTCGGCGAGGTCACCGACGCCGCGAGCCAGAAGGTCATCGACACCATCGCCTCGACGCAGACCAACCCGCGCACCGACCGTCCGGTGAACGACGTGGTCATCGAGTCGGTCGAGATCCGCGAGGGCTGAGCACCTCGCTCCCCGGGCGCGAAAGCCTCCAAGGGAACCATTCGCCCCGCTCATCCGTAAGGATGGGCGGGGCGGGGCTTTTCCAACGACCTAGGGGATCTCATGGACGACCAGGCCGCCGGCAGCCGGCAGGACGCCCAGCGCGTCCCGGGCTGTTATCGCCACCCGGACCGCGAGACCGGTGTCCGCTGCACCCGGTGCGAGCGGCCGATCTGCCCGGAGTGCATGGTCGACGCCTCGGTCGGGTTCCAGTGCCCGGACTGCGTCCGCAGCGGCGGGGGCACCGGCCACGCGCCGTCCGCCTCCATGCCCCGCACGCTGGCCGGCGGGAGCATCGCCGCGGATCCCCGGCTGGTGACCAAGATCCTCATCGGGATCAACTTCGCGGTGTTCCTCGCCGTGACGATCGAGAGGTCGCTGCTGGCCGATCTCTACCTGGTCGGCGCCTGGCCGCCGGCGCCGTTCGTGCCCACCCAGGGAGTGGCGGGCGGCGAGTGGTACCGCCTGGTGACCTCGATGTTCACGCACGAGGAGATCTGGCACATCGGCTTCAACATGCTCAGCCTGTGGCTGCTCGGCGGACCGCTGGAACAGCATCTGGGCCGGGCGCGCTATCTCGCGCTGTATCTGATCTCCGGTCTGGCGGGCAGTGCCCTGACGTATCTGCTGGCCGGGGGGAGCACGGCCTCGCTCGGCGCGTCCGGGGCGGTCTTCGGGCTGTTCGGCGCGACCGCCGTGCTGATGCGCAGGCTCCGCTACGACATGCGGCCGATCATCGCCCTGCTGGCGATCAACCTCGTCCTCACCTTCAGCTGGAGCGGCATCGCCTGGGAGGCCCACATCGGGGGGCTGGTCGCCGGTGTCGTCATCGGCTACGCGATGGTGCACGCCCCGCGTGAGCGGCGGGCGCTGGTGCAGTACGGCACCTGTGCGCTGGTGCTGGCCGTGGTCGTGCTGATCACGCTGATGAGGACCGCGCAGCTCACCTGACCGGGCGTTTGTCCACAGACGGTGCCGGATCTTGTGCACACTGTGCGGGAAGTGTGCCGCGTTCGGTGACCGGCCGCTGTTTCCACAGGTCAGACCGTAGGCGAACAGGCTTTCGGTGTTGATATTTCTGTCACACCGGCGTCAATCCCGAAGGGAGTTATCCACAGATGGGGTCGACTATCCACATGTGGACAAGGGCTGTGGATAACTCAGGGGAAAACCCTGCCCAGAGCTGTGGACCCCTCCGGGCAGGGCAAGGCTCAGCGAGCGGCCGGAGCCGTGCGCGGAGGCCGGTCCGGCGCTACTTCCACTGCGTGGAGACGCCGAACCCGGCGGCGATGAAGCCGAAGCCCACCACGATGTTCCAGTTGCCCAGCGAGTCGATGGGCAGCGAGCCGTCCGTGACGTAGAAGACGACGATCCAGGCCAGGCCGATGAGGAACAGGGCCAGCATCACCGGCGCGACCCAGGCGCGGTTGGTCAGCTTGATCGCGGCCGCCTGCTTCGCCGCCGGCGGCGTGTAGTCGGCCTTCTTGCGGATACGTGACTTCGGCACGAGGGTCTCTCCTGTCGATGCGCTGCGTGGCCGCGCAGGGTCTGGGTCGGGCTCGGGGCAGCGTACAAGGGGACTCTGAGTGCTCCCCCGGGCGTCCGTTAGCGTAGTGCTTCCACGGCGCCGAAGGAGATAAGGGTACGTTGAGCAATTCTGCCGACTTCCCGGGGGCGGAATCCAGTCCCACATCCCGCCGACGCCGTCTGCGTCCGGTGCGGGTGCTCACCGCGGGCATCTTCGCCCTCGCGGGCCTCCTCTTCTTCATCAGTTTCGACACGGCCAAGGGCACCAACATCCGCACGGACGCCTCCCTGCTGAAGCTGTCCGACCTGATCCACGAGCGCAGCCGCAAGAACGCCGAGCTCGACGAGTCCAACGGCACGCTGCGCGAGGACATAGAGGCCCTCGCCGAGCGCGACGACGGCAGCACCGAGGCCGAGGACGCCCGCCTCGCCGAGCTGGAGGAGCGCGCCGGCACCCAGGAGCTGAAGGGCGAGGCGATCACGGTCACCCTGAACGACGCCCCGCCGGACGCCACCGCCAAGCTCCCCGGCTATCCGGAACCGCAGCCGGACTACCTGGTCATCCACCAGCAGGACCTCCAGGCCGTGGTGAACGCCATGTGGCAGGGCGGCGCCGAGGGCATCAAGGTGATGGACCAGCGGCTGATCTCCACCAGCGCCGTGCGCTGCGTGGGCAACACCCTGATCCTCCAGGGCCGCGTCTACTCGCCGCCGTACACGATCACCGCGGTCGGGGACCCGGAGAAGCTGAGGAAGGCGCTCGCCGCCTCACCGGCGATCCAGAACTACATGGTGTACGTCAACGTCTACGGCCTCGGCTGGAAGGTCGAGGACGAGGGGACCGTGACCCTGCCCGGCTACAGCGGCACGGTGGACCTGCGCTACGCCGAACCCGTGGACTGACACCCCGCTCTCCCCCGTCGTCCCGTTTCACGTGGAACATGCGTCCGGTATCGAGGCGATCGGCCTCGCGGCACGTACTGAGGGGTGCATACAACGGACCGGTCGGCTTGTCACACAGCCTGTGGAGGCCGGGAAACAGAGGGCGTTGCGCCGTTAGTCTGGTGGCGTACGGCGTGGGTCTGGTGCCGTGGTACGACGGAAGGGACGGCATGTACAGCTGGATCTGGCGGCATCTGCCGGGCAACGGATGGGTGAAGGCGCTCATCTCACTCGTGCTGATCGTCGCCGTGGTCTACGTCCTCTTCCAGTACGTCTTCCCCTGGGCCGAGCCGCTGCTGCCCTTCAACGATGTGACGGTGGACAACCAGTGAGCGCGCGCATTCTCGTCGTCGACAACTACGACAGCTTCGTCTTCAACCTGGTCCAGTACCTGTACCAGCTGGGCGCCGAGTGCGAGGTCCTGCGCAACGACGAGGTGTCGACGTCGCACGCCCAGGACCGTTTCGACGGCGTGCTGCTGTCCCCGGGGCCCGGCACCCCCGAAGAGGCCGGCGTCTGCGTGGACATGGTGCGGCACTGCGCAGCGACCGGTGTCCCCGTCTTCGGCGTCTGCCTCGGCATGCAGTCGATGCAGGTGGCGTACGGCGGTGTGGTCGACCGGGCCCCCGAGCTGCTGCACGGCAAGACCTCCCCGGTGACGCACGGGGGCAAGGGCGTCTTCGCCGGACTGCCCTCGCCCTTCACCGCCACCCGGTACCACTCGCTGGCCGCCGAGCCGGCCACGGTGCCCGCCGAGCTGGAGGTCACGGCCCGCACCGAGGACGGCACCGTGATGGGACTGAGGCACCGTGAACTCCCGGTGGAAGGGGTGCAGTTCCATCCCGAGTCGGTGCTGACCGAGCACGGCCACCGGATGCTGGCCAACTGGCTCGCGGAGTGCGGTGACCCGGACGCCGTGGCGAGGTCCGCGGGGCTCGCCCCGGTGGTGGGCAGGTCCTCGGCGTGACGGCGCTGCGCCCCGAGCGCGAGTCCGGCGCCCACGGTCACGGCGCCGGCGACCACCGCACCTCGTACGGCGGGCAGCCGTACGAGGCACAGGGTGCGCACGGGGCCCAGGGGGCGTACGAGGACGGCTGGTACGGCCGGGCGGCGACGCCCGGCTCCTACGACGCGGGGGGCACCGACGACGCCACCGCGCAGCTCCCGCCGGTCGACGACGAGACCGTCGCGCTGCGCATCCCGGACCCGCCCCCGCGGACGACGCGCGAGGAGCCCCCGCCGGCCGGGGGCCGGGCGGCCCGCAGGAAGGCGGCCAAGAAGCGGCAGGGACGGCGTGGAGGCTCCCACAAGGCCGGGGACGGGCCCCCGACCGGCAGGGAGCGGGACGACGCCTCTGAGGGGGCGCCACGGGCTCCGCTGTCCCGGGTCGAGGCGCGCAGGCAGGCACGGGCCCGCAAGGCGAGCCCGGCGGTCGTGGCGAGCCGGGCCATCGGCGAGGTGTTCATCACCTCCGGCGTGCTGATGCTGCTGTTCGTCACCTACCAGCTGTGGTGGACGAACGTGCGCGCGCAGGCACAGGCCGGCAAGGAGGCCAGCGACCTCCAGCGGGACTGGGCGAACGGCGAGCGCAAGCCCGGCGCGTTCGAACCGGGGCAGGGCTTCGCGCTGCTGCACATACCGAAGCTGGACGTGGTGGTGCCGATCGCCGCGGGCATCAGTGACGAGAAGGTCCTCGACCGGGGCATGGTCGGCCACTACGCGGAGGACCCGCTGAAGACGGCGATGCCGGACGACAAGACCGGCAACTTCGGTCTCGCGGGGCACCGCAACACGCACGGGGAGCCGTTCCGGTACATCAACCGGCTGGAGCAGGGCGATCCGATCGTCGTGGAGACGCAGGACAAGTACTTCGTGTACAAGACGGCGTCGATGCTGCCGGTGACGCCGCCGAGCAACGTCAGCGTCCTCGACCCGGTGCCCAAGGGCTCGGGCTTCACCAAGCCGGGCCGCTACATCACGCTGACCACGTGCACACCCGAGTTCACCAGCAAGTACCGCTTGATCGTCTGGGGCCAGATGGTCGAGGAACGGCCGCGCAGCAAGGGAAAGCCGGATGCGCTCGTCAGTTAAGGGCAGAGGAAACGTGGCAGCGACCGCCGACGACACCGCACAGCACACGCACGCGTCCCCGCCGCCGCGGGAGCGCCGCCGTCCGGGACCGGTGGCCATGGTGATCAGCTTCTTCGGGGAGATGCTCATCACCGCGGGCGTGGTGCTCGGCCTGTTCGTCGTCTACTCGCTGTGGTGGACGAACGTCGTCGCGGACCGCGCCGCGGACCAGCAGGCGGACGAGGTCCGCGACTCCTGGGCGCAGGAGTCCGACGGCGGCGAACGCGAAGGACCCGCCGTGTACGACAGCAAGAACGGCATCGGCTTCCTGCACGTGCCCACGATGAGCGACGACGACATCCTCGTCGAGAAGGGCACGTCGATGAAGGTCCTCAACGACGGCGTGGCCGGCTACTACACCGACCCCGTGAAGGCGACGCTGCCGACGTCCGGCAAGAAGGGCAACTTCTCCCTCGCCGCCCACCGGGACGGCCACGGTGCCAAGTTCCACGGCATCCACAAGATCAAGAAGGGTGATCCGATCGTCTTCGAGACGAAGGACACGTGGTTCGTCTACAAGGTCTACGGCATCCTCCCGGAGACCTCGAAGTACAACGTCGGCGTCCTCGCCGAGGTCCCCGAGGAGTCCGGCCGGAAGAAGGCCGGCCACTACATCACGCTGACGACCTGCACACCGGTCTACACCAGCAAGTACCGCTACATCGTCTGGGGCGAACTGGTCCGCAAGGAGAAGGTGGACGAGAACCGCACCCCGCCGGAGGAGCTGCGCTGAGCCCGGCGCCCCGCACCTGCCACCCGGAACAGCAAGGAGCCCCGGCCCCCTCCGAAGAGGGGGCCGGGGCTCCTGTCGTGCGGGGACCCGCGGGTCAGTCGTCGAAGATGCCGCCGCCGCCACCACCGCCGACCGTGAACAGGGTCACTCCGGCGCCCTTGTCCACCTGGCTGTCCTGGGTCGGGTTGGATCCGAGGACGCGTGCGTTGGGGTCCTTGGGCCCGACGACGTCGGCGAGGGAGAGACCCGCGTCCTGGATCATGCGCTGGGCGTCCTCGAGCCTCTGACCGTTGACCTTGGGCACGGCCACCTTCTCGGCTTCCTTCGCCTTGCCGATGAAGATCTGCACCTGGGTGCCCTTCGAGACCTCGGTGTTCGCCTGGAACGAGGTGCGGATGACCTTGCCGACCAGGTTCGGGTCGTCGGTCTCCTCCTCGACACAGGCGCCGGTGAGGTTGTTCGCCGTCATCTGGGCCACGGCCTCGTCACACGTCTTGCCGAGGACGTTCGGGACGGTGGCCTTCTCCTCGGCCTTGGCGACGGTGAGGGTGACGGTGGTGCCCTTCTCCACCTCTTCACCGAGATCCGGGGCCTGCTCGATGACCGTGCCCGGCTCCTCGCCGCTGATCTCTTCCTCGACCTCGACGACGAACTCGTACTTCTCGCCCTCGAGTTCGGCCTTGGCGTCCTCGAGGCTGTCACCGATCACGCTCGGCACCGCGACCTTCGGCGCACCGGTGGAGACCACCAGGTTGACGGTGTCCCCCTTCTCCACCTCGGTCCCGGCCTTCGGGTCCTGGTCGCAGATGTTGCCCTTGGCCTGGTTCTCGCAGGGCTTCTCCGTGAAGCTCAGCTGCAAGTCGCTGTTGACGGCGCGCTTCTCGGCGTCCGCCCTGGTCTCGCCGATGAAGTTGGGGGTCGCAACGGTGCTGTTGTCCACTCCGTCACCGCTCATCACCCAGCGGCCGATCAGGATGGCGCCGATCAGGACCAGGACACCCGCCACGACCAGCAATATCGTGCTGGTGTTGTTCTTCTTCGGCGGGCGGCGCCGGCTCTGGCGGTCGTCGTAGCCGTAGCCGCCGTCGTCCGGGTTCATGGGCGGCAGCATCGAGGTGGCGCCGGCACCCGCGCCGGCGTCCGAGCGCAGCGCCGTCGTCGGCTGGTCGTCCGGGTAGCCGCCGTAGCCGGCGGCGCCCATGGCGGCGGTCGCCGCGACGGGCTGGCCGTCGAGGCAGGCCTCGATGTCGGCGCGCATCTCGTCGGCCGACTGGTAGCGGTAGTCGGGGTCCTTGACGAGCGCCTTCAGCACGATCGCGTCCATCTCGGGCGTGATCTCGGGGTCGAAGACGCTCGGCGGCTGCGGCTCCTCCCGGACGTGCTGGTAGGCGACCGCGACCGGGGAGTCGCCGACGAACGGCGGCCGGACGGTGAGGAGTTCGTACAGCAGGCAGCCGGTGGAGTACAGGTCGGACCGGGCGTCCACCTGTTCGCCCTTGGCCTGTTCCGGGGAGAGGTACTGGGCGGTGCCGATGACGGCGGCGGTCTGGGTCATCGTCATGCCGGCGTCGCCCATGGCGCGGGCGATGCCGAAGTCCATGACCTTGACCTGGCCGTTGCGCGTCAGCATGACGTTCGCGGGCTTGATGTCGCGGTGGACGATGCCGGCCCGGTGGGAGTACTCGAGCGCCTGGAGGATGCCGATGGTCATCTCCAGCGTCCGCTCCGGAAGGAGCTTGCGACCGCTGTGCAGCAGCTCACGGAGCGTGGAACCGTCGACGTACTCCATGACGATGTACGGGATGGAGACCCCGTCGATGTAGTCCTCGCCCGTGTCGTAGACCGCGACGATCGCGGGATGGTTGAGCGAGGCGGCCGACTGGGCCTCCCGGCGGAACCGGGCCTGGAAGGACGGGTCACGCGCGAGATCGGCGCGCAGCGTCTTCACTGCCACGGTGCGGCCGAGACGGGTGTCGTGGGCGAGGTAGACCTCCGCCATTCCACCACGGCCGAGCACCTGGCCCAGTTCGTACCGGCCGCCGAGGCGACGCGGCTCTTCCATAGCTACCTACCAGCCCTCTCCGTCGGTCCCGACCGGCACCCTTGTGCGATCGGAGGCTGCGTTCCGGGCCTACCGTACCCGGCTCTTTTTCTGTGGCCCTGGCAAAGTGCGTCAGCCGATACCGGACCGGTACCGCAACGTGCACCGATGTGAAGCGGACGTGACCGGGGTCACTGCTTGCTCTTGAGGACCGCCTCCATCACGTCCTTGGCGATCGGAGCGGCGAGACCACCACCGGAGATGTCACCCCGCACCGCGTCCTCGTCCTCGATGACGACCGCCACGGCGACGGGCGAGCTGCCGTCGTCGGCCTTGGCGTAGGAGATGAACCACGCGTACGGGTTCTTGCTGTTGTTCTCACCGTGCTGGGCGGTACCGGTCTTGCCGCCGACCGTGACGCCGTCGATCTTCGCGTTGCCGCCGGTGCCGTCGTTGACGACCGTCTCCATCATCGACTGGAGGATCTGGGCGTTCTCCGCCGACATCGGCTCGCTCAGCTTCTCCGGGTCCGTCTTCTCGACGGTGTCCAGGCTGGGCGTCTGGAGCTCGTCGACCATGTAGGGCTTCATCAGGGTGCCGTTGTTGGCGACGGCGGCGGCGACCATGGCCATCTGCAGCGGGGTCGCCGCGGTGTTGAACTGGCCGATGGAGGAGAGCGCGACCTGCGACGGCTCCATGTTGTCGGAGAACACGGAGGCGCTGGTGCGGACCGGGGTGAAGTGCTCCTGGCCGAAGCCGAACTTCTTGGCGGTCTCCAGCATCTTGTCGTTGCCGATCTCGGTGCCGAGCTTGCCGAAGACGGTGTTGCAGGACACGCGCAGCGCCTCGCGGAGACTGGCGTCCTTGCAGGGCAGGTCACCGTCGTTCTTCAGCTCGGTCGTGGTGCCCTTCATGATGTACGGCAGCGGGGTGTCGGTCTTCTCGTCCGCGTCCTCGACCATGCCGTGCTCCAGCGCGGCCGCCGCCGTGACGACCTTGAAGGTCGAGCCGGGCGGGTACACCTCACGGAGCGCCCGGTTCAGCATCGGGTCGTCCGGGTTGTTCTTCTTCTGCAGCTTCTCCCACGCCTTGGCGTCCGTCTCCAGGCTGTTGCCCGCGATCGTGGACGGGTCGTACGACGGGTAGGAGGCCAGCGCGAGGATCTTGCCGGTGGTCGGCTCCAGGGCGACGACGGAACCCTTGCCGCCCTGCTTCTTCAGGCCCTGGTAGGCGGCCTTCTGGGCGGCGCCGCTGAGCGTGGTGACGACGTTGCCGCCCTGCTTCTTCTCGCCCGTCAGCATGTCGAGCGTGTTGCGGAAGAAGAGACGGTCGTCGTTGCCGGTGAGGATGCCGTCCTCGATGGCCTCCAGCTGGTTGGCGCCGAAGGCCTGGGAGACGTAACCGGTGACCGGCGCCCACATGGCGCCGTCCTTGTACGTGCGCTTGTACGCGAAGTCGCCGCCGGTCGCCTTGTGGCCGGTGATGGGCTCGCCGTCGACGATGATGTCGCCGCGCGGTGTGGCGTACCGCTCGATCGCCACGCGGCGGTTCTTCTCGTCCGTCCGCAGCTTGTCTGCCTGGGCGTACTGGATCCAGTTGTTCCTGACGAGCAGGGCGAGCATGAGCAGGCCGCAGAAGACGGCGACCCGGCGCAGGGGCTTGTTCACGGGCGGACCACCTGGGTCATCTCGGCGTCGGGGTTGGAGGCGGGGGCGGGCGCCGGGCGGCGGGCGGTGTCGCTGATCCTGAGCAGGATGCCGATCAGCGCCCAGTTGGCGATCACGGAGGAACCTCCGTACGCCAGGAAGGGCATCGTCATACCGGTCAGCGGGATGAGTCCCATGACGCCGCCGGCCACGACGAAGACCTGGAGGGCGAAGGCCCCGGAGAGGCCGATGGCGAGCAGCTTGCCGAACGGGTCGCGGGCGGCGAGGGCGGTCCGCACGCCCCGCTCCACGATCAGCGCGTAGAGCAGCAGCAGCGCCATGACGCCGGCCAGGCCCAGCTCCTCGCCGAAGGTGGCGAGGATGAAGTCGGAGTTGGCGGCGAAGCCGATGAGGTCGGAGTGGCCCTGGCCCCAGCCCGAGCCGAGGGTGCCGCCGGAGCCGAACGCCCACAGCGCCTGCATGGCCTGCTCGGAGTGGACGATGCCGTCCTGGACGCCGGCGCGGCTGAGCTCGAACTCGCGCATCGGGTCCAGCCAGGCCTGCACACGCGTCTGGATGTGCGGCTCGAAGCTCGCCACGCCGACGGCGCCGGCCGCGGACATCAGCAGACCGAACACGATCCAGCTGGTCCGCTCGGTGGCGACGTACAGCATGATCACGAACATGCCGAAGAACAGCAGCGAGGTACCGAGGTCGGTCTCGAAGACCAGGATCAGGATGGAGATGATCCAGACCACGATGATCGGGCCGAGGTCACGGCCGCGCGGCAGGTAGAGCCCCATGAAGCGGCGGCTGGCGAGGGCCAGGGCGTCGCGCTTGACCATCAGGTAGCCCGCGAAGAAGACCGCGAGGACGATCTTGGCGAACTCACCGGGCTGGAGCGTGCCGAGACCCGGGATCTTGATCCAGATCTTGGCGCCGAAGACGTTGTGGCCGAGGCCCGGGACCAGGGGCAGGAGCAGCAGCACCAGCGCGCCGGCCATCGAGATGTAGGTGTAGCGCTGCAGGACGCGGTGGTCCTTGAGGAAGAACAGCACGGCCACGAAGAAGGCCACGCCGATCGCCGAGTACATCAGCTGGCGCGGCGCCGCCTCCACGAAGGTACTGCTCGCCTGCAGTCTCTCGGACTGGTCCAGGCGCCAGATGGCGACCAGCCCCAGGCCGTTGAGCAGCGTGGCGAGCGGCAGCATCAGTGGGTCCGCGTACGGGGCGAACTTGCGGACGGCGAGATGGCCCAGGCCCGCCATCAGACCGAGTCCCAGGCCGTAGCTCAGCAGCCCGGCGGGCACCTGGTCGTCGAGGGCGAGTCCCACGTTGGCGTAGGCGAAGACCGGGATGACGACGGCGAACACCAGCAGCGCGAGCTCGGTGTTGCGGCGGCTGGGCGCGCCGATGGCACCGATCGTGGACGTGTGCTGCGTCGACGGGTTGGTAGTACTGCTCATCGTGTGACAGGGCCTCTCACGGCTTGCCTACTGCTTACCGCACAGCGAGACGACCTTCTGCTCTTCCTCCGAGAGGCTGGGGCCGGGGCTGGTAGTGGGTGCGGTCGTGGACGGGGGCGTGGACTGCTCCGGTGCCTTCGCCGAGCCCGAGGGGTTCGGCGTCGGCGATGCCTTGGACGCGAAGGAGGCGGGGGTGGTTCCCGTGGTGCCCCCGGCCTCGCCCTCGCCGGTGCGCGCGTTCCTCTCGCCGGCGGCGGCGCGCCGCTCGGCCTGCTTCTTGCACGCGGAGGCCTGGACGGCCAGTTCCTCGATCTTCTCCCGCGCGCCGTACAGATCGCCCTCGACGATGGTCGCCTCGACCTGCTTGCGCTGGTAGGGCGGCAGGTACTTGAGTTCGATCTCGGGGTGATCCTTCTCGACCTTCGACAGGGACACCCAGGCCAGGTCCTGGTTGATGCCCCGGTACAGCGCGACGTGCTCGTCCTTGGCGCCGACGTAGTACTGCGTCTGCGTCCAGCGCCAGCCGCCGTACAGACCGGCGCCGATGACGGCGAGTGCGAGCAGGCCGTACGCGGACCTCTTGAGCCACCGGCGGTTCTTGGCCGGCTTGACGAAGTCGTCGTCGCCGTAGCCGAAGCCGTCGGTCTGGATGAAACCGGTGACGTCGCCGCTGCCGGGCGGACCGAACTCGCCGCCCCCGCCGCCCCCGCCGCGCCGCCGCCCGAGGCCGGAGGCGCGGCCCGCGGGCGTCTGCATGATGCCGTTGTCCTGCGGCTGGTTCTGGTTCTCCGCGACGGCGCCGACCACGACCGGGGTGTCGGAGAGCTGCCCGGCCAGGGTGTCCCCGGTGTCCAGGTCGAGGACGTCGGCGACGATCACGGTGATGTTGTCGGGCCCGCCGCCGCGCAGCGCCAGCTCGATCAGGTTCTGGACGGTCTCCTCGGGGCCCTGGTAGCTGGCCAGGGCCTCCTCGAGGGTCTGGTGGGAGACCACGCCGGACAGGCCGTCGGAGCAGATCAGGTAGCGGTCGCCGGCCCGCACCTCGCGGATGGAGAGGTCGGGTTCGACGTGCTCGCCGCTGCCCAGGGCCCGCATCAGCAGGGACCGCTGCGGGTGGGTGGTGGCCTCCTCCTCGGTGATCCGGCCCTCGTCCACCAGACGCTGCACCCAGGTGTGGTCCTGGGTGATCTGGGTGAGGACGCCGTCGCGCAGGAGGTAGGCGCGGGAGTCGCCGACGTGCACCATGCCCAGGCGCTGACCGGTCCACAGCAGCGCGGTCAGGGTGGTGCCCATGCCCTCGAGCTGGGGGTCCTCCTCGACCATCATGCGCAGCTGGTCGTTGGCCCGCTGGACGGCCGTGCCGAGGGAGGTGAGCAGGTCGGAGCCGGGCACGTCGTCGTCGAGGGCGACGATGGTGGAGATCGCCTCGGAGGAGGCGACCTCACCGGCGGCGGCGCCGCCCATGCCGTCGGCGATGGCGAGCAGGCGGGGACCGGCGTAACCGGAGTCCTCGTTGCCCTCCCGGATCATGCCCTTGTGCGATCCGGCGGCGAAGCGCAGGGACAGACTCATGCGCACCTCGCCCGTCGGCTCCGGGTACAGCCGGTCGTGTCGAGCCACACTGCCCACCCTCCGGTCGGGAGCGCGCCGGGACCCTGGGTGAGGACCCCCACCGCGTGCTCGCTCCGCTCGCTCATTCTCGTACTACTTCCGCAGCTCGATGACGGTCTTGCCGATGCGGATCGGTGCGCCCAGCGCGATCGGCGTGGGGGTCGTCAGCCGGGTCCGGTCCAGGTAGGTGCCGTTGGTGGAGCCCAGGTCCTCGACGATCCACTGCCCGTCGCGGTCCGGGTAGATCCTGGCATGGCGGCTGGAGGCGTAGTCGTCGTCCAGCACGATCGTGCTGTCGTGCGCCCGGCCCAGGGTGATGGTCTGGCCCTGGAGAGCGACGGTGGTGCCGGTCAGGGTGCCCTCGGTCACGACCAGCTTGGTGGGGGTGTTGCGGCCGCGGCGGCCGCCGCCGGCCTGCTGGCGCTGCGGGGGCGGCGCCTGGCGGGCCGCCTGCTGCCGGCCGGTCTCGCGCCGGGCTCCGCGCTGGGTGACGCGAGTGCCGAACAGGTCACTCCGGATGACCTGCACGGCCACGATCACGAACAGCCACAGAACGGCCAGGAAACCCAGCCGCATGACCGTGAGGGTCAGCTCTGACATTGCCCCCGCTTCACCCTTCGGCTTGCCTATAGATAACGGTGGTGCTGCCCACGACGATCCGCGAGCCGTCGCGGAGCGTAGCGCGGGTGGTGTGCTGCCCGTCCACCACGATGCCGTTGGTGGAGCCGAGATCCTGGATCGTCGAGGGCGTTCCGGTCCGGATCTCGCAGTGCCGGCGTGAGACACCGGGGTCGTCGATCCGCACGTCGGCCTCGGTGCTGCGGCCCATCACCAGGGTGGGGCGGGAGATCTGGTGGCGGGTGCCGTTGATCTCGATCCAGTAGCGGGTGCGGCCGCCGGGCACGGGGCCGGGGGCCGCGGCCGGCGGGTAGCCGTAACCGCCGGGCCGGCCGGGCGGCGGCGCGGCGGGCATGGGCGGGGCGCCCGCGGGGGCGGCCGGCGGGTAGCCGTAACCTCCGGGGCGGCCGGCGGGCGGGGCGGGAGCGACCGCCCCGGGAGCCGCCGCCTGGCTGGCGGAGGAGGCGAGCGTGCGGCTGCGCACGCGGTACAGGCCGGTGTCGAGGTCCTCGGCCTTCTCCAGGTGCACCTTGATCGGGCCCATGAAGGTGTAACGCTGCTGCTTGGCGTAGTCGCGGACCATGCCGGCGAGCTCGTCGCCGAGCTGGCCGGAGTACGGGCTCAGGCGCTCGAAGTCAGGGGTGCTCAGTTCGACGATGAAGTCGTTGGGCACGACGGTGCGGTCGCGGTTCCAGATGGTGGCGTTGTTGTCGCACTCCCGCTGGAGCGCACCGGCGATCTCCACGGGCTGGACCTCGGACTTGAACACCTTGGCGAAGGTGCCGTTGACCAGACCTTCGAGACGCTGCTCGAATTTCTTCAGGACTCCCATGGGGCACCTCCTCCGTCGCTGCCGTCCTGTGTACTGCCCCGTGCACCGTTGTGTGCACCGCTTACCTGGTACTGCTTACTGATCGTATCCACGCGCCGCCCGATCGGCTGGTTCCCCCTGTCCGCCCGGCCGCCGGGTGTCGACGCCTGACGAAGTTCCCTCCGAGGCTCCTCTTCGAACTCCGTCGGCCGTGGTGGTGCCCGTCGTTCTGCCATGGATCGTAGAGGGGGCCACAGACCAGTGTCCCGCACCCTGCGGCGGACTCCGTCCGCCTCCTGGGGAGACGGCCGGTACCGGTACGAGGTTGATACGTGAGGCGGTCACGGTCGCGACACGGGCGGGCGTCAGGCGCCGGTCGGCGGGGGTCCGTGGACGGCGGAGGGCGTGGAGGGGGCGTATAGAGGGAGAAAGAGACGGCCGCGGGTTTTCCAGTGGCCGGGTGCGAACGGGACGCCGGAGAGGTGCCCGGAAGGGGCGGTGACGGCGTCGTCCCCGGTCGGAGGCGGTCCGCCCGGAAGGGATGTGAATCCACCCCGGACAGCGTGCTAATGTTCTCGATGTCGGAAGGCGCCAGGCCCCAAAAGGCAAGGACCGGAAGACACACCCAATGCGCGGGTGGCGGAATAGGCAGACGCGCTGGATTCAGGTTCCAGTGCCCGAAAGGGCGTGGGGGTTCAACTCCCCCCTCGCGCACACCGTCGGACGGGCGGCATCCATCGGATGCCGCCCGTTTCGCATGTCCGGGCCCTGTGAGGGCGGGGTGGACGTGTGAGGAACATCTCATGATCGAATCGGGTGCGCAGGGGCGGCAAGAGGGGTGATCTCCGGTCGTAACGGGCCGCGGGGGCGTGGGCCGGATCGTGGGCCGGGGCGGGCGGCTGGGCGTGGTCGAACGGAGGGCGGGCCGACCGTGCGGGGTGCCCGTCCGTGGTCGTCCACAGGGTGTGCGTCGTCCACAGGGCTGACGCCCGCGCGCCCGCCGGCTGTACGGTCGGCTCGATCGATGACGAGACGTGCGCACCGCACACATGCGCAGGGGAGAGGCGGCCGAGATGAGCGACGCCCGAGCCGGAGGGGGCGACGTGGTCGCCGGGGCGCCCGGGGCCTCGCCCGGGGAGACCGGGACCGGACAGCGGCTGCCGCAGGTGCCGGGATTCGGTCGCCGGCCCGCCGCGGGCTCCCCCAGGCAGGAGGGCAAGGCGCTGCGCGGACGGGTGCCCCGCAGCGCCCACGCCGCCCTCGGCCCGGACGTCTCCCGGCCCGACGCCGTGGCCGCCGTCGAGGAGTCCAGCCGCGGCCGGCTGCCCGAGCTGGCGCCCCTCCGCGTCGGCCGGATGGCGGCCACCCCGTTCGCCTTCCTGCGCGGCTCGGCGGGCCTCATGGCCCACGACCTGGCCCGCACGCCGGTGACCGGCATCGGCGCCCAGATCTGCGGCGACGCCCACGCGGCCAACTTCGGTCTCTACGGCGACGCCCGCGGCGGCCTGGTCATCGACCTCAACGACTTCGACGAGACCGTGCGCGGCCCCTGGGAGTGGGACCTGAAGCGGCTCGCCGCCTCCCTCGTGCTCGCCGGGCGGGAGGCCGGCGCGGACGAGGACGTGTGCCGTGCGGCCGCCCGGGACGCGGTGGGCGCCTACCGCCGCACCATGCGCCTCCTGGCCAAGCTGCCGGCGCTGGACGCGTGGAACGCCATCGCGGACGAGGAGCTGGTCTCCCACGCGGACGCGCACGACCTCATCGGCACCCTGGAGCGGGTCTCCGAGAAGGCCCGCGTCAACACCAGCGGCCGCTTCGCCGCCAGGTCCACCGAGCGCACCGAGGACGGCGGACGCCGCTTCGTCGACGCGCCGCCCGTGCTCCGCCGCGTCCCGGACGCCGAGGCGGCCGCCGTCGCCGCGTCCCTGGAGCAGTACCTCGGCACGCTCCCGGCCGACCGCCACCCCCTGCTCGCCCGGTACGCGGTGCACGACGTGGCGTTCCGCGTCGTCGGCACCGGCAGCGTCGGCACCCGCTCCTACGTCGTGCTGCTGCTCGACCACCGGGGCGAGCCGCTCGTGCTCCAGGTGAAGGAGGCCCGTCCCTCCGCCCTGATGCCGCACCTCCCGGCCGCTGGCTTCGACGCCCAGGACGCGGAGCACGAGGGGCGCCGGGTGGTCGAGGGCCAGAAGCGGATGCAGGTGATAAGCGACAGCCTGCTGGGCTGGACCACCGTCGACGGCCGTCCGTACCAGGTGCGGCAGTTCCGCAACCGCAAGGGCAGCGTGGACCCGGCCGCGCTGGCCGCCGACCAGATCGACGACTACGCCCGCATGACCGGGGCCCTGCTGGCCCGCGCCCACAGCCACAGCGCCGACCCCCGCCTCATCGCCGGGTACTGCGGCAAGAACGACGAGCTGGACGAGGCGGTCGCCGCGTTCGCCGTCGCCTACGCCGACCGCACCGAGGCGGACCACACGGACCTGGTGGCGGCGGTGCGCGCCGGCCGGATCGCCGCGGAGACGGGGATCTGAGACGGTTCGCCCCAGGACGGCCCGGTCCGGACGCACGCCCCGGTGACGGGACGTGCCGCCCCCGCAGGTGACCTACGCTGTCCGGGTGACGACCTCGGAAGGTGACCAGGGTGAAGGCGCCGGCGCGCAGCGTACGCCCGTCGGCGGTGGCGCGACGCGGCCCGAGGAGCGGCTGGAACAGGCCGTGCGGGCGGCGGAGAAGGCGCTGATCGAGTTCGAGATCGCCGTGGAGACGTTCCGCGTCGAGGTCGAGAACTTCTCCCGGCTGCACGAGCAGAAGCTGGGCCCCATGTACGCCCGCCTCGAGGAGCTGGACGCCCGGATCCTCGAGGCCAGGGCGGCCCGCAGCGACGACCCCGAGGACCGCCGGCGGGCCGACGAGGCGCGCGCCCGGCTGGTGCCGATCCCCGGCGTCGAGGAGCTGATGAACGGCTGGATGGACGGGGACGGCCTGTTCCCCGAGGCCACCGCCATGCTCACGGACCGGCCGGTGCGGCCCCCGGAACGGGTGCGGCCCAGCGAGGAGGCCCGCAAGCTCTACCGCGAGCTCGCCCGCAAGGCCCACCCCGACCTGGCGCAGGAGGACGAGGAGCGCGCCCGCCGCGAGGAGTTCATCACCCGTGTCAACGCCGCCTACGCCCGTGGCAGCGCGGAGGAGCTGCGCGAGCTCGCGCAGGAGTGGGCCGCGGGACCGGAGCTGAAGCGCACCCCGAGCCCGGCGGAGGAGCTCTACGCCCGCCTGGAGTGGCTCTCCCAGCGCAAGGAACTGCTCACGCTGGTCGCCAGGAACCTGGAGGAGAGCGCCATCGGCTCCATGCTGCGGCTGGCGCCCGACGACCCCGACCAGCTCCTCGAGGACATCGCCGCGCAGCTGCGGGCCCAGGTGGCCGAGCGTGAGGCGGAGCTGGCGGCGCTGCAAGGCTGAAACCGGGTGTGCCCCGCGGTCCGGTAGCGTCGGGTGCATGAGTTTTGGAGCTGGTGTGCCCACGGTCCAGGTCGGCGACCTCAAGGACGGCGACTTCCTGCTGGACGTCCGTGAGGACGACGAATGGAAGGCCGGCCACGCCGAAGGCGCGCTGCACATCCCCGTCAGCGAGTTCGTCGCCCGCTACGGCGAGCTGACCGAGGCCGCCCCGCAGGACGGCCGGATCCATGTGATCTGCCGCTCCGGCGGACGGTCGGCCCAGGTCACCATGTACCTGGCCCAGCAGGGCATCGACGCCGTGAACGTGGACGGCGGGATGCAGGTGTGGGAGGCCGCGGGGCGTCCCGTCGTCACCGACGACGGGCAGCCGGGTCACGTGCTCTAGCGGTCGCCCGGGGCGCCCCGAGAAGCGTCCGAGTCCGCCGGTCCCGCCCCGCAGGACGGGACCGGCGGTCTCAGCGGTCGAAGTCCAGCTCCACCTTCTCCGTCACCGGGTGCGACTGGCAGGCCAGGACGTACCCCGCCTCCGTCTCCTCCGGCTCCAGGGCGAAGTTGCGGTCCATGCGCACCTCGCCGGAGACCAGGAACGCCCGGCAGGTGCCGCACACACCGCCCTTGCAGGCGTAGGGCGCGTCGGGCCGGTTGCGCAGCACCGCGCTCAGCAGGGACTCGCCGGCCTGGACGGGCCAGGTGCCGCCGCGTCCGTCGAGCCGTGCCGTGACCGTGCTGTGCGCGGGGGCGGCCGAGGCGGCGGGGGCGGCCGGTCCGGAGTCCACGTGGAAGATCTCCTGGTGGATGCGGGAGCGGGGGACGCCCAGCCCGCGCAGCGCCCGGTCGGCGCCCTCCACCAGTCCGTACGGCCCGC
Source organism: Streptomyces sp. DH-12 (assembly GCF_002899455.1). Classification (GTDB taxonomy): domain Bacteria; phylum Actinomycetota; class Actinomycetes; order Streptomycetales; family Streptomycetaceae; genus Streptomyces. The sequence continues at coordinate 3,875,534 of NZ_PPFB01000001.1, read as the reverse complement.
ACAGGAACCAGCCGTCCACCTGGTCCACCGGAAGCAGCGCCGGGAGCAGCGCGGCCAGCCGCTCCCGGTCCAGCCGCCCGGACGGCAGTCCCGCCTGCTGCTCCTCCCGGGAGAGCGCCGTCACCAGCTGGAACCGGTCGGGGTAACGGTCCTTCAGGTCGGCGACCTCCTCCAGGAACATCGTCGAGGCGGTCGTCCGGTCGCTGCGTATCAGGCAGAACCGTGCCTCCGGCTCGCGGGCCAGGAGTGTGGAGACGATCGACAGCACCGGCGTGATGCCGCTGCCGCCGACCACGGCCGCGTACAGACCGGGGGCCGGGGGGAGCGTGAAGCGGCCTGCGGGGGTCATGACCTCCAACTCGTCCCCGAGGCCGATCTCCTTGAGCGCGTACGTGGAGAACGCGCCGCCCTCCACGAGCCGCACCCCGACCCGCAGGGTGCTCGGCGCCTCGCCGTCGGGGGCGGGGGAGCAGATCGAGTAGGTGCGGCGGATCTCCTCGCCGTCGGCGGCGCGGCGCAGCGTGAGGTGCTGCCCGGGGATGTGGCGGTACTCCTCGCGCAGTCGTGGGGGGACGGCGAGGGTGAGGGCGACGGAGTCGTCGGTGAGCCGGTCGACCGCGGCCACCCGGAGCCGGTGGAAGCGGGCCATCACAACTCCTTGAAGTGGTCGAACGGTTCGCGGCAGGACAGACAGCGGCGCAGCGCCTTGCACGCGGTGGAGGAGAAACGGCTGAGCAGCTCGGTCTCGGGGGAGTCGCAGTGCGGGCAGCGCACGGGCTCCGGCCCGCCGGCGGTGCCGCTGTCGCGTGTGCGTGTGGGGCCCAGCTCGACGCGGACGGGGCCGGGGACGGCGCCCGTGCGGGGCGGGGCGATGCCGAACTCCCGCAGCTTGCGGCGGCCTTCGTCCGTGATGTCGTCGGTCGACCAGGCGGGGGCGAGGACCGTGCGCACGGTGACCTCGCGCACGCCGTGCTCGCGCAGCACGCGCTCTATGTCCAGGCTCATCACCTCGACGGCCGGGCAGCCGGTGTAGGTCGGGGTCAGGTCGACCTCGACGCTGTCCGTGCCGTGCGCCCGCACCGCGCGGACCACGCCCAGCTCGCGCAGGGTCAGCACGGGCAGCTCGGGGTCGGGCACCGAACCGGCGAGCTCCAGCAGCTGCTCCTCCAGGGGCGTGGTGGTCACCATGTCGCCCCCGGGTGGCTGCGGTGCAGGTGCTGCATCTCGGCGAGCATCCGGCCGAAGGGTTCGGTGTGCAGGCCCTGGCGGCCCGCGCCGGCCCTCCAGGCCCCCGAGCGCGGCCCCTTCGGCACCGTGAGCGTGGCGCGTCGCAGCACGTCCTCGATCACTTCCAGCCAGGTGCGCTCCAGAGCGCTCCAGTCGACGTCGTCGATCCCCTCGACGGGCTGGAACATCTCGCCGGTGTAGCGCCACAGCACGTCCACGGCCCGCTGCATCCGCGCGTGGCTCTCGTCCGTGCCGTCGCCGAGGCGCAGGGTCCACTGCTCGGCGTGGTCGCGGTGGTAGGCGGCCTCCTTGACGGCCTTGCCGGCCAGCGGGGCGAACGGGCCCTCGCCGGAGGCCAGCCGGCCGTGCAGGAGGTGCTGGTACACGGAGAAGTAGAGCTGGCGGGCGATGGTGTGGGCGAAGTCGCCATTGGGCTGCTCCACCAGCTGGAGGTTGCGGAAGGCGCGCTCCTCGCGGAGGAAGGCCAGCTCGTCCTCGTCACCGGCCATCGACAGCAGCAGCCGGGCCTGGCCGAGCAGGTCGAGCGCGATGTTGGCGAGGGCGACCTCCTCCTCCAGCACGGGGGCGTGCCCGGCCCACTCGCCGAGGCGGTGGGAGAGCACCAGGGCGTCGTCGCCGAGGGCGAGCGCGGCGGCCGTGGGAACGGTGTCCGCGGGGGGTGTCGTCGTCACAGGTGCTGCACCCCCTCGGGGATCTCGTAGAAGGTGGGATGCCGGTAGGGCTTGTCGGCGGCCGGCTCGAAGAAGGGGTCCTTCTCGTCGGGCGAGGAGGCCGTGACGGCGGAGGACGGCACGACCCAGATGGAGACGCCCTCGCCGCGCCGGGTGTACAGATCGCGCGCGTTGCGCAGGGCGAGCTCCGCGTCCGGGGCGTGCAGGCTGCCGGCATGGGTGTGGGACAGGCCCCTGCGCGAGCGCACGAAGACCTCCCACAGCGGCCAGTCGGTGTGGGTCATGCGCGCGTCGCTCCCGTCGTGTCGTTCCTGTGCTTGGCCGCGTGGGCCGCTGCCGCATCCCGGACCCAGGCGCCTTCCTCGTGGGCCTTCCTGCGCCGGGACAGGCGCTGTTCGTTGCACGGGCCGTTGCCCTTGAGGACCTCCCAGAACTCCGGCCAGTCGATGGCGCCGAAGTCGTAGTGCCCGCGCTCCTCGTTCCACCGCAGGTCCGGGTCGGGGAGGGTGAGGCCGAGCGACTCCGCCTGCGGGACGCAGATGTCGACGAAGCGCTGGCGCAGTTCGTCGTTGGAGTGCCGCTTGATCTTCCAGGCCATCGACTGCGCGGAGTGCTGCGACTCGTCGTCGGGCGGGCCGAACATCATCAGCGACGGCCACCACCAGCGGTCCACCGCGTCCTGCGCCATCGCGTGCTGCTCCGGCGTGCCCTTGCTGAGGGCCAGCAGCAGCTCGTACCCCTGGCGCTGGTGGAAGGACTCCTCCTTGCAGATGCGGACCATCGCGCGGGCGTACGGGCCGTAGGAGCAGCGGCACAGGGGGACCTGGTTGGTGATCGCGGCGCCGTCCACCAGCCAGCCGATGGCGCCGACGTCGGCCCAGGTCAGCGTCGGGTAGTTGAAGATCGAGGAGTACTTCTGCCGGCCGGCGTGCAGCTTGTCCAGCAGTTCGTCGCGGCTCACGCCGAGGGTCTCGGCGGCGCTGTACAGATACAGCCCGTGCCCGGCCTCGTCCTGGACCTTGGCCATGAGGATGGCCTTGCGGCGCAGGGAGGGCGCGCGCGTGATCCAGTTGGCCTCCGGCTGCATGCCGATGATCTCGGAGTGCGCGTGCTGGGCGATCTGCCGGACGAGCGTGGCGCGGTAGGCGTCCGGCATCCAGTCGCGCGGCTCGATCCGCTCGTCGGCGGCGACCGCCGCGTCGAAGGCACTCTGGAGCGCGGCGGCGTCACCGGGGTCCGCCGGTGCGTCGTACGCGGTCGGACCGCCGGCCGTATCGCGGGCGGCTGCTGTCGCCATGGGGTCCCCCTCGACCTGGATGCTTCCCTGAGCACGCTCCCGACCGATCGTTCGGTTCGTGCGGTTCCATGGTGAGACGGGGGCCGCGAGGTGTCAACCGCTGTGGATAACCTGCCGGTGCCGGCCGCCGGCGGCCGCCCGGAGACCGGGTATGGCGACCGCCACGGGACGGAGCGCCGACGGGACTGTGCCCGGGCGGCCGGGGCTGAGTACCGTTCCGTGCGACGCGGCGGAGCGGCCGTGCCCCGCATCGCGAGGGCTCGCGGCCGGGCGGACGCGGCAAGGGACCGGGGAACTCGGGGATCGGGGCGGAATGGACGCGCAGGACAAGGGCTCGGACGCCCGGCACGGGCCCGCGGAGCCGGGCACGCCGGGGCCGCGCGCCCCGCTGCCCGGACCCGCGGCGCCGGCGGACGAACCGGACGAGCCCGTCGTACCGCGGCCGGAGGCGTCACCGGACAGCGAGGAGAGGGCCGCTCGCGCCCAGGGCGGCGCGCAGCCGCTGAGCGGCGACTCCGGCGAACCCCGCACCGGAGTGGCCGGAGAGGAACAGCCCGGCGCGCAGCCGCTGAGCGGCGACTTCGGCGACCCCCGCACCGGAGTCGCCGCCCTCTCCCTGCGCTACCGGATCGGCGTCGCGCTCACCCTCGCGGTCGTCGCCGTCGTGGTGTGCGTGCACCTCGGGATGACGTTCCTGCACGTCGCGCCGCCGAACACGGTGAGCAGGAAGCACAGCGAGACCATCGCCGACTGGATCTACCCGGAGTTCGAGCAGAACTGGAAGCTGTTCGCGCCGAACCCGCTGCAGCAGAACGTGTCCGTGCAGGTCAGGGCAGAGATCCGCACGCCGGACGGCGCCAGCCGCACCACCGGCTGGTACGACCTGTCGGCCCAGGACGGACGCGACATCGACGGCAACCCGGCGCCCAGCCACACCCAGCAGAACGAGCTGCGCCGCGCCTGGGACTTCTACGTCTCCACGCACGACGACGACAACCGCCCGGTGGGTCTGCGCGGGGCGCTGTCCGAGACGTACCTGCGGCGGATCATGGTCATGCGCCTGGACCGGGCGGACGCGGCGGGAGCGGACGGCGAGGTCGCCCGGGTCCAGGTCCGCTCGCGCACCACCGACGTGCCGCCGCCGTCGTGGAGCGAGGAGAAGGTGTCGGGCGAGACCGTGTACCGCGTGCTGCCCTGGTGGTCGCTGCCCGAGGACGAGACCCGGGGAGGCATCGGGTGAACCGCTTCTCGCCGGCGGTCCACCAAGCGATCGCCCGGGTCACCGACTCCGCCCTCGGTCCGTACCAGACCGCCGTGCTGCGCATCGGCTTCGGCCTCACCTGGCTGCTGTTCCTGCTGCGTGAGTACCCCCACCGGCAGGAGCTCTACGGCCCCGACAGTCCCTGGGCCTGGGACCTCGCCGCCCAGCTGGTCGCCTCGAACGACGCCTTCACCGTGCTGCTCTGGTCGGACAGCCGGATCTGGTTCGAGGCGGTCTACGCGCTGGCCGTGCTGTTCAGCCTCCTGCTGCTGCTCGGCTGGCGCACCCGCACCATGGCGGCGCTGTTCATGGTGGGCGTCCTGACGCTGCAGAACCGCAGCGTCTTCATGGGCGACGGCGGTGACAACGTCCTGCACATCATGGCGATCTACCTGGTCTTCACCCGCTGCGGCCGGGTCTGGTCCCTGGACGCCCGGCGGGCGCACCGGGCCGCCGGGGCACGCGCGCGCGGGGAGCGGCCGCGCGACCGGGTGGGCCCCGCGCTGTGGGCGGTGCTCGGCATCGTGCTGCTCCTGGGGTCGCTGGCGGGCCGGACGGACGGGGACCGGTTCATACCCGCGCTGCTGTGGGCCGTGTGGCTCGGGCAGGCGGTGTGGTGGCTGGCCGGGCGGCCGGCGAGGACGGAGCAGCCGCGGATCCTGCTGGACGTCGTCGCGAACGTCGTGCACAACGGCGCGCTGCTGGTGATCATGGCGGAGACGTGCCTGATCTACGCCACGGCCGGCTGGTACAAGGTGCAGGGCTCCCGCTGGCAGGACGGCACCGCGGTCCACTACCCGCTGCACCTGGAGTACTTCTCCCCCTGGCCATCGCTGGCGGAGCTGCTCACCGCCAGCGGCACTCTGGTGATGCTGGTGACCTATGTGACCGTCGTCGTGCAGGTCGCCTTCCCGTTCACGCTGTTCAACCGACGGGTCAAGAACGCCCTGCTGAGCTTCATGATCCTGGAGCACGCGGTGATCGCCGTGGTGCTCGGGTTGCCCTTCTTCTCCCTGGCGATGATCGCGGCCGACGCGGTCTTCCTGCCCACGTCCTTCCTGCGCCGGACCGGCCGCCTGGCGGCACGCGCGCGGGGACGGCCGCGCCCGCGCGGGGACGCGGCCCCGCCCCCGCCGCCGCGGCGCCCGCACGGTCCGCCCGCCGTGAGCCGCGCGAAGACCTGCCCGGAGGCCGGCCCGGCGGCCGGCGGAGCGCCGGGCCCGCGCACGTAGGCTGCTCGGCATGAGCGACCCCGTCCACGACCTGTCCGCCGCGTCACCGGCCGGCCCGGTGGCCGCATGGCGCCGGGCCGCCCCGGACGCGGTGCTGCTCGACGGCTTCCACGCCCTCAAGCACGCCGTGCGCTTCGGCGCCGAGGTGCTCGTCGCGCTCACCGCCGACCGGGCCGCCGCCCTGGCGCTCGCCGACGAGCTGGCCGAGGACGTGCGGGACACGCTGGCGGCGCTGCTGACGGAGGTGCCGTACGGGACGTACGCCTCGCTGGTGACGCGTCCGCACCCCACGGCCGTCGCGGCGCTCGCCGTGCGGCCGGACCGCGCGGGCAACCTGACGAGGCTGGCGCGCGCGCCGCGCACCGCGCCCGTGGTGGTCCTGGACCAGCCGCGCAACCTGGGCAACGCGGGGGCCGTGGTCCGGCTGGCCGCCGGCTTCGGGGCGACCGGCGTCGTCACCACCGGGACGCTGGACCCCTGGCACCCCACCGTGGTGCGCGGCGGGGCGGGGCTGCACTTCGCCACCGCCGTGGAACGCCTCACCGTGGACGAGCTGCCGCCCGGACCGGTCTTCGCGCTGGACCCGGAGGGCGAGGACATCCGCTCCCTGAAGCTGCCGGACGACGCGCTGCTCGCCTTCGGGTCGGAGCGCACCGGTCTCACGGCCGAGCTGCGGGAGCGGGCCGACCATCTGGTGGCGCTGCCGATGCGCCCCCAGGTCTCCAGCTACAACCTCGCGACCAGTGTGGCCATGACGCTGTACCACTGGAGCGCCACCGGGGGCGCATCCGCCTGAGGCGGCTCAGGCCTCGCGGCGCACCTCGACCACCCGGAAGCGGTTGGCGACGAAGGCGCCGTCGCACAGGGCCGCGTTGGCCGCCGGGTTGCCGCCGGAGCCGTGGAAGTCGGAGAAGGCGGCCGTCTGGTTGACGTAGACCCCGCCGGTGAGGTTCAGCGAGAGCTGGGCGGCCTCCTCCAGGCAGACCTCCCGCACGGCCTCCTCGACCTCCGGGGAGGTCGTGTACGCGCCGACGGTCATCGCGCCCTTCTCGCGGATCGTGCGCCGCAGCAGCTCCGTCGCGTCGGCGGCGGAGTCGACGGCGACCACGAAGGAGACCGGGCCGAAGCACTCGCTCATGTAGGCGGCCTCGGCGTCCGGCTTGGAGCCGTCCAGCTTCACGATCACCGGCGTGCGCACCACCGCGCCCGGGAACTCCGGGTGGGTGATCTCGCGGGAGGCGAGCGCGACCTCGCCGAGCTCGGTGGCGGCCTCCAGGCGGGCCTTGACGTCCGGGTTGACGATCGCGCCCAGCAGGGCGCTTGCGCGGGCGTCGTCACCGAGCAGGCCGTCGACCGCCTCGGCCAGGTCGGCGGCGACCTCGTCGAAGGACTTGGGGCCCTGGTCGGTGGTGATGCCGTCGCGGGGGACCAGCAGGTTCTGCGGGGTGGTGCACATCTGGCCGCTGTACAGGGACAGGGAGAACGCCAGGTTGGACAGCATCCCCTTGTAGTCGCCGGTCGACTCCACGACGACCGTGTTGACGCCGGCCTTCTCCGTGTACACCTGCGCCTGGCGCGCGTTGCTCTCCAGCCAGTCGCCGAACTCGGTGGAGCCGGTGTAGTCGATGATCCGGATCTCCGGGCGCGTGGCGAGCGTCTTGGCGATGCCCTCGCCGGGCCGCTCGGCGGCCAGCGCGACCAGGTTGGGGTCGAAGCCGGCCTCGGTGAGCACCTGGCGGGCGGCCTGGACGGTGAGCGCGAGCGGCAGCACCGCGCGCGGATGCGGCTTGACCAGGACCGCGTTGCCCGTGGCCAGGGAGGCGAACAGGCCCGGGTAGCCGTTCCACGTCGGGAAGGTGTTGCAGCCGATGACCAGGCCGATGCCGCGCGGGACCGGGACGAAGCTCTTGGTGAGGGCGAGCGGGTCGCGCTTGCCCTGCGGCTTGGTCCACTCCGCGGTGTCGGGCGTGCGCACCTGCTCCGCGTACGCGTAGGCCACCGCCTCCATGCCGCGGTCCTGCGCGTGCGGGCCGCCGGCCTGGAACGCCATCATGAACGCCTGGCCGGAGGTGTGCATGACCGCCTGGGCGAACTCCATGGTCCGGTCGCTGATCCGCCGGAGGATCTCCAGGCAGACCACCGCGCGGGTCTCCGCGCCCGCGTCCCGCCAGGCGCGCATCCCGGCCTTCATGGCGGGCAGCAGCACGTCCAGGTCCGCGTGCGGGTAGCTCGTGCCCAGCTCGACGCCGTACGGGGAGGTCTCGCCGTCCACCCAGCCGTCCGTGCCGGGCTGGTCCAGGTCGATGCGGGTGCCGAGCAGGGCGTCGAAGGCGGCCTTGCCCGCGGCCATGTCCAGGCTGCCGTTCTCCCCGTACGCTTTCGGGTGCTCGGGGTGGGGGGACCAGTACGCGCGCGTGCGGATCGCTTCCAGGGCCTGGTCCAGGGTGGGACGGTGGCGGGCGATCAGCTCGGGCGCGGTGAGTTCGGCGGCCATGGGGGACCAACTCCTCGTCTCAGGAACTCTTCGTCGAGCTCTTGGACCTGTGCGGAAACGTAGTCAGGAACGGGCGGTCAGAGTTAGAGTAACCGAACGATCGGTCGGGACAAGGGGGTCCGCCGCATCTGTGGAAAACACCGTGCGGGAGGATCGCGCACATGACAGCACTCGACCTCAGCAGTCCCGTGGCCGTGGTCGGCACCGGCACCATGGGGCAGGGAATCGCCCAGGTCGCGCTGGTCGCGGGCCATCCCGTGCGGCTGTACGACGCCGCCCCCGGCCAGGCCCGCAAGGCCGCCGACACGATCGGCGCCCGGCTCGACCGCCTGGTGGAGAAGGAGCGCCTCACCGCGGACGAGCGGGACGCGGCCCGCGCCCGTCTGACTCCCGTCGACGACCTGCCCGGCCTCGCCGGCTGCTCCCTCGTCGTCGAGGCGGTCGTGGAGCGCCTCGACGTCAAGCAGGAGCTGTTCCGGGCGCTGGAGGACGTCGTCGCCGACGACTGCCTCCTCGCCACCAACACCTCCTCCCTGTCGGTCACCGCGATCGGCGGCGCGCTGCGCGTCCCCGGCCGCTTCGTCGGCCTGCACTTCTTCAACCCGGCGCCGCTGCTGCCGCTCGTCGAGGTCGTCTCCGGCTTCGCCACCGACGTCACCTCCGCCACGCGCGCGTACGAGACGGCCCGCGCCTGGGGGAAGACGCCGGTCGCCTGCGCCGACACCCCCGGCTTCATCGTCAACCGCATCGCGCGCCCCTTCTACGCCGAGGCCTTCGCGGTGTACGAGTCGCAGGGCGCCGACCCGGCCACCATCGACGCGGTGCTGCGCGAGTCGGGCGGCTTCCGGATGGGCGCCTTCGAGCTGACCGACCTCATCGGTCAGGACGTCAACGAGTCCGTGACTCACTCGGTGTGGCAGGCCTTCTTCCAGGACGTGCGCTTCCAGCCGTCCCTGGCGCAGCGCCGGCTGGTCGAGTCCGGCCGCCTCGGCCGCAAGACCGGCCGCGGCTGGTACGACCACCGGGAGGGCGCCCAGCGCCCCGAGCCGCACACCGCCGAGCCCGCCGAGCCGCCCGCGTACGTCGTCGCCGAGGGCGGCCTCGGGCCCGCGGCGGAGCTGCTCGACCTGATCCGCGGGGCGGGCATCGAGGTGCGCGAGGCCGAGGAGGACAACGGCACCCGCCTGGTGCTGCCGAGCGGCGGTCAGCTGGTCCTGGCCGACGGACAGACCTCCGTGGAGTTCCGTGACGTGGTCTATTTCGACCTGGCGCTGGACTACCGCAGGGCCACGCGCATCGCCCTGTCCCACGCCGCGCACACCTCCGCGGCGACGGTCGCCCAGGCCACCGGGCTGTTCCAGGCGCTCGGCAAGAAGGTGAGCGTCATCGGGGACGTCCCCGGGATGATCGTCGCGCGGACGGTGGCCCGGATCATCGACCTCGCCGTCGACGCGGTCGCCAAGGGCGTCGCCACCGAGGAGGACATCGACACCGCGATGCGGCTCGGTGTGAACTACCCCCTCGGGCCGTTCGAGTGGAGCCGCCGCCTCGGCCGCGGCTGGGCCGGGTCCCTGCTGGACGAACTGCACGAGGTGGACCCGTCCGGCAGGTACGCGCCGTCCCTCGCGCTCTACCGGTACGCGTGCGCCGCCGACCAGCCGGAGGACACCCCATGACCACCGCCAAGCGGGACACCTACACCCCGGAGACGCTGCTGTCCGTGGCGGTCCAGGTGTTCAACGAACGCGGCTACGACGGCACGTCCATGGAGCACCTCTCCAAGGCCGCCGGGATCTCCAAGTCGTCGATCTACCACCACGTGGCCGGCAAGGAGGAGCTGCTGCGCCGCGCGGTGAGCCGGGCGCTGGACGGTCTCTTCGGGATCCTCGAGGAGGAGCACGCGCGGGTGGGGCGCGCCGCCGAGCGCCTGGAGTACGTCGTACGGCGCATGGTCGAGGTGCTGATCGCCGAACTTCCCTACGTGACGCTGCTGCTGAGGGTGCGCGGCAACACGGACACCGAGCGCTGGGCGCTGGAGCGGCGGCGCGAGTTCGACCACCGGGTGGCCGAGCTGCTGAAGGCCGCGGCGGCCGACGGGGACGTGCGGGAGGACATAGAGGTGCGGCTGGTGACCCGCCTGGTCTTCGGCATGATCAACTCCATCGTGGAGTGGTACCGGCCGGACGGGCGCGGCATGAACGAGCGCGAGGTGGCCGACGCGGTGGCGCAGCTCGCCTTCGGAGGACTGCGCAAGGGGGGAGACGGCCGCCGGTGAGGACCGCGCCGGTGGACGGCCGGAGGGCGGCGGACGGCCCGCCCCTGTGCTCGCTGCCGCTGGAGACGTCCTTCCGGAAGCCGCCGGACGGCACGAGATCCTGGTACGGCGTGACAGAGGGCCGGACGTCCGGACCGTTCCCGCGGCGCCGGAGCCTCCGGGTCACCACTGCGGCTCCAGGTCCTCCTCCTCGAACACCAGCAGCGTGCGGGTGCTGAGCACCTCGGGAATGGCCTGGATCCGGGTCAGCACCAGCTCGCGCAGTGCCCGGTTGTCCGGTGTGTGCACCAGCAGCAGTACGTCGAAGTCCCCGCCCACCAGGGCGATGTGCGAGGCGCCCGGGAGCTGCCTGAGCTGCTCGCGCACCGTGCGCCAGGTGTTCTGCACGATCTTCAGGGTGATGTAGGCCGATGTGCCGTGACCGGCGCGTTCGTGGTCGACGCGGGCGCCGAAACCCCGGATGACGCCGTCCTCCACGAGCCGGTTGATGCGCGCGTAGGCGTTCGCCCGGGAGACGTGCACCCGCTCGGCGACCGACCGTACCGACGCGCGGCCGTCCGCCTGCAGCATCCGCAGGATGTCCTGGTCGATCGCGTCGAGAGGCCGCGCCGGCGGCAGCGGCCCCGTCCCCTCCTGGCCCTCGGCCATTTGTTCAGATGCCACCCGCCCCCACCTCTCAGCCGTGGACGTCCTGCCTCTATCCCATGGTGTGGAGAACCGTTTGTCCACAGCCTGGTGCCACCCGTAGCCAAAATGTGCCGACGACCGAACAATCGGTTGGTGAGGCGCGTCACAGACGCCGCGCCTCCGTCAGTCGTCCCACGAGGAGGTGCCGTCATGACGGTCATGGAGCAGCGGGGGGCCTACCGGCCGACCCCGCCGCCCGCCTGGCAGCCCCGCACCGATCCCGGCCCCCTGCTGCCCGACGCGGAGCCGTACCGCGTGCTCGGCACCGAGGCGGCGGCGGAGGCCGACCCCGAGCTGCTGCGCCGGCTGTACGCGGAGCTGGTGAAGGGCCGCCGCTACAACGCGCAGGCCACCGCCCTCACGAAGCAGGGCCGTCTCGCGGTCTACCCCTCCAGCACCGGCCAGGAGGCGTGCGAGGTCGCCGCCGCCCTGGTGCTCGAGGAGCGCGACTGGCTGTTCCCGAGCTACCGCGACACCCTCGCGGTCGTCGCGCGCGGCGTGGACCCGGTCGAGACCCTCACCCTGCTGCGCGGCGACTGGCACAGCGGCTGGGACCCCTACGAGCACCGGGTGGCCCCGCTGAGCACCCCGCTCGCCACCCAGCTGCCCCACGCCGTCGGTCTCGCCCACGCCGCCCGCCTCAAGGGCGACGACGTGGTGGCGCTCGCCCTGGTCGGCGACGGCGGCACCAGCGAGGGCGACTTCCACGAGGCGCTGAACTTCGCAGCCGTCTGGCAGGCCCCGGTCGTCTTCCTCGTCCAGAACAACGGCTTCGCGATCTCCGTCCCGCTCGCCAAGCAGACCGCGGCCCCGTCGCTGGCCCACAAGGCCGTCGGCTACGGCATGCCCGGCCGCCTGGTCGACGGCAACGACGCGGCCGCCGTGCACGAGGTCCTCGCCGACGCGGTGCGCCGCGCCCGCGCGGGCGGCGGGCCGACCCTGGTCGAGGCGGTCACCTACCGCGTGGACGCCCACACCAACGCCGACGACGCGACCCGCTACCGCGGCGACGCCGAGGTCGAGACGTGGAGACAGCACGACCCGATCACCCTGCTGGAGCGGGAGCTGACCGGCCGCGGCCTGCTGGACGAGGCCGGCGTCGAGACCGCCCGGCAGGACGCCGAGACCATGGCCGCGTCCTTGCGCGCCCGCATGAACCAGGACGCGGAGCTCGACCCCATGGACCTGTTCACGCACGTCTACGCCGAGCCCACCCCCCAGCTGCTGGAGCAGCGCGAGCAGCTGCGGGCCGAGCTGGCGGCCGAGGCCGAAGCGGAAGGAGCGCGGCCATGACCACCGTCGCCGTGAAGCCCGCCACCATGGCGCAGGCCCTCACGCGCGCGCTGCGCGACGCCATGACCGACGACCCGTCCGTGCACGTCATGGGCGAGGACGTCGGCACGCTCGGTGGCGTCTTCCGCATCACCGACGGCCTGGCCAAGGAGTTCGGCGAGGACCGCTGCACGGACACGCCGCTGGCCGAGGCGGGCATCCTCGGCACGGCCGTCGGCATGGCCATGTACGGGTTGCGGCCGGTCGTGGAGATGCAGTTCGACGCCTTCGCCTATCCCGCGTTCGAGCAGCTCGTCTCGCACGTGGCGAAGATGCGCAACCGCACCCGCGGCACGATGCCGCTCCCCCTCACGATCCGCATCCCCTACGGCGGCGGCATCGGCGGCGTCGAGCACCACAGCGACGCGTCCGAGGCGTACTACATGGCAACTCCGGGGCTCCATGTCGTCACGCCCGCGACCGTCGCCGACGCGTACGGCCTGCTGCGGGCGTCCATCGCCTCCGACGACCCGGTGGTCTTCCTGGAGCCCAAGCGGCTCTACTGGTCCAAGGACGCCTGGAACCCGGAGGAGCCGACGGCCGTCGAGCCGATCGGCCGCGCGGTGGTGCGTCGCTCCGGCCGGAGCGCCACCCTCATCACCTACGGGCCGTCCCTCCCCGTCTGCATGGAGGCGGCCGAGGCGGCCGAGGCCGAGGGCTGGGACCTGGAGGTCGTCGACCTGCGCTCACTGGTGCCGTTCGACGACGAGACGGTGTGCGCCTCGGTGCGACGGACGGGACGCGCGGTCGTCGTCCACGAGTCGGGCGGTTTCGGCGGCCCCGGCGGGGAGATCGCGGCCCGGATCACGGAGCGCTGTTTCCACCACCTGGAGGCGCCGGTGCTGCGCGTGGCCGGGTTCGACCTGCCGTACCCGCCGCCGATGCTGGAGCGTCACCACCTGCCCGGTGTGGACCGGATCCTGGACGCCGTGGGGCGTCTGCAGTGGGAGGCCGAGAGCTGATGGCACAGGTGCTGGAGTTCAAGCTGCCCGACCTCGGTGAGGGGCTCACCGAGGCGGAGATCGTGCGCTGGCTGGTCGAGGTCGGTGACGTGGTCGTCGTGGACCAGCCGGTCGTCGAGGTCGAGACGGCCAAGGCGATGGTGGAGGTGCCCTGCCCCTACGGCGGTGTGGTCACCGCCCGCTTCGGCGCGGAGGGCACCGAACTGCCGGTGGGCGCCCCGCTGCTGACGGTGGCGGTCGGGGAGACGGCGGACGGCCGCCCGGCCGGGGACCCGGCCGGCGCGGACACCGCGGGCTCCGACGGCGCGAGCGGCCGGAAGCCGGCCGCCGAGGGCTCCGGCAACGTGCTGGTCGGCTACGGCACCTCGCACGCTCCGGCCCGGCGCCGCCGGGTCCGCTCCGCCGGCCCCGCGGTGAACGGGCGGCCCAGGACGACGGAGCCCGCGCGGGCGACGCGGCCGGCGGACACCCCGCAGGGCACGCCCGGCCCGCAGTCCGGCGGCGGCAAGGCCCCGGCGGACGGCCCGGTCCCCGTGATCTCCCCGCTGGTCCGCAGGCTGGCCCGGCAGAACGGCCTGGACCTGCGGGAGCTGACCGGTTCCGGCCCCGACGGGCTGATCCTGCGCGCGGACGTGGAGCACGCGCTGCGAGCCGCCGCGTCCCAGGACCGCACGGACACAGCGGCCACCGCCGCCGCACCGGTCCCGGCGGCCACCCCGGCGCCGGCCGCGTCCTCCGGGAGCACCCCGTCGGTCACCCGCGTCCCCCTCAAGGGCATCCGCGGCGCCGTCGCCGACAAGCTCTCCCGCAGCCGCACCGAGATACCGGACGCGACCTGCTGGGTGGACGCCGACGCGACGGAGCTGATGCGGACCAGGGCCGCGATGAACGCGGCGGGCGGACCGAAGATTTCCGTGCTGGCGCTGCTGGCCCGGATCTGCACGGCCGCCCTCGCCCGCTACCCGGAGCTGAACGCCTCGGTGGACACCGGGGCCAGGGAGATCGTCCGGTACGCGGACGTGCACCTCGGGTTCGCGGCGCAGACCGAGCGAGGACTGGTCGTCCCCGTGGTCCGCGACGCGCACGCGCGGGACGCGGAGTCGCTGACGGCGGAGTTCGCCCGGCTGACCGAGGCGGCACGCGCGGGCACGCTGACGCCCGCGCAGCTCACCGGCGGCACGTTCACCCTGAACAACTACGGGGTGTTCGGCGTCGACGGGTCCACGCCGATCATCAACCACCCCGAGGCCGCCATGCTCGGCGTCGGCCGCATCGTCCCCAAGCCGTGGGTGCACGAGGGCGAGCTGGCGGTCCGGCAGGTCGTGCAGCTCTCGCTCACCTTCGACCACCGGGTGTGCGACGGCGGCACGGCGGGCGGATTCCTGCGGTACGTGGCCGACTGCGTGGAACAGCCGGCGGTGCTGCTGCGGACGCTGTGACCGGGACCGCCCGGCCTGGCGGGTCCTCCGCCCGGCCTGGCGGGTCCTCCGCCCGGCCTGGCGGGTCCTCCGTCCGGCCTGGCGGGTCCTCCGTCCGGCCTCACCGGCCCGCCGTCCGGCCTGGCGGGTCCTCCGTCCGTTCTCACCGACCCGCCGTCCTTCCTCACCGGCCCGCCGTCCGGCCTCCCCGTCCCCCGGCGGGCCGCCCACCTCTTCCCACGCGCCCCTGAGTGCCCCCGCGTTCCCTGTGATCGCGGGGGCACGCATACTCGGGGGATGACCGAGCACCAGCCGCCCGCCACTGCGCCCGCCGCTGTGCCCGACACCGCGCACAGCATCGCGCACGACACCGCGTACGACGCCGTCGTGCTCGCCGGCGGTGCGGCCCGGCGGCTGGGCGGTGCCGACAAGCCGGCCGTGCGGGTCGGCGGACGGCCGCTGCTCGACCGGGTGCTCGCGGCCTGCGCCGACGCCCGCACCACGGTGGTCGTGGCCGGTCCCCGCCCCACCGCGCGCCCCGTCACCTGGGCCCGCGAGGACCCGCCGGGCGGCGGTCCTCTCGCCGCCCTCGACGCCGGACTGCGGCACGTCACCGCCGAGCACGTCGTGCTGCTCTCCGCCGACCTGCCCTTCCTCGACGGCCGCACCGTCGCCGCACTGCTGGACGCCCTGCGCCGAGGCGCGGCCGACGGCGTGCTGCTGACCGACTCCGACGGCCGGGACCAGCCGCTGGTGGCCGCGTACCGCACCGGTTCCCTGCGCCGTGAGCTGGCCGTGCTCACCGCCCGGCACGGCGGCGCGGCCGGGCTGCCCGTGCGCCGGCTCACCGGCGCCCTCGACCTTCTCCGTATCTCCGGCCCGGTGGCGTCCTTCGACTGCGACACCTGGGACGACATCGCCACTGCCAGGGCACGCATCAGGGAGCATGGACACGTGTTGGACGAATGGATCTCCGCAGTCAAGGACGAGCTGGGCATCGACCTGGACGTCGACACCGGCGTGCTGCTCGACCTGGCCCGGGACGCCGCCCACGGGGTGGCGCGGCCGGCCGCCCCGCTGACCACCTTCCTCGTCGGTTTCGCGGCCGCGCGGGCGGGTGGTGACGCCGACGCCGTGGCCGAGGCGGCCCGCAAGGCCGTCGCGCTGGCCAACCGCTGGGCCGAGGAGGACACCCAGGACGCCACCGCCCCCGCCTCCCCCTCGGGCGGCGCGGAACCCGAGACCCGCACGGACGCCGGATGACCGCGCGCACGCCCCGGGCCGGTGCGGACGCCGACGACCTCGACGTCGAGGAGGCGCTCGCCCTCGTGAACGGCTCCCACGCCCCCGGTGCCCGCCCGTCCGGCGCCCGCACCCACGGCGCCCCCGCCTCCTCCGGCGCCCCCGCCCCCGGCGCTCCCGCGCACCGCGACGGCACCGACTGGGCGGAGGCCCGCGCGATCGCCGGACGCGCCCCCTGCCGGGGCGGCGGCCACCGCACCGGGTACCTCACCCCCGTCCCGGTCCCGCTGTCCTCCGCGCTCGGCCTCACCCTGGCCGCCCCGCTGATCGCGCTGACCGACCTGCCGTCGTTCGACACCTCCGCGATGGACGGCTGGGCGGTCTCCGGCCCCGGCCCCTGGGACGTACGGGAGGAGGGCGTCCTCGCCGGGCACACCGCGCACGCGCCGCTGACCGACGGGGAGGCCGTCCGGATCGCCACCGGCGCCCGTGTCCCGCCGGACACCACCGCCGTGCTCCGCAGCGAGCACGGCCGCACCGACGACAAGGGCCGGCTGTACGCCACCGCCGCCACCCGGGCGCCGCACACCGTCTCGCACGGCCAGGACATCCGCCCGCGCGGCCAGGAGTGCCGCAACGGCGACCAGTTGCTGCCCGCGGGCACGCTGGTGACCCCGCCGGTGCTCGGCATGGCCGCGGCCGCCGGGTACGACACGCTCACCGTCGTCCCCCGCCCCCGTGTCGCCGTGTGCGTGCTCGGCGACGAACTGCTCGGGGAGGGCCTGCCGCACGACGGGCTGATCCGGGACGCGCTGGGCCCGCTGCTGCCGCCGTGGCTGCGCGCGCTCGGCGCCGATGTCGTCGACGTACGGCGGGTCGGGGACGACGAGGACGCCCTGCGCCAGGCGCTGACGGCCTGCGACGCCGATGTCGTGGTCACCACGGGCGGCACCGCCGCGGGCCCGGTCGACCATGTGCACCCCACTCTGCGGCGGCTCGGCGCCGAGCTGCTGGTGGACGGGGTCGCGGTGCGTCCCGGTCACCCGATGCTGCTGGCCAGGATCACGGGGAAGCAGTACCTCGTCGGCCTGCCGGGCAACCCGCTCGCGGCCGTGTCCGGTCTGGTCACCCTCGCCGAGCCGCTGCTGCGGACCCTCGCGGCCCGTCCCGCCTCGGAGGGGTACACACTGCCCCTCAGGGACGCGGTGCAGGGGCACCCGCACGACACGCGGCTGGTTCCCGTCGCCCTGCGCGGTGACCGGGCGCTGCCGTTGCTCTACAACGGTCCGGCCATGCTGCGCGGGATCGCCGCGGCGGACGCGCTGGCCGTCGTACCGCCGGGGGGCGCCAAGCCCGGACAGGAGGCGGAACTGCTGGACCTGCCCTGGGCGTCCGGGGGAATCGGGGTGTGTTTCACGTGAAACTTCCGGGCCAGGACGTCATCGCCCGTCAAGCCGACGAACATCTGGTGACCCATCGGGTCAAGCTGCCGCGCAAACTGGTGGAGCACCCGATCCGCCAGGTCGCCAAGCGGCTGTCGATGGCCTTGCTGGTGCTCGTGGTGACGGCGCTCATCGTGTACGCCGACCGCGACGGCTACCACGACAACTCCGACGGACCCGTCGATCTCCTCGACGCGTTCTACTATGCGACCGTCACCCTCTCCACCACGGGGTACGGCGACATCACGCCGGTGACGGACGCGGCCCGGCTCACCAACATCTTCGTCATCACGCCGCTGCGGGTGATGTTCCTGATCATCCTGGTCGGCACCACTCTCGAGGCCCTCACCGAACGTACCCGGGAGGAATGGCGACTGACCCGCTGGAGGTCCACGTTGCGCGATCACACCGTAGTCGTCGGATTCGGGACCAAGGGAAGGTCCGCGATCAGGACGGTCTGTGCGACGGGGCTCCGCAAGGAGCAGGTCGTGGTGGTCGATCCCAGCGCCAAGGCGATCGACGCGGCCACGGCGGACGGCTACGCGGGCGTCATAGGCGACGCGACGCGCAGCGAGGTGTTGAAGCGGGCCGAGCTCCAGCGGGCCCGCCAGGTCATCATCGCGACCCAGCGCGACGACACCGCGGTCCTGGTGACGCTGACGGCACGCCAGCTCAACCGGAACGCGAAGATCGTCGCCGCGGTCCGCGAGGAGGAGAACGCGCCGCTGCTCAAGCAGTCGGGCGCCGACGCGGTCATCACCAGCGCCAGCGCGGCCGGGCGGCTGCTGGGCCTCTCCGTGCTGAGCCCGGCCGCGGGCATGGTCATGGAGGACCTGATCCAGCAGGGCACCGGGCTGGACGTGGTGGAACGGCCGGTCATAAAGGCCGAGGTGGGGAAGACCCCGCGGGAGCTGGACGACCTGGTGGTGAGCGTCGTACGCGGGCACCGGGTGCTCGGCTACGACGACCGGGAGGTCGGAACACTGGAGCTGACGGACCGGCTGATCACGATCATGCGGGCCACACCGGTCACTCAGGTGGCCCCGGACGTCCGCCCTCTCCGTAACTGAGAGGCGTTCCCGCGGCTGGGAGCCGTTCCCGCCCGCTGAGAACCGTCTCCGCGGCCGCACAAGGCGACGGCCCCGAGTCCGTGGCCGCACAAGGCGACGGCCCCGAGGATCGACTCGCTCGACTCCTCGGGGCCGTACCGCGTCCTGGACCGCCCTGCTGCCCTGGACCGCCCTACTTGCGGTTGTAGAGCCGCATGGTGACCGGACCGAAGACGACGACGAACACGGCCGACCAGCCCAGCGTCCACATGATGTCGGCGGCCGGCCAGTCGCCGGCCATCAACCCGCGGACCGCCGAGGCCAGATGGGTCACCGGGCTGTTGTTGACGAAGGCCTGGAGCCAGCCGGGCATGGTGCGCGGGTCGACGAAGACGTTGGACAGGAAGGTGAGCGGGAAGATCACCATCATGCTGACGCTCATCACCGACTTCTCGGTGCGCAGCAGCAGCCCGAACATCGTCCAGATCCACGAGAAGGCGAACGAGAACAGCAGCAGGAGCGCGATCCCGGCCACCACCCCGAGGACGCCGCCGTCGGCGCGGTAGCCGAGCAGCAGGCCCATGCACAGCATGATCACGGAGGCGATGGTGTAGCGCAGGGCGTCGCCGAGCAGGTAGCCGACCATCGCCGAGGGCCGCCAGATCGGCAGTGAGCGGAAGCGGTCGAAGACGCCCTTCTCGATGTCGATGTTCACCGAGACGCCGGTGTACATGGTGATCATGACGACCGACATCACGAGGATGCCCGGCAGGACGAACTGGATGTAGTCCGTCGGCGACCCCGCCAGCGCACCGCCGAAGAGGTACGTGAACATCAGCAGGTTCATGATCGGGAACGCGGTGACGTCGAAGAGCTGCTCGGGCACGTGCTTGATCTTCAGCATGGCACGCCAGCCGAACGTCAGGGACGTGGACAGGGAGCTGGGCCGCTGCGGCCGCTCCTTGGCGACCAGCAGGGCCGCCAGGGACTCGGTGCTGACCGGCGCGAGTTCCTTGGTCTCCGTGCTCGTGGCCGTGCTCATGCCGCCACCTCGTCCTTCGTGTCGGTGCCGGTGCCGTCCTCGGCGCCGGTCTCATGGCCGGTCAGCGCGAGGAAGACCTCGTCGAGGCTCGGCTGGCCGAGGGAGAAGTTGTCGACGGTGATCCCGGTCCGGGACAGCTCGGTGAGGGCCCGTGCGGCCTGGTCGGCGGCGCTGTCGCTGGTCGCGGCGTTGAGCCGGGCGGTGAGCGCCACCGGGTCGGGTTCCAGCTGCACCTCGGCGAGCAGCATCTCGCGCAGCAGCCGCTCGGCGTCGCCGCGCCGGTCGGGATCGCGCAGCCGCACGTGGACGGAACCGGCGCCCACGGACGCCTTGAGCTCGCCCTTGGTGCCCTCGGCGATCACCCGGCCCGTGTCGATCACCGCGATGCGGGACGCCAGCTGGTCGGCCTCGTCCAGGTACTGCGTGGTCAGCAGCACCGTGGTGCCCTGGGCGACGACCGCGCGCACGATGTCCCACACCTGGTTGCGGCTGCGCGGGTCGAGGCCGGTGGTGGGCTCGTCGAGGAACAGCAGGTCAGGGGTGTTGAGGATGGACGCGGCGATGTCGATGCGGCGTCGCATGCCGCCCGAGTAGTGCTTGATCTGCCTGCCCGCCGCCTCGGTGAGACCGAACGCCTCCAGCAACTGGGCGGCACGCTCACGGGCCGCGGGCTTGCGGTGCCCGAGCAGCCGGCCGAGCAGGACCAGGTTCTCGGTGCCGGTGAGGTCCTCGTCCACCGACGCGTACTGGCCGGTGAGGCTCACCCGGGAGCGGACCGCGTCGGCGTCGTGCACGACGTCGTGACCGAAGACACGGGCCTCACCGCCGTCCGGGCGCAGCAGGGTGGCGAGCATCTTCACGGTGGTGGTCTTGCCGGCGCCGTTCGGCCCGAGGACGCCGTAGACCGTGCCGGTGGGCACCGTGAGGTCCACGCCGTCGACGGCCCGTGTCTCGCCGAAGGTCTTGACCAGGCCCGTGGTCTCGATCGCCAGGCCGGACGTCTGCGTGCTCATGCTTCGGGTCCTTCCGCGTACGTGGGCTACGCATGGACAGACCTTCACCGTCGCGCAAACTCATCGGTCCCGCACGCGGATTTTCCGGCGTCCGCGCCGGGCTCCGGGGGGCGGACGCGACTCCCCGGGGGGACGGATGCGACTCCCGGGGGCGGACGCGACTCCCCGGGGTGAGCCGTGGGCACCGCCTCCCGGAGTACCGTCCCCCTCATGCATGCGATCACGATTCCCGAACCCGGTGGGCCCGAGGCGCTGGTCTGGGACGAGGTCCCCGATCCGGTGGCCGGCGAGGGCGAGGTCCTCGTCGACGTGGTGGCCGCGGCCGTCAACCGCGCCGACATCCTGCAGCGCCAGGGCTTCTACGACCCGCCGCCCGGCACGTCCCCCCACCCCGGCCTGGAGTGCTCCGGCCGGATCGCCCGGATCGGTCCCGGGGTGAGCGGCTGGGCCGTCGGCGACGAGGTCTGCGCGCTGCTCTCCGGCGGCGGTTACGCCGAGAAGGCGGTCGTCCCCGCGGGGCAGCTGCTGCCCGTCCCCGAGGGGCTCACCGTCGACCGGGCCGCCGCGCTGCCCGAGGTGGTCTGCACGGTGTGGTCGAACGTCTTCATGGTCGCCCACCTGCGCCCCGGCGAGACGTTCCTCGTGCACGGCGGATCGAGCGGCATCGGCACCATGGCGATCCAGCTCGCCAAGGCCGTCGGGGCGAAGGTCGCCGTCACCGCGGGCACGAAGGAGAAGCTGGAGCGCTGCGCCGAGCTGGGCGCGGACATCCTGATCAACTACCGCGAGCAGGACTTCGTGGCCGAGCTGCGGGAGGCCACCGAAGGCAGGGGCGCGGACGTCATCCTGGACAACATGGGCGCCAAGTACCTGGACCGCAACGTGCAGGCCCTCGCCGTGAACGGCCGGCTCGTGATCATCGGCATGCAGGGCGGGGTGAAGGGCGAGCTGAACATCGGCGCCCTGCTCGCCAAGCGCGCCGCGATCACCGCCACCACCCTGCGCGCCCGCCCGCTGGAGGAGAAGGCCGCGATCGTGGCGGCCGTGCGGGAGCACGTGTGGCCGCTGGTGTCCGGCGGTCACGTCCGTCCGGTGATCGACCGGGAGATCCCCATGCCGGACGCCGCCGAGGCGCACCGGGTGGTGGAGGACAGCTCCCACATCGGCAAGGTCCTGCTGATCACGCCCCACTGAGTCCGGCGAGGCCGGGGTCAGCGCGCTCCGCGTTCCTGACGCAACCGCAGTCCCAGGTGGGCGAGGGCGCAGCCGAGGCCGATGAGGACCAGGCCGCTGCCCAGCGGCAGGATCCGCAGCACCGGTTCGGCGGCGGTGCCCGCGACCGCGTCCGGCTCAGCGGCCGGCGACGAGGCGGCGGGCACCGGAGCCGCCGCCGAGGAGGCGGGCGCGGACGGGGCGGCCCCGCCCGCGTCACCGGCAGGAGACTCCTCCGCCGCGCCGTCCCTCACCTCCGCCGGGGCGGACGCGTCGAGCCGGGCGTCGGGCCGCCGCGCCCCGTCGCCGTCCGGCCGTCCGGCCGCCCCGCGGGGGCCCGTGCCCTCCTCGGCGCCCCGCCGGGACGGCGCGGTGTCCCGGGACCCTTCCCCCGCCGTCTCCCGCCGCCCGGGCCGGTCGCGTCCCTCGCCCGGCCCGCCTCCGGTCCGGGACACGGAGGGCGAGGGCGAGACCGAGGACGACGGGGAGGCGGAAGGGGAACGGGGCACCGCGCGCGCCTGGGCGCTCCCGGCGCTGTCGGCACCCGGCGGAGTGCGCTCCGCCCCGGACGCCGTGCCGGTGATCGTGCGCTCCGCCCCGGACGCCGTGCCGGCGGTCGGGGGTCCCGCGAGGGGGCCGTACGGCGTCAGCACGGCGCCCGCCGCCAGAACGAGCGTCGTCCCCAGTGTGCGCAGCGATGGAGTCACGGCCGTGACCTCCCGCGCCGGCCGGTGCTCGGCCGCACCGTCGGCAAGATGGGCCGGATGGACGCCGACAGCCTCGCACCGGCGGACGGGACCGGCATGTCGGACAGGGCCGTCCGGAGGACCCCGCGGGGCGGCCGCTTCCGGGGGCGGCACCGTGCCGGGGAGGGGGCGTGCGCGACAATGGTCGAATGGAGATGCCGAGGAACGAACGGTCGCCGGAGAATCCGCAGATCCTGGTCGTGGGCCAGGACGGTATGGCGCTCAGCGGCGGCAAGGGGGACGAGGACTCCCGTGAGACCCCGGTGACGGAGCAGGTGGAGCAGCCGGCGAAGGTCATGCGGATCGGCAGCATGATCAAGCAGCTGCTGGAGGAGGTGCGCGCCGCTCCTCTCGACGAGGCCAGCCGCAACCGCCTCAAGGAGATCCACGCCAGTTCGGTGAAGGAACTCGAGGACGGCCTGGCGCCGGAGCTGGTCGAGGAGCTGGAGCGGCTCTCCCTGCCCTTCACGGACGAGGCCACCCCCAGCGACGCGGAGCTGCGCATCGCGCAGGCCCAGCTGGTGGGCTGGCTGGAAGGACTCTTCCACGGGATCCAGACGACGCTCTTCGCCCAGCAGATGGCGGCGCGCGCCCAGTTGGAGCAGATGCGCCGCGCGCTGCCGCCGGGTGTCGCCGAGGGACCCGAGGACTCCCACCCGGGCGGCCGCTCGGGCGGCCCGTACCTGTAAACCGCCTCATGGACCGGGGGACCGCCCCCGACCGACCGCACCGAAGGGGCCCGGCATCCGTGCCGGGCCCCTTCCGTACGCGTGCGGGCGCTTCGCGGGCGCGGAGCCGCCGGGTCAGGACGTCGGCGGGTTGCCCGTCGAGACCTTGAGTGTGATCTGCGGCATGTCCTCCGGATCGACGTCGGTGCCGGCCGGCGGGAACTGCTCGCGGACCGACCCCTCGCCGTAGGTGTTCTCGTCCACCTCGACGATCTTGAGGTTGCCGCCCCAGCCCGCGGCCTGGAAGCACGCCTTCACCGAGGCGATGTGCTTGAACTTGAAGTCGGGCAGCTGGACCTTGTCGGGGTCGTTGTACGCCTCCTGCGGGTCCTCGCACTTCTCCGGGTCGATCGTCTTGGACGTGTCCGGACCTCGGTAGCCCTCGGGCTTCGCCGTCGAGGCGGACGCGCCGCCCGCCCGCGGGTCCTTGTCGTCCCCGTTGTTGAGCGCCAGCGCCGTGACCAGGCCGCCGACCGCCAGCACCGCGACGAGGACCGAGGCGACGATCACCGGAGTGTTCCGGCCGCGCCTCGCACCGCCGCTGCCGGAGCCCTGCGGCGAGATCGTGTACGGCGCGGGCGTCGACGGGCCCGGCTGGGCGTACGGCGTCGGGTAGCCGCCCTGCTGCGGGTAGCCGTACGACGGGGCGGGCGTGGCCGGGGCGGGGGAGCCGTACGGGTTCGGCGGCGGGGGCGTCGGCTGGTACGGCGTCTGGACGCTGCCCGCGGGCGCCTGGCCGGACCGGTCGACCGGCGGGAAGACCGCGGAGCCGACACCGGCGCCGCTGGGCGTCCGGCCGCCGGGCACGATGCTGGGCGGGGCCGCCTGGAAGGACTGCGCCACCCGCAGGCACTCCCCGCGCATGGCCTCCGCGCTGGGGAAGCGCTCGTTCGGGTTCTTCTTCAGCGCGCGGGCGATCAGCGCGTCCACGGCCGGCGGCAGCGAGCGGTTGACGGAGGAGGCGACCGGGGGCTCCTCCTGCACGTGCGCGTAGGCGATGGCGAGCGGGGAGTCCGCGTCGAACGGCAGCCTGCCGGTGACCAGCTGGAACAGCATGATGCCGACCGAGTACAGGTCGGAGCGCGCGTCGACGCCCCGGCCGAGCGCCTGCTCCGGGGAGAGGTACTGCGGGGTGCCGACGACCATGCCGGTCTGCGTCATCGACGTCACGCCGGACTGCATGGCGCGGGCGATGCCGAAGTCCATCACCTTGACCACGCCGCGCTTGGTCATCATCACGTTGCCGGGCTTGATGTCGCGGTGGACCAGCCCCATCTCGTGGCTGATCTCCAGCGCCGCCAGCACGTCGGCGGTGATCCTCAGCGCCTTGTCGGCGGGCATCGCGCCGTGCTGCCGCACGTCCTCGTCGAGCACGGAGCCGAGCGGACGGCCCTCGACGTACTCCATGACGATGTACGGCGTCGTCATGCCGTCCACGTCGTCCTCGCCGGTGTCGAACACCGAGACGATGTTGGTGTGCGTGAGCTTCGCCACGGACTGGGCCTCGCGGCGGAAGCGCTCACGGAACGCCTGCTCCCGCCCGAGTTCCGTGTGCAACGTCTTGATCGCGACCTGGCGGTCCAGCACCGTGTCGTAGGCGAGGTGCACCGAGGCCATGCCACCCTGGCCGAGCAGGTCCCGCAGTTGGTAGCGTCCGCCCGCGAGCGCCCGCCCCGTGTGCCGGCCCTGTGCGCCGTCCTGGCTCATGTTCCGCGTCCCCCGTAGCCTCTCCGGCGTCCGGCACCGCCGTCGGTGACCTGTCCCGTCGTAGCCTGTCGTCGTCGCTGTCGTGGATCGAAAGCGCTATTCCCGGCCAAGTCTGCCCCAGGGCACCGACACGTCAAGCGTGGTGCCCGTTCCGTGACCGTACGCGAAAGAAGCGTCGCGGAAGCGTTACAGCGGCCGTCCCGCCGGTACACGGAATTTGCACGACGGTATGGAGTGCGGGTTTGATGACCGGTCCGTCGCGTGCCGGATCCGGCAGCCCGTCCCGGACCGAAGGCCCCGGCAGAGGCTGTAGCGTGGCCGACGGAGACCGTGACAACACCGCGCGCACCGCGGGCAGAAACGACGGCGAGGACTGATGGCACAGCAGCAGCGCGCTCAGGGCCCGTCCGACCCCGAGGCGACTGGCGGCGGCATGTCGGACGCGCCGGACAACTGGGGCAACGGCGGGCTGGTCGGCGACGGCCGGTACCGGCTCACGCACCGGCTCGGCCGGGGCGGCATGGCCGAGGTGTTCGCCGCCGAGGACGTACGCCTCGGGCGTACCGTCGCCGTCAAGCTGCTGCGCTCCGACCTGGCCGAGGACCCGGTGTCCAAGGCGCGCTTCACGCGCGAGGCCCAGTCGGTGGCCGGCCTCAACCATCACGCGATCGTCGCCGTGTACGACTCCGGCGAGGACATGATGGGCGGCCAGTCCGTGCCGTACATCGTGATGGAGCTGGTCGAGGGCCGCACCATCCGCGACCTGCTGATGAACGCGGAGGCCCCGGGCCCGGAGCAGGCGCTGATCATCGTCTCGGGCGTCCTGGAGGCCCTGGCCTACTCGCACCAGCACAACATCGTGCACCGCGACATCAAGCCGGCCAACGTCATCATCACCCACAACGGCGCCGTGAAGGTGATGGACTTCGGCATCGCCCGCGCCATGCACGGCGCGTCCACGACGATGACGCAGACCGGCATGGTCATGGGCACCCCGCAGTACCTCTCCCCGGAGCAGGCGCTCGGCAAGGCCGTCGACCACCGCTCCGACCTGTACGCCACCGGCTGCCTGATGTACGAACTGCTGGCGCTGCGTCCGCCGTTCACCGGCGAGACGCCGCTGTCGGTGGTCTACCAGCACGTCCAGGACATCCCCACGCCCCCCTCGGAGGCCTCGGACGCCTGCCCGCCCGAGCTGGACGGGCTGGTGATGCGCTCCCTCGCCAAGGACCCGGACGACCGTTTCCAGACGGCCGAGGAGATGCGCGGACTGGTCCAGTACGCGCTGCAGATGCTCTACGAGCAGGGCGGCCACACCGGCACCTGGAACACCGGGCCGGTGGACATGCACGAGGGCCCGCGCACGCCCGCGGCCGGGTTCGCCGGCACGGCGGTCATGCCGCACCCGGAGCACTCCGGCACGGCCGCCATCCCGCAGCCGATCCTGCCCACCGGCGGGTACGGCGGCGGTGACGACGGCGGCTTCGAGGGCCACGGCAACCGGGGCAGCGGCCGCGGCAAGCTGTGGATCCTCGCGGTGCTCGCGGTGATCGCCGTCGCGGCCGGCGTCGCCCTGGCGCTGAACAACGACGGCGGCGGCGAGGGCGGGGGCGGCAAGACCGACCCCTCGCCGTCGGTCTCCCGGAGCACCCAGGAGGAGACGGCCAGCGAGTCGCCGACCGACGAG
The DNA here is from genome assembly GCF_002899455.1 of Streptomyces sp. DH-12. GTDB lineage: Bacteria > Actinomycetota > Actinomycetes > Streptomycetales > Streptomycetaceae > Streptomyces. The sequence goes on along the minus strand of NZ_PPFB01000001.1, from coordinate 3,848,789 downwards.
GAGACCGAGGAGACGACCGATCCCGGTACGGGGACCGGTACCGACCCGGGCACGGGATCGGGCGGGAACTGGGACCAGCCGTACACGCCGCCCGCGAATCCGACGGACGCCGAGACCGAGACCGAGGAGCCGAGCGCCCCGCCGCCGTCCGCGCAGCCGACCCAGTCGGGCGGCACCGGGGACGGCGGCACGGAGAACGGCGGCACCGAGGACGGCGGCACGGAGAACGGCGGCACCGAGGACGGCGGCACGGAGAACGGCGGCGCGGAGAACGGCGGAGCCGGCGGCCCGGGCGGCGTCGGCGACGCGGGCGGGGCCAATGCCGGAGTGCCCGGCGGCTCGGGCGGCTGACCGGCTTCCCCGCCCCTCGACCGGACGATCCGCCCCCGCCCGGGGCACCCCGTGACGCCCCCTATGGCACCCCGTGCCGTAGGGGGCGTTCGCTCTTCCCGTGCCCGGCCCGGCCGGGATAACGTGCCGTTGCTCCGGCCTCCTGCAAGGCTGTGACCAGCGTGCCTTCCGGGCCTTCCCCGATTTACTTGGATATCCAAGCAAAATCGCAGGTCAGAGGGGGTTTCACAGAAATGTGGAGCACTGGGTAACGTGCTGTGTGCAGGGCGCTCGCCGGGGCACCTGTCACGCCTGTTCCCGGCCGAGTGGCACCCACCCCGTGCCCGGTGGTCGGAACAGGTGAGCCGCACTGGCCCACCGGCAACCCCGGGGGCCGGACCGACGGAGGAGCACACGTGACCGTGGAGAGCACTGCCGCGCGCACACCGCGACGCAGCGCCGGAAACAAGGCCGGCACCACCGGCACCAAGCGCACCACCAGCACCACCAAGAAGGCCGCCGGCGCCAGGAAGAGCGCCGAGCCCGCCCTCGTCCAGCTGCTGACGCCCGAGGGCGAGCGCGTCAAGAACGCCGAGTTCGACAAGTACGTCGCCGACATCACGGCCGAGGATCTGCGCGGTCTGTACCGCGACATGGTGCTCACCCGTCGCTTCGACGCCGAGGCCACCGCGCTCCAGCGCCAGGGCGAGCTAGGTCTGTGGGCCTCGCTGCTCGGGCAGGAGGCGGCGCAAATCGGCTCCGGCCGGGCGCTGCGCGACGACGACTACGTCTTCCCCACCTACCGCGAGCACGGCGTCGCCTGGTGCCGCGGGGTGGACCCGACCAACCTGCTCGGCATGTTCCGCGGCGTCAACAACGGCGGCTGGGACCCGAACGGCAACAACTTCCACCTGTACACGATCGTCATCGGCTCCCAGACGCTGCACGCCACGGGCTACGCGATGGGCATCACCAAGGACGGCGCCGACAGCGCGGTCATCGCGTACTTCGGCGACGGCGCCTCCAGCCAGGGCGACGTGGCCGAGGCCTTCACCTTCTCCGCGGTCTACAACGCGCCCGTGGTGTTCTTCTGCCAGAACAACCAGTGGGCGATCTCCGAGCCGACCGAGAAGCAGTCCCGCGTGCCGCTGTACCAGCGCGCGCAGGGCTTCGGCTTCCCGGGCGTGCGCGTGGACGGCAACGACGTGCTGGCGAACCTCGCCGTCACCCAGTGGGCCCTGGAGCGGGCCCGCGCCGGTGAGGGGCCGACGCTCGTCGAGGCGTTCACGTACCGCATGGGCGCGCACACCACCTCCGACGACCCCACCCGCTACCGGGGCGACGAGGAGCGTCTGGCCTGGGAGGCGAAGGACCCGATCCTGCGCCTTCGCCGTTACCTCGAGGCTTCGAACCACGCGGACGAGGGATTCTTCGCGGAACTGGAGACCGAGTCCGAGGCGTTGGGCAAACGAGTGCGCGAAGCGGTCCGTGCCATGCCGGACCCGGACCACTTCGCCATCTTCGAGAACGTGTACGCGGACGGCCACGCGCTGGTCGACGAGGAGCGGGCGCAGTTCGCCGCCTACCAGGCCTCGTTCGCGGACGAAGACGGGGGTAAGTGACATGGCTGAGAAGATGGCTCTGGCCAAGGCGATCAACGAGTCGCTGCGGCGCGCCCTGGACGCGGACCCGAAGGTCGTCGTCATGGGCGAGGACGTCGGCAAGCTCGGCGGCGTGTTCCGGGTGACGGACGGCCTGCAGAAGGACTTCGGCGAGAGCCGCGTCATCGACACCCCGCTCGCCGAGTCGGGCATCGTCGGCACCGCGATCGGCCTGGCCCTGCGCGGCTACCGCCCGGTGGTGGAGATCCAGTTCGACGGCTTCGTCTTCCCGGCGTACGACCAGATCGTCACGCAGCTCGCGAAGATGCACGCCCGCGCGCTGGGCAAGGTCAAGATGCCCGTCGTCGTGCGCATCCCCTACGGCGGCGGCATCGGGGCGGTGGAGCACCACTCCGAGTCCCCCGAGGCCCTGTTCGCGCACGTGGCCGGTCTGAAGATCGTGTCGCCGTCGAACGCGTCGGACGCGTACTGGATGATGCAGCAGGCCATCCAGAGCGACGACCCGGTGATCTTCTTCGAGCCGAAGCGGCGCTACTGGGACAAGGGCGAGGTCGACACCGAGGCGATCCCCGGCCCGCTGCACGCCGCGCGCGTGGTGCGCGAGGGCACGGACCTGACCCTCGCCGCGTACGGCCCGATGGTGAAGCTCTGCCAGGAGGTCGCCGACGCGGCGGCCGAGGAGGGCCGCAGCCTGGAGGTGCTCGACCTGCGCTCGGTCTCCCCGATCGACTTCGACGCCGTCCAGGCGTCGGTGGAGAAGACCCGCCGTCTGGTCGTCGTCCACGAGGCGCCGGTGTTCTTCGGCTCCGGCGCGGAGATCGCCGCCCGGATCACGGAGCGCTGCTTCTACCACCTGGAGGCCCCGGTGCTGAGGGTCGGCGGCTACCACGCCCCGTACCCGCCGGCCCGTCTGGAGGAGTCCTACCTCCCGGACCTGGACCGGGTGCTCGATGCCGTCGACCGCTCGCTGGCGTACTGAGGAGAGGGTCGTGACGACGATGACGAACGCGTCCGTACGCGAGTTCAAGATGCCGGACGTGGGCGAGGGCCTCACCGAGGCCGAGATCCTCAAGTGGTACGTCCAGCCCGGTGACACCGTCACCGACGGCCAGGTGGTCTGCGAGGTGGAGACGGCGAAGGCCGCCGTCGAGCTGCCCATCCCCTACGACGGCGTGGTCCGCGCCCTGCACTTCCCCGAGGGCACCACGGTCGACGTGGGCACGTCCATCATCGCGGTGGAGGTGGCGGGCGCGGCCCCGGCGCGGGAGGAGGCCCCCGCGGCCCCCGCCCCCGCCCCCGAGCCGGAGGAGCCCGCCGGGCCCGCGGCCCGCCAGCCGGTGCTGGTCGGCTACGGCGTCGCCACCTCCTCCACCCGCCGCCGCCCGCGCAAGCAGGCGCAGGACACCGCGGCCCACCAGGCCGCGCCCGCGGTCCAGGCCGAACTGAACGGCCACAGTGCCGCCCCGGCGGCTCCGGCCGCCCCGGCGGCCCCCGCGCAGCGACCGCTGGCGAAGCCGCCGGTGCGCAAGCTGGCCAAGGACCTGGGCGTCGACCTGGCGACGGTCACCCCGACCGGCCCCGACGGCGTCGTCACCCGCGAGGACGTCCACGCGGCCGTCGCCGCGGCCCAGGCGCGGCAGCAGCCGGCCGCCCCCGCCGCCCAGCCGTCCGCCCCGTCCGCCCCGGCCGCCGCCGCGCCCGACCGGCCCGTGGCCCCGGCGTCGTACGACTCCGCCCGCGAGACGCGGATCCCCGTCAAGGGCGTCCGCAAGGCGACGGCGGCGGCGATGGTCGGCTCGGCGTTCACCGCGCCGCACGTCACGGAGTTCGTGACGGTCGACGTGACCCGCACGATGAAGCTGGTCGAGGAGCTGAAGCAGGACAAGGAGTTCGCGGGCCTGCGGGTGAACCCCTTGCTGCTGATCGCGAAGGCCCTGCTGGTCGCGATCCGGCGCAACCCCGACATCAACGCCTCCTGGGACGAGGCGGCGCAGGAGATCGTGGTCAAGCACTACGTGAACCTGGGCATCGCGGCGGCCACCCCGCGCGGCCTGATCGTGCCGAACATCAAGGACGCCCACGCCAAGACGCTGCCCGAACTGGCCGCGTCCCTGGGTGAACTGGTGTCCACGGCCCGGGAGGGCAAGACCTCCCCGTCCGCCATGCAGGGCGGCACGGTCACGATCACCAACGTCGGCGTCTTCGGCGTCGACACGGGCACGCCCATCCTCAACCCGGGCGAGTCCGCGATCCTCGCGGTCGGCGCGATCAAGCCCCAGCCGTGGGTCCACAAGGGCAAGGTCAAGCCCCGCCAGGTCACCACCCTGGCCCTCTCCTTCGACCATCGCCTGGTCGACGGCGAGCTCGGCTCCAAGGTCCTCGCCGACGTGGCGGCGGTCCTGGAGCAGCCGAAGCGGCTGATCACCTGGGCCTGACGGCCGGCGGACACGGCGGAGGGGCGCCGCACACGACTGACGTGTGCGGCGCCCCTCCTCATGTCCGGGAATCCGGGAAACCCGGAATCCGGGGATCCGGGTGGACCAGGCGGATCAGAGCTTGCTGAACGCGTAGTTCATGAGGGCCTTCGCGTCCTTCTCGCGCTGGGCGGCGGAGGAGGAGGCGAGGACGGTGCCGACGACCGTCTTGCCGTTGCGGGTCGCGGCGAAGACCAGGCAGTACTTGGCCGTGGGGCCCGAGCCGGTCTTGACGCCGAGGGTGCCGCTGTAGCTGTTCAGCAGGGTGTTGGTGTTGACCCACGGCGCCATGGTGCGGGTGCCGCCCGTCTTGGTCTTCGTCTTCGCCGTGTACTTCTTCGTCTTGACGATCGAGCGGAAGGTCGCGTTCTTCATCGCGCTGCTCGCGATCTTCGTCAGGTCGCGCGGCGTGGAGTAGTTCTTGCCGTTGCCGATGCCGTCGAACGAGTCAAAGTGGGTGTTCTTCAGGCCCAGCTTCTTCGCGTCGGCGTTCATCTTGCCGATGAACGACTTCACGCGGGCCGCGCGGGTCGTGCCGGTGCCGAACTTGTCGGCCAGCGCGTACGCGGCGTCGCAGCCGGACGGCAGCATCAGCCCGTACAGCAGCTGGCGGACGGTGACCTTGTCGCCGACGATCAGCCGCGCGGACGAGGCGTTCTTCGACACGATGTAGTCGCTGTACGCCTTCTGGATGGTGACCGTGGAGTTCAGGTTCAGGTTCTTCTGGGAGAGCACGACCTTCGCGGTCATGATCTTGGTGGTGGAACCGGTCGCGCGGCGGGTGTCCCCGAGCTTCGTGTACAGCGTCTTGCCGTTCGCGTTGTTGCTCACGAAGCCGCCCTTGGCGACGACGGACGGAACGGGAGCGGCGGCCTGCGCCGGTGCCGCGTAGAGCGCTCCGGAGGCGAGCACGGCGCCGGTGGTCACGACGACGCAGGTGGCTCTGCGGAGACGGATGCCCTGGATGCCGATATTCAAGTCAGATACCCCGATTTACCGTGTATGGCCGTGCTGCTCGGCCTGGTTGAGGAGCGGCCGCACGGAAGAGGCCGCATGTGTCTGACGCGTACACCGAAGGAATGGTTGTACGGGAGAAGGCCGCTTCTTTCCGGTGGATGCCGTTCCGCATCGTGGACGGACACTTCCATGCGTACGTGTTGTATCTATGCTGTCCGCATGAGTGTGTCCGCCCCCGTGAAACGTCCCCCCGCCGCCGACCGCGTCTATGCCCATGTCAAGCAGGGCGTCCTGGAGCGCACGTACGAGGGCGGGACGCTGCTCACGGAGGGCGAACTGGCCGAGGCCGTGGGCGTCTCCCGCACGCCCGTGCGCGAGGCCCTGCTGCGGCTCGAGGCCGAAGGGCTGATCAGGCTCTACCCGAAGAAGGGCGCGCTCGTGCTGCCGGTCTCCGCGCAGGAGATCGCCGACGTCGTCGAGACGCGGTTGCTCGTCGAGGAGCACGCGGCGCGCAAGGCGGTGCCCGCGCCCCCCGGACTCATCGAGCGCCTGGAGGAACTGCTCGCGCGCCAGAAGGAGGAGGCGGCCGCCGGCGACTTCGCCGCGGCCTCCGTCACCGACCGCTGCTTCCACGCCGAGATCGTCCGCAGCGGCGGCAACGAGATCCTCTCCCGCCTCTACGACCAGCTGCGCGACCGTCAGCTGCGCATGGGCCAGGCCGTGATGCACTCCCACCCCGACCGCATCGCCAAGACCCTCGCCGAGCACGAGGAGATCCTGCGGGCGCTGCGCTCCGGTGACGCGGAGGCGGCCGTGGAGATCGTCCACGGACACGTCGGCTGGTTCTCCCACCTGGCCCGGGGAGAGGTGCGATGAGCGGCGCCTCCCCGCGCGGCGCCGGCACGCTGCCCGGCGGTCCTCCCCCGCAGGGGGCGCCTCCGGGCGGGCGGCGCGCGCTCGCCGTCTGGGGGATCGGCGTCTCCGTCTACTTCGTCGCCGTCATCTTCCGCACGTCCCTGGGGGTGGCCGGCCTCGACGCGGCCGACCGGTTCGACGTGGGCGCCTCCGCGCTGTCCACGTTCTCCATCCTCCAGCTGCTGGTCTACGCCGGCATGCAGATACCCGTCGGCCTGCTGGTGGACCGGCTCGGCACGAAGAAGGTGCTGAGCCTGGGCGCGGTGCTGTTCACGGTCGGACAGCTCGGCTTCGCCCTCTCCCCGACGTACGGCATGGCGCTCGCCTCGCGTGCGCTGCTGGGCTGCGGCGACGCGATGACCTTCATCAGCGTGCTGCGGCTGGGCTCGCGGTGGTTCCCCGCGCGGCGCGGGCCGCTGGTCGGGCAGATGGCCGGCCTCATCGGCATGGCGGGCAACCTCGTCTCCACGCTGGTCCTCGCGCGGCTGCTGCACGGCATCGGCTGGACGGCGGCGTTCGCGGGCAGCTCGCTCGCGGGTGTGGTGGTCCTCGTCCTGGTCCTGCTGTTCCTGAAGGACCACCCCGAGGGCCACGAGCCGGCGCCGGTCCCCCACCAGGGCGCCGCCTACGTCCGCCGGCAGGTCGCCGCGTCCTGGCGGGAGCCGGGGACCCGGCTGGGGCTGTGGGTGCACTTCACCACCCAGTTCCCGGCGATGGTGTTCCTGCTGCTGTGGGGGATGCCGTTCCTGGTGGAGGCGCAGGGGCTGTCCCGCGCGGTCGCCGGTGAGCTGCTCACCCTGGTGGTGCTGGCCAACATGACCGTCGGCCTCGTCTACGGCCAGGTCGTCTCCCGGCACCACGGGGCGCGGCTGCCGCTGGCGCTGGGCACGGTGGGCGCGACGGCCCTGCTGTGGGCCGTCACGCTGGCCTGGCCGGGGGACAGGGCGCCGATGTGGCTCCTGGTCGTGCTGTGCGCGGTGCTGGGGGCCTGCGGCCCGGCGTCGATGATCGGCTTCGACTTCGCCCGCCCCGCCAACCCGCCCGAGCGGCAGGGCACGGCCTCCGGCATCACCAACATGGGCGGCTTCGTCGCCTCCATGACGACCCTCTTCGCGATCGGCGTCCTGCTGGACGCCACCGGCGACGACTACGCGGTCGCCTTCTCGGCGGTCTTCGTCCTCCAGACCCTGGGCGTCACCCAGATCCTCCGCCTCCGCGGGCGCGCGGCCCGCCGCGAACGGGAACGGCTGGTCGCCAGCAAGGTGTCCACGGTCCACGTCCCGGTCTGACGGCCGCGGCGGCGGCGGCCGGACCGGCCGGGACGGGCACGGACCCGGGACGCCGCCGGCGGTGTCAGGAGTCGCCGCTCGTGCGCCCGCCCGGCGGTTCCCGCTCGGCCGGTGCCCCGGTGCCGGACGGACGCCGAGCCCGTGCGGTGCCGAGCCCGCGCGGCGCCGGGGCCGGCCCCGCGGTGAGCGGGTGCCGTCCCGGCCGGGGTTTCGTGCGCCGGCCGGAGCGGGAGCGCGCCTACGGTGTCCCTCGCGGGGTCGCAGTCCTGCCGTGAGCGGGCGCCGTCCCGGCCGGCGTCCCGTGCGCCGGACGGGGCGAGGGGCCCGGGCCCTCGGTCAAGGCGTCACCGCGAAGTGGCGGAGGATCGCCGCGGCCAGGTCCTGGTCGCCCTCCGTCTTCACGCGGTCCGCGACCGCCTCCGCCGTCACGCGGCCGCAGGCCAGGCGGAGGTAGGTCTCCCAGTCGAGGGCGAGGGTGGCGGCCGGGCCGAGGGCCGGGGCGGTCTCCAGGGTGCCGCGGCCCTGGATGTCGACGCGGACCGTGCGCAGGAACTCCACCGGGCCGTGCACGTCGACGACCACCGCACAGCTGCGCGGCGCCTGCGCCAGTTCGGCGACGACCCGCGGCAGCTCGTCGAGCAGGACGTCGCGGGCGACGTGGGCGCCGGGGGAGTCGAGGTTGCCGGGGCGGCCGAGGGCGGTGCGCAGGTCCTGCTCGTGCACCCACACGTCGAAGGCGTGCCGGCGCATCGACTCCTCCAGCGTCAGCTCCGTGCCCAGCGGCCCGCGCACCTTGGTGCCGGGGTCACGGGACTCGTTCCGCAGCTGGCGGTTGCGCCGGATGATCATCAGCTCCAGCTCGGAGGTCATCTCCGGCGCCGTGTGGTGGCGGCGCACGTCGACCTGCATCTCCATGTACCGCTGGTGGTCGTTGGTGACGTGGAACAGGTCGCGCGGCAGCGTGTGGATCGGCCGGGGGTCGCCGTACATCTCCGAGTCGAGGCCGATGACGTGGGAGACCACGTCACGGACCGACCAGCCCGGGCAGGGTGTGCGCCGGTTCCAGTCGGCTTCCGGCAGCGGCTGCACCAGCTCGGATATCGCCTCGATGGAGTGGGACCAGGCGTCGGCGTAGGGCTGGAGGGCGGGATGCAGACTCACGGAACGGGACCCCTCGGCGGTCGGTACACGGGCAGGTTGTGGCGGCGGTGCCAGTGGGCGGTGGCTGCACTTCGTGGGTGTCTCGGGTCTCCCCCGGTTCTCGGCTTCGCTCGAACCGGCGGGACCCCCAAGTTACGCTGCTGACAGGCACCCCGGCAGTGCTTTCGTGTGACGATCGTAGGCCCGTGGACACGGGTCGAATGCCAGGACGGTGGTAGTGTGCGCGCTTCCTTGCTCCAAGTCGCCGTGAACGAGGACGAACCGGTCGAATCGCGTCGGCGCCGGGTGGCCGCGCTGGTGCGTGATCAGGCCGGAGCGGATCTCGTCGTCCTCCCCGAGCTGTGGACCACGGGCGCCTTCGCCTACGAGGGGTTCGGCACCGGGGCGGAACCGCTGGAGGGGCCGACGCACGAGGCGATGGCCAAGGCGGCGAGCGAGGCGGGCGTGTGGCTGCACGCGGGGTCCGTCCCGGAGCGGGACCCCGACGGCACCCTCTACAACACCTCCCTGGTCTTCTCCCCCTCCGGTGAACTCGCCGCCTCCTACCGGAAGATCCACCGCTTCGGTTTCGACAAGGGCGAGGCCGTGCTGATGGGGGCGGGCGAGGACCTGGTGACGGTCCGTCTGCCGGACACCGTCGTGGGCGTGGCGACCTGCTACGACCTGCGCTTCCCCGAACTCTTCCGCGGCCTGGTCGACGCCGGCGCGGAGACCTTCGTCGTCCCGGCGGGCTGGCCCGAACGGCGCCGCGCGCACTGGACGCTGCTGGCGCGGGCGCGCGCGGTGGAGAACCAGGCGTTCGTCCTCGCGTGCGGAACGGCCGGGACGCACGCGGGAGTTCCCCAGGCGGGTCACTCGGTCGTGGTGGACCCGTGGGGCGAGGTCCTCGCCGAGGCGGGCCCCGGCGAGGAGGTCCTGACGGTCGACTTCGACCCGGCGACGGTGGCGGGCACCCGGGACCGCTTCCCGGCCCTCAAGGACCGCGTCCTGGGCCTGGAGCGCCCCCGCCGCTGACCCGTGGGGGCAGGTGCACCGGCGGAATGCGCCGGGCAGCACCTGTGCGGTCCCCCAAGGACCGTTCCCCGGGCCGAGGGTGATCGTCGCCGCGCCGGTGAACCCCTGTCGCAGGCCGAGCGGGCAGGCTCGCCGGGTCACGTACGCCGAGGTGTCCGCGGACCGGACAGCCCTGGTCGGGTCGGGTCGGGCGCGGCGGGGGCGCGGCGCCCCCACGACCTCGTCGCCGGCTCCTCGGAAGGAGGCGTCGCCGGCTCCGCGACGTGCCGGCGTTCCTGGTGAGTGCCGGAGCCGCACGGGGCAAGCCGCACGGAGTGCAGGTGCCGCCCGTGCCCCGGCCGGGCCCCTCGGATGGGAGTGAGCCCGGCCGGAGATCAGCGGCGTCATGGCCACCGAGTCGTCATCGGCGACCGGCCCCCTCCGTCAGCGGGTCCCGTCCGACGGAGGGGTACGCCTTCCGGTTCGAGGTGCGGCTGCGCACCGGACCGGAGGTTGTGAGGGAGGGATCCACCAGCCGTTCACAGAGGTGTCCGGAAGTCGCGCCGGTACCACACCAGAGCTGATGCCGCCGTCCCCTGCCTGCGCATTTCGGAAAGTTCCCCGATCAGCAGCGTGTGGTCGCCGACAGGTATGCGACTGGTCACGACGCACCGCAGAGCGACCGCGATGTCAGCGAGGTACGGCACGGTCGAGCCGGACCAGTCCGCCAGGCGCACACCGGAGAACCGGTCCACCCCGCTGGTGGCGAAGGTCCGGGCCAGATCCCGATGGTCGCTCCCGAGGATGTTGATGCTGAATTCGGTGACCTCGGACAGCGCCTCGAAACAGCTGGACGTATGCGATATCCCCACCAGCACGAGCGGGGGATCCAGCGATACGGACGTCACGGAACTGGCGGTGAACCCCCACAGACGCCCGTCCGCGTCCCGTGCCGTGATGATGGTCAGCGGAGCCGCGAGGAACGACATCGCCTCGCGGAACTCCGTACTGCCGAGAGCCGGCGGACTGTCTCCGACTTGTGTGCTCACCATGCGCACCTCCCGCTGAGAGCTATCGGCCGGCCGAGGACTGCCGGGCGGCCTCGCGCGCCTGGGCCGCGAAGTCGTCCTTCTGCTCCGCGACCCATTGCTGCGACGCGCGCCGGCTCTCCAGCGCACCGGTGAAGTGCGGAGCCACGTAGCGGGCGAGCAGTTCATAGCTGCGCTTGGTCTGCTCCCGCGTGGCCCAGTCCTGGGTGTTGACCAGCAGGGTCCCGAACCCCCCGCTCTCGTCGAGCATGCGCTGGATCGCCGCTACGGCGTCGTCGACCGAGCCGATGATGGCGGTCCGCGTCTCGACCGCCACCTCGGCCTCGCGCCCCTCGGGCAGCTTCGCCTGAGCGCCCACCGTGTCCCTGACGTATTCCCGGAACCACCGGGCCATGCCGTCCTGGACCTGGTTCAGGGCCTCCTCCCGTGTCTCCGCGATGTGCACGCAGATGGCGACCCGCCACTTCGACCGGTCCACGGTCTTGCCGTGCTTGGCCGCTTCGTCCTCCGCCGCCGCCCACAGCTGCGCCAGCGGCGGCTCCTCCATGCCGGGCCGTCCGGCGAAGGTCAGCGAGTCCAGGCCGTACCGGCCCGCCAGGCGCATGCCCCGCTCCGAGCCCGCGCCGGCCACCGCCATGTCGAAACACGGCTTGGTGCAGGGCTTCAGGTGCAGGCGCGCGTCCCGCAGCTCGAACCAGTCCGTCTTGACCGTCACCGGCTCGTCCCCGTGCAGCAGCCGCACCAGGGCGTCGAGCGACTCGGCCATCATCCGCCGCTGGTCGCCTGCGGCGATGCCCATCATGTGGGCGTCCGCCGGCGAGACCCCGGCGCCCATGCCGAACATGGCACGCCCCCGGCTCTGGTGGTCCAGTTGCACGATGCGGTTGGCGGTGGTGAGGGGGTGGTGGTACGGCAGGCTGACGACACCGGTGCCCAGCTTGATCCGGCGGGTCCGTTCGGCCGCGGCGGCCAGAAAGAGTTCCGGTGAGCTGACGGTGGACCAGCCGCCGGAGTGGTGCTCACCCACCCAGGCCTCGTCTATGCCGAGCACGTCCAGCCAGTCGATGAGGTCCAGGTCACGCCAGAAGGCGGTGGTGGGATCCTCGTCGAGCGAATGGAAAGGCGGGATGAAAGCGCCGAAGCGGAGAGTCATCGCTGGCTTCCTTCGTTGTCGTGTCGTGACTGCGGGCGGGAGTCGTCGAGCCAGGTGGTCAGCTCGTCCGCCAGGCGGCGCAGCTGAGGTTGCTGCATGACGGTGTAGTGGTCGCCGGGCAGGTCGACGACCTGCGTGTCGTTCCGGAAGCGGGCCTGCCAAGCGGCCACCACCGCGTCCGGGGCGCCTTCCCGCGCCCGGAAGAAGCGGACCGGTCCCGCGTAGGGCTGCGGTTCGTAGGACAGCAGGGCCCGGAAGTTGCGTGCGAACCGGTCGAAGATGGCGCCAAGGGTCCCGGCGTCCAGGTCGGGCGGCAGCACCGATCGCCGGCGGGCCTCGGTGTGGAGCACGCCCAGCGCGTCGGGGAGAGCCCCGGCCCCCCGGAACGTGTCCGGCTCGGGCTCCCAGGAATCGCCGGCGAGACCGGCGAGGTCACGGGCGAACCAGGACAGCAGGACGGCGTCGTCCACGTGCGTGGCGTCCGCCGGACCCGGCGGCTCCAGCAGGTCGATGACCGCGAGGCTCTCCACGGTGCGCCCGGCCCGGGTGAGCTGCTGGGCGATCTCCAGGGCCACCACGCCGCCCATGGACCAGCCGCCCAGTCGCAGAGGTCCGTCGGGGCTTGCCGCCGTGATGGCCCCGGCGTAGTGGGCGGCCAGCTCGGCGACCGTCGTCAGCCCGGGGCCGTCCGGCACCTGGAGGGCGTAGAACGGCTGCTCCTCGCCGAGCGACGACGCGAGTTCGGCGTAGCAGAGCACGTCGCCGCCCACGGGGTGCACGAAGAACAGCGGGGGCCTGCTGCCCTCGGCGCGGACCGGGACGAGCGCCGTGCGCTTCAGGCCGCTGCCGGCGTCCCGGACGGCCTCCGCGAGCGAGGCGATCGTCGGCTGCGCGAACAGGGTGGACAGGGGCAGCGAGCAGTCCAGGCGCGCGCTTATCCCGGCCATGAGACGGACGGCGAGCAGCGAATTACCGCCGAGCGCGAAGAAGTCGGTGTGCACGCCGACATGGGCGTCGGGGAAGAACTCGGCCCAGATCGCGGCGAGTTCTTCCTCGACCTCGTCGCGAGGAGCGACCACGGCGCCCTCGTCGTCCGCATGGGTGCCGGGCACCGGCAGTGCCGTCCGGTCGACCTTGCCGTTGGCGGTCAGAGGCAGCGCGTCCAGCAGGAGGACGTGGTGCGGAACCATGTACGCGGGCAGCGTCTTGCCCAGTGCCTCGCGCAGCCTCTCGGGCGCGCCCGCGGGGTCGTACCCCTCGTCCAGCACGGCGTACGCGACGAGCTGCTTGGCCCCCTGCCTCTCGCCCACGGCGGACACCACCGAGGCCCGCACGTCGGCGCACTGCGCGAGGGCCGCCTCGATCTCGCCCAGCTCGATCCGGTAGCCCTGGACCTTCACCTGGAAGTCCTCGCGGCCCAGGAACTCGATGGTCCCGTCGGGCAGGTAGCGGCCGAGGTCACCGGTCCGGTAGAGCCGTTCCCCGGTGGACGGGTGGCGCAGGAAGGCGGCCCGGGTCCTGGCCTCGTCATCGAGGTAGCCGCGGGCGAGTCCGGCGCCGCCGATGTAGAGCTGGCCGGGCACCCACACGGGGCAGGGCTGCATCGCGTCGTTCAGCACGTGGAACTGCTGGCTGCGCATCGGCGTGCCGTACGGGACGCTCGCCCAGTCGGGATCGACGTCGCCGATGGGGTGGAGGATCGACCAGATCGACGCCTCGGTGGCTCCGCCCAGGCTCCACACGGCCGCGTCGGGCACCAGGGCCCGGATGCGGCCGGGGAGGGTGATCGGGATCCAGTCGCCGCTCATCATCACCGTCCGCAGCGGGAGGGCGCCGGCCAGGCCCTCGCCGAGGGCGTGTTCGGTGAACATCTCCATCAGCGTGGGCACGCTGTTCCACAGCGTGACGCCGTGCTCGGTGACGAGTTCCGCCCAGCGCGCCGGTTCCCGCTGCGCGCCCGGCTCCGGCAGCACGATCGCGCCGCCGGCGGCCAGGACGCCGAAGACGTCGTAGACGGAGAGGTCGAAGTTGAGCGCGGACAGGGCGAGCACCCGGTCGTCCTCGGTGACGCCGAAGCGCTCGTTGATGTCGAGGCAGGTGTTCAGGGCACCGGTGTGCTCGATCATCACGCCCTTCGGCGTGCCGGTGGACCCGGAGGTGAAGATGACGTACGCCAGGTCGTCGGGGCGGGCCGGGGACGGCGTCAGCGGTGCGGCGTCCAGCGCTTCGGCCGTGGTCCCGTCGACGCCGAGCCGCACGGTGCCGTCCGGCCAGGCGATGCGCTCCTCCACCCGGTCCTGTGTCAGTACGAGGGAGATGCCGGCCTTCTCCATGAGCAGCCGCAGCCGTTCGGACGGGACCGTCGCGTCGATGGGCACGTAGGCCGCTCCGGACTTCAGCACGCCGATCGTCGCGGCGACCTGCTCCCAGCCCTTCTCCATCACGACGCCGACCAGGCTGCCCGGCAGTGCTCCGTGTTCGCGCAGCCAGCGGCCCAGCCGGTTGGTGTGGGCGTCGAGTTCGCCGTACGTCAGGGTGCGGTCCGCCGCGATGACCGCGGTGCGGTCGGGGTGCGCCGCGGCACGCTCCGTGAACGGCTCGTGCAGCAGCCCGGCGGGCAGCGGCGCGGCTGTGGCGTTGACCTCGCGGCGCACGGCCAGGTCGGCGTCCGGCACCAGGACCGGGGCGGGGCGGTCCCAGGCCTGCGGGTCGTGACAGAGGCCGCGCAGGAGGTCCACGTAGGCCGCGAACATCGCGTCGATCATTCCTTCGGGGAAGATCTCCTCGACGACGTCCCAGTTCACCATCAGGGCGCCCGCGTCCTCGACGACCTGGTGGTCCAGCCACACCTGCGGGGTGCGGATGGAGGTGGAGACCTCACGGCCTGCGCTCCCGAGCGCGGTCAGGTGCTGCGCGAGGCCGGTGGCCGCCGCGGAGTCCTCCTTGGCGGCGAAGTTGACCGTGCTGGCGAAGACCACGGGCATGGAGGCCCGGCCGCCTCCGCCGCGGACCCGGTGCAGTTCGCGCAGCACCTCGACGCCGCTGACGTGGCTGTGCTCCAGGTCGTTCCACAACTGCTTCTGGATGCGGCCGGCGCGCACGGCGAAGCCGTCCAGGGCCGAACTGTCGATCTCCAGCAGGGTGGTGGCGCTGAAGTTGCCGACCACCTTGCCGACGTCCGGGTGCAACGGCAGCCGGTTGAAGAACAGCAGGTTGAGGGTGAACCGGCTGGACTTGCTCCATGCGGCCAGCACCTGGGCGTAGGCGGTGCACAGGGCCGCCGAGGGCGTGACGCCGAGGGCGGCCGCCCGCTGCTTGAACCGGGCCCAGTCCTCGGCCTCGACACGGTGCGAGCGGTGAGTGAACACGGGCCGGTCGAGCGAGGCGGGGTTCTCGGCGAGCGGCAGCTCCGGCGCAGGCGGCAGCGAGTCGATGCGCCCGCGCCAGTACTCCAGCGAGGCGGTGTGCAGGGGGGTGCCCTCGATGGAGCGGGCGGTGACGACGTAGTCCCGGTAGGTCAGGGGCAGTTCGGGAAGCGAGGCCGCTTCGCCGCGGTACGCCGCCGCCCACTCGCTGAACAGCAGGGACGTGCTCCACGCATCGATGATCAGGGCGTCCAGGCCGATGTGCAGGCGGGTGCGCCGCTCGTCGAGCAGCGTGGCCCGCACGTCGAACAGCGGCCAGCGCGTGGTGTCGAAGACCTGGTCGCGCACCTCCTCGTGGAGGTCCCGCAGCAGCCGGTCCCGCTCGTCCTCGTCGCACGCGCGCAGATCCGTGGTCCGGATCTCGTACGGCGGGACATCGGCGACCACCCGCTGGTGGCCGTCCTCGGTCATGACGGCCCGCAGCATGTCGTGGCGCGCGATCATCAGCCGCAGCGACTCGGTCAGACGGGTGAGGTCCACGTCCTCCACGTCGACCTCGATGAAGAAGTACGTCGAGACGTTGCCGAGTTCGAAGGCGCTGGACCGGCCCACCAGGTAGGCCTGCTGGAGGTCGGTCAGCGGGAACGGCTCATGGCGTGCCCGCGCGTCGGGCAGGAGGACCGGCAGGGCGCCGCCTTCCGCCCGGGACGCACCGGCCGTGCCGGGCTCCTCGCCGGCGTCGTCGGCCCCGAGCAGGCCGAGGATCTCCGTCCCGAGCGTGTGCACGCTGCGACCGTCGAGGAAGATCACGAGAGGCAGGGACACGCCGAGCCGGCCGGCGAGGGCCTCCTTGACCTCCAGGGCCATGAGCGAGTCCAGGCCGAGGTTCTGCAGCGGCTCGTGGACGTCCAGGCCGGCCCGGTCGCTGCCGAGGGCCGTGGCCACGGTGCGCGCCAGGAGGTCCCGTACGGCGTCGGGGTCGCGCGGCGCCGGGGCCGCGTCGTCGGGCCGCGCGGCGACGGCCCGACGGGTGACGTCCGCGTCCTGCGGCTCCGCGCGCAGCAGCCGCTCGCGTCCGGCCCGTCGCAGGCACACCCCGTCCGCCTCGACCAGGGTTCGTCCCCGGTCGTCGTACAGCCGCACCTCGGCCAGCAGCATCGTGGCCGGGTCGGGGGACGGAAGCAGCCGCACCCCGCAGTGGGTCGCGCCACCGCCGAGGGGACCGTGCAGCAGGAAGCGGTCGATGCCGACGAGCATGTAGGCGGCGTCCGGCGGGCTGTCCGGGGGCAGGCACGCGAACAGGGTCTGGAACAGCGCGTCGGTGAGGCCCGGGTGCAGCAGGTAGGTGCCGCTCTCCCCGGGGCGCGCCGGGCGCATCCGGGCCAGCGCCTCGCCCTCGCCCGCGTGGATGTGCTCGATCCACTGCGCGGAGGGCCCGAGGTACAGCTTCCGCCGCCACATGCCGCGGTGGAACTCGTCGCCGGAGATCTCCGTGGTGAGCCGGGCACGCAGGGCGTCGAGGTCCTCGGTCGACGCGGCCGCGGAGGACGGGCCGACCCGGCCCTGTGCGTGCAGGGTCCAGCGCGGTGCGCCCCGGTCGTCGTGGTCGCCCGGGCGGGCGGCGAAGTAACGGTAGGCGCCGCGCCCCGGGCCCGCCGTCGACTCGTCGACCAGGAGCCGCACCTCGGCGCGCTCGCCCGGGTCGAGGACCATGCTCTGCAGGACCGTGCAGTCCTCGATCAGGACCGGGCCGCCGCCGTACAGCTCCCGGCTCGCCTCGAGGGCGGTCTCCAGGTAGACCCCGATGTTGACCACCGGCAGCCCGTCCATGACGCAGTCGCCCAGGCAGGGATGCGCCTCGGCGCCGACCATGGCGGCGAACTGCGCGGTCGGAAGCGGAGAGGCGACCCGCGCGCCGAGCAGCGTACGGGACAGCCCGCCCGCAGGCGCGGTTTCGGCGGTGGCTTCGGTCCGGGCGCTGGGCCGGAACCAGTGGCGGGCCCGCTGGAAGGCGTAAGTGGGCAGTTCGGTGCGACGGCGGCCACGGCCGGCGTCGTACCGCTCCCAGTCGACGGCCACGCCCCGCGTGTAGAGGGCGCCCAGGCTGTCCAGGAGAACCTGCCAGTCGTCGCGGCGGGGGCGCAGGGACGGCAGGAACACCGGCTGCCCGTCGGTCTCCGGCTGCTCCCCCGGCCCCGCGTCGGCCGTGAGGAACCGCTTGGCCAGCCCCGTCAGCGTGGGAGCGGGTCCCACCTCGAGGAAGACGCGGTAGCCCTCCCGGTACAGCGTGGTCATGCCCTCGTGGAACCGTACGGCCTCGCGGGCGTGCTCGCGCAGGTAGCGGGCGGTGAACGCCCCCTCTCCGGTCAGGATCTCTCCGGTGAGGTTGGAGACGACGGGGATCCTGGGCGCCCGGAACGTCAGACCGGCGGCCTCGCGTTCGAACGCGTCGAGCGCGGGATCCATCAGCGGCGAGTGGAAGGCGCGCGTCACGGTCATCCGCTTGGCCCGCACCCCCTGCTCGGACAGCTCGGCGAGGACGGTGTCCAGCGCGCTCCCGCTGCCCGACAGGACGATGCTCTCCGGGCCGTTGACCGCCGCGACGGACAGCTCAGCGGCATGGCGCTCGAGCAGTGCCGCGACGCGGTCCTCGGACGCGAAAACCGTGGCCATGGCGCCCCCGTCGGTGAGGTCGTGCATGAGCCGCCCTCGCCGCGCGACGAGCCGCAGGCCGTCAGCGAGGTCGATCGCTCCCGCCACACAGGCCGCCACCAGCTCGCCGACGCTGTGACCCAGCACGGCCGCGGGCTCCACGCCCCAGGAGCGCCACAGTCGGGCGAGCGCGTACTCGACGGCGAACAGGGCCGGCTGCGTCCATGCGGTGTCGTGGACGAGTGCGGCGTCCTCGGGCGCGGGGTCGACGACGGTCATCAGCGGGCGTCCGGTCAGCGGGCGCAGCACCTCGTCGCACTCGTCGATGACCTGGCGGAACACGGGTTCCGTGGCGTAGAGGCCGCGGGCCATGCCGGGGTACTGCGATCCCTGACCGGTGAACAGGAACACGACGCGCGGGCGGGTGCCGGCCCTCGCGTGGCCCCGGTGGCTTCCGGCGGGCTGCCCGCCCTCGGCGTGCTCGGCCAGCCGCCGCCCCATCTCGGCGGCGGAGGAGGCCGACACGGCCAGCCGGTGGGCGAAGTGGGACCGGCCGGTGGCGGCGGTGAAGCAGATGTCGCCGAGTTCGGTGTCCGTCGCCGCGGCGAGCCGGTCGCGGTATCGCCCGGCGAGGGCGGTGAGCGCCTCAGGGTTCCTCGCGGACAGCGTCAGCAGGTGCGCGGTGCGCTCCGGGACGGTGATGCCGGAGCCGACTTCCGCGGGGGCCTCCTCGACGATGAGATGCGCGTTGGTCCCGCTGGCGCCGAACGAGCTGACACCGGCGATCCGGGGCGCGGCTCCGCGCGGCCAGGGCCGGCCTTCGGCCGGGATCTCGACGGCGAGGTCCTCGATGCCCGCCTCCGGGTTGACCTCGGACAAGTGGAGGTGCGGGGGGATGCGCTCGTGCTGGAGGGACAGGACGACCTTGATCAGGCCGGCGACGCCGGCGGCCGGTTCCAGGTGGCCGACGTTGGTCTTGACCGACCCCACGAGCAGCGGGCCCGCTTCCCCGCGCTCGCCGAGCACGGCGTCCAGGGCACGTAGCTCCAGCGGGTCGCCGAGAGGCG
This sequence comes from Streptomyces sp. DH-12, assembly GCF_002899455.1. Lineage (GTDB taxonomy): Bacteria > Actinomycetota > Actinomycetes > Streptomycetales > Streptomycetaceae > Streptomyces. Next base: position 3,829,762 of record NZ_PPFB01000001.1, on the reverse strand, counting down.
TGCCCGTGCCGTGCGCCTCGACGTAGCCGACCTGGGCCGGTTCGACGGACGCCGACTGGAGGGCCTGGCGGATCACCGCCTGTTGCGCAGCGGAGTTCGGGACGGTGATGCCGCTGCTGCGCCCGTCCTGGTTGACGGCGGAGCCCCGGATCACGGCGAGGATCCGGTCCCCGGCCGCGCGGGCGTCGGACAGCCGCTTCAGTACGACGATGCCGCAGCCCTCACTGCGTACGTAGCCGTCCGCGCTCGCGTCGAACGTCTTGCACCGGCCGTCCGCCGCGAGCATGTGCGCTTTGGAGGCGACGACGAACCACTCCGGCGCCAGCAGCACGTTCACGCCGCCGGCCAGGGCCAGGTCGGTCTCCCCCGAGCGCAGGCTCTGGCACGCCAGATGCACGCCGACCAGGGAGGAGGAGCAGGCGGTGTCGACGGACAGGCTGGGACCGTTCAGGCCGAGCCAGTACGACAGCCGGCCGGCCGCGAAGGTGGAGGCGTTCCCGGTGAGGCTGTAGGCGGTCAGGTCGGCCGGGTCGACCTGCTGCATCTGCGCCTGCAGGTAGTCGTACGTGGTGACCCCGAAGTAGACGCCGGTGTCGGAGCCCCGCAGTCCGTCGGGTGACTGTCCCGCGTGTTCGAGGGCCTCCCAGCCGACCTCCAGCAGCAGGCGCTGCTGCGGGTCGAGGGCGGCCGCCTCGCGGGGGGAGATCCCGAAGAACCCGGCGTCGAACCGGTCGACGTCGTCCAGGAACCCACCGTGCCGGGTGGACATCTTGCCGGGCGCGTCCGGGTCGGGGTCGTAGAAGCGGTCGACGTCCCAGCGCGCGGCCGGTATCTCGCCGATCCCGTCCCCGCCGCGATCCAGGAACTCCCAGAACGCCTCGGGGCTGTCGGCACCGCCCGGCATGCGGCAGGCCATACCGACGACGGCGATGGGCTCCGTCCCGGCGCTCCGCACCGCGTCGAGTTCGGCGCGCAGCCTGCGGATCTCGGTCAGGCTCTGGGCGAGGACTGCCTGGCGTTCAGGGCCGTTGCCGGTCATCGGGAACCTCCTGCGGTACGGGTCGAGGAGCGGACTTCTTCGGCCAGCAGAGCGAGGAGTTCCTCCTCGGTGAGGTCGTCGGTCGTCTCGTCCACCTGGGTCTGCGCGGGCTTCTCGGGTGGGACCGCGGGTGCCGACGCGGGCGCCCCGGCCTCCGGTGGAGCCTGCTGGGGAGCGGACGCGGCAGGCTGCCGGTCCAGGTGCCGCTCGGCGAGGCCCAGAAGATGGGCGGAGAGCTCCTCGACCGACGGGTGCTCGAACATCACGGGTGCGGGCAGCTTGCGCCCGAGTCCTGCCTCCAGCAGTACGCGGACCCGGGCGGCAAGCATCGAGTCCATGCCCATCTGGAAGAACCCGGCGCCGGGATCGACGCGTTCCGGTGCCATCTCCAGCACGTCGGCCACGGCACGGAGAACGAACGTCCGTATCACGTCGTGGCGTTCGGTCGCGGCCACGGACGCCAGCCGGTCGTTCAGCTCGCTCCGCGCGCCACCGGCCTTCGGTGACGCGGCCGGTGCCGGTGCGGGTTCCGGCGCCGGGGCGGCGGTGGGGTCAGGGCGCCGTACGCCGGCCGCGGCACGGCGTGCCGCCTCGGCGTCGCGGAACCAGAACCGCTCGTGCTGCCAGGTGTAGGCGGGCAGCGGCACGGGGCGGGTGTCGGCGGGCAGCAGCGTGTCCAGACCGGTCGCCGGCAGACCATGTGTGTGCAGGGCGCCGAGGATCTCGAGCGTGCCGTGCGTCTCGGGCGCGTCACGTCGCATCGCCGGCAGGGCGAGCCCGTCCCGTTCGCTGAACTCGAAGCCCTGTTCGACCGCGGACAGCAGCACCGGGTGCGGGCTCATCTCGACGAACACCCCGTTGTCGCGAGCGATGAGCGACTGCACGGCGTCCCAGAACAGCACCGGCTCGCGCAGGTTGCGCATCCAGTAATCGGCGTCGAAGCCCGAGCCGTCGGTCGGCTCGCCGGTGACCGTCGAAAGGACGGGGATGCGGGACGGCCGGGGCGACAGTCCGGCGAGGTCGGCGAGGAGCTCGTCGCGCAGCGGGTCCACCTGGGGGCTGTGCGAGGCGACATCGACCTTCACCGGGCGGCAGAAGACATTGCGGGCCCGCAGAGTCCCGGACAGGTCGACCAGGGTGCCCGGATCGCCCGACAGCACCGTGGAGGTGGGGCTGTTGGCGACCGCGACGGACACCTTGTCCCGGCAGTCCTCGATGAGCCGGTCCGCCTGGTCCATGGGGAGCGCCACGACCAGCATCGCGCCCTGGCAGCTGATCCGGCGGAGCAGGGCGCTGCGCCGGCAGATGACCCGGGCGGCGTCGTCCAGGGTGAGCGCCCCGGCGATGTGCGCGGCGGCCACCTCGCCCATGCTGTGGCCGACCACGGCGTCCGGTTCGACGCCGAAGGAGCGGCTGCGGGCGGTGAGGCCGACGGCGAGGGCGAACAGGGCGGGCTGGATCAGGTCGATGCGGTCGAGTGCGGCGTCGGGCTCCAGGCGCATGACGTGGTCGACGACCGAACGCCCGCCGAGGAAGGGCCGCATCGCGTCGTCGCACTCCTCGACCGCCTTGCGGAACACCGGGCAGGCGTCCAGCAGTTCCCGGCCCATGCCGGCCCGCTGGGAGCCCTGCCCCGGGTAGACGAACACGACGCCATCGGCCACGCCGCCGTTCGCCCGGCCGGTGACCACGCCGGTTGTCCCCTCCCCGTCCAGCCACCTGGTGAGCCGGTCCGCCGCCTCGTCGTGCGATCCGGCGACGACGGCCAGCCGGTGCTCGTGGCGGGTGCGGCGGGCCGTCGCCGTGTGGACGATGTCGTCGAAGCGCTGGTCGCGCCCCTTGGCGGAGCGCAGGTGGTCGCGGTAGGCGCGAGCCATGGGGGCGAGTGCTTCGCCGGTGGCCGCGGAGAGCGGCAGCAGCCAGGGGCCGTCCCCGCCCGGGGGCCGCTCGTCCGCGCGCCCGGCGTCCGCCGGTGCGGGACCGAGGATCACGTGGGCGTTGGTGCCGCCGGCGCCGAAGGAGCTGACGGCCGCGTGCCGCCGCTCGTCGGGCACGTCCCACGGACGCAGGGAGGTCGGTACGACCAGCCGGGTCCCGTCGAGGTCGATGTGCGGGTTGAGGGCCGTGAGATGCAGGTGGGGGGCGATGGCGCGGTGGTGGATGCTCAGCGCCGACCGGATCAGTCCGGCCATGCCCGCCCCGGCCTCGAGGTGGCCGATGTTCGTCTTGACCGAGCCGAGCGCGCACACGTCGCCCTCGGACGCAGGCTGTCCGTAGACGGCGCTCAGCGCCTCCACCTCGATGGGGTCGCCGAGTTCGGTGCCTGTGCCGTGCGCCTCCAGCAGCGTCACCTGGGAGGGTTCGAGGCGGGCGCTGCGCAGGGCCTGCCGGATCACGCTCTGCTGGGACAGTCCGTTGGGGGCGGTCAGCCCGTTGGTCAGGCCGTCCTGGTTGACGGCGGAGCCGCGGACCACCGCCCAGACCCGGTCGCCGTCGGCCACGGCGTCGGAGAGGCGCTTGAGGACGACCACGCCGATTCCTTCGCCGCGGGCGTAGCCGTTCGCGTCCGCGGCGAAGGTCTTGCAGCGGCCGTCGGGGGCCAGCGGCAGCCCCTTGGCGTGGGCCTCGGCCAGCCTGGGCGAAAGGATCAGGTTCAGGCCGCCGACGACGGCCGTGTCGCAGTCCCTGTTGCGCAGGCTCTGGGCGGCGAGGTGCACGGCCACGAGGGAGGAGGAGCAGGCGGTGTCCACGGTCAGGCTGGGGCCGCGCAGGTCGAGGACGTACGACAGGCGGTTGGCGATGATGCAGTTCGTGCCGCCCACCACGGTGTAGGTGTCGGCCGCGGCGCCTTCGAGTTGGAGCTGGAGGTAGTCCGTGGCGTTGGCGCCCACGAAGACGCCGGTCTGGCTGCCCTGGAGCTTCTCGCGGGTCAGCCCGGCGTCCTCCAGCGCCTCCCAGGCCACTTCGAGGAAGTGCCGTTGCTGGGGGTCCATACGGGCCGCCTCGCGCGGCGATATGCGGAAGAAGTAGGGGTCGAACCGATCGACGCCCTCGACGAAGCCGCCGTGCGACGGAGACGTCCCGTCGGACGGTCCGCCCGGCCCGTCCGCCCGGCGCAGCTCCCAGCGGTCCTCGGGCACCTCCCCGATGGTGTCGACGCCCTCGGAGAGCACCTGCCAGAAGGCGTCGGGCGAGGTCACCCCGCCCGGCAGCCGGCAGCCCATGCCGACCACGGCGATCCCTTCCCGCTTCGCCCGCTCCAGCACGTCGATCTGTCCGCGCAGCCGGCGGATGGCGGTGAGGGCCCTGGTGATGCTGCTGCCATCGGCGGCTGTGGCCGCGTCCTGGTCCGTCGGGGTCCCGGATGTGCCGCGCATGCTAGATGGTCTCCATCCGCTCGTTGAGCTCGGCGAGTTCGCGTTCTAGGAGTTCTTCGGGGCTCAGGTCCCCGTCTTCGGCCCTGCTGCCGTCGTCCGCGCGCGGAGCCGGCGGGACGGGGGTCTCCGGTGGCGCTGCGGAGTCGTCGAGGGCCAGCCGCAGCTTTTCGGCCAGGAAGGGAGCGAGGTCGCGAATGGTCGGGTAGTTGTAGATGAGGGTGGCCGACAGCCGGATGCCGAAAGTCGCTTCCAGCCTGTTGCGCAGCTCCAGCGACATCAGGGAGTCGATCCCCAGGGACTTCAGCGGTCGGTCGGGATCCACCCTGCGCGCGGGGAGCTTCACGACACGGGCGACGTTCTCCCGCACCGCCGACTCCAGTGCCGCGCGGCGCTCCGCCCCGTCCGCCAGCGCGGCGATGCGCTCGCGCAGGGCAGCCGGACCGTCCCCCTGGCCGCCGGACCGCGCCGGGCCGTCCCTGTCCGCCGGTGCGGACGGCGGCGTCGTGAGCACGGGTACGGTCGCGAGCCGGACGATGCGCAGCCCGGTGACCTCGACGAGCAGGGCTCCGTCCGGGCCGTGGACCGAGACGTCGGCCTCCCACTGTCCGTCGCCCACGACCCGGCAGGCGGTGTGAGCCCGGACCTCGCCACGGACCGTGCCGTGGACGGCGACCCGGCCCATGCCCTCGCTCAGGAACCCGCCCGTCGTCGTCCAGTCGGCGCCGAGGAGCGGCGCCACCGCCGTCTGGAGGGCGGCGTCGAGCAGCGCGGGGGGCAGGACGTGGCCCGTGTCACGCCACCGCTCTTCACCGTGCGGGCCGATCCTCGCGAGCGCTTCGCCCTCTCCGCGCGCGATGTGCGCGATGCCCTGGAAGGCAGGACCGTAGCCGAGGCCGCAAGCCGCCAGCGCCCGGTAGTAGTCCGGTCCGTCGAGCGCGTCCGTCATCCGTCCGGTGAGATCGCCGGTGCCGGCCGGATCCGGGCCGGTTCCGTGGCCGGCCGCCGACAGCACGGCCTCGGCCACGCAGACGGGGCCAGTCTCCTCGGCGGTGAAGAAACGTATCCGTGCCCGCTCTTCCCGGGACCCCTCCAACACCGCCTGGACACGCGCGTGTCCGGCCTCGGGCAGTACCAGCGGCTGCTGGAAGACCACGTCGGACAGCAGGTGCCTCTCGCCCGGCAGCACCTGGCGGGCCGCGGCGAGGGCCATGTCCACGAAGGCCGCGCCGGGGACGACGACCGCCCCGCCGATGCGGTGGTCCCCCAAGGCCGCGGCCGAGGTGTCCAGGTCCGTCTGCCAGTAGTGGGTGCCGGGCTGGACCGCCGAATCGATCCGCTCGCCGAGCAGTCCTTGCCGAGGGGCGCGCCCCGTACCGGTAGGTCCGTCGGTCTGCTCGTGCCAGTACCGCTCCCGCTGCCACGGGTAGTGCGGCAGCCGCCGGCTGGGGCGCGCGGGGGTCAGGACACGGTCCAGGCGGACCGGGACGCCCAGCACGTGGAGCCGTCCCAGGGAGGCGAGCAGCGAGTCCCGTGCGCTCTCATTCCTGCGCAGCGACGGCAGCACGGCCGTGCCGGCCCCGCCCGCGGAGGCGACCTGCTCGACGGCGGGGAGCAGGATGGGGTGCGGGCTCATCTCGATGAACGCGTGCACGCCCCTTCGCAGCAGCTGGGCGACCTGGTCGCCGAAGAGGACGGGCTCGCGCAGGTTGTCGACCCAGTAGGTGCCGGTCATCTCCTCGCCGCCGACGACCTCGCCGGTGACGGTCGAGTACACCGGTACGGTTCCGCGGCGGGGCGCCAGCCCCTCCAGAGCCGCCAGCAGATCCGGCCGCAGCGGGTCCATCTGCGGGCTGTGGGAGGCGACGTCCACCTTCACCCAGCGGCAGAAGACGTCGTCCGCCTCCAGCTGCCCGGCGATCTCGGCCAGCACGTCCTGGTCCCCGGAGAGCACCGTGGAACGCGGGCTGTTGTTCACGGCGACGGACACGGCGTGTTCCCGGCCCGCCAGCACCTCCAGCGCCTCGTCCATGGTGAGTTCGACGGCGAGCATCGCGCCCTGCCCGCTGGTGCGGCGCAGCAGACGGCTGCGCAGGCAGATGATCCGCGCCGCGTCCTCGAGGCTCAGCGCTCCGGCGACGTGCGCGGCGGCGACCTCACCCATGCTGTGTCCGATCACCGCGTCGGGCTCCACGCCCCAGGAGCGCCACAGCGCGGCGAGGGCCACCTCCACGGCGAACAGCACGGGCTGGATGACGTCGATGCGGTCGACCATCAGATCCGTGTCGCCGACGGTCAGTTCGGCCTCGATGGACCAGTCCACGAAGGCGCGGGCCGCCGCGTCACACTCCCGGACGGCCGCCTGGAAGACCGGTTCGCTCTGCATGAGTTCCTGGCCCATCCCGACCCACTGGGAGCCCTGGCCGGGAAAGACGAAGGCCACCTGAGGCCGCTTCTCGGCGGCCCGGCCGGAGACGTACAGCCCCGGGGGGTCCTCGCCGCGGGCGTGCGCGGCGAGGGCCTCGGCCAGCTCCTCCTCGTCCCGCGCCGGAAGCGCCAACCGATAGGGGTGGTGGGCCCGCGGGAGGGCCGCCTGCGCCAGCGCCGGCAGAGCATTCGCCGGCTCACCGGCCGCGTCCCCGCCCTCCGGGCCCGTCCCGGTGAGGGTCGCGGCGGTTCGCCCGGCCAGCTCACGCAGTGCCTCGGGCGACTTGGCGGACAGCGTGAACAGCTCCGCGGCCGGCTCGTCCCGCATGCTCGGCAGCCGTACCTTCGTACCGAGCCGGGCGAGCGCGTCCAGGGTCTCGGCCAGCCCCGTACGGTCGTCGTCGCCGCGGCGCATCGTGGTCAGGACGGTCGCGGTGCGGCCGAAGTCGTCGACGCTCTGCTGGAGCGCCGGGGCGAGCACCGGGTTGGCGCTGATCTCCAGCAGGACGTCGAACTTCTCCCGCAGCAGGTGTGCCGTGGCGTCGGCGAGCCGTACCTGCTCGCGCAGGTTCCGCGCGAAGTACGCGGGGCCCACCTCCCGCCAGTCCAGCGGCCGCCCGGTCACCGAGGAGACGACCGGGATACGGCCGGGCCGGCCGGCGATGCCCTCCAGGGCCTTCTCCAGGTCCGCCATGATGGGGTCGATCGCCGCGCTGTGAGCCGGCAGATCGACGCGGATCATGGCGCACAGCACGCCTTCCGCCTTCAGTGCGGCGACGATCTCCTCCAGCTCCGCGCGGCTGCCCGCCAGCGCCGTGGTGCGCGGCCCGTTGCGGGTCGCCACGCACACCGAGGAGTCCCGCCCGGCCAGGCGCTCCTCCAGGTCGTCGGCGGACAGCTCGACCACGGCCATGCCGCGGTCCGGACCGGCCACCCGGCGCTGCTGGTCGCTGTAGTGGTGGACCAGCCGTACGGCATCGGGGAGGTCGAGCACGCCCGCGATGACACACGCGGCGATCTCCCCGAGGCTGTGCCCGACCACGGCGCCGGGCCGCACCCCGGCGGCCTCCAGCCAGGTCGCCAGGGCCACCTGTATCGCGAAGACCACGGGCTGCATGACCCCGACGTCACCGGTGCGGGCCTGCGTCTCGTCCAGGAAGAGCTCCTCGACGAGGGACCACCCGGTGTGGCGGGCGAGTTCACGGTCGCATTCCCGCAGAACGGACCGGAAGACCGGCTCCGTGCGGTAAAGGCCGCGCGCCATGCCGACCCACTGCTGCCCGTACGGCGAGCAGACGAAGGCGATCCGGGGCCGGTCGGGTGTGTCACGCGCGGCGCTGTCGGGCATCACCAGTGGGGCGGGCTCCCGGTGGCCCTCGACCACCAGGTGGACATTGGTGCCGCCCCAGCCGAAGGAGCTGACCCCTGCGTACAGCCCGCCGTCCTCGGGCCACGGCTCGGCGCCGGCGGGCACGGTCAGGCGCAGTTCGTCGAAGGGGATGTGCGGGTTCGGGGTCTCGAAGTGCAGGTTCCGCGGCACCCGCCGGTGCTTGAGCACCAGAGCGGTCTTGATCAGGCCGGCGATTCCCGCCGCCGCCTCGAGGTGCCCCATGTTGGTTTTGACCGATCCGAGGCGCAGGGGCCGGTCCTCAGGCCGGTCCTCTCCCAGCACGGCGCCGAGGGCCATGGCCTCGATGGGATCTCCGAGCGCGGTTCCGGTGCCGTGCGTTTCGACGTAGTGCACCTGGTGCGGGGCGATGTCGGCATTGCGGTAGGCGGCGCGCAGCACGCCTTCCTGCGCTGCCGGGTTCGGGGCGGTGAGTCCGTTGCTCAAGCCGTCGTTGTTGGCAGCGGAACCCCGGATCGTGCACCAGATGTGATCCCCGTCCGCGAGAGCGCGCGACAGCGGCTTGAGGACGACGACTCCGCAGCCCTCGCCGCGGCCGAACCCGTCCGCCCTCGCGTCGAACGCCTTGCAGCGGCCGTCGGGTGACAGGCCGCCGAACCGGCTGAGGGACACCATGGTCTCGGGGCTCAGCAGCAGATTGACCCCGCCGGCGACAGCCATGGACGACTCGCCGCTCCGGATGCTCTGGCAGGCCAGGTGCACCGCCAGCAAGGACGACGAGCAGGCGGAGTCGAGGACCACGCTCGGGCCACGCAGCCCGAGGACGTAGGACAGCCGGTTGGCGATCATGTTCAGTGCGCGTCCTGTGGCGGAGTGCGAGGACAGGCCGCTGGTGCTTCCGGGGGCGAGGTCGGCATAGTCGTGCCAGATCGCTCCGGCGAACACGCCGGTGTCGCTGCCGGCCAGATCCTTCTCCGTCGCACCCGCGTCCTCGAGCGCCTCCCAGGCGACTTCGAGGAAAAGTCGCTGCTGCGGGTCCATTTCCTGGGCTTCCCTCGGAGAAATCCCGAAGAACAACGGGTCGAATTCATCGATACGACCCTCCAGGAAACCGGCCTCCGTCGTAGTCATACCGACGGAGACATCAGAATCCCCATAGCCTGCGGAATCCTTTTTCCACCGGCCTTCCGGCACGTCCCGGACGGCGTCCACGCCCGCTTCCAGCAGGTTCCAGAATGCCTCGACACCGTCCGCACCCGGGAAGCGGCACGCCATGCCCACGACGGCGACGGGCTCACCCGGACGGAGATCCCCCCGGGTCGAGGAGCGGACCGGCTCCTTCGGCCGCTCCGGGAGGGCGTCACCGGCGACGACCCGTTCCGCGAGGCCGCCAATGGTGGGATTGGCCCACAGAAGCGCTGGTGACCAGTGTCTTCCCGTGGCGCGAGAGAGTGCCGCCATGAGGCTGGTGGCCCGCATCGAGTCCATCCCGAGGCTCGAGAAGAGCTCGTCCTCGGGAACGTCACCGACATCACGGCCGACCAGTTCGGCAACCTCGCGACGAAGCCACGAAGAGACACCTTCGAGTGTCTCCAGATCAACACCGGCCGACGTCTTTTCGGCATCACCAAATGACACCACTTACCCCCGTCCTAACGACGCCGGGCGCCAAGCGCCCCACATTAGGAAAAAAACCACAATCGCTGAACCTGTTCAACGGTCAACGAGTTATGGAAAGGCAGCCTCCGCATCCCGCCTGACACCCCGAGAGGACTGCTTGACGGCACGACACTATGGATTCACCGGAGAGTAAGTCAAGCACCTTTACTCTTGGTCATGTCAATAAATTCGGAATTCCTGACTCCGTCCGATTCGTCCCTCTTCGCACCGCAGGGGCGTGACCTGAAAACTCCCCGCCGCTACGCGCGGTGATATGGAATTGTGAAGTCCGTGTGCCGACTTGGCCCAGCAGCGAGACACAGGGGTGCCCGCCGTTGTATGTCCCGGCGGGCACCCCTGTGTGCTTACGAGTGCAGGTGGCTCAGACACGTGCTCCCGGCGCGCCGGCGGCCTCGCCCGCGGTCGGCTTCGGCGCCGGCGGAACCGGCGGCTTCGGCGCCGTCTTCGGCAGCCAGCGCAGGGACACGGCGGCGGCGAGCAGCGCGACACCGGCAGCCACGAGCATGGTGATCTCCATGCCCGACAAGTAGGTGTCGACGGCCTTGTCGATGAGAGCGGGAGCCTGGTCGCCGAGTTCCGCGGCCTCGACCGCGCGCAGGGTGCCACCGATCGACCCGGCGGCCTCGTCGCGCAGGGCCTCCGGCAGCACGCTCACCGATTCCTCCATCCCCGAGCGGTACACCACGCCAAGGATGCTGCCGATGACCGCGACGCCCAGCGCACCGGCGACCTGGCGCATGGTCTGTGACACGGCCTGCCCCGCACCGGCCTTGACCGGGGGCACGACGGACATCAGGGACGCGGTGGCCGGCGCCATGATGCAGCCCCAGCCGAGCCCGAAGACCAGCTGCGCGACGATCAGCAGCCAGGTGGGCGTGTCCGCGGTCATCTGGCTCATGAGGATGAAGGACACGGCCATGACGGACGCGCCGGCGGCCACCACGGCGCGCGGCCCGAACCGCATCACGAGCGTGGGGCAGCGGGCGGACATGATCACGGAGCCGATGCCCATGGGCAGCAGCAGCAGGCCGGCCTTCATCGGGGAGAAGCCGAGCACGGCCTGGTAGTAGAACTGCGTGATGAAGATCGCCCCGATGAGCGCGAAGAAGCAGAGCGCGATGGCCCCGGAGCCCGCCGAGAAACGGGCGCTGCGCAGCAGGCTGACGTCCAGGGACGGCGTCGCCATCCGGGACTCGATCACCAGGAGCAGCACGAGCAGCACGACACCGCCGACCAGTCCGCCCAGAGTGTCGGCAGCCAGCCATTCGTTGTCCTCGCCGCCCGTCACGATGCCGTAGACCAGGAGGCCGACGGCGGCGATGGACAGCAGCACGCCGAGCGGGTCGAACTTGGCGGGGGCGGGGTTCTTGGACTCGGGGACGAGCCACCCCATGAGGAGCAGGCCGACGACGACCAGCGGGGCGTTGATGAGGAAGATCGACCCCCACCAGAACTGCTCGAGCAGCAGCCCGCCGAGCACCGGCCCCACGGCGAAGGCGACTCCTGCGGCCGAGGCCCAGACCGCGATCGCCTTGGGCCGCTCCGCGGGCGGGAAGACGCTCATGATGATGGCCAGTGTGACGGTCGGCACGACCGCCGCGCCCACGCCCATGACGCCACGCCACACGATGAGTTCCGTGATGGTGTCGGCGTACGCGCCCAGCACCGAACTGGCGCCGAACACCACCAGGCCGGCCATGAGCGTCCGCTTCCGACCGAACCGGTCCGCGCACACGCCACCGGTGAAGAGGAAGGCCGCGAAGGTGATCAGATACGTGTCGAGCGACCACTGGAGCTCGGCGTTGGTCGCGTCCAGGCTCTGCTGGATCGGGGTGAGCGCCACATTGATGATCGTCAGGTCCATGACCACGATCAGTACGGTGACGGCGAGCAGGGCCAGAACCGCCCGGCGGCGCCCGCTGCTCACTTCGGGATTCATACCTGTCCTTAATCGGATCGGTCGGGTTGCGCTTGATGTCTGATGTCTCCGGCTCCGGTGTGACGCGGGACCGCGATCCGGAGTCCGGAGAGGCGAACAGCCCGACCGGATCCCTCGGGGGCTGGCCTGGTCGGGCTGTTCGGTCGGGCTGTTCAGCCGGGCACGGTCACTCGGCCCACGGGAGCGGGATCTTGTCCTCGCTCCCGGGCATCATCGCCTTGCCGCCGACGGCCATGGCGACCAGCGCCTCCGCCGGGCCGCCCACGGCCTTCAGCTGCCGCACGGCGCCGGCGGGAATGATGACGGCCTGGCCGGCCTTGGCCTGCTCGGTCTTTCCCTCCACCTCGACCTCGAACTCGCCCGACAGGGGCATCCACACCTGTTCGCGGTCGATGATGTGTACCGGCGTGACCGCGTCCGCACCCAGCTCCACCCGCCACGTGCTGACCTCGGCACTCCCCTGACTGGGGGCCGCCAGGCCGAACATCGAACCGGCAGGGGTCTTGGTCGTCCGCTGCTCGCTCTCGCTGACCACGTTCATTGGCGTCTCCTGTGTAAAGCGTCTTTACTTGCAGCGAGTAAAGCGACTTTATATCGGTGTGTCAAGATGAGTTGATGGAGACCCACGACCCCCTCGAGCGAACCGAGCTCACCTTCCTGCTCGGGATGTCCTTCCAGCTGGTCCTCTCCGAGTTCGTGAGCCGCCTCGACGCCGCGGGCTATGCCGACCTGCGCCCCATGCACGGCCTGGTCTTCCAGGTGCTGCACGGATCCGGCGCGACCAGCAGCGAGCTGGCCGAGGAACTCGGGGTCACCAAACAGGCCGCCGGCCAGATCATCGACGACCTGGAGAAGCGGGGCTATGTGGAACGCCGGCCGCATCCCGCCGGCGGCCGGCGCAAGCTCGTCGTTCTGACCGACAAGGCTCTGAAGCACCTCGCCGTGGCCGGGCGGATCCTGCACGAGCTGGAGGCGCAACTGACCGAGCATCTCCACGAAGTCGGCCGGCAGGTACCGCGAGCCGAACTCGCGGCCATCGTCCGCACCTTGGCCGGTGACTCGATCCCGCCGTTGCGCCCCGTGTGGTGAAGCGGCGGGGTGACGGGTCGTGACCGTGGCTGCTTCAGCACGCGAGGCAGGGCGGTCGTGCGCCGAGCTCTCGCGCCGGTCGTCGTCCGCGTACAGCGGACCAGCCGGGGATCCACGGCACGGAGCGGGCCGCCGACAGCCTCCCGGCCGTCGAGGGTCCGCTTCACCACGCCGGAGACATCCGTCCCGCCCGGAGAAACAGGAACGGGCGGCATCACCACCGCGATGCCGCCCGTTCCGTCGGTGCAGCCGGAGCACTCTCGTCGGTGCTCCGGAGCACCCCCGGGGGGCTACCCCTCCCGCTCCTTCTCCGCCAGGTGGATCACGCACACCGCCACCGCGATCAGCAGCGCCGGGTCGGCGTCGTCACGGACGACGTCGACGCCGTAGGTGTCGCGGAGGGTCAGCAGGCGGCGGGAGATCACGGCGAGGAGTTCGCCGTCGTACTCCACGGCGAACTCCCGGTCGAGGATCCGCCCGCTGACGTCCAGTTCGGTGCCGCCGTCCGCCAGTGACACCCGGTAGTGGTTCCGCAGCAGCGACAGCCGCTTGCGCCGCACCGTCGCCAGCGGCTCCCCGCCCCGCTCGATCACCATGGTGTCCCGCAGCGCGAACATCTTCTGGCGGATGTCGATGAGCACGCGCCCCTCGACGTCCTTCAGCTCGAAGGTGTCCCGCAGCCGCATCGCCTTGCCGTCGACGAGGAAGACCTTGGCGCCGCGGTCGTCCTCGATCCAGTAGTCGTCCCCGATGCCGAGGATCCGGTCCCGCACGAAGAATCTCATGGTCCGACGGCTTCCCCGGCCCGCCGCGTCCGACGCCGCCGCTAGGCCGACGGGCGGAGTCCGCACCGCCCCCGCCCGGCGCCCCGCGGTGGCACGCTGGACGTATGGACGACGCCGCTCCCGCTCCCCGGGCCCGCCGTTCCGCGCGGGTGCGCGCCCCGGAACTGGCGGGCAGGGGCGGCTGGCTCAACACGGGGGGCGGAGAACTCACCCTCGCCGGCCTGCGCGGCAAGTGCGTCGTCGTTGATTTCTGGACGTTCTGCTGCGTCAACTGCCTGCACGTCGTCGACGAGCTGCGCGGGCTGGAGGAGCGGCACCGGGACACGCTCGTGGTCATCGGCGTGCACTCGCCGAAGTTCCCGCACGAGACGGAGCACGCGGCGGTGGCCGACGCCGTGGAGCGGTACGCGGTCACGCATCCCGTACTGGACGACCCCGAGCTGACGACGTGGTCGCAGTACGCGGTGCGCGCCTGGCCGACGCTGGCGGTCGTCGACCCGGAGGGGTACGTCGTGGCCACGTACTCCGGCGAGGGGCACGTCCCCGAGATCGAGCGGCTGGTGACCGAGCTGGAGTCCGAGCACGCCGCGAAGGGCACCCTCCGGCGCGGTGACCTCCCCCACGCGCCCCCGGCGGAGCCGGAACCGACCGTGCTGCGCTTCCCCGGCAAGGTGCTGCGGCTGCCGGCGGGGACCTTCCTGGTCACGGACACCACCCGGCACCAGGTCGTGGAGCTGGCGGAGGACGCGGAGACGGTGCTCAGGCGGTTCGGCCGGGGCGAGCGCGGCCTGACGGACGGCCCGCCCGACCGGGCGCGCTTCCAGGAACCGCAGGGACTCGCGCTGCTCCCGGACGGCGCCGTCGTCGTCGCCGACACCGTCAACCACGCCCTCAGGCGGCTCGACCCGCGGTCCGGGGAGGTCACCACCCTCGCCGGCACCGGCTCCCCCTGGCGCCCCGGCGACGCGACGGACGGCCCGGCCCGTCAGGTGAACCTCTCCTCCCCGTGGGACGTCACCTGGTGGCGGGACAGGGTGTGGATCGCCATGGCCGGCATCCACCAGCTCTGGTCCTACGACCCCGCCGGGGACGCCGTCGCCCGCGAGGCCGGGACGGGAGGGGAGCACCTCGTCGACGGACCGGCGCGGCAGGCCCTGTTCGCGCAGCCCTCGGGGCTCGCGGTGACGCCGGACGGGCTGTGGGTGGCCGACTCCGAGAGCTCCGCCCTGCGCCGGCTGGGACCGGACGGGCAGGTGCGCACCGCCGTCGGCGCGGGACTGTTCGCCTTCGGGCACCGCGACGGCCCCGCGGACGAGGCGCTGCTCCAGCACCCGCTCGGGGTGACCGCGCTGCCCGACGGCTCGCTGGCCGTCAGCGACACCTACAACCACGCCCTGCGCCGCTACGACCCGGCCACCGGCGAGGTGACCACCCTCGCCACCGGCCTGCGCGAACCCAGCGGGGCGGTGGTCGCCGGCGAGGACGTCGTGGTGGTGGAGTCGGCCCGCCACCGGCTGACCCGGCTGCGGCTCCCCGGGGACGTGCTGGACCCGCCCGGAGCGGACCGGTCCGTCACCGAGATCGCCGCCGGCCCCGTCCGCCTGGACGTGGCCTTCACGCCCCCGCCCGGCCGGCGGCTCGACACGCGGGACGGCCCCGCGACCCGCCTGCTGGTGTCCGCGTCCCCGCCCGCGCTGCTGCGCAGCGGAGAGGGCGCGGGAGGCGACCTCTCCCGCGCCCTCGTGACCGACCCCGCCGTGGGGCAGGGGGTGCTGCGTGTCGTGGCGACGGCGGCTGTGTGCGACGCCGCCCCGGACGTCCCCCATCCGGCCTGCCATGTGCACCGCCGTGAGTGGCGGCTGTCCGTGCGTCCCGTCGCGGGAGGCGCGGACCGGCTGACCCTGGAGCTGTCCGGCGCGGACGGCGCCGGACGGGCGTCCGGTCAGACGCCGTACCCGTCGCTGTAGCCGTCGCGGGTGTGGTGCGGACGGGTCGGGTCGTCGACGACCGGCGTGGCGGGGGGTACCACGACCCGCCGACGCCGGGCGATGCTGCTGAAGGTCGCGACGCCGATCAGTCCGACGATCATGAAGATGACGCCGACCAGGTCAAGGTTGACACCCTGCATGTCCCAGTCGGTCGCGAACGTGAGGATTGCTCCCACGGCGATGAGGATGATGCATCCGCCGAGGCCCATGAGTGTCGCCTCCCTGTCCGGTGTTTCCGGTGCGATCCGGGTACCCGGCAGGGCGGCTCCCATGCGCCGTGCCGCGCAGGGGAGTTGACCGCCACTCGGATCACTGCTAGAGAACGCGGCGCGTCCGCCGCCCCGGACTAGCCCTCCAGGAACGCCGTCAGCGCGTTCGCCAGCAGGAACGGGTCCTTGGCGCCGCACAGTTCGCGGACGCTGTGCATCGACAGGATGGCCACGCCGATGTCAACCGTCCGGATGCCGTGCCGGGCCGCGGTGATCGGGCCGATCGTGGTGCCGCACGGCATCGCGTTGTTGGAGACGAACGACTGGAAGGGCACCCCGGCCTTCTCGCAGGCCGCCGCGAACACCGCGCGCCCCGAACCGTCGGTGGCGTAGCGGTTGTTGACGTTGACCTTGAGGATCGGGCCGCCGTCGACGCGCGGGTGGTGCGTCGGGTCGTGCCGCTCCGCGTAGTTGGGGTGCACGGCGTGCCCGGTGTCGGACGACAGGCAGACGGTCCCGGCGAAGGCGCGGGCCCGGTCCTCCAGCGAGCCGCCGCGGGCGAACACCGAGCGCTCCAGGACGCTGCCGAGCAGCGGGCCGTCCGCGCCGGTGTCGGACTGCGAGCCGTTCTCCTCGTGGTCGAAGGCGGCGAGCACGGGGATGTACGACAGCTCCGCACCGCGTCCGGCCGCGGCGGTCAGCGCGGCCGTGCCGGCGTGCACGGACAGCAGGTTGTCCATCCGCGGACCCGCGACCAGCTCGCGGTCACGGCCCAGGTAGGCGGGCGGCTCGACCGGGTGCACCATCAGGTCCCAGCCGGTGACCGAGCCCGCCCGCACCCCGGCGGTCTCCTCCAGGAAGGCGATGAGATCGCCGTCGCGGACGTCGTCGCCCAGGCCCCACACCGGCTGCATGTGCCGCTGCTTGTCGAGCTTGAGGCCGTCGGAGTTGACCGCGCGGTCCAGGTGGATGGCGAGCTGGGGGACCCGCAGCAGCGGCCGGTCGACGTCGACCAGGCGGGTCGAGCCGTCGCGCAGGGACAGCCGTCCGGCCAGGCCCAGGTCGCGGTCGAGCCAGGAGTTGAGCAGCGGGCCGCCGTAGATCTCCACGGCCACCTGGCGCCAGCCGTGGGCCCCGCTGTCGGGCCGCGGCTTGACCCGCAGGGTGGGGGAGTCGGTGTGGGCGCCGACGATCCGGAAGGGCGTGTGGGGGTCCGCCCCCTCGGGGACGTACCAGGCGACGATCGCGCCGCCGCGCAGCACGTACCTGCCGCCGGCCGCGCCGTCCCAGGCGTCCGTCTCCGCGACCTGCCGGAAGCCCGCCTTCTCCAGCCGTTCGGCGGCGTTCGCCACGGCGTGGTACGGCGTGGGGCTCGCCGCCAGGAAGGACATCAGGTCGTCGGTGTGGCCGCGGTCGAAGCGGGGGGGTGCGCTCATGGGTTCACCTTAACGAGCGCGAGGGCCCGCTTCCCTGTGCGGGAGCGGGCCCTCGCGGGGGTCCGGCCGGGTCTCGTACGGGTCTGTACGGGAGGGTCCCGTAAGGGCCCGGAAGCGACTAGAACGCCGCCTCGTCCAGTTCCATCAGGTCCAGCTCGACGCCCTCGGCGACCTTGCGGGCCAGGGTGACGCCCGGCAGGACGTTCGCCGCGAAGAACTTCGCCGCCGCGATCTTGCCGGTGTAGAACGCCTTGTCCTTGGCGGAGGCCGTCGGGAGCTTCTCGGCGGCGACCGCGGCGTGCTTGAGCAGCAGGTAGCCGACGACGACGTCACCGGAGGCCATCAGCAGGCGGGTGGTGTTCAGGCCCACCTTGTAGATGTTCTTGACGTCCTTCTCGGTGGCCGCGAGGTCGGTGAGCATCAGGCCGACGATGGCCTCCAGCTCGACGGCGGCCTTGGCCAGGTGCTCGCGGGCGCCCGCCAGCTCCTCGCCGCCCTCGCCGACCGCGAGGAACTTCTTGATGTCCTCGGCGAGCGAGTTCAGCGCCGCGCCCTGGTTGCGGACGATCTTCCGGAAGAAGAAGTCCTGGCCCTGGATCGCGGTGGTGCCCTCGTAGAGGGTGTCGATCTTGGAGTCCCGGATGTACTGCTCGATCGGGTACTCCTGCAGGAAGCCGGAGCCGCCGAAGGTCTGCAGCGACTGGGCGAGCTGCTCGTAGGCCTTCTCGGAGCCGTAGCCCTTGACGATCGGCAGGAGCAGGTCGTTCATCGCGTGCTCGGTGGAGGCGTCCTCGCCGTTCGCCTCCTTGAGCTGGATGGCGTCCTGGACGGACGCGGTGTACATCACCAGGGCGCGCATGCCCTCCGCGTACGCCTTCTGCGTCATGAGCGAGCGGCGCACGTCGGGGTGGTGGGTGATGGTGACCTTGGGCGCGGTCTTGTCCATGAAGTTCGCCAGGTCGGGGCCCTGGACGCGCTCCTTGGCGTACTCCAGCGCGTTCAGGTAGCCCGTCGACAGCGTGGAGATCGCCTTCGTGCCGACCATCATGCGGGCGAACTCGATGATGCGGAACATCTGGCGGATGCCGTCGTGCTTGTCGCCGATCAGCCAGCCCTTGGCGGGGTGCTTGTCGCCGAACGTCATCTCGCAGGTGTTGGAGGCCTTCAGGCCCATCTTGTGCTCGACGTTCGTGGCGTAGACGCCGTTGCGCTCGCCCAGCTCGCCGGTCTCGAAGTCGAAGAGGTACTTCGGGACGAGGAAGAGGGACAGGCCCTTGGTGCCGGGACCGGCGCCCTCGGGACGCGCGAGCACGTAGTGGAGGATGTTCTCCGACATGTCGTGCTCACCGGAGGTGATGAAGCGCTTCACGCCCTCGATGTGCCAGGAGCCGTCCTCCTGCTGCACGGCCTTGGTGCGGCCGGCGCCGACGTCCGAGCCGGCGTCCGGCTCGGTGAGCACCATCGTGGAGCCCCACTGCTTCTCCGTGGCGATCTTCGCGATGTGCTTCTGGACCTCGTTGCCCTCCTCGAAGAGGATGCCCGCGAAGGCGGGGCCCGAGGAGTACATCCACACGGCCGGGTTGGCGCCCAGGATCAGCTCGGCGTAGGCCCAGATGAGGGAGCGGGGCGCGGTGGTGCCGCCGATCTCCTCGGGCAGGCCGAGCCGCCAGTACTCGGAGTCCATGAAGGCCTGGTAGCTCTTCTTGAAGGACTCGGGGACGGGCGCGGTGTTGGTCTCCGGGTCGAAGACCGGCGGGTTGCGGTCGGCGTCGGCGAAGGACTCCGCGAGCTCGTTCTCGGAGAGGCGGGCCAGCTCCTCCAGGATGCTCTTCGCGGTCTCGACGTCCATCTCCTCGAACGGGCCCGTGCCGTACAGCTTGTCGCGCCCGAGTACCTCGAAGAGGTTGAACTCGATGTCGCGGAGATTCGACTTGTAGTGCCCCATGGCGACGGCTCCGTTTGAGAGGGATCGGCGAGGGACTGGTCCTCGCGACTGATTCACGTACCGACAAGTAGCTACGATGATGCTACCCGTCGGTAATAAGAAGCAACCCCGATCCGGACATCTGTGACCCAGCCCTCGCGCGGGGTCAGTAGTCTGTGCGCCATGTACGGCTACGACCAGAGTGCGGGGACACAACAGGGTTACGTGCCGCCGCAGCAGCAGATGCAGGGCGGGTACGGGCAGCAGGCGCCCGCGTATCCCGAACCGTCCGCACCCTCGCTCGCCGACGCCGTGCGCGCGTTCACCACGGGCCAGATGGCGGCGGAGGACTTCCAGCAGATCTTCGCGACGTCCAAGGTCTACTGCCCGCGCGGTGACAACCCCGGCTTCCTCGCCCTGCACAACACCCAGCAGCCCGTGATCCCGATGTTCACCTCGCTCAAGGAGCTGCGGCGGTACGCGGGCAAGGAGTCCAAGTACTTCGTGATCACCGGCGCCGAGGTGATCGACCTGCTGCCCACGGGCTACGGCTTCGTGCTGGACATGGAGGGCGAGCACCGGATGGTGTTCGACGCCAAGGCCGTGGAGCAGATGGTCGAGTTCGCGATGCGCCGCATGTACGGCTGACGCCCATGTGCGGATGACGCAGTCACCGGGGGTGTGGCTGACACCGTCACCGCGTGTACGGCTGACGGCGCCCGTGCGTGAAGGAGCCCGGAGGGAATGCCCTCCGGGCTTCGTCGGTTCGAGGTGGTAAGAAGTTCAACGCTCAACTAAACTGGGCGTACCCGAGGAGGTACCCATGCCTGCAGTGACCGTCGAGAACCCGCTGACGCTGCCCCGTGTGACCGCTCCCGCCGACGCCGTGGCGCGTCCCGTGCTGGCCGTCACGACCGCTCCCAGCGGTTTCGAGGGCGAGGGCTTCCCGGTGCGCCGGGCGTTCGCGGGGGTCAACCACCGCCACCTCGACCCGTTCATCATGATGGACCAGATGGGTGAGGTGGAGTACGCGCCGGGCGAGCCCAAGGGCACCCCCTGGCACCCCCACCGCGGCTTCGAGACCGTCACCTACATCATCGACGGGATCTTCGACCACCAGGACTCGCACGGCGGTGGCGGCACCATCACCAACGGCGACACCCAGTGGATGACGGCCGGCAGCGGCCTGCTCCACATCGAGGCGCCGCCGGAGCACCTCGTGATGTCCGGCGGGCTGTTCCACGGCCTCCAGCTGTGGGTGAACCTGCCCGCCAAGGACAAGATGATGGCCCCCCGCTACCAGGACATCCGCAGCGGCAGCGTCCAGTTGCTCACCTCCCCGGACGGCGGCGCGCTGCTCCGCGTCATCGCCGGCGAGCTGGACGGCCACGAGGGCCCGGGCATCACCCACACGCCGATCACGATGGTCCACGCCACGCTCGCGCCGGGCGCGGAGGTCACCCTGCCCTGGCGGGAGGACTTCAACGGTCTGGCGTACGTCATGGCCGGACGCGGCGCGGTGGGCGCCGAGCGGCGTCCGATCCACCTCGGGCAGACCGCGGTGTTCGGCGCGGGCGGCTCGCTGACCGTCCGCGCGGACGAGAAGCAGGACTCGCACACGCCGGACCTGGAGGTCGTCCTGCTCGGCGGCCGGCCCATCCGCGAGCCGATGGCGCACTACGGGCCGTTCGTGATGAACACGAAGGAAGAGCTGATGCAGGCCTTCGAGGACTTCCAGAAGGGCCGTCTCGGCACCGTCCCCGCCGTGCACGGCATGACGGAGGAGGGCCCGCAGGGGGCCTGAGCCTCTTCGGTCCGCGGGGTCCCGCCCGGCACCGGGCGGGGCCCCTGGCGTTCCCGGGGTCCCGGCGTCCCGGTCAGCCGGGACCGTCGCCGTTCTTCTGTTCGTGGAGCTCGCACCAGATGCTCTTGCCGCGGCCGCGGGGGCGGTGTGCGCCAGCGCATTGGTCGGCATTTCGGACAGCCGAAGCGATGCGCGAGCGGTCAGGTGGGCGGGTAGCGCGCTTCGCGTTCCCCCAGGGCGGGCAGGGGCTCACCAGTGCGCATTGCACCACTTCGGGAAGATGCTCCCGGAAACTTCCACCCATGTCGTTTGCCCGCCCCATGGGTTATGGCGGAGCGGCGATCTTGGCCCGGCCGGTAGGCTTGGGGGGAGTTTCACGTGAAACGACGACCCCGATCCGCGAAGGCTGGATGAACGACGATGCATCGGTACAGGTCCCACACCTGCGGCGAGCTCCGCGCCTCTGACGTCGGCACCGACGTCCGGCTGAGTGGCTGGCTGCACAATCGGCGCGACCTGGGCGGCATCCTCTTCATCGATCTGCGCGATCACTACGGGATCACCCAGCTGGTGGCCCGTCCGGGCACCGAGGCGTACGAGGCGCTCGACAAGCTCTCCAAGGAGACCGTGGTCCGCGTCGACGGCAAGGCCGTCTCGCGCGGTGCGGAGAACGTCAACCCCGACCTGCCGACCGGTGAGATCGAGGTCGAGGTCTCCGAGGTCGAGGTGCTGGGCGAGGCGGCCCCCCTGCCGTTCACCATCAACACCGAGGACGGTGTCAACGAGGAGCGGCGCCTGGAGTACCGCTTCCTCGACCTGCGCCGCGAGCGCATGCACCGCAACATCATGCTGCGCACGCAGGTCATCTCGGCGATCCGCCAGAAGATGACCGCGCTGGGCTTCAACGAGATGACCACGCCGATCCTGTCCGCGACCTCCCCCGAGGGCGCGCGCGACTTCGTGGTCCCCTCCCGCCTGAACCCCGGCAAGTTCTACGCGCTGCCGCAGGCCCCGCAGCAGTTCAAGCAGCTGCTGATGATCTCGGGCTTCGACCGCTACTTCCAGATCGCGCCCTGCTTCCGCGACGAGGACGCCCGCGCCGACCGCTCGCCGGGCGAGTTCTACCAGCTCGACGTCGAGATGAGCTTCGTCGAGCAGGAGGACGTCTTCCAGCCGATCGAGAAGCTGATGACCGAGCTGTTCGAGGAGTTCGGCAACGGCCGTCATGTGACGTCGCCGTTCCCGCGCATCCCGTTCCGCGAGGCGATGCTGAAGTACGGCTCCGACAAGCCGGACCTGCGCGCCCAGCTGGAGCTCGTCGACATCACCGACGTCTTCGAGGGTTCGGAGTTCAAGGCGTTCGCCGGCAAGCACGTGCGCGCGCTGCCGGTGCCGGACGTCTCCGGCCAGCCCCGCAAGTTCTTCGA
This sequence comes from Streptomyces sp. DH-12, assembly GCF_002899455.1. Lineage (GTDB taxonomy): Bacteria > Actinomycetota > Actinomycetes > Streptomycetales > Streptomycetaceae > Streptomyces. Next base: position 3,807,293 of record NZ_PPFB01000001.1, on the reverse strand, counting down.
CCAGCTCGGCGACTACGCGGTCTCCCAGGGCGCGAAGGGCCTGGCGTGGGTGCGCGTCGGCGAGGACGGCTCGCTGACCGGTCCGATCGCGAAGTTCCTCACCGAGGACAACGTCGCGGAGCTGACCAAGCGGCTGGCGCTGGCCCCCGGCCACGCGGTGTTCTTCGGCGCGGGCGAGTTCGACGAGGTCTCGAAGATCATGGGCGCGGTGCGGGTCGAGGCCGCCAAGCGCGCCGGCCACTTCGAGGAGAACGTCTTCCGCTTCTGCTGGATCGTCGACTTCCCGATGTACGAGAAGGACGAGGAGACCGGCGCGATCGACTTCTCCCACAACCCCTTCTCGATGCCGCAGGGCGGCCTGGAGGCCCTGGAGACCCAGGACCCGCTGGACATCCTGGGCTGGCAGTACGACATCGTCTGCAACGGCGTCGAGCTGTCCTCCGGCGCGATCCGGAACCACGAGCCCGAGATCATGCTCAAGGCGTTCGAGATCGCTGGCTACGACCGCGAGACGGTCGAGGAGAAGTTCGCCGGCATGCTCCGCGCGTTCCGCTTCGGCGCCCCGCCGCACGGCGGCATCGCCCCCGGCGTCGACCGCATCGTCATGCTCCTCGCCGACGAGCCCAACATCCGCGAGACCATCGCCTTCCCCCTCAACGGCAACGCCCAGGACCTGATGATGGGCGCGCCGACGGAGCTGGAGGAGACACGGCTGAAGGAGCTGCACCTGTCGGTGCGGAAGCCGCAGCCGAAGTAGGCGCAGGGTAGGCGAAGGGCCCGGGACCGAGCTGGTTCCGGGCCCTTGCTGTTGCCGGCGTCGGCACCTCAGTTGTGGAACACCTCGATGTGGTTCCTGGTCACACAGTGCTCGGGCCGCATGCGGCCATTCGATCACCGGTGGCCGGGACTCAGGAAGCTGCCGTGTCTTCCGTTTCGTCGGTGAACAGGTCCTCGGCCTTGGAGACGGTCAGGGAGCGGTCGAACCACACGGTGAGGGTGTCGAGGTCGGTGCATCCGGTGACGCGCTCCCGGACGTTGTCCGGGACCGGAAGCCCGCGCACCGTCAGCACGCGCAGGATGTCCTCGGTCTTACCCTCGGCTTTCCCTTCACTCTTCCCCTCGCTCTTCCCCGCAAGGTACTTCTCCTCGAAGAGCGTGCCGTGTCCCGGGAAGTAGGTGACGACATCCTGCATCAGTTTCCTCCAGTTCTCCCTGGCCGGAGTGGACTCCAGCCCGACTTCCACGACCTCGAACCAGTACTTCGTGACGTCCGGCTCGAAGGACACGAGTCCGCGGGCGACCGCCTCCAGTATGGCCGTGGCCCGCTTGCTCTGGCTGTGCACGATGGCCGAGAGCGCCGCAAGAGCCGGTTGCTGGGCCACCACCGCCTCGTCGGTGACCTCGGGCACGGTCTGCGGTCCCAGCACGAAGGGGCGGGTGACCTGGGTCGTTCAGGGGCCGACCGAGCACTCGAAGGGGCCCATGGCCCAGGCTGCCGTCGACGGGTCGCGGCAGACCGCGACCAGCAGCACGGGCAGGTCGTACTTCGCGCGCAAGTAGGAGACGTAGTACGCCCAGTTCCTTGCCTTCTCCGGGTCCTTCTTCGTCTGGGCCTCGACGGCCAGGACGAAGTGCTCGCCCATGTCGGGCTCGAACATGAGGACCGTGTCCGCGCGGCGCTCCATCGGGCGGATCTCGGTGACATCCGGGGAGAGCTCGTGGAAGTCCGTCTTCACGGGCGGCGGAAGCCCCAGTGCCTCGAAGACGGGCGCGAGGGCCTCCGGATGCTCCTGGAACAGTCGGTGGGAGGCCTCGTGTGTTGCGGTGACCATGAGCGCACGGTAGGGCGCTCATGGCCATGCGGCCGGGGGTATGCGGACGCGTTCACTCGTTCGAGGTCAGGATGAACGTTCCCGCCGGTTCGGGAATCCGGTCAGCGCACGACGAACCGGGTGAGGACGGCCTGGACCTCGTAGATGCCGACGCCTTTGGTGAAGGACCACGGGGCAGCGGTACGACTGGACCGGACGCGGGTGGGCAAGTCACGTCGTCGCCGCTCACGGGGATGAATGCCGGGCGGCCAGGTCAGGGTTCGAGCGGCAGGGAAGACTGTTCCGCCGCCGGACCCAGATAGGTGTACTCGGTCGACCGGGCGATTCCCACCGCATCGAGGCGCTGACGGAAACGGACCCGGAAGTGCACGTTGTCCCCGAGTCCGGGACGCATCCGCAGCAGTGTCTCCGGCTCCTCGAAGTGGACGTCGTAGGCCTGGGCGTTCCTGGCCGTGCCCGTCTTGACCTTCACCCAGCCGCTTTCGCGGAGCTCGGTGACGCGGCCCGAGATGATGAGTTCCTGGTCACGGGCCCTGGTTTTTTCACGAAGCCGCTCGACGTGGCGTCTGCCGCGCTCCGTGAGCTGAGCCCTGCGCATGTCGCCGTCGGCGCCGTACCAGGTCACTCCCAGGTCGAGCTCGTACTTGCCCAGAGCCCGGGCCAGGGCGTCCACCGCGTCGAACAGGCGCGACCATTCACGGACGTCCTGCTCGGCCTCCAGCGCACCGAGCAGCCTGGTGAGCATCTGCATGCCGGTGCTCGCGGCCGATGTCGCGGGCGCATCCATGGCCGTGGTCTCCGGGACGACCACGGACGGCACGGGACGCGCGTGGACCACGGTGCTGCCGGCCGAGATGCCCGTGAGCTCCAGCTGGATCGGAGTGCCCGCGGCGACGGAGAGCGCGTTCTCCACAGGGTTCAGCAGAGCGTCACCCCACTGGAAGCGCAGGGCGCCTCCCTCGGTGTCCGGACCGGTCAGCCGGAGCCGCAGTTCCTCGTCGAGGCGGGCGTCGGGCTCGAAGGCACGGACCGCGGCGAGGCGGCCGGCCCGGTGCCCGGCCTCGACCTCCTCGTCGTCCCGCTCCTCGGTGCCCATGTCCTCAAGAAGGCGCTCGGCGGCCTCGGCCGCTGCCGGATCGTCCCTGAGCAGCGCACGCCTGCGCTCACGCCAGCTGTCGCCGGTGGTCACAGTCGCACCTCCAGGTATCCGCGTGCCGGGGCGGCACTCCCCGGGGACGGGGAACGATCCGTCTGTCCGGGCAACCGACAACGCTGCCACCAGTCGTCCCACACACCCCGTTCCATGAAGTATGTCCGCTCCTCGGCGGTGAAGCGCTCCGGCCGGAAGACGTGGCCGACGGGCTGATACCCGACCCTGACCGGTGAGACTCCGAACCTGCGCAGCATGTTGTCCCGGCTCTGAAAAGCGGTGGTCAGCCATTTGGAGCCGGGTCTGCCGCGGACGGCACGTTCGGCTCGTACGTCGATCAGCACAGTCACGTCGATGTTCCCCGGATCGGTTTTCGTGCTCACGAAGCTGCCGCCGAGCCACAGTCTGTGGATGAGCATGTGTCCGTCCATGAGGTCCGCGTACGTGTCCTCCAGAGTGAAGAAGCGCTCCAGATAGTCGTGCAGTCCGTCCCACAATGACCGGCGTGTCGCAGAGTCCCGGAACGTGGGCGCGGTGACCAGCATGGCCTCGGCCTCGTCGAAGGAGACGGAGTGGCGGCCCAGCGGAAGGAATCCGTTCGCGGTGAAGGAAGGCAGCACATGAAGTCCTGTCGGGTACGGATGGACGCCGTGGGGTGAGGGATGTGACGGCGAGCGCTGCGGCCGTGGCTCATCCTGCCGCGTGGATCTCACCACCGCCGGTGTCTCCCGGCACGCGGGCGTCCCGCTCTCTGCACTTACGGCACCTGCCCGGTTCGGGTGCTCGGAAGGCGAGGTCGCAGCCGTCGCAGTTCTGGAGGGGAGGACGGGGACCGGGGGCCGGTGAGGCCGGTAGCCGGGGCGGCGGCGGGGGCGGGAGTTGGGCGGTCAGGCGGTGGGCGAGGAAGGCGGCCGGACGGATCAGGGGCTCGTCCGGCAGGTCCGCGGCGAGGGCGTGGCGTACGGCGGTGGGGGTGAGGTCGCGCTCCAGCCAGGCGGCGACGCCGGGGGCGAGGTGCTCGGCGTCGGTGGCGGAGAGGAGCAGCCGGGGGTCCTGGCGGCGCAGGCCGGCCAGGACGTCGAGGGCCGCCTGGAGCAGGGCGGGCCAGGGGTGCGACGGCTGGGGCACGGCGGGGAGGCGCCGCTTGCGGGGCGTGGGCTCGTCGGGGGCCGTGCGGCGGGCGGGCCTGCGGGCGGCCGTCTCCCGCGCCGCGTGGTGCCCCGGCCGGTTGCAGGACACCGTGCGGGTGACGATCCGGCCGGTGGGCGTGCGCTCGCGGGTGCGGCGCAGGTAGCCGTGCGCTTCGAGCTCCCGCAGGGCGGCGGCGATCCGGGTGGGGCCCTCGGGGAAGCGGGCCGCGAGGGTCTTGATGTCGACGGCGGTGCCCCGCCGCACGGACTGGATGTAACAGGCCAGTCCGATGGCGAGCAGGGACAGCTCCGGGTGCTGGGCCAGGTCGTTGCCGATCACCGTGAAGTTCTCGGTGTGGCGGACGTGGTCGTGGACGACGCCGGCGAACGGCTGTCCGTCGGGGTGGTTCTTGCCCCGGATACGGGACTGGACGCGCATGGGCACGCTAGGGTTTTCGGTATCCATCGGGAAGCGCCGTTCTTCCTCGGTGGTCAGGCCCTCGCACTGGGATGCCAGTCCCGGCGAGGGCCGTCGCATGTCTGGGGTTGTGTGCGTACTGCTGGCGCTGAGCGTAGGGCAGGCAACCGGTCCTGAATCCAGCTCACAGGGGCATATTCACTCGCGGGAGTGAGTTTGCCCGGCGGGAGGGAGGGGTGGGGTTTGGTGGGGTGCTTTCTCCCCCGTGGGTGGTGCATAGGGAGCGCAGGTCCGGCCGGAGCGCGGGGAGTCGTGTTCCGGTGACTGCGGTGCGGGGAAGGTGAGTTCGGCCCAGACCGTCTTGCGGGGCGGCAGGTCGTGGGTGACGCCCCAGCGGTCGGCGAGGGCGGCCACGAGGGTCAGGCCGCGGCCGGTCTCGGCGTCCGGGTCCGGGGACCGGAGATCCGGGAGCCGGTCACCGCGCGTGTCCGTCACCTCGATCCGGAGAGTCCCGCCGACCACGTAGAGCAGGAGCCGGACGTTCCGGCCGGGGACGCGGCCGTGGGTGACGGCGTTGTTCGCCAGCTCGGCCACGATGAGCTGGGCCGGGTCCAACGGGAGTCCCCAGGCGCGCAGTTGTTCGGAGGCGAACAGGCGGGCGAGGCGGGCGCCTCGGGGTGTGGGGGACAGCAGGACGCTGAAGTTGCGGACGGTGTGTCCGGGGGCGGTGATTTTCTGGTTCACGTCACTCAGCGTGTCCGGATATGCCTACCGTGGGGAGTGACGCCGTGGTTGCGTACGGTGACTGTCTCGTGGTTGTCCGGTGGTGTCCGGGCTTGTCGGGGCGGTGCGTACGGGTAGGGCGTGGCTGGTACGACCCGGTACGACGGAGGGGCGCGCATGTCGGTGGACGGCGAGGTTCGGCAGCTGAGGACGGAGGCTGACGAGCCGGGGTGGGAGGTGGACCCGGACGACGAGTGGGGCGTGGCCGTGGTCGCCACCGTGGGGCGGCAGTTGAAGCTGCGGCGGGAAGCGGTCGGCATGCGGGCCGGCGAGTTCGGCAAGGCCGTGGGGTACGGCGAGGACCTCGTCTACAAGATCGAGAGCGGGAAGCGGATTCCCCGGCCGGAGTATCTGGACAGGGCGGACGAGGTGCTGGGGGCGGGTGGGCTGCTCTCGGCCATGAAGGAGGACGTGGCTAGGGTCCGGTACCCGAAGAAGGTCCGGGATCTAGCCCAGATGGAGGCGCGGGCGGTCGAGATCGGCGTGTACGTGTGCCACAGCATCAGCGGGCTGTTGCAAACGCCTGAGCATGCCAGGGCGGCCTTCGAATCACGGCAACCTCCGTACTCGGAGGCGGAAGTTGAGCGGATGGTCGCCGCTCGCGTGGCTCGGCAGTCGATCTTTGATCGGGACCCTGCTCCCGCGCTCGCCTTCGTCTTGGAAGAGGCGCCGCTTCGCAGGCCACTCGGGGGCACAATGGTGTGGCGGCGACAACTCGAACGTCTGTTGGAGGTGGGGCGGTTGCGTAACGTCTCCCTCCAAGTGATGCCGACCCACCGGGAGACCCACCCGGGCCTGGACGGCAAGATCGAGTTGCTGAAGTTCGAGGACGGAACGGCCGTGGGACGGTCTGACGGTGCGTTCAACGGGCGGCCGATCTCCGATCCGAGGCAGCTCCGCATCCTTGAGCTGCGGTATGGCACCATCCGGGCGCAGGCCCTCCCACCGGGGGAGTCGCTGGCTTTCATCGAGCAACTTCTGGGAGAAACATGATCCGCAAGGACTCCGCCGGGGACGTCTCCGAACTGGCTTGGTTCAAGAGCAGTTACAGCGACGGCAACGAAGGCGACTCCTGCGTCGAGGTAGCCACCACCCCCGGCACCGTCCACGTCCGCGACTCCAAGTGCCGGGACGCCGGCCCCCGCCTCGCCGTCGCGCCGGAGGCATGGGCGGACTTCGTGGCGTACGCGTCCGGGAGCAGGGCCATCGACTGACGTGCCCCGCACCCGGGCGCGCAGCGCGCCGCGCTACCGCGCCACGAACTGGGTGAGGATCGCCTGGACCTCGTAGATGTCGACGCCCTTGGTGAAGGTCTTCTGCACCGGGGTGGGGGAGCCGGAGATCCAGATCTTCAGCTCGGCGTCGAGGTCGAAGTGGCCGGCGGTCTCGACTGCGAAGTGGGAGATGCTGCGGTACGGGATCGAGTGGTACTCGGTCTTCTTGCCGGTGATGCCCTGCTTGTCGACCAGGATCAGCCGGCGGTCCGTGAACAGGATGGTGTCGCGTATCAGCAGGAACGCCGCGTGCACCTGCTCGCCGTGGCCCAGGAGCCGGGCGTAGTCCTGCTGGGCCTTGGCCGGGTCGACGGTGTGCGCGTTGCCGAAAAGTGCCATGGTGCGGGTCCCCCCGTGTGTCGTGAGCGCGGCCGGACGTTCGGGCCGCCTTGACGCGATCTTCGCAAAGGGGAGGGCCCCGGGAGAAGCGTCGTTCTCTCCCGGGGCCCTGCTGTAGCGAGCGTGTTACGCGGTGGGCTTCTCCTCGAGACGGGGGAAGAGGACCGCGCCCTTGGTGACCGTGGAGCCGGCGGGGAGCAGGCCCCAGGTGCCGCACTCCTGGACCTTCTGGTCGGCGAGGGCGCCCAGGGAGGGCTCCGCGCCGAGGGAGTCCCAGAGCTTCTGGGAGGTCTCCGGCATGACCGGGTTCAGCAGGACGGCCACCGCGCGCAGGGACTCCGCGGCCGTGTAGAGGATCGTCGCCAGGCGGGCCTTGCCCTCCGGCGAGTCGTCCTTGGCGACCTTCCAGGGCTCCTGCTCGGTGATGTAGCCGTTGACCTGCTTCACGAAGTCGAAGACCGCCAGGATGCCGCCCTGGAAGTCCAGCTCCTCGCCGATGCGGCGGTCGGCCTCCTCGACGGCCTTCGCCAGGCCGTCGTGGACCGCCTTCTCGGCGTCGCCGTCGGCCGTCGCGGCCGGCAGCTCGCCGCCGAAGTACTTGCCGACCATCGCCGCCACACGGGAGGCGAGGTTGCCGTAGTCGTTGGCCAGCTCGCTGGTGTAGCGGGCGGAGAAGTCCTCCCAGGAGAAGGAGCCGTCCTGGCCGAACGCGATCGCGCGCAGGAAGTACCAGCGGTACGCGTCCACGCCGAAGTGCGAGGTCAGGTCCTGCGGCTTGATGCCGGTCAGGTTCGACTTGCTCATCTTCTCGCCGCCGACCATCAGCCAGCCGTTCGCGGCGATCTTGCCCGGCAGCGGCAGGCCCTGCGCCATCAGCATGGCCGGCCAGATGATCGCGTGGAAGCGGAGGATGTCCTTGCCGACCAGGTGCACGTCGGCGGGGAACGTCGACCCGAACTTCTCCGGGTTCTCGTTGTAGCCGACCGCCGTCGCGTAGTTCAGCAGCGCGTCGACCCACACGTAGATGACGTGCCTGTCGTCCCACGGGACCTTGACGCCCCAGTCGAACGTCGAGCGCGAGATGGAGAGGTCCTGCAGGCCCTGGCGGACGAAGTTCACGACCTCGTTGCGCGCGGACTCCGGCTGGATGAAGCCGGGGTTGGCCTCGTAGTGCGCGAGGAGCTTCTCGCTGTACTCGCTGAGCTTGAAGAAGTAGTTCTCCTCGCTGAGGATCTCCACCGGCTTCTTGTGGATCGGGCACAGCTTCTGGCCCGCGTACTCGCCCTCGCCGTCGAGCAGCTCACCGGGGAGCTTGTACTCCTCGCAGCCCACGCAGTACGGACCCTCGTAGCCGCCCTTGTAGATCTCGCCCTTGTCGTACAGGTCCTGCACGAACTCCTGGACGCGGTCGGTGTGCCGCTTCTGCGTGGTGCGGATGAAGTCGTCGTTCGCGATGTCGAGGTGCTCCCACAGGGGCTTCCAGGCCTCCGTGACGAGCTTGTCGGCCCAGGCCTGCGGGGTGACCCCGTTCGCCTCGGCCGTGCGCATGATCTTCTGACCGTGCTCGTCCGTGCCGGTGAGGTACCACACCTTCTCGCCCCGCTGGCGGTGCCAGCGGGTGAGCACGTCGCCTGCGACGGTCGTGTAGGCGTGGCCCAGGTGAGGAGCGTCGTTGACGTAGTAGATGGGGGTCGTGACGTAGAACGCCTTCGCCCCCTGCTTCTCTGATCCAGTGGCCGCCATGGGCGAAATCCTACTGGTCCCGGGGAGATCGACTCACACGCGTTTCGGGGGGTGGACGGGGGTGGACGGGGGTTCCGTCCCTCTCTCCGTCCACCCCCCGTGGGGGTGGGTGAGGGCAGTGCTTCCTACGGGCGCCAGGACGCCAGGACGCCCTCGTACAGCTCCTTGTCCGTGAGCTCGCGGGGGGCCGGGCCCGCGTGGAAGAAGGAGGTGTTGCCGGTCTTGAGCTTGCGGAGGTAGTCGAACGCCTTGTTGTCGTGCTCGCCGAAGGCGACGAAGGAGAAGAACACGTCGGGGTGGTTCTCCGCGGCCTCGGTGAGGGCCTTGGTGGCCGGGGTCTTGGCGTCGGGGGCGCCGTCCGTCTGGAAGATCACCAGGGCGGGGGTGCCGGCCGGCTCCTCGGCGTGCCGGCCGAGAACCGCCTCGACGGCCGCGTGGTAGCTGGTACGGCCCATCCGGCCGAGCTCCGCGTGCAGCTTGTCGATCTTGTTCTCGTGGTCGGAGAGGGTCAGCTCGCCGGTGCCGTCCAGCTCGGTGGAGAAGAACGTCACGTGGAGCGTGGCCTCGGTGTCCAGGTGCGCGGCCAGGGCGAGGGCCTGCTCGGCGAGGGCCTGGGCCGAGCCGTCCTTGTAGTACGGGCGCATGGACGCGGAGCGGTCGAGGACGAGGTGGACCTTGGCACGGGCGCCGGTGAGGTTGTGCTGCTCGAGGACGGTGCCGGCGGCTTTGTAGGCGGTGGTGAGGGTGGTGTCGCGGAGCGCGGTGGCAGGGGTGGCGGGGGTGGCGGGCTTGCCGGCGGGGGCCGTGCGGGGTTCGGCCTCGGCCTCGGCTTCGCCTTCGGCCGGGGTTTCGCTCCCACCCGCACCACCCGTGCGGGTCTCGTCGTCGGGTGCGGGTGGCCCCTGTGGGACCTGCTCGTCGTCGGCGGCTGCGGGAGTCGCCTCCGGCGTGGACTCCGGTGCCGGTGCCGATTCCGATTCCGGTTCCGGTGCCTGAGCTGCGGGCTTCGGCTCGGGCGCCGGCTCGGGCTCCGGTTCCGCCTTTGCCCCGGGCTCGGCGGTTCCCTCGGCCTCGGACCGGGGTGCTGCCTCCGGCTCGGCGGCGGCCACGGGCTCCGGGGCCGCCTCTGCCTTCGGCTTGGCGTCGGCGTCGGCTTCGGCCTCGGGCTCGGGCTCAGCCTTGGGCTCCGGGGTCGCTTCGGGCGTCGGTTCCGGCTCGGGGGTCGGCTTGGCCTCGGGCTCCTCGGCCGTGGTCGCCGCCTCGGTCCTGGCGAGGGCTTCCTCCGGCTCCGGCTCCGCTTCCGGCTCTGCCTGCGCCTCGGTCTTCGGCTCCGGCTCCGGGGTGGGCTTGCTCTCGGGCTCCGCCTCGGCCTTCGGCTCCGTCTCAGGGGCCGTCTTCGGCTCCGGAGTCGTCTCCTCGGGCTGCGTCTCCGACGCCTGAGCCCGGGTCTCCGTCTCCGACGCCTCAGCCTCGCGCTCCGGCTTCGGCTCCCGCTCCCGCTTCGACGCCTCAGCCTCCCACTCCGGCTCCGGCGTCTCCGCTGCCCGCTCCCGCTCCCGCTCCGGCTTCGGCGTCTCCGTCCACCGCTTCTCCTCCTCGCCGGACGGCCGCGTCGGACGTGGGACCGACACCCTGTCGAAAGCCGCGCTCACCAGGTCGTGTTCGTCGCTTTCACGTGGTTCCGGGACCGTCGAGGTCGTCGGGGTCGCCGGAGTCGCAGGGGTGCCCGCGGAGGCCGACGGCTCCGGGGACGGGGACGGGGACGGGACCGTGCGCTCCGGGGACGGCTCGGGCGTCGTCGGAGCCGCCGTTTCCGTCGCCTCGGCGGCCGGCGCCGCACCCTCCGCTTCGGCGGACTTCGCTCTACGTGACCGGCCGAACGCGTTCCGCAGGAGAGTGAGAATGCCCATGTGCGCAACCCTTCGCGTGAGTTGGTGCCCGTCAAACCCTGGCCAGGACGGACACGTAAGGTTAGCGGCCCTCGGGGGCGATCTTGGGCAGGGTGGGGTGTACGGGATCGTCTCTGTCAAGGGTGCGATCCGGTCGGCGCAAGCCGCTCGCCCGCTCCGGCGCACGCCCCCTTGATGCCGCCCCGGCTTCACCCGTCGTTCACTCCCGCGCCCGGTCGTCGCACCCGTGTGCTCCTACGGTCGCGCTGACACCACGGGCACGCCAAGGAGAGAACACGTGCGAAAGCTGCTGCCGTTGATCGGAACGCCGTCCGGTGCGCATCCCGGCGGCCGGTCCGCCCTGACCTGCCGTTTCCGGTGTGGTGACGCCTGCTTCCACGAGGTGCCCAACACCAGTGACAACGAGTACGTCGGTGACATCGTCGCCGGTGCCCTCAGCCGCCGTTCGATGATGCGGGCCGCCGCCGTCGTGACCGTCGCCGCGGCCGGCGCCGGCGCGGTGGGCGTCGCCGCCGCCCCCGAGGCGCAGGCGGCCCCGGCCGCCAAGGGCCGCACACCTCACACCCCCAAGGGCGCCCGGGGCCTCAGGTTCACGCCCGTCCCGCCCAACACCCGTGACGCCGTCACCGTGCCGGAGGGCTACCGGCAGAACGTCGTCATCCGCTGGGGCGAGCCCATCCTGCGCGGTGCGCCCGCCTTCGACCCGGAGCGGCAGAGCGCGAAGGCGCAGGCCGGGCAGTTCGGGTACAACTGCGACTTCCTCGCGCTGCTGCCCCTGAAGGGCGAGCGGAACCGGCAGCTGCTGGTCGCCAACCACGAGTACACCGACGAGATCCTCATGTTCCGGGACTACGACCCGGAGAACCCGACGCGCGAGCAGGTGGAGATCGCCTGGGCCGCGCACGGCCTCGCCGTCGTCGCCGTGGAGGGCGACCACAGGAGCGGCAGGCTCACGGCCGTGGGACGGCACCACCTCAACCGGCGGCTGACCGCCACCTCCGAGTTCCGGCTCACCGGTCCCGTCGCCGGCTCCGACCTGGTGAAGACCTCCGCCGACCCGAGCGGCACCCGCGTGCTCGGCACCCTCAACAACTGCGCCGGCGGCACCACCCCGTGGGGCACCACCCTGCACGGCGAGGAGAACTTCAACCAGTACTTCGCCCACGGCAGCAGCGCCACGGACAAGCGGTACGGGATCGGCAGCGGTGCGACCGAGCGCAAGTGGGAGCGGTTCGACAAGCGGTTCGACCTCGCCCAGGAGCCGAACGAGGCGCACCGCTTCGGCTACGTCGTCGAGCTCGACCCGTACGACCCCGACTCCACCCCGCGCAAGCACACCGCGCTCGGCCGGTTCAAGCACGAGGGCGCGACCGTGCGGCTGACGCACGACGGGCGGCCGGTCGTCTACTCCGGCGACGACGAGCGGTTCGACTACTTCTACAAGTTCGTCGGCAGCAAGCGGATGCGGCACGGCAACAGCCGCGCGGCCCGCGAGCACAACCTCTCGCTGCTCGACGAGGGCACGCTCTACGTCGCCAAGCTCACCGGCGACTCGCCCGCCTTCGAGATCGACGGCACGGGGAAGCTGCCGAGGGACGGGGAGTTCGACGGCAGCGGCGAGTGGATCCCGCTGGCCACCGCGACCGCCCGCGGCGCCGTCTCGCACGTGGAGGGCATGACCGCCGAGGAGGTCTTTGTCTTCACGCGTCTCGCCGGCGACAAGGTCGGCGCCACGAAGATGGACCGCCCCGAGGACATCGAGCCCAACCCGGTCACCGGCAAGGTGTACGTCGCGCTCACCAACAACTCCAACCGCGGCGTCGGCTCCCACCCGAAGGCGGACGAGGCGAACCCGCGGCACGCCAACAAGCACGGCCACGTCCTGGAGCTCACCGAGCGGTGGAACCGGCCGGAGAGCACGAGGTTCGCCTGGTCGCTGTTCCTCGTCGCGGGCGACCCGGAGGATCCGGCGACGTACTTCGCCGGCTTCCCCAAGGACGCCGTCAGCCCGATCTCCTGCCCGGACAACGTCGCCTTCGACGCGCACGGCAACCTGTGGATCTCCACCGACGGCAGCGCCCTCGGCTCCCACGACGGCCTCTTCGGCGTCGCCACGCGCGGGGAGCGGCGCGGTGAGCTGAAGCAGTTCCTGACCGTGCCGACGGGTGCGGAGACCTGCGGCCCGGTCGTCCAGGACCGTCGCGTGCTGGTCGCCGTGCAGCATCCGGGCGAGGTGGACGGGGCGACCGTGGAGCGGCCCGCCAGCACCTGGCCCGACGGGCCCGGCACGTACGTCCGCCCGGCGGTCGTCGCGGTGTGGCGCGCGGACGGGCGGGACATCGGCGTCTGACGCCGGAGCGGAGCCGGTGCCGGGGGATCAGACCCCCGGCACCCGCTCCTCCAGCCACTCCCGGTACGCCGGGGCCTGCCGGGCCACCTCCTGGTAGGCGTCCGCCAGGTGCGGGTACACGCCCTCCAGCTCCGTGTCCGTGCGCGCCGCCAGCAGCAGCCGCACGCCCAGCGGGTCGCCGGCGAGACGGCGGACCGCCGCCTCGGGGCGGGAGGGCGAGGTCGGCTGGCAGACGGTGACGACCTCGCCGATCGCGACCAGGGACGCGGCCGTGTGGTAGTCGCCGTGCAGCACGGGCGGGTCGATCCCGGCCTCGCGCAGAATCCGCCGTACGGCGTCCCACTCGCCGTCGACCGCCGGGTCGATCATCCAGCGGTCGTGGGCCAGGTCGGAGAGGTGGACGACCGGGCGGGCGGCGGCCGGGTGGTCGGCGGGCAGGGAGACGAACTGCGGTTCGCGGGCGACGAGGACGCGGGTGCGCAGGCCGTCCGGGACGTGCAGCGGGCAGCCCTCGACCTCGTGCACGAACGCGACGTCGAGCTGGCCGTCGGCGACCATGCGCAGCAGGGCGTTGGCGGAGACGTCCATGTGCAGGGTGGGTTCCTGCCAGTGCCGGCGCAGGCGGCGCAGCCAGCCGGCCAGCGCGCGGCTGGCGGTGGAGCCGATGCGCAGCTGACGGCCGCCGACGGCGGCGGCGCGGGCCTCGGTGACCAGGGAGCGCAGCTCGGTGACGAGCGGGCGGGCGCGGCTGAGGACCAGCCGGCCCAGGGGGGTGGGGCGGCAGCCGGTGCGGGCGCGGACGAACAGGGCACCGCCCAGCTCCTGTTCGATGCGCCGCAACTGCGTGCTCAACGAGGGCTGGGCCACGCCGAGATGGCGTGCGGCCCGGTGCAGACTGCCCGTGTCGGCGATCGCGCACAGCGCCCTGAGGTGCCGGACCTCAAGCTCCATGTCCTGGGAGGGTAAGCGGGAAGTTCAGGTTTCACCAGACGTCCAAATGCCGTCCGTCCAGGCGTAGTCGGACGTCTTCGACACCGGGACGGGACGGGGATGCGGGCGGCCCGTGACCGGGGAGCGCCGATAGCCCGGTCCTATCACCGGTTGCCATCATCACAGCCGCCGCACAGGCGCGGACACTCACCGGTGACATGTGACTCACCCCCCACCGAAGGAGTCGTCCATGCGCCTGCGCATGCCCCTGTCCGTGCTGTCCGCGGCCGGTCTGAGCCTGACCGCGCTCGGTCTGGGCGCCGCCCCGGCCGGCGCCGCCGAGGCCCCCCTCGCCCCCGCCGACACGTACGCCGCGTACGCCGGTTCGTCCGAGGAGGCCGCCGCCAACCGCGCGTTCTTCCAGGCCGTGCTGGAGTCGGTGGCCGAGAAGCGGGCCGCCGATCCCACCGGCGCCGCCGCCGTCACCATCGTCTACAACGCCTCCCAGGCGCCCACGTTCGCCACGCAGATAGCCCGCAGCACCCAGATCTGGAACAGCTCGGTCTCCAACGTGAGACTCCAGGCGGGCACCTCGGGCGCCGACTTCTCGTACCGCGAGGGCAACGACCGGCGCGGCTCGTACGCCTCCACCGACGGCCGCGGCCACGGCTACATCTTCCTCGACTACGCCCAGAACCGGACCTACGACTCGACGCGGGTGACCGCGCACGAGACCGGTCACGTGCTGGGCCTGCCGGACCGCTACTCCGGTCCGTGCAGCGAGTTGATGTCCGGCGGCGGCCCCGGCCCGTCCTGCACCAACGCCTACCCGAACGCCGCGGAGCGGGCGCGGGTGAACCAGCTGTGGGCGGGCGGCTTCGCCGCCGCGCTCGACCAGGCGGAGAAGGCACTGGAGAAGTCCGGGCGCTGACCCCTGCGTGTCCCGTCCGGTGCGGGCCGTCCCCTCGCGGGGCGGCCCGCACCGCCGTCTGCGCGCGGGGCGGGGGCCGGCGACAAGGGTGTGGCGGCCGAGGCGGAGGAAGCGGGCGCGGCCGGCGGCCGGCCCCTCGGAGGCCGGGGGGCGGCCGACGCGCGCGCCGAACGCCGTGCCGGCGGCTTCGGTCAGGTGCGGGCGTCGGTCGGGGCCGGTGTGGCCGCAGGTGGCGCGGCCGGGGCGGGGCGCCCGCGACGGAGTACGGGCCGGCCGGCCAGCCGGCAGGCCAGGGCCACCGCCGCGCCCAGGGCGAGGAGCAGCCAGGACGCCGTGCGCAGGGCGTCGGTGAGGGCGTCGTAGACCGCGGCGGCCGCCGGGCGGTGGACGGGGTCCGGCAGGTCGGCCAGGGTCAGCCGGCGGCCGGCCGTGACGGTCAGGGCGAGCAGGGCGCCGCCCAGCGCGGTGCCCAGACCGGCGGCGGTGAGGACGCGGCGGCGGGACGTGGCGGCCGCGACTCCGGTGACGGCGAGGGTCACGGCGGCGAGGGGCAGCCAGAGGGCGGCGGCGTCCAGCAGCCGGTAGCCCTGGCGGAGCCCGGCCACCTCCTCGGCCGGGACCACGGGGACCTCGGTGTGCTCGACGGGGATGCGGTGCGCGTAGGGCATGCGGTCGGCCTCGAGCCGCTGTTTCACCTGGGCGGTGACGGGCGCGAGGTCGACGGTGACCGGTCCGCCGGAGGGCGCGTCGTCGCGCAGGGCGTGCAGCACCGCGTCGTGGAGGGCCCGGTTCCCCGCCTCCCACGCCGTGCGGAACGCGTCCGTACGGGTGAACGACTCGATCGCGTCCCGCACGAACGGCCCCATGGGGGCCCCGTCCGCGGCCCGCGCCTCCAGCTCCCGCACGACCTGGTCGCCGACGGCGTCCGCGACGGCCTCCCGCACGCCGGGGTGGCCGGCCAGCGGTGCGACGGCACGGACGTACCGCCCGGTGTCGGCGAGCCCGAACGCCGCCCACCCGGCCAGTACGCCGCACGGCACGAGCAGACACGCGACGGCGACGCACACCGCGCCGACGACGTCCCGCGCCCGCGCCTGACGAGGACCGCTCCAGGAACCCACCCCTCCAGGCAAGACGCCCGCCCCCGCCGGCGCGAGCGGTGACCCCCCGAACGGGCGGAGAGCCCCCGGAAGGCCCGGCGCCCGCAGCCGGGCCCACGCCCGCGGGTGCCCGCCGGAGAGGCCCCCGCCGGTCTCACTCCGGACGGTTCCCCTCCGCGTCCTCCTTGGTGTAGTAGCGGTAGAACAGGATCACGAAGGTGCCGACCATGAGGCCCACACCCACCCCCACCGAGCGGTAGATGCTGGGGTTGGACTGGCTGTACAGGAAGCCGACCGCGCAGCCGGCGAAGGCGGCCCAGACCAGCGCGTGGAGTCCGCGGCGGAGTCTCGGGGCCAGGGTGAGCAGCGTGATGAGGACCCCGGTGAAGACCAGCCCGGTGAGGATGCCGAGCAGCAGGTTCGAGCCGGTGATGGGACCGCCGTAGCGGCGGTTCGCCGCCGCCCAGTAGCCGTAGACGACCCCCGCGAGGACGGGCAGGACCACCCGGGCCATGCGGTGGGCGCGGGCGTCGAAGACGTCGGTGGTGCGGCTCTGCTCGATCATGCCCCGGGACCGGGGCGCCGCATGCGTCATGGGAGCACTCCTTCCTGCGTCCCCCGTCCCTTCAGAGCACACCTGCCGCGCCCGGGCGGCAACTCGGCCGCCCGGGTGCGTCCGGGTGCGGCCGGGTGCGGCCAGGGGGAGGGGATGCGGGCGCCACGGCCGCGTGTTTCGCTGGGGCCGTGAGTCCGGCCACCACAGGACACGCCCGGCCCGAGCCGTACCCGACGGCCGGCCCGGGCGACGTCGTGCAGCGGCAGCAGCTGCTGCGCGTACGCGGCCGCAGCGTCGCCTGGGCGCCGCCGCTGCTGCTGCTCGTCGCGATCGCGGTGGCCGACTACAACACCACCGGCGAGTTCCGGATCATCTCCTGGATCGTGCTGGTGCCGGGCATCGCCGCCGCGCTGTGCGGGGTGTGGGGCACGGCGGTGTTCGCGGTGCTGGCCATGGGCACGTACACCCTGGTCGACAGCGCCTGGCCGCACCAGTTCCAGGCGGGCCTGCCCGACTTCATCCTGGTCGCCCTCGGCGGCGTCCTCGCCACGCTGGCGTGCGTGGTGCGGGTGCGCGGCGAGCGCCGCGCGCTGCACATGCGGGACGTGACGGACACCGTGCGCCGCACGGTGCTGCGGCCGCTGCCGCCCGGCTGGGGCGGCCTGGAGCACGCCGGGATGTACCTCACCGCCGACACCCAGGCCCGGGTCGGCGGCGACTTCTACGACATCCAGCCCGGCCCGCACGGCACCCGCGTGCTGGTCGGGGACGTGCAGGGCAAGGGGCTGGGGGCGGTGGAGACGGCGGCGGTGCTGCTCGGCACGTTCCGCGAGGCGGGTTTCCACGAGGCGGACCTGGCGACGGTCGCCGACCGGCTGGAGGCGCGGATGGCGCGGCACCGCGCCTACACCGCCGCCCTCGGCCGGGCGGAGGGCGACCGGTTCGCCACGGCCGTGCTGCTCGGTTTCCCCGCGGACGAGGACGGCGTCGTCGACACCGTCGTCTTCGGTCATGAGCCCCCGCTGGCGGTGAGCCCGTCGGGGGTGCGGCACCTGACGGCGGCCGGGGGGCTGCCGCTCGGCTACCGCGACCTCGCGCCCGGTCCCCCTCCGGTGCGCCGGGTGGGTCTGGGCGCCGACGAGACGCTGCTGGTGGTGACCGACGGGGTGACGGAGGCGCGGGACCGGGACGGCCGCTTCTTCAAGGTCGCGGAGGAGGTGCGGCGGGCCGTGGCCGCCGACCCGCGGCTGACGGCCCCCGCCCGGCTGGTGAACGTCGTACGGGACCGGACGCTGCGGCACTGCCGGGGACGGCTGGCGGACGACACCACCGCGTTCGCGGTGCGGCGCGCCCGGGGTGCGGGGGCCGAACGCCGCGAAGGGGGACGTTCACCGCTGTGACGCCCCCGTTCGCGACCGCAGCCGTTACGGTGCTGCCGTGGGCGATCGACAGGGGGAGGGGACCATGTCCGGGACCGTGCTGCTGCTGGCGGCGTCGCCGCTGGGCCGTGGACGGCTGGTGGACGCGGCGTCCGTGCTCCCCGTGCTGGCGGCGGTGCCCCCCGCGGTGCTGTCCGGCGCGGACACCGCGAACGTCGTGGAGCTGGCCGACCCGCTGGAGCCGCAGGCGGTGCTGACCCGGCTGCGGGCGGCGGCCGCCGCGCCCGGCCCGCTGACCGTGTACGTGGCGGGGGAGCTGCGGCTGGACCGCAGGCAGCGGCTGCCGCACCTGGCGCTGGCCCGCACCACCCCGGCGACCGTGCGCTACACGGCGCTGCCCTGGCACTGGTTCCGGGACGAGCTGCGGCTGCGCCCGGCCGGCGCGACGACCCTGTTCCTCGATCTGCACGCCGACCCGGACACCTGGCAGGCGCTGTCCGCGCCGTCGGCGCCGGGCCGGCCGTTCCCGCTGGACTGCGGGCGGGACGCCGCCGTCTACGGTCGCGTCGCACCGCCGCCGTCGCGCCGCCAGGTGGCGGCGCCGGCGTACATGAAGGCGCTGGCGACGCTGCTGCGCAGCGGGCGGCGGATGCCGGACGAGGAGCTGCACCAGCGGACGC
The DNA here is from genome assembly GCF_002899455.1 of Streptomyces sp. DH-12. GTDB lineage: Bacteria > Actinomycetota > Actinomycetes > Streptomycetales > Streptomycetaceae > Streptomyces. Next base: position 3,788,788 of record NZ_PPFB01000001.1, on the reverse strand, counting down.
TGGCCCGGATCGCGCCGGAGAGCGCGGGCGCCGACCTGGTGCTGGCGCAGCACGGGCCGCTGCCGGGCGACCCGCACGCGGCGGTCACGGCGGCCGTGCGCGCGGGGCGGCACGCGGAGGCGGACGCGCTGGCCGCGCGGCTGGAGCAGGCGGCGGGGCTGGCGCACGGGCCGGTGTCCGAGGAGGCGCTGCACTGGACGGAGGTCCGCGCGGACCTGGCGATGCTGGCGGGCGACGCGGTGCGCAGCTGCCGCGCGTGGATGGCGCTGGCGGGCACCCGGCTGGCCGCCGGACAGCCGGCCGGCGCACCCGCCGTCGAGGCGGCCGTGGACCGCGCCCACCACCAGTGGGGCCGGATCGACGACCCGGTGCGGGTCTGTGAACTGGGTTTGCAGCTCGTGGAATTGAGGAGCCGGGTGCCGGGGCGCCGGGAGGGGGCCGTGGAGCATGTGCGGCGTCGGCTGCGGGAGGTGCAGGGGCGCGCGGCGATGCCCGCCGGACAGTTGCGTACGGACCCTCCCCAGGGAGCGGCCGTGGTGCCATGATGGTGAGTCATGGCTGAGGGGGACGGAGTGGCCGACCAGGACATCTGCGTACGGCTCGACCGGAGCGCGACGGAAGGGGACATCACCGCCCTGCGCAACTGGCTGGAGCGGGAGAAACCGCTGGACGACCTGGCGCGGGACGGGAAGGTGCGGATCCTCGTGAGACCCGCCACCGAGCGCGGCGGCACCCCGATGGGGACGAGCCAGGAGATCGTCATCGCCGTCACGTCGGCGGGCGCCACCGTGGTGTTCCAGGAGCTGCTGGAGCAGGTCAAGCGGGGTGTGAAGGCCTGGCGCGACAACCGCCGCCAGGTCGAGCACGGCGATCCGCCGCAGGACAGCGTCGAACCGGTGAACCGCGACGACGGGTAGACCGGTGCAGCCTCAGGACGCGGGGGAGCCGAGGGACCGGGCGCTGCTGATCGGTGTGTCCGAGTACGACTTCACGAAGCCGCCGCACGGGGTGCCGGGCGACCTGCCGGCGGTCCGGCACAACCTGACCATGCTGCGCGAGGCGCTGGTGCGCGGGCGGGTGTTCGCGGAGCAGGAGATCAGGACGCTGCCGTCGCCGTACCTCGCCGACACGGCGCGGGTGCTGCAGCGGGCCGCCAAGGAGGCCCGCGGGCTGCTGCTGGTCTACTTCGCGGGGCACGGGGCGATCCCCAGCGGGGGCGACGAGCTGTACCTGCAGATGCGGGACGCCCGGGTGATCGCCGGTGAGCACACGGTCTTCTCCGGGGCCGAGAAGTTCAGCGACCTGATGGCGACGGTCCTGGCCACCAGCGCGGCGCGCCGGATCGTGGTGGTCCTGGACTGCTGCTTCGCGGGCAACGCGGCCCGGGTGTGGGAGCTCTTCGGGGACAAGCGGCGCGTCGCGGTGCTGATGAGCGTGCAGGCGAACCACCGGATCGACGCGGGCGACCCCAGGACGCCCACGCCGTTCACGGAGGAACTGGCGGCGGTGCTGGGGGAGGAGGGCGGGACGACCGTCTCGGAGCTCGCCGCCCGGCTGCGGGAGCGGATGGCCGCGCGGGGCCTTCGCACCGAGCGCGGAGACCCCTGGGAGCCGCAACTGCGCGTCGAAGCGGGCGTCGACGTCCCGCTGGGGAAGGACGACGGTCCGCAGGTCCCGCTCCCGGAAGCGGGCTTACCGGGCGGGCAGGGGGGCGCCTCGGACCCCGGCCCGGGTCCGGGCCCCCGTCCGCCGTGGTGGCCGGCCGTGCTGAAGGGGTGGCGGTCCGTCCTGGCCGTGCTGAAGCGGTGGCTGTCCGCCCCGAGCGCGCTGAAGCGGTGGTGGCTCGCCCTGACCGTGCTGCTCGCCCTCGGCCTGCTCGGCCTGGGCCTGTACTGCACGCTGGGTCCGGCCGGCGACGGCGCCCACTGCGCCCCGCCGCTCGAACTGAGGGTGCTGACCGACCCGGACCTGGAACGGCCCGTGCGCGCCGCCGCCGACGCCTATCTCGGCTCGGAGGAGAACACCACCGACGCCGGCTGCCGCCGCACCGGCGTCACCGTCTACAGCGCCGGTTCCTCCGACGTGGTCGGCGCGCTGCGGCGGCACACCGGCGACTGGCGGGAGCCGCGGGACGACGACGTCAACCCGCAGCGGGACCTCGGCCCGCAGCCGGACGTGTGGATCCCCGCCTCCCGCGCCGACGTCGACCGGGTGCTGGCCGAGCAGGACACGGACGCCGCCGCGGTCCTGGAACCGCGGGAGCCGCCGCTCGCCTACTCCCCCATCGTGCTGGCCGTGCCGCAGCAGATCGCCGCCGACGCCTACGACGAGCGCACCGGACTGAACCTGACCGAGATGATCCAGGACCTGAACGCCCGCGCCGAGGACGCGGACGTGCGCCGCCCCGACCCCGAGTTCACCGACTCCGGACTGCTCGCCACCGTCGGCCTGTACGGCGCCGACGCGAGCGCCGTCGCTTCCGGGGAGCGCCTGGTCGCGCAGTCCGGCTCGCCCTCCCCCACGGCCGGCGACCTGCTGTGCGCGCTGCCCGACGACGACGCCGTGGACGACCGCACCGCCGCCCTCGTCCCGGAGTTCCTGATGCGCAGCGGCGTCGACTGCGACAGCACCACCCGCAGCCCGCGGGTGGCCCAGTACCCGCAGGACGTGCCCGGGGTGGAGCCGGTGTTCGTGCGGGTGCGCTGGAAGGGCGGCGACCGCGACGGGGCGGAGCGGGACGCGGCGGCGAGCGCCTTCCGCGACTGGCTGGCGGGCGAGGACGGCCGCGCGGTGTTCGCCGGCCACGGCTTCCGTTCCGCCTACACCCGGGAGCTGCCGGACGGGGAGACCGTCGCCGACGGCGTGCTGCGCGCGCCCAGCCCGCTCGACGAGTCGGCCGGACGGGACGCGATGGAGCGGGCGCTGCGCGCCTACCAGGCGTACGGCGGGCCGGGCCGGGTGCTGTTCCTGCTGGACAGCTCCGGTTCCATGGCCGACCTCTGGCAGGGGCCGAGCGGCGGCCCCGGTCTGCTGCGGCAGTCGCTGGGCGGGCTGGGCGCCGAGGACGAGTACGGCGTCTGGTCGGTGGCGGACACCGACGACGGCCCCTACGAGACGCTGCTGGGCATCGGCGCCCACCGGCGGACCGACGCCCAGCGCGCCGTCGAGGAGCGGGCGCGGGTGCGGGACGCCACGGCCGACCCGCACGCGGCACTGCTCTCGGCGTTCGACGAGATGGACCGGCGGGGCGGCGACGGACGGCCGCAGATGATCGTGCACATCACCGACGGCGAGCACGGCGAGACGCTGAGCGGCGGCCGGCTGACCGAGGTGCTCGACCGGGCCGGGGCGAGCGGCGTTCCGGTGACGGTGGCCGTCCTGGGCAGCGGCGGCTGCGACCCGGGCCGGCCGGACCGCCGCATCGCCGACGCGAGCGGCGGGCGGTGCCTGGACGCGGGGGACGACCTGGGCGCGGCCCTGCACGACGAGATCGCACGCACCGGAACGGGGGAGGGCTGATGCCGCGACGGCTCGCCGCGCTGCCGGCGCTGCTGCTGCTGTTGCTCGCCGCCTGCACCGGCGGCCGGGACGGGACGGAGACGTCCGCCGCGACCGCCGCCGAGGACGTGCCCGGCACGATCGTGGTCGCCAGCGGCCGGGACGTCACCGGCAGCAACGGCGTGCGCCAGCAGCTCATCGACGCGTGGAACCGGCGTGAGCGGCAGGCGGGTTCGCAGTACCGGGCCCGGCTGGTGGAGCTCGCGGGCAGCGCCGACGAGCAGCGCAGCCAGCTGCTCGGCGCCCTGCAGTCCCGCAGCGCCGAGTACGACGTGGTGAACCTGGACGTCACCTGGGTGCCGGAGTTCGCCGAGGCCGGGCTGGTGCGGGCGCTGCCGGACGACATCGTGGACGAGGACGTGATCGGTCCGGTCGCCGAGACGGCCCGCTGGGACGGGAAGGTCTACGCGGCGCCGTTCAACAGCGACGTCGGCCTGCTCTACTACCGGCGCGACCTCCTGCGGCGGGCGGGCGTCGAGGAGCCGTTCGTCCCGGAGGGGTTCACCTGGGACCAGCTGCGCGGGCACGTCGAGACCCTGCACACGAAGCTCCCCGCCGGCGCCTTCACCAAGGGCTGGACCACCCAGCTCGCCGCGTACGAGGGCCGCACCGTCAACGCGGTGGAGGCGTTCGCGTCGGCGGTGCCCGGCCTGGCGCTGGTGGACGAGAAGGGCCGCTACACGGGCGACGTGGAGCAGCTCACCGAGGGCGTGGCGGAACTGCGCCGCCGCATCGAGCCGGCGTACACCCTCCAGGACGCGGCCGCCTCCGACGAGGCGGCCGCGACCAGCGACTTCGTCGAGGGACGCACGGCCTTCCTGCGTGCCTGGCCCTCCGCCTACCCCACGCTGTACCGGGTGTTCGGGGACCGGGTCGGCGTGGCGAAGCTGCCCGGGCGGGCGGTTCTCGGCGGGCAGAACCTGGCGGTGACCAAGGCGTCGCAGCGGGCCCGGAAGGCGACCGAGCTGATCCGGTACCTCACGGGACGGGAGAGCGCGCGCTGCCTGCTGGAGGCCGGGTTCGCGGCGACCCGCGACTCGGCCTACCGGGACGTGGTGCGCTGCCCCGAGGGCGTGTCCGCCGCGCCCTCGCCGTCCCCGACGGGGGAGGGCGCCGATCAGGTGCCGCGGGACGGCGGGGGCCGCCCCGCCCACGCGGACACGACCTTGCGGGCGCTGGAAGAGGCCGTGCACCGCCCGAGGACCCCGCTCTACGGCGCGCTCACCCAGACCTTCATCACGCGGCTCGGCCCGCTCGTGGACGGAGCCCCGCTCGGCGACGAGGAACTGGCCCGGCTGCTGGACGAGGGGCTGCGCGGCGCCCTGCCCGGCTGAGGGCCGTCCCGGCCGAGGGCCCGCCGCCCTACCGCTCCGCCGCCTCCACCTCCACCGGCGCGGTGGTCCCGCGGTCGGCGTCCGGGCCGACGGTCCCGGCCGGTCCCGCGTTCGCCGCGAGGAGAAGCGCCGCGACCGCGGCGAGAGCCGCGATGAGTCCTCGGGCGTAACGCTCGGTGGGGCGGGTGCGTTCCAGCACGGCGACCTCGCAACAGCGACGGGTTAAGCGGGTTTAATTCACGGTTTAACCTAGGGGCTGTCCGACGCGAACGGCAAGTGGCACTGGGGGAGTTGGCATGGGGGAGCGGGACGAGCCGGGCACGATCGGACGCCGGGTGCAGCGGCTGCGCGTGGCGCGCGGGCTGACCCAGAGGCAGCTGGCGGAACCGGTGTACACCCCCGCCTACGTCTCCACCCTGGAGGCCGGCCGGGTGCGTCCCTCCGACGACGCGCTGCGGCACCTCGCCGAGCGGCTCGGAGTCGAGTTCGACGAACTGGCGACCGGGCGCTCCGCGCGGCGGGTGACCGAACTGCGGATGCGGCTGACCGAGGCGCAGCGCGCGCTCGCCGTCGGCGAGGCGGAGGCGGCGGTGGAGCAGTACACGGCGCTGCTGGCCGAGGCGGAGGCGCAGGAGCTGCCCGAGGAGCAGGCCGCCGCGCTGCTCGGACTCGGGGAGTGCGCGCTGGACACCGGTGAACTCGTGGACGGACAACGGTACTTCGAGGAAGCGGAGACGCGGCTCGCGGACGCGCCGCTGCCCGCGCGGGTGCCGGCGCTGCGCGGCCGGGCCGTCGCGCACTACCTCGCGGGGGAGCTGCGGTACGCGGTGTACCTGCTGGAGACCACCATCGACGAGCTGAACCGGGGCGGCCTGCACGACCCGGACGCGCTGCTCCTGCTGTACGCCAGCGTCATCGGGCCGTACATGGACATGGGGGCGCACGCGCGGGCCGCGCAGGCCGCGGAGTTCGCTCTGGCGCTCGCCCCGCAGTCCGGCGACCCGGCGCTGGTGGCGCGCATGCACCGGTCGGTGGCCCGCACCCTGCTCGCCGAGGGCCGCCTGGCGGAGGCGGACGCCTCACTGGCCAAGGCGGCCGAGCTGTACCGGGGGCTGCAGCTGCGTACCGAGCTGGCCAACTGCCACTGGATGCGGGGCTACGTGCACGCGCAGAACGGCGAACTGGCCGAGGCCGAGGCGGAGATGCGGGAGGCGCTGCACATGCTGTCCGCGACCCGCGCGACCCTGTACAGCAGTCAGCTCACCGTCGAACTGGCGGACGTACTGCACCGGCGGGGCCGGTCCGAGGAAGCCGCTGAGCTGCTGAAGGACGTGCTGGGCGGGCTCTCCCCCGAGCGGGGCGCGGTCCACGCGGCGGCCGCGCACCGGCTGCTCGGCATCATCGCCGAGGACGCCCGGGACACGGAGCGGGCCGAGGAGCACTACGTCCGCGCGCTCAGCCTGCTGGAACGCGCGGGCGCGGCGGGCGACCTGGCCGACCTGTGCCGCCTCCTCGGCGACCTCCTGCGCCGCACGGGCCGCGTGGAGGCGGCGCTGGACGCCTACCGCACCGGCCTCGGCCACCGCACGGCCCCCGGCACGACCACCCTGGGACCGGCCCCGGCACAGCCACCGGTGTGAGACAAGGGGGGTGAGCCGGGTCCCGGCCTCACCCTCGCCCTCGCGCCGATGCCCGCGCCCGACACCCGCACCCCCCCCGCGACGCCCTGGGCGACGCCCCGGGCACCCCGCTCGTATCCGCACGCCCCATACCCCCCGGGAGTGACCCCGGCCCGCCGGGTGCCGCCCGGTTTCGCTCGCCCCGCCCCGGGTAGTCAGACCGCGTTTCGGCTGGTGAGGGGATGTGGTTGGCGTGCGGCCCGGGAACGTCCCAGGGGACGGGCAGGACCGGGGTGCGGGTGGCGGGGGGCACGAGCGGGTGGCCGGCGCCATCGCCGCGGGGCTGCGCGGGGCCGGTCCCGCGGAGGCGCCGGGGCGGCTGTGCGCGGTGGCCGTGGACCTGCTGCCGGTGGACGGCGCGTCCGTGTCGCTGCGCGGCGACAGCATGCCCCTTCAGCTCGCCGCGTCCGGCGCCGGCGCCGCGCGGCTCGCCCAGGTGCAGGCCACCCTCGGCGACGGCCCCTGCCACCACGTGCTGCGGACCGGCGCCCCGGTCCTCGCCCGCGACCTGGCGGACGGGGACTGCGCCGACCGCTGGCCGGTGTTCGTGCAGCAGGCGCTCGGCTCCGGCGTGCGCGCCGTGTACGCGCTGCCCCTCGGTTCCTCCGCCGTCTGCGTCGGCACCCTCGACCTCTACCGCGGCTCCCCCGGCGGCCTCACCGCGCGTGAGCTGCGCGTGGCGCTGCTGGTGGCCTGCGTGATGACGGTCGCGCTGACGGACCTGCCGTACGACGCACGGGACGGCGACGGGGGCTGGCTCAGCGGGCTGGCCGCCGACCACGACCGGGTGCACCAGGCGGTCGGCATGATCATGGCCCAGCTCGGCGTGGGCGCCGACGAGGCCCTGGCCCGGCTGCGCGGCGACGCCTTCGCACAGGGCCTCACCGTGCTGGAGGCGGCCGTCGACGTCGTCGCCCGCCGACGGCGTTTCGACACGCCCTGACCGCCCGTCCCTGGCGATCGGCTCCCGTCCACGGCCTAGGCTGACGGGTCATGGACATAGCCATCCTCTTCCTCACCTGCGTCGTGACCCTCGGCGTGGCCTCGATCCAGACCCATCTCTCCCGCTCCGAGCGCCGTGTCGCCCGCGTGGAACGCAAACTCGACCTCGTCCTGGGCCACTTGGGACTGGAGGAGGAGGTGCCGAGGAAGGACGAGATCCTCGCCCTGATGCGCGACGGCAAGCAGGTGCAGGCGATCAAGCTGTACCGCGAGTCCACCGGCGCGAGCCTGGTGGAGGCCAAGCAGGCCGTCGACGGCATGAGCTGAGTCCCGAAGGTTCCCCGGGCCGGTCTCCTCAGACCCGCAGCCGCTCCTGCCGGGCGACCTCCGCGAGCCGGTCCGCGCCGAGCTGGGCCATCGCCCGGGTGACCTCGGCCCGCACCTCACCGAATCCGCCGTTGGTGAGGACGACCGCGTCCTCGCCGACGCGGATCGCCGCGAGGTCGACCGTGAGCCGGGCCGGGACGGCGTCCGGCGCCCCGCCGGTCAGCGTCACCCGCAGCGCGGCGCGGGCGTCCCCGGCGGTGTCCGGCAGGCGCAGCTCCGTCACCTCGACGTCCTGGGTGCCGGACCGTGCGGTCTCCGCCCGGAAACTCCCGCACTTCTCGGGCAGCGTGCCCAGCCAGACCAGCGCGCGCTCCACGTCGTCCGGGCGGTGCGCGCCGACCTGCTCGCGCAGCTGGGCGCCCTCGGCGGTGTCGTCCAGGGTCACCGAGGCGCGCGGCCCCGCCGGGGCGCCGAACGGCTCCTCCGTGTACAGGACCTCCAGCAGCCGCCGGCAGTCGCCGTCGTCCGTGGTCGCCTTCAGCGTGCCGTCGCGCCACAGCGCCGCCCCCTGACCGGCCGCCCAGGGCGGGCCGAGGTCCGCCGCGGTGATCAGCGCCGCCTCGAGCTGCTCGTCGTTCAGCACGGGCGTGGACCGTTCGGTGTCGGTCACGGCGGAGGAGGACGCCGAGGGGGACGGGGGCGGGGAGGGCGGCGTCTCGGCGGGCGGCTCGGACACCCCCTGGGGCAGCGCGCGCGGGACGTCCCGGTCGTAGGCCACGCAGGCCGCCGTGATCAGCAGGGCGGTGACCGACAGGGCGGAGGCGAGGAGGGTGCGGGCGCGGGCCGGGGCACGGGTCATCGGATGCCTCCTGGGGGCCGGGCCGTCCACGGGCGGACACGGCGGGAGCGGCGGACGTGCTCCTACGGCACCACCGGGACAGGCCCCCCACCAGCGAGGCGAGCCGTCCGGGTGAGCACCGGGCACGGTCCCGCCGGGGCCGCGAAAACCGGGTGCGCCCGCCGGCCGCCCGCTGCTAGCGTCCGCCGCATGCAGCGCGCCCGCGTGTCCCGCACGACGACGCCGGAGGACGTCCCGGCGCGCTGACAGCTGACCGCTGACGAAGCCCCGGGGCGAGTGCCCCGGGGCTTCGCCGCGCGTGGTGCTCGCCTCCCGACCCCGAGGAGGGCGCCGTGCACGACCACCGACGCCTCGGCCGTGAACTCGGCCTGTTCGACACCGACCCGCTGATGGGCGTGGGCCTGCCCTACTGGCTCCCCGACGGCGCCGTCGTACGGCACACCCTGGAGGAGTACGTCCGCGAGGCGGAACGCGCGGCCGGTTACCGGCACGTGTACTCGCCCGTGCTCGGCAAACGCGAGCTGTACGAACTCTCCGGGCACTGGGACCACTACCGCGACGACATGTACCCGCCGATGGAGCTGGGCGGGGAGCAGATGCTGCTGCGCCCCAGCCTCTGCCCCCACCACGCCCTGATCTTCCGCTCCCGCACCCGCAGCCATCGCGAACTGCCGCTGCGGATGGCCGAGCTGGGCGGGATGTACCGCTCCGAGCGGTCCGGCGTGCTCGGCGGACTGACCCGGGTGCGGGCCATCCAGCTCAACGACGCGCACATCTTCTGCACCCCGGACCAGGCCGCCGAGGAGGCCGCCGGAGCCCTCGCGCTCATCTCCCGCGCCTACGCCGACCTGGGCATCCGCGCCGCCCGCCACCGGCTGTCGCTGCCGGGCGGCGGCGGGAAGTACGTCGCCGGCCCGGCCCTGTGGCGGCGCGCCACCGCCCTGCTGCGCGAGGCGCTGGACGCGTCCGGCGTGGCGTACGAGGCCGTCGAGGGCGAGGCGGCCTTCTACGGCCCGAAGATCGACGTGCAGATCACCGACCCGGCGGGCCGCGAGTCCACCCTGTCCACCGTGCAGATCGACTTCCACCAGCCCGAGCGGTTCGGGCTGCGCCACACCGGCCCGGACGGCGCCCGGCACCGGCCGGTGATGGTGCACCGCAGCGTCATCGGCAGCGTGGAGCGGGCCGTCGCCCACCTGCTGGAGGAGCACGGCGGCGCCTTCCCGCCGTGGCTGGCCCCGGTGCAGCTGGTGGTGCTGCCGGTGGGCGGGGACCAGGAGGAACGCGCCCACGCGGTCGTCCGGCAGGCCGCCGGACTCGGGCTGCGGGCGGAGGTCCGCGGACCCGGCGAGGGCAGTCTCGGCGCCCGGATCCGCCGGGCCCGGCTGGTGCCGTACCAGGCGGTGCTCGGCGCGCGGGAGGCCGGGGACGGCCGGCTCGCCGTGCGCCTGCGGGACGGGCGGCGGCCCGGTGTGCTGCCGGTGGCGGAATTCCTGCGGCGCGTCGAGGAGCGGGTGCGCGCACGCGGGACCGCGCTGTGGGAGCCCGCGTAAGGTCGACGGGCAGACCCGCCTCGAGAAGGAGTCCGTCGTGCGCAACGGCCGGCCGGTCCCGGTGATCATCGACTGCGACACCGGCGTCGACGACGCCCTGGCGCTGCTGTTCGCCGTACGGCACCCCGGGATCGACCTGCGGGCCGTCACCTGCGTGGCCGGGAACACGGACGTGGACGGCGTCGTGCGCAACACGCTGACCGTGCTGGAGGCGGCGGGCGCGCCGGACGTCCCGGTGGCGCGGGGCGCCGAGCGTCCGCTGATCGAGGCGCCGCGCTCCGCCCGCCACGTCCACGGCCACGACGGCATGGGCGACCTCGGCCTGCCCGCCCCGCGCCGGACCCCGGCGGACGTGGACGCGGTGACCCTGCTGCGCCGCGAGATCCTCGCCTCGCCGCGCCCGGTCACCCTCGTGCCCACCGCGCCGCTCACCAACATCGCCCTGCTGCTGCGGGCCCACCCCGAGGTCACCCGCAACATCGAGCGGATCGTGTTCATGGGCGGCGCGGCGGGCGCCGGGAACGCCACCCCGGTGGCCGAGTTCAACGTGTGGCACGACCCGGAGGCCGCCGCGATCCTGCTCACCGCGGGCGTGCCGATCACCATGTACGGGCTGGACGTGTTCACCCGGGTCGTCGTCCCCGGCGCCGACGTGCGGAGGCTGCGCGCGAGCGCCGAACCGGGCGCCCGGCTGGCCGGCGACCTGCTCGCCCACCGTCCCGCCCACCCGGGCAGCCGCCCCGACGACCCCGCCGAGGACTCCGGCGGCCTCGGCGACGCGGGCGCGCTGTGCGCGGTCGCCGACCCGGAGGGGCTCACCACCCACCGCCTGCCGGTCGAGGTGTCCCTGGCGCCCGGCCCGGCGCGCGGGCAGACGATCGTCGACCGCCGTCCCCGCCCCGGCGAGTCGGAGCTCCACGAGGGCATCCGCGAGCAGGCCCTCGTGGACGTCGGCCTGGACGTGGACGTGGAGCGCTACGTGAAGCTCTACCTGACGACGGTCGAACACCCCGCGGCCTAGCCGGAGCGCCCCGCGCTCCGGTCGAACACCGTGCGCCCTGATCGGACGCCGGTTCGACCCGTGTGCGCCGGGTGGACGTGCGGTCCGCCACACCCAGGGGGAATGTCACCCCCTTACCGGTGCGTTCACTTTTACGGTGTTCTGGTCAGTTTCTCCGCCGGTACCCGCACACCCAGAGGAGACCCCGCGTGACCGACCGCCCGACCGCGCCCGACCCCCGGCCGCCGCACCCCGCCCCCGACGCCACGCCCGACCTCTCCTCCCGCGACCCCGACTGGTGGCGGCAGGCGGTCGTCTACCAGATCTACCCCCGCAGCTTCGCCGACGCCGACGGCGACGGCCTCGGTGACCTGCGCGGCATCACCCGACGCCTCACGCACCTGTCCGCCCTGGGCGTCGACGCCCTGTGGCTCAGCCCGTTCTACCCGTCCGAGCTGGCCGACGGCGGCTACGACGTCGCCGACCCGCGCGACGTCGACCCGCGGCTCGGCACCCTCGACGACTTCGACGAACTGGTCCGCGAGGCGCACCGGCTCGGCCTCAAGGTGATCGTCGACATCGTCCCCAACCACACCTCCCACCAGCACGTCTGGTTCCAGGAGGCGCTGCGCGCCGGGCCCGGCTCCCCGGCCCGTGACCGCTACGTCTTCCGGGACGGCCGGGGCGAGCACGGCGAGCTGCCGCCCACCGACTGGCAGTCCGTGTTCGGCGGCAGCGCCTGGCAGCGGGTGCCGGACGGACAGTGGTACCTGCACCTGTTCGCCGCCGAGCAGCCCGACCTCAACTGGGACCACCAGGACGTCCGCGAGGACTTCCGCACCACCCTGCGCTTCTGGTCCGACCGGGGCGTGGACGGTTTCCGCGTCGACGTGGCGCACGCCCTGACCAAGGACCTCGAGGAGCCGCTGCGCGACCTCGGCGACCACGCGGCGGGCGGCGAGGCGGCCCTCGCCGACTTCGCGCCCGGCACGCACCCGTTCTACGACCGCGACGAGGTGCACGAGATCTACCGCGACTGGCGGAAGATCTTCGACACCTACACCCCGCCGCGTACGGCCGTGGCGGAGGCATGGGTGCCCGGTGCGCGACGTGCCCTGTACGCCCGCCCGGACGAGCTGGGCCAGGCCTTCAACTTCGAGTACCTCGAGGCCGCGTGGGACGCGGACGAACTGCGCCAGGTGATCACCGACTCGCTGGCGACCGCGCAGGCGGCCGGCGCCTCCGCGACCTGGGTGCTGTCCAACCACGACGTGGTCCGGCACGCCTCCCGGCTGATGCTGCCGCCCGGCACGGACACCAACGCCTGGCTGCTGTCCGGCGGCAACGCCCCCGCCGTCGACCTGGAGGCCGGTCTGCGCCGGGCCCGCGCCGCCACCCTGCTGATGCTGGCGCTGCCCGGCTCGGCGTACGTCTACCAGGGCGAGGAGCTGGGCCTGCCCGAGGTCGCCGACCTGCCGACGGAGGTCCTCCAGGACCCCATCTGGGAGCAGACCGGCCACGTCCGCAAGGGCCGCGACGGCTGCCGCGTCCCGTTGCCGTGGACCACGACCGGCCCGTCGTACGGCTTCGGCGCGGGCGGTGCGTGGCTGCCGCAGCCGGCCTCCTTCGCGGAGTACGCCGTGGAGGCGCAGGACGGGGCGGAGGGCTCCACCCTGGAGCTGTACCGCACGGCCCTGCGGCTGCGGCGCAAGCTGATCGACGGCGAGACGCTGACGTGGGCGGAGGGCACCCCGGAGGGGGTCCTGCAGTTCGACCGCGGCGACGGCTGGCGCTGCGTGACCAACCTGTCCCCCGACCCGGTCTCCCTCCCCGCGGGCGAGGTCGTCCTGACCAGCGCCCCCCTGGAGGACGGCCGCCTGGCCCCGGACACGACGGCGTGGCTGACCCGCTGAGGAAGCCGGCGGGCGACGCCCTCCTCGGGGGAGGGGCCGTGCGCCGCGGACGCGGGTGACGGCCGGCGGCACCGTGCGCGGTGCCGCCGGCCCCACGGCGCTCACGACCGGTGACCGGCGGCTGCCACCCGTCCGGGGGTCCAGGGCGGGCGGTGGACGGGAGCGGCCGTCAGAGTCGGCCGCAGGTGTGTCCGACGTCCGCCCTGCAGGGAGCCCGCCCACGATGAACAGGTCCAGCAAGACAACGGCCGCCGTGCTGGCGGCGGCCGGGATCCTCGCGGCCGGGCGGCTGCCCGCCGCACCGGCGTCCGCCGCCGACGGGTCCGCCCCGCCGCCGGGCGAGCGGGTGCTCTGGGGCTCCGTGACCGTCCCGCCCGGCCGGGAGGGCGTCGTCGAGGCCGCGGGGCTGGACGGCTCGGCCCTCGGCGCCGGCTCCACCCTCACCCTCACCGCCCCCGCCGGGGCCGAGGTCACCGGCGTGCCGCTCACCGCCGCCGGCTACCGGGGCGAGGTGGCCGCCGACGGCCGTACCGCCGCGTACACGGCCACGTCGGCGGAACGGCCGTGGCGGGCCGGGGCCTTCCCCTTCGTGCTGGCGGTGTCCGCGGACGCGGAGCCGGGGACCAGGCTCGGCGGGTGCGAGCTGCGGCTCGCGGACGCGGAGGGCGTCACGCGGGCGAGCGGGGAGTGCCAGGTGACGGTGGGGCTGCCGTCGCCGGTGCTGTCCCGGCCCGAGTCGGGGGTGCCGCTGGGCCACCGCCCGGCCGCCGCGGGCACGGCGTACCCGGGTGCGCAGGTCACGGTCTTCGACCAGGACGGCGACGAGGTGTGCACGGACACGGCGGGATCCGACGGGCTCTGGAGCTGCGCGCCTGGCCGCGATCTGCCCGCCGGGGCGAACCGGCTCCAGGCCACGGCGACGACGAACGGCGTGACCGCCTCGAGCGAGCAGATCCAGATCACCGTGGGCTCGCCCGCACCGGAGCCCGCTCCGGCCCCCGCGGTCCCGCCCCGCTGACCGCACCCGCGCCTGCGAGGCGTCCGGCCGCACGGCACCCCCTTGCGCGGCCGCACCGCGCGGCCGCGTCCGTGTGAGGGCGTGGGCCACGTCCGGACCGTCAGGTCAGACGTGCCCCGGCCCACCGCTGCCGAAGGCTCCGCTGGAGCCCGGCAGCCAGCGTTTGCGTTGCTGGTCCTTGCCCGTCCTGGTGCCGGAGTGATGCAGCTCGTACGGCATGAGCCGGGAGCCGCTGCGGGGCGTGAGCGGTATCTCGTCCGGCTCCCGCATCTCCCGCATCTCGTGCACCGCGCCGCCGTCCGGCAGCCTGGGCTGCTCGTCGGGCTGGGGACGCGGCGACTCCTGGTCCATGTACCGCATTCCGGCACGGACGGCCCAGACCAGGGCGCCTGCCACGATGATGCCGCCGATGAAGGCCGCTGCCACGGCCCACTGGTGGTCACTGGCGGCCAGTTGTACAAGCGTTGCCGTGTTCATGTTTCCGAGTATGGACCAGGAAATGTGATAAAGCTCCCGTTCTGTCCTGATTGGTGCGGTCCCCCGTTCGGCTTCCCCGAGGGGCGGCGCCCCGTGCCGCGTAGCAGGCTGCGGCCAGAGGGAAGGCCGGGACGGGCCGTCGCGTCCCCACGTGTGCAGCTCGGGGCCCGGCCCCGGCCTTCCTGTCTTCCGGGCCGCCGGCCTCTGCGCCGTCGTCCCGGCGGCCGGCTCCCGCGCCTCCGGTGCCCGGCCGGCGCCGACGTCACCGTCCGGCCGCGGCGGGTCGCGGCACAACCGCCCCGGCCGCCGGGACCAGCGGCCGGGCTCCGGCGCGCTGACGTACGTGCGGTTCTCCACGAGTGCCGCCACGATCCGCGTCCGGTGCGGGTCGTGGCGGCGCTGGGACGATCTTCAGCAGGGCGTCACCCGTGGGCGCCGGCGGCGGGACCTCGGGCACAGGGGCCCCTTTCCCTCGTGTCCGGGCCGGCTCCGGGAGGTCTCGGAGCGGACCGTGTCAGCCGAGGCGGACCGGGAGCCCGGCGAGCCCTCGCAGCAGCGTGCCGGCGCGCCAGGTGAGGGACTCCGGGGCGGCGTCGAGGGCGAGTCGGGGATGCCGTTCCAGCAGCAGGCGCAGGGCGACGGCGGCCTCCGCGCGGGCGAGCGGGGCGCCGAGGCAGTGGTGGACGCCGTGCCCGAAGCCCAGATGTCCCCGGGTGCGGCGGGTGAGGTCGAAGCGGTCGGGGTCGGGGAAGGCGAGCGGGTCGCGGGAGGCGGCGGCCAGCGAGACCAGGACGGCGTCCCCGGCGGCCACGCGGGTGCCGGCCAGGTCCAGCGGCTCCGCCGCGAACCGGAACGCGCCCGCGTGCGCGGGCGAGTGGAGGCGCAGCGACTCCTCCACGGCCGCGCCGGTCAGCTCCGGGTCGGCGCGCAGCAGGGCGAGCTGATCGGGGTGCTGGAGCAGGCTCAGTACGGTCGCGGAGATCAGGTTGACGGTCGTCTCGTGCCCGGCGACCAGGAGCAGGAACGCCATGCCGAGCAGTTCCTCGGGCGACAGCGGGGCCTTCGCGCCCGGCCTGCCGGGGGCGGCCAGGTCCGCGAGCAGGGAGCCGTCGGGGGTGCGGGCCTTCCGGGCGATCAGACCGTTGAGGTAACCGGTGAGCGCGGCGGCCGAGGCGGCGGCCGCTTCCGCGCCGGTGGGCGCGACCAGTTCGTTCGACCAGGTGTGGAAGTCCGCGCGGTCGGCCGCGGGCACGCCGAGCAGGTCGCAGATCACGGTGACCGGCAGCGGCAGCGCGTACGCGCTCACCAGGTCGACGGCGCCCGCGCGCGGCAGCCGGTCCAGCAGACCGCGGGCGACGGCCTCGATGCGGGGGCGCAGCGCGGCGGCCCGTCCCGGGGTGAAGCGGCCCGCGACCAGCCGCCGCAGCCGGGTGTGGTGCGGCGGGTCGCTCTGCAGCATGTTGCGGCCGACCGCGTGCCCGCCGTCGGTCTCCCAGCCGGCCGAGTGCCGGATGTCGTTGCGCAGCCGGGAGTCGGTGAGCGCGGCGCGCACCGCGTCGTGGGTCACCACCAGCCAGGCGTCCCCGCTGCCGGGGACGTGCACCCGGTGCACCGGCCCCTCGGCGCGCAGGGCCGCGAGCCGGCCGAAGGGGAAGGGCGTCGGCGCCCACTCCAGGGGCGCGGGTCCGTCCGGGGCGTCGGCACGCATGGTGCGTCCTCTCTGCTGAGCCATAAACGGGGAGTAGTCCCCGCTTAACGGCGGGACGATAGCATCCGGTCGGGGAGCACTCCCCGGTCCGTACGGAGGGACCCATGACCGTCGGTGAAGAACCCACCGCCCCCGGCCCCGGGCCGACCGGCCCGGAGGCCGCGGCGTCCGTCCCGCCCCGGCTGCGGCGGGACGCGCGGCGGAACCGGGAGCGGCTGGTGGAGGCGGCGCACGCCGTCTTCGCCGAGCAGGGTCTCGAGGCCCCGCTGGACGTGATCGCGCGGCGCGCCGGCGTCGGCAACGCGACCCTCTACCGGCACTTCCCCACCCGCGCCGCGCTCGTGGACGCCGTCTTCCGCGACCAGCTCACGGAGACCATGGAGGCGGGTGAACGCGCGCGCGGCGCACCCGACCCCTGGACCGGTCTGACCGGCTACCTCGACGCCGTGTTCGTCACCCTCGCGGCCGATCGCGGCACCAACGACCTGATGACCACCCGTCTGCCGGACGCCGAGACGCTCGGCGCCGTGCACGCGCACAACCGGGAGACCGTCGGCGTGCTGCTGGAACGCGCCCGCGCGGAGGGCAGCGTGCGCGCCGACGTCACCACCGAGGACCTCCTCTTCGCCCTGGCGGCCCTGGGCCGTGCCGTGCCGCCGCTGGCCGTGGCCGCCGACCCTGACGCCTGGCGCCGCCCCCTCGCCCTGTTCCTGGAAGGGCTGCGCGGCCCCGCGCGCGAGCCCCGTCCGCTGCCCGGCACCCCGCTCGGCGAGGAGGAACTGGGTCAGGTGCTCGGGGAGATGGGGCCGCACCGGGCCAGGCCCGCGGACGGGTCCGCGGCGGGCGACGAGGCGTAGTCGAGGACATCTGCACGCGCCGGACCAGATTTTCCGCCGAGGCGACTAGAGTTTGGCGGTGGGGAACCCGTCCCCGTGGCGGACCGTGACCCCTGTGGTCCGCGGAAAGGTGCGTATGCCCTCGGAAAGTCAGCCGTACGCCGACGGCCGGCAGCCGGACCAGGACCGGCCCCCCGTCGCCGACCGGCTCGACGACGACCACTTCCCGGCCTACACCATGGGCAGGGCCGCCGAGCTGGTCGGAGCCACACCCGCGTTCCTCCGCGCCCTCGGCGAGGCGCGGCTGATCACCCCCACTCGCTCGGAGGGCGGCCACCGCCGCTACTCGCGCCACCAGCTACGGCTCGCCGCCCGCGCCCGCGAGCTGGTCGACCAGGGCACCCCGGTCGACGCCGCGTGCCGCATCGTAAGCCTCGAGGAGCAGCTGGAGCGGGCCGAGCGAACGAACGAGGAGCTCCGCCGGCAGGGTGCCGACACGGTCCACGGGCACCGGTGAAAATCTGTCCCGGCCGGAACAGGATTTCCGCTCCGTCCGCGAGAAATTCCTTTCTTTAAACGCGTCGGCCGGGTTTATTCCAGTGATTTTCCTCGCTTGCCGAGAATGCTTTCCGTGCTAGGCTGACGTCAGTTGCAGTTGTGGTTGCCAGTTTGAACCGGTTCTCCGGGCGGGTGATCATCGCGACGATGTAGGGATTCGTAAAGTGCGATTCCCGGCACTGTCTCAGGAGATAGATATGGCCACCGGTACGGTCAAGTGGTTCAACTCGGAAAAGGGCTTCGGCTTCATCGAGCAGGACGGCGGCGGCGCTGACGTGTTCGCCCACTACTCGAACATCGCCACCTCGGGCTACCGCGAGCTCCAGGAAGGCCAGAAGGTGACCTTCGACGTCACCCAGGGCCAGAAGGGCCCGCAGGCGGAGAACATCGTTCCCGCCTGACCCTGACCTGCACGCAGGTTTTGAGGAGCGGGTGCCCGCACGTTTCGTGCGGGCACCCGCTCCTCGTCGTTTTCCGGCCCTTTTCCCCGGGGTGTTTTTCCGCCACGCTCAGCGTGAGCGGAACGCCTTCGCGCGCAGCGCGTCCACCGCGATCCGCGCCGCCGTGCCGATCACCGCGTCGGCCGCCGGCAGCGTGGCCGCCGTGTGCGCGGTCCGGGTGAAGACGGCGACCGCGTAACGGCCCCCGTCGGGGTACTCGACCACGCCCACCTCGTTGCGCAGGGTCGGCAGGCTGCCGGTCTTTCCGGCGACATGGACGTCGTCGAAGGGGAAACCCGAGGCCAGGCGGTGCGGCCACACCTGGAGCCCCATGATCCGCCGCATGGCCGCGCCGTGCTCCGGGGTGCACGCCTCGTCCCGCCACACCGCGCGCAGCAGCCGGGTCATGTCCCGTGGGGTGCTGCGGTTGGTGCGGTCCGGGTCCAGCGCCCGCAGCCGGCTCACCACCCGCGGGTCGGCCAGCGCCCGCGCCCCGTCCGGCCCGGCGTCCTCCCTCATGGTGGCGAGCATCTCGCCGAAGGAGTGCACGGCCCGCGTCCGGGTGAGGCCCAGCCGGCCGGTCGTCGCGTTGACGGCGTCCAGACCCACCCGGCGCAGCAGCAGGTCGGCGGCCGCGTTGTCACTGACCGCCATCATCAGATAGGCGAGGTCGCGCAGGGACATCCGGGCCGCGTCCAGCATCGCGGCCACCCCCGTCGGCCCCGCCGTACGCCCGCCCGGCACGGTCTCCACCTGCTCGGCCAGGTCCAGCGCGCCCCGCGCCGCCCGCTCGTGCAGCGCGACCAGCAGGCACAGCTTGTGGACGCTGGCGGTGCACACCGGCTGGTCGGCGCCGGCGTCCAGTTCCTCGCCGGAGTCGATGTCGAGGGCGTGCAGCCGGCCGGTGACCCCGGCGTCGGCGAAGGCCGCGTGGATGCGGGCGACGGCGTCCGTCACAGCCAGTACTCCGATGCGGGTCGCAGATGCAGGGGACGGGCCGGCCCGTCGGGGACCGCGCGGGCGGCGGTGCGCAGGGCGTGCACGGCCGCCTCGGCGAAGGCCCGCACGGCGGCGTCGCCGCGCCCCTTCGGCCAGGCCGCGGAGTGGCGCAGCGCGGGCGCCCCGCCGGTCAGCGGACGCCACACGACATCCGCCCGCCCGTTGCCCGGCTCCGGCGGCGCGGCGTCGCGCGGGCACAGGGCGACCGCCCCGGAGGACAGCACGAGCCCCCGTACGAAGCTGGCGCCCTGGCCGTGGCGTACGGCGGCGGGGGTGAAACCGCCGCGGGCGCAGGTGGTCAGCAGCTCGTCGTACAGGGCGGGGGCCGCCGTGCGGGGGAAGAGGATCAGGTCCCGGCCGGACAGCGCGGGCAGCGGCACCTCGCCGGGGGCGGCCGCCGGGTCCCCGGCCGGCAGCAGGACGCCGAGCTCCCGGCGCAGCACCGGGCCCAGCTCCAGACCCGTCACGTCGCACGGGTGGTGGACGACCCCCACGTCCAGGTCGTGCGCCGCGAGCCGCTCGAGCTGCTGCGCGGTGGACAGTTCGTGCAGCTCCAGCTCCAGACCGGCGTGACGCTCGCCGAAGTCCGCGAGCAGGACGGCCACGGTCTCGCCCGACAGGTCCGGGGGGAGGGCGGCGCGCAGCAGTCCCGTCTCGCCGTCACGCACCCGGCGGGCGGCGGCGAGGAACGACTCCGTGCGGGACAGGACCTCCCGCGCCTCGGCCAGCAGCAGCTTGCCGGCCTCGGTGATGCGCACCTGACGGCTGGTGCGCTCGAACAGCCGTACCCCCAGTTCCCGTTCCAGCCGCTGGACGCGCTGCGACAGAGGGGGCTGGGCCATGCCCAGGCGGGCCGCGGCACGGCCGAAGTGTGACTCTTCTGCAACAGCCACAAAGCATTCCAGGTGCCGCACCAGGTCCACGACCAGTCATCATATCGAGTGTTGATCGATCCATGATTGATAGCGGACTTGGACGGACGGCCGTCTCCGCTGCTGTGGTCGGGGCATGGACACGTATCCCGACCTTCCCCGTTCCGGTCCCCGTCGGCGTCCCCGCACCGCGGTCAGGGCGCTCACCGCCGTCACGGCGGTCGCCGCGGTCGCCGTGGGCGGCGCCTGGGGCGCCGGGCTCGGCCCGTTCGCGGGCGAGACCGGACCCGACCCGCAGGCGGCGGCCGAGGCCCGCGCGTTCCTCGCCGACTGGGCCGCCGGACGCCTCCCGGACGCCGCCGCCCGCACCACCAGACCCGACCGCGCGGAGGAGGTGCTGCGCAGCTTCACCGCCGGGCTCGACATCGACAAACCGGTGCTGAAGGCCGGGAAGCCCGAGGAGGACGAGGAGTCCGGCGGACGCGCCGTCACCGTGCCGTACACCGCGCGGATGCCCGTCGCGGGACTCGGCACCTGGACGTACACCGCCGAGCTGCCGCTGCGGAAGCGCGGCGGCGAGTGGACGGTGGACTGGCGGCTGTCGCTGGTGCACCCGCGGCTCAGCGGGACGGAGAAGTTCCGCCTGGAGCGGGAGGAGACCGAACCGGTCCGGGCCGACGACCGTGACGGCCGCACCCTGTCGGCCGCCGCCCACCCCTCCCTCGGCCCGGTCCTCGCCCGGCTGGCCCGCGGCACGGGCGGCGGGCCGCGCGGGGCGGTGCTGCTCGTGGACCGCGTCACCGGAGACGTCCGCCGCACCGAGGCGGCCTTCGGCGCCGGGACCCGCGAGGACGAGGGGCCCGTGCGCACCACCCTCGACGCCCGCTGGCAGGCGGCCGCCGAGCAGGCCCTGGAGAAGGCCGGCGGCAGGAACGCGGCGCTGGTCGCCCTGCGCGTCGACGACGGGGAGATCCTCGCCGTGGCCAACTCCCCGGCCGACGGCTTCAACCGCGCCGTCTCCGGCACCTACGCCCCCGGTTCCACCTGGAAGATCGTCACCAGCGGCGCCCTGCTGCTGAAGGGCGCGGTCGCCCCGGACGACGTCGTGGACTGCCCCCGCTACCTCACCGTCGGCAAGCGGTTCCAGAACGTCGAGACCTCCGCCCACCCGGGCGCCACCTTCCGCAAGGCGTTCACCGAGTCCTGCAACACCGCCTTCATCGGCCTGCGCGACAGACTCGGCGACGGCGAACTCGGGGACGTGGCGAGGACGTACTTCGGGGTCGGCCAGACCTGGCACGTCGGCGTCCCCTCCTACGACGGGTCCGTGCCGGAGCCGCGGGACGCGACGGAGAAGGCCGCGTCGATGATCGGCCAGGGACGGGTGCAGGCCAACCCGCTGATCATGGCGTCGGTCACCGCGACGGCCGTCTCCGGCCGCTTCCACCAGCCCGCCCTCGTCGCCGGCACCGAGGACACCACCGAGACCGAGCCGCTGCCGCCCCGCGTCGTGACCCAGCTCCGCACGCTGCTGCGCGCCACCGTCACCGAGGGCACCGCGCACGCCCTGGCCCCGCTCGCCGGAGAGGTCGGCGGCAAGACCGGCACCGCCGAGGTCTCCGACGACCAGGAGAACAACGGCTGGATGGTCGCCCACCGCGACGGCGTCGCCGTGGCCTGCGTCGTCGAGGAGGGCGTCACCGGCGGCGGCTCGGCCGGACCCGTGCTGCACGCCCTGCTGTCCGCCGCGCCCCGCTCCTGAGCCGCACCCCGCGCCTGAAAGGACGCCCCGTCATGACCGCACGCCCCTCCCGCCGCGCACTGCTGCTGACCGCGGCCCTCGCCCCCGTGGCGGGCTGCGCCACCGACGCCGCCCCGGACCGCGCCCCCGCACGCGGCGGCCCCGCCACCCAGGACCGCCGCGGCCCGTCCCCGGTCCGCCCCCGGAACCTCGCCGCCCTGGAACGCGAGTACGGGGCCCGTCTCGGCGTCTTCGCCGTCGACACCGGCACCGGCGCCACCGTGGTCCACCGGGCCGACGAGCGCTTCGCGCTCTGCTCCACCTTCAAGACCCTCGCCGCCGCCGCGGTCCTGGACCGCCGCCCCGGCGCCCGCCTCGGCGAACGGATCCCCTACGGCACGGCCGACCTCGTGCCGCACTCGCCGGTCACCGAGAAACACACGGGGAAGGGCATGACCCTGCGCGAGCTGTGCGACGCGGCCGTCCGGTACAGCGACAACACGGCGGCCAACCTGATGCTGCGGGACATCGGCGGCCCGCGCGGCCTCACCGCGTACGCGCGCCGGCTCGGTGACCGGGCGACCCGGCTGGACCACACCGAGCCCGAGCTGAACAGCAACCCGCCCGGCGACCCGCGCGACACCACCACGCCCCGCGCGATCGCCGGCGACTACCGCGCCCTGGTGCTCGGCGACGCCCTCCCCGCCGCCGGGCGCGCGCTGCTCACCGACTGGCTGGTGCGCAACACCACCGGCGACCGGCGCGTCCGGGCGGGCGCGCCGCGCGGCTGGAGGGTGGGCGACAAGACGGGCGGCGGCGAGTGGGGGCGCGCCAACGACGTGGCCGTGCTGTGGCCCGGCGCGGGCCGCTCGCCGCTGGTGCTGGCGGTGCTGACGGAGCGCCCCGACCGCGCCGCGTCCCCCAGCGACGAGCTGGTGGCGGAGGCGGCGCGGCGGGTGCTGGACGTGCTGCGGTGACCCCGGCCGGTCAGTCCCGGCGGGGCGCCGCCTGCTGGACCACCTCGAAGGACCACAGGGTGGCGTCGGTGGCCGCGGGGCGCGGCTTGTCGCCCTGCGCGCCGGCGTGGGCGGCCCGGCCGAGCCCCTCCGCCCAGCGCTGGAAGTCCTCCTCGCTGCGCCAGCGCGTGTAGACGAGGTAGGTGTCGGTGCCCTCCACCGGGCGCAGCAGCTCGAACCACTCGAAGCCGTCCGAGCTCTCCACCGCCCCGGCCCGCGCGGCGAACCGCTGCTCCAGGGTCTCGCGCTGGTCCTCGGGAACCGTGAGTACGTTGATCTTGACGACGCTCATGGCGCGATTGTCCCGCAGCCCCTGCGGGGTCCGCCGGTCGGGGCGCGCGGCCGGCCGAGGCGGATCACCGGCGGGCACGGGCGGGGATCGCGCGGCTCGTCGGCGCGGGCGGCGGGGTGCGGGGCGCCGGGCCTCGGCCGGGCGGCGGGGCCGCCGCCCCGGTCCGCGCCGCCGTCGCGGCCCGCGTCGTCGTTCCCGTTGCCGCCGTCACCGCCGGGGGTGACGGCGGGGGTGGTGTCGGGGGCACAGGCGCCGCGACCCGGGTGGGCCAGGGCGCCGTCCGGTGCCGGCGGCACCTGGAGCAGTGGTCCGTCCGCCGTCTTCCCGAGGTGTCGTACCGGGTGCGCGCGCAGGGGCGGCCGGCCCGGTCCGGGCAGGAAGCCGGACACGCGAACCAGGCCCGCGGCCCGCTGTGTGCAGCCGGTGTGCCGTTCCTGCGCACATTCTCGGCGTGCCGGGGGAGGAGGTCGTGATCACGCGTCCCCCGCCACCGTGCGGCGGACAGACTGCTGAGCGGCGTTCTGGACCCGGCCGGACGCCGGCCCCGACGCCGTAGCCGTACGGAGTGCCGCGTCGGCCGTCCAGCTCCACCCCCCGTGCCGCACGTCCGCCTGGAAGGCGTCCCCACCGTGAAGCTCCGTGCCACCGCTGCCGCCGCACGCCGTTGCGCCCTGCTGCTGACCGTCTCGCTGTCGGCCCTGTCCCTCACCGCCTGCGGTGTGCTGGAACCGGGCGGCGACGCCCCCTCGGACGCGCGCGCCGACCAGGACATCACCGTGGGCCTGCTGCTGCCCGACCGGGACACGGCGCGGTTCGAGAAGTTCGACCACCCGCTCATCAAGGAGCGGATCGCCTCGCAGACCGACCGGCGCGGCGAGGTCGTGTACGCCAACGCCGAGGGCAGCAAGGAGAAGCAGAGCGAGCAGTTCCGGCAGATGATCGACCGGGACGTCGACGTGATCCTCGTGAACGCGGTGGACGCGCGGGCGATCGCGCCGGACGTGCGCCGGGCCAAGCGGGCGGGCATACCCGTGATCGCCTACGACCGGCTCGCCGAGGGCCCGATCGACGCGTACGTCTCGCACGACAACGAACTCGTCGGCCAGGTGCAGGGCCGCGCCCTGGTCGACGCGCTCGGCGAGAACGCCGAGAACAGCAAGGTCGTCATGATGAACGGCGAGCCCGCCGACCCGAACACGGCGCTGTTCAAGAAGGGCGCGCTGGACGAGCTGGACGGCGCGGTGGACATCGCCGCGTCGTACGACACCAGGAAGTGGCTGCCCGAGGTCGCGGCGGAGAACATGCGCAAGGCGATCGAGGAGGTCGGCGCCGGGAACATCGCCGCCGTCTACTCCGCGAACGACGGCATGGCCGGCGCCGTCATCGAGGAGCTCCAGGACGCGGGCGTCACCGAACTGCCGCCGGTGACCGGGCAGGACGCGGACCTGGAGGCGGTGCGGCGGATCGTGGCGGGCACCCAGTACATGACCGTGTACAAGTCGTTCCTGCTGGAGGCGACCGGGGCCGCGGACATGGCGGTGGCCAAGGTGCAGGACCGGGCGATCCAGTTCGACGCCCTCGCCCGGGACGAGATCGACAGCCGGTCGCGGAAGGGCATCCCGGCCATGCTGGTGCCGGTGGTCGCCCTCACCCGGGAGAACATCGAGGACACGGTGATCGCGGACGGCGTCTACACGGTCCGGGACATCTGCACCCCGGCCCACGCGGAGGACTGCGCGACGATCGGGCTCACCGGCTGAAGGTGATCCGGATCACGTCCGGCTGCCGCTCAGTTCCGGTCCTCCCTCCGGTCTTCATGGGCACAGGTGTCCGCGAGCGGAGGAAGGACCGGTCGTCATGAGCGCGCAGGTGAAGGGCCCGGCCAGCTATTTCCCGTCGATCGAGAAGAAGTACGGCCGCCCCGTGGCCGAGTGGAAGGAGCTCATCCGCTCCTCGCCGCTGACCCGTCACATGGAGCTGGTCGCCTGGCTCAAGACCGAGCACGGCCTGGGCCACGGCCACGCCAACGCCCTCGTCGCCCACACCCTCGCGGAGAAGGGCTGACCGCGGGCGCGTGCTCCGGAGGCGGGCCTAGGATCGCGGCATGGCTGCGCGCACGAGCGACGTGAACCGGTTCCTGGCCGCCAAGCCCCGGCTGGAGGCCATCGCCTACCGTCTGCTCGGTTCCGCGAGCGAGGCGGAGGACGCCGTGCAGGAGACGTATCTGCGCTGGCAGGCCGCGGACACCGAGCGGATCCAGGTGCCCGAGGCCTGGCTGACGAAGGTGCTCACCAACCTCTGCCTCAGCCAGCTCACCTCGGCCCGTGCCCGGCGCGAGACGTACGTGGGGCAGTGGCTCCCCGAGCCGCTGGTCGCCGGCGACCCCATGCTGGGACCCGCCGACACCGCCGAGCAGCGGGAGTCGGTGTCGTTCGCGATGCTCGTGCTGCTGGAGCGGCTGTCCCCGGACGAGCGGGCGGTGTACGTGCTGCGGGAGGCGTTCGGCTGCCCGCACCGGGAGATCGCCGGGATCCTCGACGTCAGCGAGGCCGCCAGCCAGCAGATCCTGCACCGGGCCAGGAAGCACCTGGCGCAGGGCAGGGCACGCCGGGAGGTCGACGAGGCGCAGGCCCGGCGGGTCGTCGAGGAGTTCCTCGCGGCCGCCACCAGCGGACGGACCGAGCCGCTGGTCGCGCTGCTCACGCGGGACGCGGTCGCGGTCGGCGACGGCGGCGGGAAGGTGCCGGCGCGGGCCAAGGCGTTCGAGGGCGTGAAGGCGGTGGCCACGTTCCTGCGCGGCCTGTTCACGCCGGGCCCCGGCAAGCGGGCCGTGGCGGGCGGGTCGCCCGAGCTGTACGCGGCGACCGCGAACGGCGATCCGGCCGTCGTGGCGGTCCTCGACGGCCGGGTGATCGGCGTGATGTGCCTGGAGGTCACCGAGGACGGCATCGCCGCGGTCCGCAGCCAGGCCAACCCCGACAAGCTGGAGCGCGTGACGGAGCGGTGGGCCGCCGTCGACCACGGGGAGCCGCTGGTCCGGAACGTCTTCTGACGCGTACGAGTGGTGTGTGACACAGGTCACAAGGGAGAGGTGTCAGGGATCGGCGGGCCGCCCGGTTCAAGGGGCGAACCAGTCGACGACAGGAGCCTGCCATGCAGCACCGCATCATCGTCCTCGGAGCCGGGTACGCCGGAGCCTCCGCCGCCGGACGGCTCGCCAGGCGGCTGCACCGTGACGACGTCGCCCTCACCCTCGTCAACGCCGAGCCCGACTTCGCCGAGCGGGTCCGCAACCACGAGCTGGCCACCGGCCGGACACCCGCCCACCGGCCGCTGACCGACGTGCTCGCCGGGACCGGCGTCGAGCTGAAGGTCGCCCGGGTCACCGCCGTCGACGTCGACCGCAAGGTCGTCACCGTCACCGGCGGCACCGGTGCCGAGGAGCTGGCGTACGACACCCTCGTCCACGCCCTCGGCAGCCGCTGGGACGACCGGGGCGTGCCGGGCGCCGCCGAGCACGCGTACGAGATCGCCGGGCGGGCCGGCGCGCTGCGGGTGCGCGAGCGGCTGGCCGGGCTCGGCACCGGGCAGCCCGTGGTCGTGGTGGGCGGCGGCCTCACCGGTCTGGAGGCGGCGACGGAGATCGCCGAGTCGCGTCCGGACCTGGAGGTCACCCTCGCCGCCCGCGCCGGCCTCGGCGACTGGCTGTCACCCAGGGGCCGCGACCACGTGCGGGCGGTCTTCGCCCGGCTCGGCATCACCGTGCGCGAGGACGCCGAGGTCACGGCCGTGGAGGAGGACCGCGTGGTCACCGCCGACGGGACGGTCCTGCCGTCCGCGCTGACCGTGTGGACCGCCGGGTTCGCCGTGCACCCGATCGCCCGGGCCACGGCACTGGAGGTGAGCGACACGGGGCAGATCGTGGTCGACGGCACCATGCGCTCGGTCTCGCACCCGGACGTGTACGCCGTCGGCGACGCGGCCCTGGTGCAGGGGCCCGGCGGCAAGCCGCTGCGGATGTCGTGCGCGACCGGCACGCCCACCGCGTGGCAGGCCGCCGACGCCATCGCGGCGCGCCTGACCGGCGGCAAGCTGCCGCACGTGCCGCTGCGCTACGTCAACCAGTGCGTCTCGCTGGGCCGCAAGGACGGCCTCATCCAGTACGTCACCGCCGACGACCGGGCGGTGAACGCCGCCCTGACCGGCCGCCTCGCGGCCCGCTACAAGGAGCTGGTCTGCAGGGCCGCGGCCTGGGCCGTCTCCCACCCCACCCTCGGCCTGCCCACCCGCCGCCGCCGGATCACCCGGCCCGCCCCGGCCCCGTCCGCCGCGACACCGGCCCCGGCGCCGGAAACGGCGGCTTGAGCGCCTGCGATGCCGGTCCTGGTGCCGGGAACGGTGGTCCGAGCGCCCGTGAGGCCCGTCCCCGGCGGGCCTCGCGGCGTCCCCGTGCCCGCGCGCCGGCCTGCGGGGACGTCTCCAGGGATGGACGCCCCGCCCGGCTTCTGCACCCAGGGACAGAGACCCGGATCCTCCTTGCGCCGGAGGGGGAGGCAGGACGGCCCGGCCTAGCCTGAACGGGTCATGAAACGTATCGACGACCGGCTGGTACCGGTCCTGCTGCTGTGCGCCCAGGCCGTGGTGTGGCCGGGGGCGGCACTGGTGCGCGGCGAGGTTCCGTCCGCGTACGCCCTGCTCGTGGCGGTGCTGGTCGCCGGGCCGGTCACCGCCGTGCTGGCGCTGCGCCGGAGCCGTCCGGTGACCGCCCTCGTCGTGGTCGCCGTCGCCTGCGCGCTGGGCGCCGGCCCGCTGCCCGCCGGGGCGACCGCCGTGCTCGGGACCGCCGGGGTCGCGCTCGCCCTGTGGACCGTGGCCACCGAACGGGACACCTTCACCACCCTGCTGTGCGGGGTGTCCCTCGCCGTCTGGCAGCTGCTGCACGGGCTCACCCTGCACCGGCTCAGCGACCGCGACGGACTGGACCTGGTGCTCACCGCCCTGCTGTACGCGGCCACGTGTGGCGCCGGGCTGCTCGTCCGGCGGTCCCGGAACGCGCGGCTCGCGTCCGCACACCTGCTGCGCCGGGCCGAGTCCGAGCGGCACCGGCTGCCGGCCGTCGAACGGCGGCGGATGGAGCGGGAGCTGCACGACGTCAGCGCCCACCATCTGACCGCCGTGGTGGTCACCGCCGGCGCCGCCCTGAGCCTGCGTGACCGGCGGCCCGAACTCGCCGACGAGGCACTGCGGTTCGCCGTGGACACCGGGCGCGAGGTGACCCGGGCGCTCGGCGCGGTCCGGGCCCCCGTCCCCTCGGAGAGCGATCTGCCCGCGCCCGAGGAACGGCTGCTGGGCCTGGTCGACGGGTTCCGGCGGATCGGCCAGCCGGTCGACTGCGTGCTCGACCCGCTGCCGGAGGGCGTCGTCGCGGACGCCGCGTACGGCATCGTGCGGGAGGCGCTCACCAACGTGGCGCGGTACGCGCCGGGCGCGGCCACCACGGTGCGGTGCCGGTACGGCGACGACCGTACGGAGGTCGTGGTCACCAGCGGCGCCCCGCTGCCCGGCACCCCCGCGCACGGCGCGGACCTCGGCGGCGGACGCGGCCAGGGCATCCTGCGCTCCCGTGCCCAGGAGGCGGGCGGCACCCTGACCACCGGGCCGACGGACGACGGCGGCTGGGAGGTGCGGGCGGTCCTGCCCGGCCGTACCGCCGGCGCCGTGGACCGGCCGGGTGCGCGCGGCCACCGCGCCGCCCAGGTGACGGCCGCCGCCGGTCTCGTGCTCCAGCCGCTGCTGCCGGTGGTGGCGATCCGCGCGGAGGAGACCCCGACGGGCTCGGACGTGTCGGCGGGTGTGCTGTTCGCGCTGCTCGCGGCGGCCCAGGCGGTCACCCTGCTGTGGCTGCGGCGGGCCCCGCGCACCGCGCACGGCGCCCTCGCGGCACTCGCCCTGCTCTGGCCGGCGGCGGCCGCGGCCGGCGGCTACACCGGCCCGGTGCTGCTGCCGCCCGCGCTGGGCATGCTCGCCACCTGCGCCGCGCTCGCCGCGGACGCGGCCCGCAGGGCGGCCGGGGACCACCCGCGCCTCCCGGGCTCCGCGCTGCTGACGGCCGCGGCGGTCGCGGTGCACACGGCCGCCGTCACCACCGCCGTACTGGACCGGGGGACGGAGCTGCCCGCCTGGGCGGTCGTGCTCGCGGCCACCGCCGGGACGGCCCTGGCGGCGGACGCGGCCCGCCGCTGCGGGACGCTGCGCGGCCGCCGCACGCGGGACGCCCGCGCCGAGCGGGACGGGCGGCTCGGCGCGCTGACCGGGGAGGCGGTCCGCGACGCGTGGGCCGAGCGGCGCCGGATCGCCGGCGGACTGGAGACCACCGTGCTGGCCCGCACCGCCGACCTGGTCGCCGAGGCCGAGGCGGGCAGGCTCGACGCGACCGCCGAGCGTGCCCGGGAGGCCCTGGCCGCGATGCGCGCCCTGCTCGACACCGTCCGGGACGGCGAGGCGGAGCCCGCGCTGCGCCCGCAGCCCACGCTCCAGGCGCTCGACCTGCTCGCCCGCCAGTGCCGGGCCACCGGCCGCGAGGTGGAGATCCGCCTCACCGACCGGGTGCCCGGACGGCTGCCCGCCGCCGTGGACCTGGCCGCCTACCACGCCGCCGAGACCGTGCTCGCCACCGGCGGGGAGCAGCCGGCCGCACTGAGACTCGACGCGACGGAGGGTACGTTGACGCTCACGGCCACCGGGGTTCCGTCCGCCGCCCACCCGGCCGTGCGGGAGCGGCTGGCCGCGCGCGTCGAGGCGCTCGACGGCACTCTGACCACCGGACCGGCGGACACCGTCCGTCTCCTGCTGCCCCTCGCACCGGGCGACGGGGAGGAGAGGGAACGATGAGCCTGAACGTACTGGTCGCCGACGACCAGGGCATCGTGCGCGCGGGATTCGCCGCCGTGATCGACGCCGAGGAGGACATGACGGTCGTCGGCGAGGCCGCCGACGGTGCGGCCGCGGTGCGGCTCGCCGAGCAACTGGCGCCGGACGTCGTCGTCATGGACGTACGGATGCCCGAGCTGGACGGCATCGCCGCGACCCGGATCATCACCGGCCGCGCGCACGCGCCCCGGGTGCTGGTGCTGACCACCTTCGACCTCGACTCCTACGTCTTCGACGCGCTGCGGGCGGGCGCCTCCGGCTTCCTGCTGAAGGACGTCCACGCGTCCGAACTGCTGCGCGGGATCCGGGTGGTGGCGTCGGGCGAGAGCGTCCTCGCCCCGTCCGCGACCCGGCGGCTCATCTCCCACTACGCGGCCGCCGCCGAGGGCCCGGCGACGCCGGTCGCCGAACTGTCCGGCCTGACCGGCCGGGAACGCGGCGTCCTCACGCTGGTCGCCGCCGGACTGACCAACGCGGAGATCGCCGGTCAGCTCGGCATCACCGTCGGCACCGTGAAGTCCCATGTCAACGCGTTGCTGCGGAAGCTGGGGCTGCGCGACCGGGTACAGGCGACGATCCTCGCCTACGACCTCGGCCTCGCCCGCCCCAACCCGCCCGGCACCGCCGTGTGACCCGGCGTCCCGTACGCCTCCACGACCCCCGCACCACCCCCGCACGACCACAGACACACCCACAGACACGACGACGGACCTGTTCCGACCGAACCGACCCGAGGATCATGAACATGACCATCATCAGCAGCGCCGGCGGCAACGCATCCGAGGAGCCCACCCCCATGACCGGACGTTCCGACCGCACCCTCCTCGCCCGTCTGCGCCACCTCTACAGCGACGTCTTCGCCCTCGTCTACCTGGGCGTCTGCGCGGCCCTGACCGTGTGGGCGATCGTGGTGAGCGCCGGAGACAACGAGGACGCGTCCTTCGCGGGCGTCATCCCCGTGCTCGCCACCGCCCCCGGCAGCCTCGTCGGGATGGCCCTGCCGGGCGGCATACCGACCTTCGCGTTCGCCGTGGTCATGGGCGCGCTGATCAACGCCGGCGTCATCGGCTGGTGCTCGCGCCGCCTGCGCGGCGGCCCGGCGCACTGACCGGGCGCCCGGTGGCGCGGGCGGTGCGGGACGCGGGCGGAAAACTTCACGGCGGGTGTCATCCGGCGGGCGGAGGGCCGGGGTTTGTACGGGTGGAGAGGCGCCCTCCGTCCGTCAGACCGCCCGGGCCCGCAAGGACCCGATGCCCACGAGGAGTTGCCCGTTCATGAAGCGGACACGGAAGTACCTGGCCGGCGCGGCCGTCACGGCCGCGGTGGCCGGCATGGCCCTGGTGGCCGGCATGGCCACGGTGTCGTACGCGGCGCCCGCCACGGCGCCCCACGACACGGCCGGCCGCGCGGCGCACTCCGCGACGGCGGCCGCGGCGAGCGCCCCGGCGGCCGCCAGGAAGCACGCCCCGACGCCCCGCATCGTCGCTCCCGGTGAGCGGGTGACCGGCGCGCCCGGCTTCGAGCTGTGGCTGACGCCCGAGGGCAAGCACTGGACGACGCCGGACATGCCCGAGGGCCAGTTCCGCAGCGTGGTCGACGGCAACATCGACCTGAGCAGCCCCGGCGTCTCCCTCCAGTACGAGGGCACTCCGGAGCGCGTCTACCTGTCCGGCCTGTACTACGGCGGCAAGGGCACGGCGTCCGTCGTCGAGGTCGAGACGCGGGCCGGCACGGTGGCCGGGAAGCTCATCGAGCTGCCCGGCCGGCCCGGCTGGGGCGTCTGGTACGCCACCGCCGTACCGGACGACAGCTCCTGGGACTTCGTCTCCGAGGTCACGGTCCGCGACACCAAGGGCCGCGTCTACGCCTCGCTGACGAGGCGCTGACCCCGCGCCGACCCCGCGGGCGGGGGGCCGGCCGGTCCCCCGCCCCGGATCCCTCCCCCACACCCGACGCAGAGGAACCGGTCCGTGCCGCACGACACATCCGCCGCCTTGCCGGAGCACCCCGACTTCACCGCCTACGCGGGTGCGGCCTGGGCCCGTCTGGTGCGGACCGCCCTCCTGCTCACCGGGGACTTCCACGAGGCCGAGGACCTGGTGCAGACCACCCTGGCCAAGGTGTACGCACGCTGGGGGCGCATCCCGCCCGACGACGTCGACTTCTACGTCCGGCGCTCCCTGGTCAACAACAACATCAGCCGGACCCGCAGACGCAGGGTCACGCACCTGCTGATGCCGTTCCTGCCGGAGCGGGTGCACCAGCCGGACCAGGGCCACGCCGAGTCCGTCGAGCACCGGGCCGCGATCACCGAGGCCCTCGGCTCGCTGTCCACCCGGCAGCGGACGGTGCTGGTGCTGCGGTACTGGGAGGACCTGCCCGAGACCGCCATCGCCGAGGTGCTCAACTGTTCCCTCGGCACGGTGAAGACGCATGCGCGGCGCGGCCTCGAAGCCCTGCGCTCCCATTCCGCGTTCGCCGCCGCCGAGCGCTCGCACCCGATTCCCGGAGCCCGCCCATGAACCACCCCCACCCGGAAGCAGAACCGGACGCGGAGCCCGCCGGGGCCGGGCCGCTGCGCGAGGCGCTGGCCGCCGCCGCGTACGGCGTCACGCCGTCCCGGGTGCCGCTGGCCGCCGTGGAACGCCGTGGCCGGCTGATCCGCCGCAGGCGCCGCGCGACCGTGCTGGGCGCGGGCTGCGGCGTGCTGCTGGCGCCGCTGGCCTTCGTCGCGCTGCAGGGCACGGACGGCGGTGACCGGGTCACGCGTCCGGCCGCCACGGTGTCCGCCTCGCCCGCGCCCGCGCCCACGCCCTCGCCCTCGCCGAGCGTGCCCGCGCCGACGCCGCGCATCGTCGAACCGGGCGAGCGGGTGACGGCGGCGCCGGGGTTCGTCCTGTGGCTGACGGAGGAGGGGAAGCACTGGACGACGCCGGACATGCCCGAGGGCCAGTTCCGCAGTGCGGTCGACGGCAACATCGACAGGAGCACTCCCGGAGTCTCGCTGCAGTCCGAGGGGACGGACACCGGGGTGCTGCTCTCGGGCCTCTACTACGGCGGTGAGGGCACGGCGTCGGTCGTCGAGGTCGCGTCGGAGAACGGCCCGGTGCGGGGCAAGCTGCTGGAACTGCCCGGCCGCCCCGGATGGGGCGTCTGGTACGCCACCGCCGCGCCCGGCGACAGCTCCGGGGACTTCGTCCCCGAGGTCACGGTCCGCGACACCGAAGGCGGCGTCTACGCGCAGCTTCCCTGACGGGGGAGGGCGGCCACGGCACCCCGGCGGGTGTCGTGGCCGCCCGTTTCCCCTGCGCTACTTGCTGACGGCGAACCGCATCAGGGCGTGCTCGTCGCCCTGCTTGATCTTGCCGGTCTCGTTGATCACCTGGAGCTTCCAGCTGTCGCCCACCTTCACCGCCTTGGCCACGGCGCATCCGTTGTCCTGGCTGAGCAGGCTCGGCCAGATGTCGGCCACCTGCTGGCTGCTGCCGCCGGTCGCGTCGTAGACCTTGAAGCTGATGTTGCGGGCCTTCTGGAAGGAGCTGCCCTTCTTGTAGGCGGCCGCGACGAACACGATCGCGGTGATGGCGCCGGGCAGCCGGGAGAACTCGACGGTCACCGTCTCGTCGTCCCCGTCACCGTGGCCGGTCTGGTTGTCGCCGCTGTGCAGGAGGGAGCCGTTGCCCATCGGGTCGGGCGAGTCCAGTCCGGCCATGCGCACCGGGTCACCGCCCGACATGGCGACGGCGATCAGGTCGAGGTCCGTACCGGTCTTGCGGCGCAGCTTGCCGAGCACCCCGCCGCTGCTTCCGGCGGTGGGGTCCCAGGAGACACCGATGGACAGGTGCGTGACCCCGTCCAGGTCCGCGGGGCCGTCTTCCTTGGTCAGCGTGATCATGAACGAGCCATCCTTCGTCGACACGTGTACGGCCCCGAGTCTGCCTGGCACCGCTCCATCCTGAACAGGCGGGTCTGCCCTGAAACGGGATCGTTGTGGACGCTCAGCGCACCGGGAAGCCGAAGGAGCGGCCCTCCTCCTTCAGCCAGGGCAGCACTCGGCGCAGCGCCTCGACGGTCTGGGCGCGGTCGCCGCCGGCGTCGTGGAAGAGGATCGTCGGCCCGTTGGGCAGTTCCCGCCGCACGGTCTCGACGATGGCGTCCGCGCCCGGCTGCTCGAAGTCCTTGGTGTCCACGTTCCAGCCCAGCGGGCGCATGCCGCGGGAGGCGGCCACCGCGCGGCTGTGGGGGGTGAACGCCCCGCCGGGCGCGCGGTAGTAGAGGGGACGGACGCCGCCGGACGCCTCGGTGATCATGCGTTCGGCGTCGAGGATCTCCTTCGACTGGTACGCCTCGGACTTCCGGTCCATGGCGGTGTCGTGCGAGACGGAGTGGTCGCACAGCACGTGCCCCTCCGCGACGATCTCCTTGACCAGACCGGGGTGGGCCTGCGCCTGGACGCCGGTCACGCAGAAGGTGGCCTTCACGCCGTGCTCGCGCAGCAGGTCGAGCACCTCGGGCGTCCAGCGCGGGTCGGGGCCGTCGTCGATGGTGATGTTCACGCCGCGCGGGCCCGCGTCGGAGGCGTGCGCGATGGCGGGGGAGACCCGCTGCACGGCGGCGGGCTTCGCGGACGCGCCGGCCCGGGCGGACCCGCCGTTCACGCCCTCGGCCTGGGCGGTGTACACCGAGGCGCCGACGGCCAGCATCGTCACCCCGAGGGCCGCCCCGGCCACCTTGCCGTACCAGCTCCGTCCACCGCTGTGCCGCGCCATGTCCCGCCCCCGTTTTCCCGCTGTCGTCCGTCGCTCGTCGCCGTGTCCCAGAAGCGCTGGGAACCACTGGGGAGGACGGAGGACGGACGCCCCGGGATGCGTCCGTTACCGATCACGGACATGTCCGGGGACGTACGCGGACACAGCGACGGCGGGCGGGTCGCGGCGCCCACACGGACGGGGGCCCGGTCACCGTGGTGACCGGGCCCCCGGGGGGTGGTGCGGTGTCGTGGTGCGGCGCGTCACCATCG
Organism: Streptomyces sp. DH-12; assembly: GCF_002899455.1. Taxonomy (GTDB): domain Bacteria; phylum Actinomycetota; class Actinomycetes; order Streptomycetales; family Streptomycetaceae; genus Streptomyces. The sequence continues at coordinate 3,753,716 of NZ_PPFB01000001.1, read as the reverse complement.
GTACCAGCGACCGCGGCCACCGCCCGCGGTGGTGGAGCGCATGACGAAGCCGAGCAGCCAGACCACGAGGACCGCGATGGCGATCCACCACAGCACCTTCACGGCGAAGCCGGCGCCGAACAGGATCAGGGCGAGAAGCAGAACGAGCAGCAAGGGAACCATAGTTATCGACCTCCTGCCGCACCGTTTGCCCTCCACCCGCAGCCGCACACCTCGCCGGCACCTTGTTTGTGAAGGAAAAGTGGGGGCACCCGTGGGCTCACGACGCAGTGCCCGAACGCTACGAGGAGGCGTGTTCCGTGAGTGCCGGTGAGAAGGCCAAGGCGAAGACCGAGCAGGCGCAGGGCAAGGCCAAGGAAGCCATGGGACGCGCCACCGGGGACGAGCGCATGGAGGCGGAGGGCCAGGCGACGAAGAGCAAGGGCGACGCCCGCGAGGCCAAGGAGAAGACGAAGGACGCGTTCAAGCACTGACCTGCTTCGACCCGCCCGCGTGGGGCTGCCCCGGCATGCACGCCGGGGCAGCCCCACGCGGGCGTCCGCGTCAGTGCGGCGGCGGCAGTGGGTGCAGGGCGTTGCCGGCCGAGCAGCCGCCTTCACCGGGCATGCGGTGGATGCGGGAGGGTGTCCGGACGTCCGTGCCGCCGGGGGCGACGACGGCGAGGACGCAGTCCGCCGGGGAGCAGCCGTCGGACGGCGGGGACGGGAGGACGCCGACGCGGCCGTCCTCCGTCTTCACCTGTGTCGTGATCGACGGGTCCATGTCCAGGTCGTCATGCGGCCGGTCGTCATGCCGGCGGTCCCGTGACGAGGTCGCCGTCCTCGTCGTACGGCCAGGCGTTGGCCACGCAGCCCTTCAGGCCCTTGATCTGCTGCATCATCACGGGTGCGAGCCGTCCCTCGCCCCCGCAGGTCATGTGGGAGTGGCCGAGGAAGTGGCCCATCTCGTGGTTGATGATCAGCGCCCGGTAGTCGTGGATCGGTCCGTCGAAGGTGGGCGAGCCCTCGACCCAGCGCCTGAGGTTCACCACCACCCCGTCCGGCACCTCGCAGTTGTACTCGCCACCGGTGTCCTGCCGGATGCCCTTCCAGCACAGGGCGTCCGCCGTGGCGGGGGTCGCGATCTTGATCGAGAGGTCGTGCGGGGCGCCCGCGCCGACCAGGCGGAACGCGTTCTCGGGGTCGTGGGTCCAGCCGCGCGGGGCGGCGAGGATCTCGGCGATCTCCTCGGCCGCATCGGACGGCGAGACGTCCAGTCCGTCCTCGACCTCCACGACGTACCGCAGGGGCCGGGGCCCCTCGCCCACCGTGTCCCCGTCGGCCCGCGCGGTGACGAACATCCCGCTGCCGCGCTCCGGCACCTCGATCGTGGTCCTGGTCGCGGAGGGGGAGGGCGCCGCGGGCGCGGGGGCGGGGGACGAAGGGGGCGTGGGCGTGGGCGCGGCCTGTGGAGGCCGTGCGTCCGGCACGCCCCGCACGCCGTCCCCGCCCCGCAGTTCCGCCCGCAGGAACGCCGCCGCGGCCAGCAGCGCGACCGCGAGCGCGACGGTCAGCAGGACGCGGCCCCGTCTGCGGGGACGTACCCGGCGGTGGGAGGACGGCCGCCGTCCGCCGGCGCGGCGAGCGGCCGCACTGCTGCCGGTGGGGGGTGCGGATTGCCTCTCTCGTACCGAACGCATGACAGGTCAATCTGGTCATCCCAGTTGATCGCCCCGAGTTCGCGAGGTCACGGAACGGTAACGGCGGCCGGGTGTCCGGCGGCTCAGGGCGGCCGGACCTGCCGGACACCCGGCCTGCTTACACTGCGGCAATGCCACGGATCCTGATCGTCGAGGACGACTCCACCGTGCGGCAGGCCGTGCGCCTGGGCCTGCGGCACCAGGGGCACGAGGTCGTCGCGGTGGAGACGGGCGAGGAGGGGCTGGCACAGCTCCACGCCGCCCGGCCGGACGTCGTCGTGCTCGACCTGATGCTGCCCGGCATGTCCGGCCTGGACGTGTGCCGCCGGATCAGGGAGCGCGACCAGGTGCCGATCATCATGGTCACGGCCCGGGGCGACGACATCGATGTCGTCCTGGGCCTCGAGACGGGCGCGGACGACTACGTCGTGAAACCCGTGCAGGCGCGGGTCCTCGACGCGCGCATACGCGCCGTCCTGCGCCGGCAGGACGCGTCCCCGCCGGACGGCGTCCGGCCCCGGCCGGAGACGCACGGCGACCTGGTCGTCGACCGCGCCGGTCTGGCGGTGACCCACCGGGGCGAGCCCGTCACCCTCGCCCCCTCCGAACTGCGCCTGCTGCTCACCCTGTCCGCGTCCCCGGGCCAGGTGTTCAGCCGCCAGCAACTGCTGGAAGCGGTCTGGGAGCACGGCTACCACGGCGACATACGCCTCGTGGACGCCTGCGTGAAGCGCCTGCGCAACAAGCTCGGCGAGGGCAGGAGCCCGCGCTACGTGCAGACCGTCCGCGGCTTCGGCTACCGCTTCGGCACCGGCCGCGCGTGAACGGGGACCCGTCCGCGGAGCCGCGGAGCACCCCGGACCCGGCGCCGCTCACCGGCCCCCGCCGCCTCTTCCGCGCCGTGGTGTCCCGCATCCCGCTCCCCCTCCGCGGCCTGCGCTCCCGCCTCCTGATCTCCTTCGTCCTGGTCGCCATGGCCAGCTCCCTGGGCACCGGCGCCCTCGCCTTCCGGGAGGCGCGCACGGGAGTGCTCCAGCAGAGCCAGGACTCCGTCATCAACCGCTTCCGCGCGAGCGTCGACGCCGTCGCGCCCAGCGTCCCGTACGCCCCCGCCACGTCGGACCTCCAGTGGGCGGCCGACCAGGTGATCCGCGCGAACCAGTCGTCGGGCTGGCGGGTCATGGCCACCTACGGCGACCGGCGCGCGTACGCCCCCACAGCCCGCTTCACCCGGCCCAGCCGCGAGATGCTCCGCTCCGTGCGGACGCGGCGCGCGGCGGTGTTCCAGCGGGTGACCGTCGACGGCAGCCCGCGTCTCCTCGTCGGCATGCCCGTGACGTACACGACGGACGACTACATGGTGCAGCGGCTCTCCGGGGTGGTGATGTACCTGGAGGTGCCGCAGACCGCGGAGGAGGGGTACGTCGAGGCGATGGTCAGCGGCATCGAACGGGCCACCCTGGTGGCACTGTGCCTCGCCGTCGTCCTGGCCCTGCTGGCCGCGAGCGGCGTGCTGCGCCCCGTACGGGCCCTGCGCGGGGCGACGCGCAGGATGGCCGCGGGCCATCTCGACGTACGGCTGAAGGTCACCGGCTCCGACGAACTGGCCGAGCTGTCCCGCTCCTTCAACGAGACGGCCGCCGAACTGGAGCGGACAGTGGCCGAGTTGCGCCGCCTGGAGGCGCGGGGCCGCCGCTTCGTGGCGGACGTCTCCCACGAGCTGCGGACCCCGCTGGCGGCGATGACGGCGGTCACCGACGTACTGGACCAGCGGGTGGAGGGCGAGACGGGCGAGGCGCTGCGGCTCGTCAGCGAGGGCACGCAGCGGCTGAGCGTGCTGGTCGACGACCTGATGGAGATCTCCCGCTTCGACGCGGGGGCGGCGCGGCTCAACCGCGACGACATCGACCTCGCCGAGTCCGTCCGGCGCACGGTCGCCGCCCGCTGGTGGCCGGAGGAGGTCGAACTGCGGCTGCCCGCACCGGGCGGTCTCCGCGCCCGCGTCGACCCGCGCCGGCTCGACGTGGTGACCGCCAACCTGGTCGGCAACGCCCTGCGCCACGGCGAACCGCCGGTCCGGGTGACGCTGGGGGCGCGGGGCGACCGGGCCGTCCTCGAGGTGACCGACAACGGCCCGGGCGTCGCGGAGGAGGCGCTGCCGCACATCTTCGAGCGCTTCTACAAGGCGAGCACGTCACGGGCGAGGAGCGGGAACGGAAGCGGGGACGGGGACAGCAGCGGCCTCGGCCTGGCCATCACGGCGGAGAACGTCCGCCTCCACGGCGGCCGCATCCACGCGGCCAACCGCCCCGGCGGCGGAGCCGTCTTCACGGTCGAACTCCCCCTGGGCCTGAGCGACGACGACGGAGGCACGGAGTGAGGCTCACACCGAGATTGGTCACGGCGCTCACGGGGCTCACGGCGCTGACGGGGTGCGGTGTCCCGGCGTCCGACGTCATCGAGGCGGGCGGCCCGGCGAGCGGCATGCCGGGTCCTGCCCCGACGGCCTCGGCGGCGCCGGCTGTCGTCCCCCTCTTCTTCCTGACTGACGGCGAGCTGACGGCGTACCCCCGCCCGGCCGCCGACGCGGGCGACCTGACCTCGGTGGTCCGCCTCCTCTTCGAGGGCCCGAACGAGAAGGAGAGGGCGATGTCGGCGACGACGGACCTCCCGCGCCTGTCGGGCACCCCCTCGGTGACGGTGACCGACGGCGTCACGGTCAGGGTCACCCTCCCGGACACCCCCACGCCGGTGTCCCGCGAGGCCCTCCTGCAACTGACCTGCACGGTCCGCCACGCCTCCTCACCGGCCCCCACCGTGGTCCCCCGCGCGTCGGACACCCCCGAGGAGGCCGGCCCTCCTCCCCTCCCCATCCTCCAGGTGACCGGCACGGCCTGGACGATGACATCCCCCACGGCGGCCTGCCCGGCGAAGCCGTCGAAGCCGTCGACCGGGGCCGGAGCGGGGGACCTGTTCCACGGGGGCGGGGGCGGGGGCGCGGGTGGAGGCGGCGACTGACCGCCTGCCGGCGATGCCCGCTGATGCCCGCTCAACGGCGGGCGCAAGGGGAGTCAGGCGTGCCTGGAGTGGGCCGGAGTGGCTGACTGTCACAACTTCTTCACGTCAACATCATCGTATGAACGCTTTAGGTATGCTCCGGATGCTCCATTCGCATCACTGAGGGGGGAACCTCATGATCATCCGGCGCACCGTGACCGCTGCCGCCACCACCGCGGCCGTCGCCGCGCTCGCCCTCACGGCGGCCGTGCCGGCGCACGCCGCCGAGTACTCCTCGGCGCTCAAGATCAAGGGCGTGCAGTACGACGCCCCCGGGCGGGACTCCAACAAGTGCTCCGGCGGGAACACGAAGAACGAGTACCTGACGATCAAGAACTACTCGAAGAAGTCGAAGGTGAACCTGAAGGGCTACAAGGTCAAGGACCGGGCCGGCAACACCTTCACCTTCAGGGCCAACCACTTCCTCGAGCCGGGTGACTACGTCCACCTGCGCGGAGGCCGGGGCACCGACTCCGACGGCAAGAACGTCGTGTACCGCCAGAACTGCAACTTCCTCTGGAACAACGACAAGGACACGATCTACTTCTACAAGCCGGGCGGCAAGCCGGCCGACATCCACGCCTACACCAAGAAGGCGCACGACAAGGACGGCAACGGCTACATCAAGTACCACGGCTGACCGGACGCCCGGCCCGGCACGGGAGGGCCCCGGGGCACCGGCCCCGGCCCCTCCCCGCCGCACGGGCCCGGGCGCGCCCCGTCACGGCGACGGCCTCCCGCGCGTCCGGCCCTCCCGTCCTCTCCTCCGGACGCCGCCCGCAGCGGACCAGCGCCACCCCCCGCGCGCGACGACGACCGCGCCGCATCGACTCCGACGAGAGCCCCGGAACCACCGAGAAGATCCGTATCCAGGTGTGGCCGGCCCCGGAACTTCCGGCAGAGGTCATCAAGCGGTGGCCGCAGCCCGGCGACGAGTTCAGCGCACAGGTCAACGGGGTCTCGAACAGGTCAGCGGGGTCTCGACGGACGCGGCGAACACCGGCAACCGCGGTCAGCGGCCGGTCCACTGATCGCCGGTCCCGTTGCCCATCCGTCCCGCAGAAGCCCACGGCTCCGACCAGCTCAGGTGTCGTGGACCCCCGTCTTCGACGGTCAGTACCGGCTGACTTCGAACGGTCCGGAGGCGGTCCGGACCTGTACCGAGCCGACACCGGTTCGGAAGATCGTGTACGCAGACACGCCCTGATCCAGCAGGGTGCTGACCTGATGTCCCGCTTGACCGGGCACGACCGGGGCGCAGGCGGCAGATCCGGTCTGTTGCCCGACGCGAGCGGCGCATCTGAGTACCCGTGCTCATGTGCGGCGCCCGCTGCGACGGCCACGCTCACCGCATGTACTTGATGGAGCGTCACCTGCGGACGGGACGGCGGTGGCCATGAGGCGGACGAACGGACCGTCAGCCGGCCGGCAGATCGGGGTCAGCGTGGCGCTGCTCGTCATCGACTTCATGCTCATCGCCTGGTCGGTGTACGGCGTCGGGATAGCGGGATGGGCCGACAGCTACGAGAGCGACGGCGTCGTTCCGTCGAGTGCGTCGCGGGCGGCGTCGCAGGCATGGTGGCTTCTGGGGGGCGGCGCGGTACTGACAGGCGGTGGCCTCCTCGCCCTGGGATGGCGCATCCCCGGCATCGTGCAGTCGGTCGTCCTCGGGTTCGGGGCACTGCTGGTCTCTTCGCAGGCTGCCGGTTGAGAGGCGCGCGCCTGCCGAGCCGGAGATTCCCACCACTCCCCTCCGGCTCCCGCCCCGCCTGCTCGGCTCCGCCTGGGGCGACGGCAGGCGGGACGGGAGCTCCCCGCGTACGCCACTCCTCCGGCCGGTACTCGCAAGCGACGCCCCCTCCGTCTCGGAGCCTGAGCGCCCCGCCGAAGGCATGCCTTGAGCGTTGCCGCGCTCCGCGGTCGCGACCCGGCCTGCGCGTCTTCCGCTCTGGTTCGGAGGCCGACTGCGTGGTTGAACCGCGCGGCTCGCTCCCTGGCCCGCAAGGCCCGGACGACAAAAAACCCGGGCCTTGCGGGCCAGGGGTTTCCCATGCAGCGGGTGACGAGGACCGGACTCGCGCTCCCAGCCCGGGAAGCGACGGCGCTCGGGTGATAGCCCTCTCGCCGACCCGCGGATACACGCTCAACGATGAGGGTGTGCTTCTTCGGCGCATGCTCCTGCCGACCGTAGGTGTCCGCTCTGAAGGGCACACGGTGGGCACGGCACGGTGAAGCCGTCCGACCGGAGGTGCGGCGGCGTCCGCGTGGGTTCTACGCCTCCGGGCTCTGCTCGCCCGAGGGATCCTCGGTTGCTTTCGCACGTCCGCAGGAGTCTGCCGGGCGCACCACCGCCGGCTGAGCAGCCCCTCTGACTGCCCTGCGACCGGTTCAGACCTGACCGAGGTCGATCTCCGCTGCGAAGGGGGCGGTGATCTTCAGGGGGCCGGCGAACACGTCCCCTTCGCGGTACGTCCTCGTCGCGGGGTCGAGCAGGTACGTATACACATCACGAAGGCCCAGGTCGATGACCTGGGCCTGCTTCGTGGAGCGGGTGACGAGAATCGAACTCGCGCTCTCAGCTTGGGAAGCTGATGTTCTACCATTAAACTACACCCGCGCAAGATCCAGATCCGCTCCGTCGGAGTGGTCCGGACGCTCGATCACTGTACCTCATGCCAGGCCCCCGGTGTCCAAGACCCGGGGGCCTGACCATGTTTCAGAATGTTTCAAGGTGTGGAAGCCGCTGCGGGGGGCAGACGGCGGGGCGTACGGTGAGGCCGTGGCGTGCGTCCGGGGTGCCGCCTGGAGGGCCGTTCCTTTCATCCCGTAACGTGGCTTTTGTCGTCAGGGCAGCAAGCCAGACGCGGTTCTTGGGGAAGGGACTCTTGGACTTGATGGAGCGCACCGTCGTCCGCTGTGCCGATGGGCACGTGTTCACCGCCACCTCGTTCCCGATGCAGCAGGCCGAGCGCCTCGGCCCCGGCCGGCTGCTGCGGTGTCCGCGCTGTGCGCGGCTTCGCAGCGTCGTGCCGGTGACCTTGCAGAAGCGGTAACCGGTAGCCGGAAGCCGGTAGCCGTAAGGAGCGGCAGGGCAGGAGCGGCGGGGGAAACCCGCAGACAGAGAGCGTGGGCGCGTGGGGCGGCCGGTTTCGGTCGTCGCGCGCGCCTTGCGTATTCTCGGGACGTGCTTCTCTCAGACAAGGACATCCGGGCCGAGATCGACGCCGGGCGGGTGCGGATCGATCCCTACGACGCATCCATGGTGCAGCCGTCCAGCATCGACGTACGTCTCGACCGCTTCTTCCGGGTGTTCGAGAACCACCGGTACCCGCACATCGACCCCTCCGTCGAGCAGGCGGACCTCACCCGGCTCGTGGAGCCGGAGGGGGACGAGCCGTTCATCCTGCACCCCGGTGAGTTCGTGCTGGCCAGTACGTACGAGGTCATCACGCTGCCCGACGACCTCGCCTCCCGGCTGGAGGGGAAGAGCTCGCTGGGGCGGCTCGGGCTGGTGACCCACTCCACGGCCGGCTTCATCGACCCCGGGTTCTCCGGGCACGTGACCCTGGAGCTGAGCAACCTCGCCACGCTCCCCATCAAGCTGTGGCCCGGCATGAAGATCGGGCAGCTCTGCATGTTCCGGCTCAGCTCGCCGGCCGAGCACCCCTACGGCAGTGAGCGGTACGGCTCCCGCTACCAGGGGCAGCGCGGGCCCACGGCCTCCCGGTCCTACCTCAACTTCCACCGGACGCAGGTGTGAGCGGCGTGCGCGAGAACCTCAGCTACGAGCAGTTCGGCGTCGCCGTCCGCGAGCTCGCCCAGACCATCGCCGACGACGGCTACCGGCCGGACGTGGTGCTCAGCATCGCGCGCGGCGGCGTCTTCGTCGCCGGCGGGCTCGCCTACGCGCTCGACTGCAAGAACATCCACCTGGTCAACGTCGAGTTCTACACCGGCGTCGGCACCACGCTCGAGATGCCCGTCATGCTCGCGCCCGTCCCGAACGCGATCGACTTCACCGACAAGAAGGTGCTGATCGCGGACGACGTCGCCGACACCGGCAAGACCCTCAAGCTGGTCCGCGACTTCTGCCTCGACGCCGTCGCCGAGGTGCGCAGCGCCGTCATCTACGAGAAGACGCAGTCGCTGGTGAAGTGCGAGTACGTGTGGAAGCGCACCGACGAGTGGATCAACTTCCCGTGGAGCGTTCAGCCGCCCGTGGTGCGGCGGGACGGGCAGGTGCTCGACTCCTGAGGTGTGAGGCGGCGGGAACGGGGGCGGCCCCCGGCGTGATGTCCACGCCGGGGGCCGCCCTCTTCTTTCCGCGCTCGGGTCAGTACAGGCCCTTGAACGTGTTCCAGCCGCCCGTGCCGACCAGCACCCGGCTGCCGTACGTGCCGTTGCCCGTGGACGCGTACCGCCACAGCCTCCCGGCGGTGTCGCGGGCCAGCAGGTCGGTGCGGCCGTCGCCGGAGAGGTCGCCGGTGCCGACGAGGGCGGAGTAGGCGTTCCAGCCGCCGCCGACCTGCTCCCGCTTGGTCACGTTGCCGGCGGCGGTGCCGTAGTACCGCCACAGGACACCGGCGGAGTCCTGGCCGAGCAGGTCGCCGCGTCCGTCGCCGTTCAGGTCACCGGCGCCGGTGATCCACTTGTACAGCTTCCAGTTCGCCTTGATCCGCACCCGGGGCTTGAGGCGGTGGTCCGCCGTGCCCGCGTAGAAGTAGATGTCGCCGGTCGTGGTCTGGCGGGCGATCAGGTCGGTGTGGCCGTCGCCGTTGAGGTCGCCGGGTGACGTCAGCTGGTCGTACTGGCCCCAGCCCTGGCCGATCACCGTGTACGGCGACGAGGCGCCGACGACCTTGCCGCAGCCGGGGCGGTAGGCCCGCAGCTCGTTGCCCACCCGGACCAGTACGTCGGCGCACCGGTCGCCGTCCACGTCGCCGACGGGCACGAGCACCGAGCCGGCGGGAAACGCCCCGGCGGTCCCGGCGGTGCGGGAGTTCACGCCGCCGGTCCCGGTACCCCGGTACATCCACACGGCCCCGGCGGAGTCCGTCGCCAGCAGGTCGCCGAAGCCGTCGTCGCCCGCCATGTCCCGCCACACGGCGGTGCCTCCGGTGACCGGCACGGTCCCGGAGACGGACAGGTCGGCGCCGGCGCCGTCGGCGGGCTTCGCGGTCAGGGTCCAGGTGTAGGCGCCGTTCGGGACGTACCGCCCGGTCGCGTCCTTGCCGTCCCAGGAGGCCGACAGGAGGCCGCGGGCCTCGCCGCCGGACAGGGTGCGCACGGTCCTGCCGCTCGCCTTGTTCTTCAGGGCCAGCGTCCAGGAGGCGGCGGGCTTCGACAGCCACCAGCGTGACGTCCAGGTCTTCCCGGCCCTGATGTCCAGGGCGGACGACGTCTCCGCGTCGATCACGGCGATGCGGGAGGCCGGGACGCCCGAGGGGACGATCCGCACCCGGCGGTCCGCGCCCGCGTAGGCGACGTGTCCGCCGAAGCGGTCCACGGTCCATCCGGCCCGGGGCACGGTCCGGTCGCCCAGTTCCGCCGCGGTGACGATGACGCGCTGGGGCAGGTCCGCCTCGGTGGCACCGGCCTGGAGGCCCTCGTGCAGGTCGACGAGGGTGAGGCCGGTCGTGTCCGACTGGCGGACCAGGTAGCCGTCCCCGAGGAGCGCCTTGTCGGTGCCGACCTTCAGGGAGCGCTTGGCCTGCCGGTCGTAGACGCCGCCGCCCCGGTAGTTGGGCCAGGAGTCGTCGCACTGCCAGTACACCCAGCGCCCCACGGCCTGCAGTTCGCGGGGGACGCACCCGGCGTCGAAGGTCTCGCCCGCGGCGCCCGTCGACAGGTTCTTCGCCGTCACCGTGGTCGGGAGGTTCTGACCGGGGTCGTCCCAGCTGCTGGTGGCGCTCCACAGCTGGTTGCCCCAGACGGCCGCCGCGACGATCTCCCGCTTCTCTATGACGCGTCCGGTGTCGCCGTCCTCGAAGCGCAGGACGGCCTGCGAGCCGCCCCAGGCCTGGTCGACCACGCCGTACCGGCCGGACAGGTCGACGAGTTCGGGGCTGCCGAGTCCGGAGGTCACCCGCGGGCCCCAGGCGGAGTCGCCGTTGCGGTAGAGCATGGTGACGTCCTGCTCGGTACCGGCCTCGCGGCCGTGGTGCCCGTCGCCGGAGGCGAACATGGTCACGCAGGGGCCGCTCTCGGAGTCGCCGCAGTCGACGTCACGGCCGCTGACGAGGCCGTCGACGGTCGAGTTCAGCTCCTCGGGGCGCCCGGCGGTCTTCAGCCAGGTGCTGCGGTAGCCGCCGACGTAGGTGCCCGGCATGTAGAGCTTGGAGTCGTCGGCGGTGGTGAGGATGCCGCTGCCCAGCGAGATGCCGAACGGTTCGGCCTCCCGGTCCTCGATGTCCGCGACGCGCTTGCGGGTGACGGTGCCGTCGGCGGCGGGCGTGAGGAGGTAGTACCCCCAGTCGAGCGGGCCGTAGTCGGTGTCCTTCTCGGCGCCGGTCACCAGCAGGGAGCCGTCGGGCGTGCGGTGCAGCGAGGGGGAGGCGACGGTCAGCAGGGTCGTCGAGCGGCCCTCGGTGTCCCTGAGGGAGAGCGGGTTGCCGCGGTACTGGTTGTCGCCGGGGTTGGGCGGGGACACGGTGGCGAAGCCGTCGGCGAAGGGCAGGATCGTGTCGTCGTACGCGCCGACGTCCCGCAGGTCGAGGGTGGTCGGCTCCGCGTCCAGGTCGTCGCGGCGGTACACCTGGGCGGCGTAGGGCTGCGGGGCGCCGAGGTGGAAGACGGTGTCCTGGTCGAAGGTGACGCTCTCGCCGTGGGTGGAGAGTGTCTTCACCTTGCCGGTGGCGAGGTCGACGACCCACCACCCCTGGGACATCGTGGTGTCCTCCCACTTGATCGCGCGGACGGCCACGGACCGGGAGTCGCCGGTGCTGATGGTGAGGTTCCAGCCTTCCGGCAGGCCCTCCAGCTTCTGGTCCCGCACCTGGCCGTTCTCCGTGCGCAGCAGGTGCAGGCTCGTTTCGGCGTTCTCGGCGCCGGTGCGGGTGATGACGGTGTCGCCGTAGGTGGCGACGTACGACTGGCCCTCCGGGATCGGGACCGTGACCGTCGGTCCGTCGCCCGCCCGTTGCTGGAGCGTCACGTGCGGGGACGGGTGCGCCGCGTGGAGGGCGACGGTGTCGGAGCCGTGACCGAAGTCCCCGGGGTGCTCGGCGAAGCGGAGGCCGTCCACGTCGTAGGCGAGTGGCTTGGGCAGCCGGTGGTCGAGGACGGTCGTGGTGCCGGTGGCGTAGTCGATCCAGCGCAGGCGGTCGTCGCCCTCCTGCGCGGTGAGGAAGCCGGTCTCGCCGGTGTTGAGGACGAGGGTGGCGCGGGGCACGAAGCGGGCGCCGGGGCTGATGACGACGGGTTCGGCGGACGCCGTGGTCGTGTCGGCGGCGGTGGCCGTCCCCGTGGCGGCGCCGATGCCGGCGGTCACGGCGAGCGTGACGGTGAGAGCTGTACGGCCGAGCGCACGCCGACGGCGCACGGCCCGCTTGTCCAGCGGACGATTCACGTGTGAAGTCCCTCCCCAGGGCGCCGCGCAGGGGGCGTGTCACGATGTCGCCGCTCGTCCTGCGCGAGCAGGGGCGACAGTAGCAGGAGGTGATCACGGCGCGGCAGGGGTGAAACCCCGGCGTGACGTGCACACCGGGGCCCGACCGGGCAGGTCTAGAACGTGCCGAGCTTCACGATCGACAGCAGCGCGATGAGCTGGATGGACGACGCGCCCAGGGCCTTCGGCCAGGGGAGGTCGTGGGAGCGGCTGACCATCAGGGTGAGCAGTGCGCCGCCCGCCACCCAGGTGGCCCAGCCGAGGAGCTGCACGAACATCGCGTCGCCGCCCGCGAACATGGCGAAGACCAGGCGCGGGGCGTCGCTGAGGGACATGATCAGCATGGACAGGCCGACCGTGGGCTGCCACGCGCCGTTGCCGCCGAGCTGGCGGGCCAGCGTGTGGGTGACCACGCCGAGGATGAACGCGCTGAGCACCATCGCCACGGCCGTCGTCAGCACGATCGGGATCGCGTTGGACAGCGTCGCGTTGATGGCGTCCTCGCGGGCGCCGTCGAAGCCGAAGACGGCGAGCAGGCCGTAGAGGAACGTCACGATGAGGGCCGGGCCCCACACCGTGTAGTCGCGCATCTGGAAGAACGTCCGCTGCGGGGACGTGACGATGCCCTTCAGCAGGTCCTTCCAGGGCAGCCGGGGGCCGACCGGGCCGGGGGGCGCCTGGTAGGTGTCGTCCGGGTGGTAGTGGTCGTCGATCGAGAAGGCCTGGGTGTGGCCGGGGTTGTTGGCCGCGTACGGGTCGTGCGGGGCGCCGTGCGGGCCGGGAGGGTAGCCGCCGTCGCCGAAGTACTCCGGCTCGCCGTGCCCGCCGTAGCCGCGCGGGCCGCCCTGACCGGCGTGCGGCTGCGGCCACGGGCTTGCGCCCCTGCCGTGTCCGTGGGCGGGCGGCTGCGGCGCCGGGGGGTAGCCGTACGGCGGCGCCGGCGGTGTCTGCTGCCCGTGCGGGGGGTGGGGCGGCCGCGCCTGAGGCGCCCCGTCGTTGTTCCGTCCGCGTCCGATCCTGAATCCAGCCACGTCCTTGAACGTACCTGTTCCCGGGCGGCCGTGTGTCCGGGGCCGGCCACCCGGCGGGGCATTGCTGCCGAGCTGTGACATCCCCTAAGGGGAGTACCCGGACCCGTACCCGGGCCCACCCCGAGGCGGGCCCGGCGGGGGTGTCAGGAGGTGGTGTTCGACGGGCCGAAGAACTCGATCTCGGCGATCGCCACCTGCTTCTCCGGGCCGGCGCCGTAGGCCGACCGCAGGACGAAGCGCACGGCCGTCACCTCGCCGACCCGGAACGACCGGCGCTGGCCGCCCGCGCTCTGGTCCAGGGTGAGGGTCCGGGTGATCTTCTCGCCGTCGGCGCGGGTGATCCGCGCGTCGATGCGGCGCGGGAGGGCGGACTCCGACAGCTCGTTCGCGCGGGTGGAGGCGCCGGGGGTGATCACGAGGTCCAGCGGGCGGGTCGGCTGGTCGAAGGTGACCTCCAGCCACTCGCCCTCCGCGGCCTGCGAGATGCCGGGGCCCCACCAGGTGTTGTTCAGCTTGTCGAAGGCGAGGTCCGCGCCGTGCCCGGTGTACGAGCGGGACGCCTTCACGGCGGACGGGCCGACCGGGGCGCGCTTGGCGAAGTGGTCGCGGGTGGCCTGGATCATCGTGCCCAGGTTCATCACCAGGGCGACGACCGGGCCGATCACGACGGCGGCGACGGCCCAGTTCCAGACCCGGCCGAAGCCCCGGCGCAGGCGCGGGTGTTCGCCCGCCCAGGCCGGCTCGGCGGTGCGGTCGGCGAACATCCGGCGCCACCACGGCAGCCGCTGCGGGGCGTCCTCGCCGCGGCTCATCGACATGGCGCAGCGCGAGCAGAAGTGCCGTTCGGGGCGGTTGAGGGTGGAGCACCAGGGGCACGGGGAGCCGCCCTCCGCGTCCGCCTGCGGGCCCACGGCGCGGACCTGGGGGCGGCGGCCGGACTGCTGCGGGGGACGCCGGGCGGGGCCGAGACGATCGCCGCGCTGATCGCGCACGGCAGGCTGCTGCTCGGGTTTCGGGAGCGCTCCCAGGCGCGGGAGGTGCTGCACGAGGCGGTGGAGCACGCGGAACGCCTCGGCGCGGTGCGGCTGCGCGGCGTGGCGGAGGACCTGCTCCACGAGGGGGGCGCCCGTCGCCCCGGCGCCCCCCGCACGGGCCCGGCCGCCCTGACCGACAGTGAACGCCGCATCGCCGGCCTGGCGGCCGAGGGCCGCACCAACGCGGAGATCGCGGCCTCCCTCCACCTGGCCCGCCGCACGGTCGAGACCCACCTGACGGCGGCCTACCGCAAACTCGGCATCACCCGCCGCACGGAGCTCCCGTCGGCCCTCCCCCCGCCGTCCCCCTACGGGCCTCCGGCCCGCGTGGGGTGAGGGGCCGCGCGGGGTGAGGGGCCGCGCGGGGTGAGGGGCCGCGCCGCCGCACCGGTTCCGCCCCCGGGAGACGCCGAAGGGGCCGCCCCCGGGCGGCCCCTTCACTGCACGGTGTGCGTTACTTCACCGGCTCCGGCTCGGGAGCCGGCTCCGACTCCTCCTCGCCCGCCGGGTCGATCGGGGTCTTGACCGACTCCAGCAGGAGCTGGGCGACGTCGACGACCTGGGTCGACTCCTTCGCCTTGCCGTCGTTCTTCTTGCCGTTGACCGAGTCGGTCAGCATGACCAGGCAGAACGGGCAGGCGGTGGAGATGATGTCCGGGTCGAGGGAGAGGGCCTCGTCGACGCGCTCGTTGTTGATGCGCTTGCCGATCCGCTCCTCCATCCACATCCGGGCGCCGCCGGCGCCGCAGCAGAAGCCGCGCTCCTTGTGGCGGTGCATCTCCTCGTTGCGCAGGCCCGGGACCTTGCCGATGATCTCGCGCGGCGGCGTGTAGATCTTGTTGTGGCGGCCCAGGTAGCACGGGTCGTGGTAGGTGATGAGGCCCTCGACCGGGGTGACCGGGATCAGCTTGCCCTCGTCCACCAGGTGCTGCAGCAGCTGCGTGTGGTGGATGACCTCGTAGTCGCCGCCGAGCTGCGGGTACTCGTTGCCGAGGGTGTTGAGGCAGTGCGGGCAGGTCGCGACGATCTTCTTCGCCGACTTGGGCTTGCGGGACTCCTCGGTCACCTTGCCGTCGTCGTCCGTCTCCTCGCCGAACGCCGTGTTCAGCGCCATGACGTTCTCCATGCCGAGCTCCTGGAACAGGGGCTCGTTGCCGAGGCGGCGGGCGGAGTCACCGGTGCACTTCTCGTCGCCGCCCATGATCGCGAACTTCACGCCCGCGATGTGCAGCAGCTCCGCGAAGGCCTTGGTGGTCTTCTTGGCGCGGTCCTCCAGGGCGCCGGCGCAGCCGACCCAGTACAGGTACTCGACCTCGGACAGGTCCTCGATGTCCTTGCCGACCACCGGGACCTCGAAGTCGACCTCCTTGGTCCACTCCAGGCGCTGCTTCTTCGCCAGGCCCCAGGGGTTGCCCTTCTTCTCCAGGTTCTTGAGCATCGTGCCCGCCTCGGACGGGAACGCGGACTCGATCATGACCTGGTAGCGGCGCATGTCGACGATGTGGTCGACGTGCTCGATGTCCACCGGGCACTGCTCGACGCAGGCGCCGCAGGTGGTGCAGGACCACAGCACGTCCGGGTCGATGACGCCGTTCTCCTCGGCGGTGCCGATCAGCGGGCGCTCGGCCTCGGCGAGGGCGGCGGCGGGCACGCCGGCCAGCTGCTCCTCGGACGCCTTCTCCTCGCCCTCCATGGTCTTGCCGCCGCCGGCCAGCAGGTACGGGGCCTTGGCGTGCGCGTGGTCGCGCAGCGACATGATCAGCAGCTTCGGGGAGAGCGGCTTGCCGGTGTTCCACGCGGGGCACTGCGACTGGCAGCGGCCGCACTCGGTGCAGGTGGAGAAGTCCAGCAGGCCCTTCCAGGAGAACTGCTCGACCTGGGAGACGCCGAAGACGTCGTCGTCACCGGGGTCGGTGAAGTCGATCGGCTTGCCGCCGGAGGTCATCGGCTGCAGGGCGCCCAGCGCGGTGGAACCGTCGGCCTCGCGCTTGAACCAGATGTTGGGGAAGGCGAGGAAGCGGTGCCAGGCGACACCCATGTTGAGGGTGAGCGAGACGACGATCATCCAGACGAACGACGTCCCGATCTTGATCATGGCGGTCAGGTAGACCAGGTTCTGCAGCGTCTCGACGGACAGGCCGTCGAAGGCGAGGACCAGCGGGTACGAGGCGAAGTACGCGGGCTCGTAGCTGTCGACGTGGTGCAGGGCGCCCTCGAGGCCGCGCAGCACGTAGATGGCGAGGCCGATGGTGAGGATGACGGCCTCGACGAAGTACGCCTGGCCGGACTTGGAGCCGGTGAAGCGGGACTTGCGGCCGGGCCGGGTCGGCAGGCTGAGCAGGCGGATCACGATCAGCACCGCGATGCCCAGGACCGTCATGACGCCGATGAACTCGATGTACATCTCGAACGGCAGGAAGCCGCCGATGACCGGCAGCACCCAGTCGGCCTGGAAGAGCTGGCCGAAGGCCTGGGCGAGGGTCGGCGGCAGCGTCAGGAAGCCGACGGCGACGAACCAGTGGGCGATGCCGACGATGCCCCACCGGTTCATGCGGGTGTGGCCGAGGAACTCCCGCACCAGGGTCACACTGCGCTGGTAGGGATTGTCGGTCCGGGCGCCGGCCGGGACCGGCTGGCCCAGCTTGAAGTACCGGACGAACTGGCCGATCGCGCGTGCGAGCAGCGCAACGCCGACCACGGCCAGGACCAGCGACACGATGATCGCGGCGAGTTGCATGGGGGCTCCTCGGGCCTGCGAGGGGTTCAGGGGGTGGAGTGGCTTGTCGGGGGCTTCGCCGGGGTGCGCCGTCCGGCTTCCCCGAGATTACTAAGCGGTAACTTATGCAGTCCGTCTGAGACTACCCCCATCTTCGGCCGCACTGTAGCCGGGCGCGGGGTGATCTGAGTCGCTGAGGGTTGCCTGTGCGGACGACCCGTGCACTCGCCCCGCACACCCACAAGGGTGCCAGGTGAGGGTCCCGGCGACCGTCCCGGGTGGCGTCCGGGATCCGATCGTGTTATTCACGCTAAATCGGTCGATACGCCCCTAACTTATATCCGTGCTCTCCGGGATCGCCGCCGCCGCCACCGCACTGCTGCTCTCCGCCCTCCTCACCGGGGTGCTGCGGGTCCCCGCGCTGCGCCTCGGGATCACCGACCGCAGGCGGCGCCGGGCCGTGCCGCTGTCCGGGGGGACGGCCGTCGCCCTGGCCACCGCCCTGGTCGCGACGGCCGCCGACGCCACCGGTCTGGTGCCCCTCGGCGCCGGGGTGGGGCGGATGGTGGCCGCCGCCGGCTGCGTCGCGGCGCTCGGGCTGGCCGCCGACGTCTGGCGGCTGCGCCGGTGGGTCGCGCCGGCCGGTACGGCGGTGGCGGCGGCCTTCGTCGTGCCGTACGGCGAGACCGGGGTGGCGGGCGGGGTGCTGGCCGCCGGGTGGATCGTGGCCGCGACCGTCGCCTTCCGGGGGCTGGACCACGCCGACGGGCTGGCCGGCACGGTCGGCGCGGTGGGCGCGTTCGGGGCCGCCGCGTGCGCCACGGCCGAGCTGATGGACGGGCTGGCCGCGCTGCTGGGCGTGCTGGCCGCCGCGCTCGCCGGTTTCCTGCTGCACAACTGGTTCCCCGCGCGGGCGGGCCTCGGGGCCGGCGGCGCGCTGTTCACCGGTTTCGTGCTGGCGTCGTCGGAGGTGTTCGTCCGGGCCGGGCAGGGGATCGGCGCCGGTGTCGCCGTGGTGTCCGCGCTGACGGCGCTGGCGTGTGCGGACGCCGTCCTGGTGGTACTCGGGCGGCGCCTCGACCGCCGTCCGGTCACGCGCGGGCGGCCGGACCACCTCGGGCACCGGCTGCGGCGGCTGGGCCTCGCGCCCCGCGCGGTGCCGGTGCTGCTGGGCGCCGGGTCCGCGGGGGCGGCGCTGGTCGGGGTGTGCGTGCACACGGGCGGGCTGTCCCCGGGGGCGGCGGGGTGGGTCGCGGCGGCCGCCGCGGTGCTCGTCCTGGTGCTGGTGAGGCGCCCCGTCACCCCTGTTTTCCATCCGCGTCAACGTGTCGCCAGTGCGTCGTCGCAGGTCAGCGAGCGGTTGCGTGTAAGGAGCGGATAAGAGTTGAGTCTGGCTGACTCAGCTCTGTTGACCCGACGGCGGACGTCATGCATGCTTGAGTCTGTTCCACTCAAGTCAGCTGGAGGAATCGAAATGGCACGTGCGGTCGGCATCGACCTGGGCACGACTAACTCCGTCGTCAGCGTTCTGGAGGGCGGCGAGCCCACCGTCATCACCAACGCCGAGGGCGCCAGGACCACGCCTTCCGTCGTCGCCTTCGCCAAGAACGGTGAGGTGCTGGTCGGTGAGGTGGCCAAGCGCCAGGCCGTGACCAACGTCGACAGGACCATCCGGTCGGTCAAGCGCCACATGGGCACCGGCTGGAAGATCAACCTGGACGGCAAGGACTTCAACCCGCAGCAGATCAGCGCCTTCGTGCTGCAGAAGCTGAAGCGGGACGCCGAGGCGTACCTGGGCGAGAAGGTGACCGACGCGGTCATCACCGTCCCGGCGTACTTCAACGACGCCGAGCGCCAGGCGACCAAGGAGGCCGGCGAGATCGCCGGTCTGAACGTGCTGCGCATCGTCAACGAGCCGACGGCCGCCGCCCTGGCGTACGGCCTCGACAAGGACGACCAGACCATCCTCGTCTTCGACCTCGGCGGCGGTACCTTCGACGTCTCCCTCCTGGAGATCGGCGACGGTGTCGTCGAGGTGAAGGCCACCAACGGTGACAACAACCTCGGTGGTGACGACTGGGACCAGCGCGTCGTCGACTACCTGGTCAAGCAGTTCCAGGCCGGTCACGGCGTGGACCTGGCCAAGGACAAGATGGCGCTGCAGCGTCTGCGCGAGGCCGCCGAGAAGGCGAAGATCGAGCTGTCCTCGTCCACCGAGACCTCGATCAACCTCCCCTACATCACCGCCTCCGCCGAGGGCCCCCTGCACCTCGACGAGAAGCTGACCCGCGCCCAGTTCCAGCAGCTGACCGCGGACCTGCTCGAGCGCTGCAAGACCCCGTTCAACAACGTCATCAAGGACGCCGGAATCGCCGTCAGCGAGATCGACCACGTCGTCCTGGTCGGCGGTTCGACCCGCATGCCCGCCGTCGCCGAGCTCGTCAAGGAGCTGACCGGCGGCAAGGAGGCCAACAAGGGCGTCAACCCGGACGAGGTCGTCTCCATCGGCGCCGCGCTCCAGGCCGGTGTCCTCAAGGGCGAGGTCAAGGACGTCCTCCTGCTCGACGTCACCCCGCTGTCCCTCGGCATCGAGACCAAGGGCGGCATCATGACCAAGCTGATCGAGCGCAACACCACGATCCCGACCAAGCGCTCGGAGATCTTCACCACGGCCGAGGACAACCAGCCGTCCGTGCAGATCCAGGTCTACCAGGGCGAGCGCGAGATCGCGGCGTACAACAAGAAGCTGGGCATGTTCGAGCTGACCGGTCTGCCGCCGGCGCCGCGCGGCGTCCCGCAGATCGAGGTCTCCTTCGACATCGACGCCAACGGCATCATGCACGTCACGGCGAAGGACCTCGGCACCGGCAAGGAGCAGAAGATGACCGTCACCGGCGGTTCGTCGCTCCCGAAGGACGAGGTCGAGCGGATGCGCCAGGAGGCCGAGAAGTACGCGGAGGAGGACCACGCCCGCCGCGAGGCCGCCGAGACGCGCAACCAGGGCGAGCAGCTCGTCTACCAGACCGAGAAGTTCCTCACGGACAACGCGGACAAGGTGCCCGGCGAGATCAAGACCGAGGTCGAGGCCGCCGTCGCCGAGCTGAAGGAGAAGCTCAAGGGCGAGGACACCGCCGAGATCCGCACGGCCACCGAGAAGGTCGCGGCCGTCTCGCAGAAGCTGGGCCAGGCCATGTACGCCGACGCCCAGGGCGCGCAGGCCGCGGGCGGCGCGTCCGCCGGCGCCGGTGAGGCCAAGGCCGACGACGACGTCGTCGACGCCGAGATCGTCGACGAGGACCGCAAGGACGGTGCGGCGTGACGGAAGAGACCCCGGGCTTCGACGAGCAGCAGCCCGATGTCCCTTCCGGCGCACCGTCCGAGGACGCCGAGCCGCAGGCCGCCGCTCCCGCTGAGGAGGAGGCGGCCCCGGCCGGGGACACGGAGCAGAACGCCGCTCTGGTGGCTCAGCTGGACCAGGCCCGCACCGCGCTGAACGAGCGCACCGCGGACCTCCAGCGCCTCCAGGCCGAGTTCCAGAACTACCGCCGCCGGGTGGAGCGTGACCGGGCAGCGGTCAAGGAGACCGCCGTGGCGAATCTCCTGTCCGAACTGCTCCCGGTGCTCGACGACATCGGCCGGGCGCGGGACCACGGCGAGCTGGTCGGCGGCTTCAAGTCGGTCGCCGAGTCGCTGGAGACCACGGTGGCGAAGCTGGGCCTCCAGCAGTTCGGCAAGGAGGGCGAGCCCTTCGACCCGACGATCCACGAGGCCCTGATGCACTCCTACGCGCCGGACGTCACCGAGACGACGTGCGTGGCGATCCTGCAGCCGGGGTACCGCATCGGCGAGCGCACCATCCGCCCCGCGCGGGTGGCCGTCGCCGAGCCGCAGCCCGGCGCGCAGACGGTCAAGCCCGCCGAGGAGAGCGCCGAGGACCGGGCCGACGCGGAGAACAAGGAGAACGGTGGCCCGGAGGAGGGCTGACGTTATAGCTGACGCAGGGAAGGAGGGACGTCGGGGATGAGCACCAAGGACTTCATCGAGAAGGACTACTACAAGGTCCTCGGCGTCCCCAAGGACGCCACCGAGGCCGAGATCAAGAAGGCGTACCGGAAGCTCGCCCGCGAGTACCACCCGGACGCCAACAAGGGGAACGCCAAGGCGGAGGAGCGGTTCAAGGAGATCTCCGAGGCGAACGACGTCCTCGGGGACCCCAAGAAGCGCAAGGAGTACGACGAGGCGCGCGCCCTCTTCGGCAACGGCGGGTTCCGCCCGGGGCCGGGCGCGGGCGGCGGCACCTTCAACTTCGACCTGGGCGACCTCTTCGGAGGTCAGGCCGGCGGCCAGGCGGGCGGCTTCGGCGGCGGCCTCGGTGACGTCTTCGGGGGCCTGTTCAACCGGGGCGGCACGGGGACCTCGCGGACCCAGCCGCGCCGGGGCCAGGACATCGAGTCCGAGGTGACGCTCAGCTTCACCGAGGCGATCGAGGGCGCGACCGTTCCGCTGCGGATGTCGTCGCAGTCGCCCTGCAAGGCCTGTTCGGGCACCGGCGACAAGAACGGCACACCGCGCGTGTGCCCGACCTGCGTCGGCACCGGACAGGTGGCGCGGGGCTCCGGCGGCGGCTTCTCGCTGACCGACCCGTGCCCGGACTGCAAGGGCCGCGGCCTGATCGCGGAGGAGCCCTGCGAGGTCTGCAAGGGCAGCGGCCGGGCCAAGTCCTCGCGGACGATGCAGGTGCGCATCCCCGCGGGGGTCAGCGACGGCCAGCGGATCCGGCTGCGCGGCAAGGGGGCGCCCGGCGAGCGCGGCGGCCCCGCGGGCGACCTGTACGTCGTCGTGCACGTCGGCGCCCACCCGGTGTTCGGCCGCAAGGGCGACAACCTGACGGTCACCGTGCCGGTCACGTATCCCGAGGCGGCCCTCGGCGGCGAGATCCGGGTGCCGACGCTGGGCGGTCCGCCGGTGACGCTGAAGCTGCCTCCGGGCACGCCCAACGGGCGCACCATGCGCGCCCGCGGCAAGGGGGCGGTCCGCAAGGACGGCACCCGCGGTGATCTGCTGGTCACCGTCGAGGTGAGTGTTCCCAGGGACCTGTCGGGGAAGGCTCGTGACGCCCTGGAGGCGTATCGCGAGGCAACCGCGGACCAGGATCCGCGGGCGGAGCTGTTCCAGGCCGCGAAGGGAGCTTGATGCGATGGACGGCCGTCGACGCAATCCGTACGAACTGACCCAGGACACCCCGGTCTACGTCATTTCGGTGGCGGCGCAGCTCTCCGGTCTCCACCCGCAGACACTGCGTCAGTACGACCGGCTGGGGCTTGTGTCGCCGGACCGCACGGCGGGCCGGGGCCGCCGCTACTCGGCCCGTGACATCGAACTGCTCCGTCAGGTGCAGCAGTTGTCGCAGGACGAGGGCATCAACCTGGCCGGAATCAAGCGCATCATCGAACTGGAGAACCAGGTCGCCGCCCTCCAGGCCCGCGTGGCCGAACTGGAGGACGCGCTCGACGGCGCGGCGGCGGCGATGCGTCAGCGTGAGGCCGCCGTGCACGCCTCGTACCGCCGTGACCTGGTGCCTTACCAGGAAGTGCAGCAGACCAGCGCGTTGGTGGTCTGGCGCCCCAAGCGCCAGCAGCAGTCGGACTGACCGCGCGCGGACGCGGAGAGGGGCCCGGGAGTCCATGCGACCCCCGGGCCCCTTCTCTCATGTCTGAGCACACCTGTGGCTATGGTATGCCTGCGTGTCCAGGTGATCCTCGCGGTGTGTCCGCAGGACTTTCACGAGTTCAGCGCGCCGTGTCGTGTCCATCTCGTTAAGTGGTTGCCCCTTGACGCGGATGGGCGCCAAAGCGTTGGCTTTTCAGTCACATGGGCCGCAAAGCTGTGCCCACGTCCAAAACGCACCTGAAGTGAGCCCTCGCATGCGTCGTATCGCCATATCCGTGGCCGCCGTCTCCATGTCCGTCACGCTCGCCGGCTGCGGCCTCGGCGCGGCGGGCAGCAGCGACGACGCGAGCCCCGCCAAGGGGGACGACATCACGGTGGGCCTGCTCCTCCCGGAGAAGGCCAACACGCGGTACGAGCAGTTCGACTACCCCATCTTCAAGAAGAAGGTGGAGTCGCTCACCGACAACAAGGGCAAGGTCGAGTACGCCAACGCCGAGGCGGACGCCGACAGGCAGGCCGACCAGATGCAGAGCATGATCGACAAGAAGGTCGACGTCATCGTGCTGGACGCGGTGGACTCGCACGCCATCGCGGAGAGCGTCACCAAGGCCAAGGACGCGGGCATTCCGGTCATCGCCTACGACCGGCTCGCCGAGGGTCCGATCGACGCGTACATCTCCTTCGACAACTCGCTGGTCGGTGAGGTGCAGGGGCGCACCCTGCTGGAGGCGCTCGGCGGCGACCTGAGCATCACCGACAAGATCGTGATGATGAACGGCTCGTCCACCGACCCCAACGCCAAGCAGTTCAAGGCGGGCGCGCTGTCCGAGCTCAAGGGCAAGGTCACCATCGCCAAGTCCTTCGACACCAAGGACTGGGACCCCAAGAACGCCGAGAAGAACATGTCC
The DNA here is from genome assembly GCF_002899455.1 of Streptomyces sp. DH-12. Lineage (GTDB taxonomy): Bacteria > Actinomycetota > Actinomycetes > Streptomycetales > Streptomycetaceae > Streptomyces. The sequence continues at coordinate 3,730,016 of NZ_PPFB01000001.1, read as the reverse complement.
GAGGCGATCAGCGAGATCGGCCTGGAGAACATCGAGGGCATCTACTCCGCCAACGACGGCATGGCGGGCGGCATCGTCAAGGCGCTGCGCGCCGCCGGCGCGACCGAGCTGCCGCCCATCACCGGCCAGGACGCGGAGATCGCCGCGGTGCAGCGGATCGTGGCCGGCGAGCAGTACATGAGCGTGTACAAGTCCTACCCGGAGGAGGCCGAGAGCGCCGCGGAGATGGCCGTGGCGCGGGTCCAGGGCCGGGACATCCAGTTCGACGCGCTCACCCGCGACCGCGTCGACAGCCCCACCCGGCAGGACATCCCGGCACAGCTGGTGCCGGTGGTCGCGCTGACGAAGGACAACATCCGGGACACCGTGATCGCCGACGGGTTCTACGAGGTGTCGGACATCTGCACCGGGGAGTACAAGGCCGCGTGCGCGGAGATCGGCCTGAAGTAACAGCCGCACGAATCCGGCCACCGGCCGGTCTCCCGGGCCGGCGCGGTGGCCTGTCCCGTGTTGCACAGCAGGTTCCGGCCGCGCATAGTTGCGCTGCGGAAAGACGCTGAACCGGGGGTGGTATGGGCGATGGCCGGGCACGGGGCGGAGGAGCATCCGCACGGTGCTGACCGACTGTGCGAGGCCGGGGACCGCGTGTACTCCCGGGCCGTACGGCGCGGACGGCTGCCGCGCCGGGAGGCCGAGCGGGTGCCCTGCCTGCTGGAGCTGGCCCTGCTGCACCCCGACCCGGACGACATGGACTGGCTGGTCCCGACCTCCCCGCAGGAGGTCATGACCCGGCTGCTGCGCGGCATGTACGACGAGGTGAGGGCGAGTCAGCGCCGCGTCGGCTCGGCGGTCGCCGCGTTCGAGTGGTACGCCGGTCTCGGCCGCCAGGTGCCGGCCGCGGGGGCGTCGTCCGAGGGCCCGGCGATCCGGGTGCTGGACGGACTGGCCCGGATCCAGGCCGCGATGGACGAGGCGACGCAGGCGTGCACCACCGAGGTGCTCACCGTCCAGCCCGGCGGCATCCGGCGCGAGGCCGAGCTGTCGGAGGGCCTGCACCGGGCGATGGCGCTGCGCGGGCGGGGCGTGCGCATGCGGGACCTGTACACCCATGTCGCCCGCCACGGGCACGGGTTGCTCAGCTACCTGGAGCTGATGGGCGACGCGGTGGAGGCGCGCACGCTGGACGAGGTCATCGAGCGGCTCATCCTCTTCGACCGCACGGTCGCCTTCATCCCCGCCAACGCCGAGCGCACGATGGCGCTGGAGCTGCGCCATCCGGCGCTGGTGGAGTACCTGGGCACGGTCTTCGAGCGGCTGTGGCGGCTCGCCATCCCGCTGACCGCCCCGCTCCCGGACACCGGTATCGAGGGCATCTCGCACCGCGAGCAGTCCATCGCCGCCCTGCTCGCGGAGGGTCACCAGGACGCGGTGATCGCGGAGCGCCTCGGCATCAGCGTGCGCACCTGCCGGGCGCACATCGCCCGCCTCTCCGAGACGCTGGGGGCGGCGAGCCGCACGCAGCTGGGCGTGCGGATCGCCCAGGCGGGGCTGGACGGCGCGCGGCCGCCGGTGGTCACCCCTCCCGGTCGAGGATCCCCGACCGTGCGATGAGGTAGCCGAGCTGGGCGCGGCTGCCGCTGCCCAGGGTCGCCGCGAGCTTCGCGATGTGGACGCGCGCGGTCCGGATGTTCATGCCCAGCCGGTCGGCGATGACGGCGTCCGTGTGCCCCTCGACCAGGAGCCGCGCGATGGCCCGCTGCCGGGCGGTGACGCCGCCCAGGGAGGGCGGCTGGACGGTCTGGGGATGCATGGGGGTGGCGAGCCGCCACAGCCGGTCGAACACGCTCACCAGATAGGCGATGACCGCCGGATGCCGGATTTCCAGCGCGATGTCGGAGTGCCCTTCCTCTGCGCCGGGGATGAAGGCCACCGCCTGGTCCACGATGATCATGCGGCCGGTGACCTCGTCCATGGTGCGGGCCTGGGCGTCGCCCCTCAACCGCTCGTACCGGGCGACGACCAGGGGGATGTGCCGCTGCGTGTGCGGATAGATCACGCGGATCCTGCCGCCGCGGTCGAGGAACTGCTGATCGCGGACCATGGCCGCGGCCTGGGCCGTCCTGGCGTACTCGGACGTCTGGTAGCTGTTGGGCGGCTGGATGCAGAGGACTTCCCGCGTGCCTTCCGCCAGGGCCCGCGCGATGGCGCCGTTGATGCGGTCGAGGCCGCTGAGCAGGCAGAGGGTGGGAGCGCTCGCCTCACCGGCCGGCGCGTCGCCGGTGCGCATGAGCGAGTGAAAGGTTTCGGCCAGCCACTCCTCCCGGCGCCGTTCCGCCGCGATGCGCTCCCCGGAGTGGCGCAGCAGCCGCTGCAGGGCGACCGCCGGGGGCAGCGGCTCCAGCCTGCTCAGGTCGTCCGCGGCGGGCCGCAGCAGGCCCAGGTCCACCGCGCACGGAGCCGCCTCGGCCTCGTCCGCGTCCAGCCGGCCCTCGCGCAGGGCCTTCTCGTACAGTCCGGTCCCCGCCGGACACAGGTCGTCCGGTCCGTGCTCCGCGTGCGGCGTGCCGGTCACCGGGGGCCGCCCTCCTGGTCGAGGATCCCGGACTGGGCTATCAGGTAGCCGAGCTGGGCGCGGCTGCCGCTGCCCAGGGTGGCGGCCAGCTTGGCTATGTGGGCCCGGCAGGTGCGGACGTTCATGCCCAGCCGGCGGGCGATCGCCTCGTCCACGTGTCCCTCCACGAGGAGTTTGGCGATGGAGTGCTGGACCTCCGTGAGTCCGTCCGGCGCCGGTTCGTAGGGCGCGCCCGCGTCGAAGGAGACCGCGCGGGTCCACATGAACTCGAAGACCTTGATGAGGTAGCGCACCAGGCCCGGGTGGCGCAGCTCCAGGGCCACCTGCCGGTCCTCGCGGATGGGGATGAAGGCGACGGTCTCGTCGCAGATGATCAGCCGCTCCACCAGTTCGTCGATGGTGCGGTACTCCACCTTCGCGGTGTCGAAGCGCGCCACGTAGGCGAGCGTCTCGGGGCTGTGCCGGGCGGTGTGCTGGTACAGGGTGCGGATGCGCACCCCCCGCTCGGTCATCTGCTGGTCGCGCTCCAGCGCCTGGGCCAGGGTGTGCTCCAGGCGGCGGCCGCCCGGCTGTACGGCCAGCATCTCGGAGCGGCACTGGGAGGTGGCCAGGTCGAGCGCGGCGTTGATCCGGTCGAAGCCCTCCAGAACGGTCATCGATTCGGTGCTCGTGGTGGCCTGGGCGCTGAGGGTCATGAACGGCTCGAACGCGTCGGCGAGTTCGATCGACATCCGCCGGCGTTCCGTGATCTCCCGTTCCAGGGGGTTGAGCCGCTGGGCGAGAGCCACCGCCGGCGACACCGGCCGCAGCCAGTTCGGGTCGTCCGGATCGGGGTGCAGCAGGGCCAGTTCCATGAGGCAGGGAGCGGGTTCCACGTCCGCGCGCGGGATGCGGCCCGCGCGCAGAGCGTCGCCGTACAACCTGCTCCCGGCCTCGCACAGTTCGGTCACCGCATGGGGATGTGCGTCATTGGTCCGATTCGTAGTCAAATCTCCACCCCCCAGGGTCCTGAACATGCAGGAACATGATGCACCGATTGTGTGGCCATGACGTGCCCGAATGAGCCATCGTCTTACTTGACGGGGGAAGGGTGACTTTCGAGTGAGGACGAAGCCGACTATGCGCAAGAGAACGCTTCGCTCGGTACTTGTCGCCGTCTTCTCCGCCGTCATGGCCTTCGGGGTGCTGAGTGGCCTGGCCGGCGCGGAAGGCGACGTCCGGGCTGACAGCAGTTGGGGAGCGATCGGGACGGGGAACGCCCTGCCTCCGGACAGCAGCTGGGGTCCCGTGGCTCCCCGCACCACTGACGACAGCAGTTGGGGCTGACAGATGACCACGCCACCCGACGATCGTTCCTTCCGGCGTGAGATGGCGACCGCCTACCGGTCCGGATGGCACTTCATCGACCTGGTCACCGCCATCCCGCACAGCGGCGACTCGTTGATGGTGACCGTCTTCGGTGAGCCCGTGGTCGTCACCCGCGACGAGGACGGGGACGTGCGGGCGTACCGGTGCCTGCGCCGGCCCAGGGGGGCGCCGAAACCCGTCCGGTGCGCCGTCCGGTACGGCATGATCTTCGTGAACCTGGACCAGCGGGACCACCGGCAGGTGGAGTCCGGCTCCCTGGCCCCCCGGACCATCTCGGCCACCCCCCGCAGTGCCTGACGCGATTCCCCCGTCGTAACAGATCGCGCAGGTGCTTCCCCCCGCAGCGGCGTCACCGTGACCTGAACACGGTGACGCCGCTGCAGTTTTCGGGGGACATTTCCGGGTATCGGCCGGATCGGTCGATGGCCGGAAGGCATCGCTCCCCGGCGCGTGTCACGGCTTTCCTCGGCCTCGCCCCATGGCGCGCGTGAGCGCGATCTCGATGACCACCCGGTCCGGGTTGGGGCCGGGCGTCCGCCCGTAGCGCTCCGCGTACCGCCGCACCGCCTCTTCGACGCGCTCCGGTTCCGTGCGGACCCGCGCCCGCCCCTCCAGCGTCGCCCACCGTCCGCCGTCGACCTGGCAGACCGCGACGGGCGCGCCCTCGTCCCCCGCCGCCCGTACGTGGCGGACCTTCGCGCTGGTCCGGTTGGTGATCACCCGGGCGAGCGACTGCTCCGGGTCGTACGTGACGCCGACGGGTACCAGGTGCGGTGTGCCGTCCGGACGGAGCGTGGTCAGCGTGCAGAGGTGCCGCTCGCGCCAGAAGCTGAGGTACGAAGCGCCCGGATCGCCCGGATCCACCGAATACGTGAGGGTCATGAACCCGGAACTTAGCCCCGGGGCTCTCGCGGACACCACCTTGAGTGGAATAGACTCAAGTTTGTGGACGTTGGCAGAGTCAGTCACGCACACGCCGAGGGCCATCGAAGGGCATCAAGGAGGAGAACGGACACGTGGACGCCGAGCTGACCAACCGGAGCCGGGACGCGCTGGCCGCCGCCGGCAACCGGGCCGTGACCGAGGGACACCCCGACCTCACCCCCGCGCACCTGCTGCTCGCCCTGCTCGCCGGGCAGGAGAACGAGAACATCACGGACCTGCTCGCCGCGGCCGACGCCGACCAGGCCGCCGTACGCGCCGGGGCCGAGCGCGTCCTCGCCGGGCTGCCGAGCGTCACCGGATCCACCGTGGCGCCGCCCCAGCCCAACCGTGAGCTGCTCGCCGTCGTCGCGGACGCCCAGTCCCGCGCCCGGGACCTCGGCGACGAGTACCTGTCCACCGAGCACCTGCTGATCGGCATCGCCGCGAAGGGCGGGGCCGCCGGGGAGGTACTGTCCCGGCAGGGCGCCACCGCGGACAAGCTGCAGGAGGCCTTCCAGAAGGCGAGGGGAGCGCGCCGGGTGACCACCCCCGACCCGGAGGGCCAGTACAAGGCCCTCGAGAAGTTCGGCACCGACCTGACCGCCGCCGCCCGCGAGGGCAGGCTGGACCCCGTCATCGGACGGGACCAGGAGATCCGGCGGGTGGTGCAGGTGCTGAGCCGCCGTACCAAGAACAACCCCGTGCTGATCGGTGAGCCGGGCGTCGGCAAGACCGCCGTCGTCGAGGGGCTCGCCCAGCGGATCGTCAAGGGCGACGTGCCCGAGTCGCTGAAGAACAAGCGGCTGGTCGCGCTCGACCTGGGCGCCATGGTCGCGGGCGCCAAGTACCGCGGCGAGTTCGAGGAGCGGCTGAAGACCGTCCTCGCCGAGATCAAGGAGTCCGACGGGCAGGTCGTCACCTTCATCGACGAGCTGCACACCGTCGTGGGCGCGGGCGCCGGCGGCGACTCCGCCATGGACGCCGGCAACATGCTGAAGCCGATGCTCGCGCGCGGCGAGCTGCGCATGGTCGGCGCCACCACGCTGGACGAGTACCGCGAGCGGATCGAGAAGGACCCGGCGCTGGAGCGGCGCTTCCAGCAGGTGCTGGTCGCCGAGCCGTCCGTCGAGGACTCCATCGCGATCCTGCGCGGACTCAAGGGCCGCTACGAGGCGCACCACAAGGTGCAGATCGCCGACAGCGCCCTGGTCGCCGCCGCCACCCTCTCCGACCGGTACATCACCTCCCGCTTCCTCCCCGACAAGGCCATCGACCTGGTCGACGAGGCCGCCTCCCGGCTGCGCATGGAGATCGACTCCTCGCCCGTCGAGATCGACGAGCTGCAGCGCGCCGTGGACCGGCTGCGGATGGAGGAGCTGGCCATCGGCAAGGAGACCGACGCCGCCTCCCGCGAGCGCCTGGAGAAGCTGCGCCGCGACCTCGCCGACAAGGAGGAGGAGCTGCGCGGCCTCACCGCCCGCTGGGAGAAGGAGAAGCAGTCCCTCAATCGCGTCGGTGAGCTGAAGGAGAAGCTCGACGAGCTGCGCGGCCAGGCCGAACGCGCCCAGCGCGACGGCGACTTCGACACCGCCTCCAAGCTGCTCTACGGCGAGATCCCGGCCGTCGAGCGCGACCTGGAGGCCGCCTCCGAGGCGGAGGAGGAGGTCGCCAGGGACACCATGGTCAAGGAGGAGGTCGGCGCCGACGACATCGCCGACGTCGTCGCCTCCTGGACCGGCATCCCGGCCGGCCGCCTCATGGAGGGCGAGACGCAGAAGCTGCTGCGCATGGAGGACGAGATCGGCAAGCGGCTGATCGGGCAGACCGAGGCCGTGCGCGCCGTCTCCGACGCGGTGCGGCGCTCGCGGGCCGGGGTCTCCGACCCGGACCGGCCCACCGGCTCCTTCCTGTTCCTCGGCCCGACGGGCGTCGGCAAGACCGAGCTGGCCAAGGCGCTGGCGGACTTCCTCTTCGACGACGAGCGGGCGATGGTCCGCATCGACATGTCGGAGTACAGCGAGAAGCACTCGGTGGCCCGGCTGGTCGGCGCGCCCCCCGGCTACGTCGGCTACGAGGAGGGCGGCCAGCTCACCGAGGCGGTGCGGCGCCGGCCGTACAGCGTGGTGCTGCTCGACGAGGTGGAGAAGGCCCACCCGGAGGTCTTCGACATCCTGCTCCAGGTGCTCGACGACGGCCGGCTCACCGACGGCCAGGGCCGCACGGTGGACTTCCGCAACACCATCCTGGTGCTGACGTCCAACCTGGGCAGCCAGTACCTGGTCGACCCGCTCAGCAGCGAGGCGGAGAAGCGGGAGCAGGTCCTGGAGGTGGTCCGGGCGTCGTTCAAGCCGGAGTTCCTCAACCGCCTGGACGACCTGGTGGTGTTCTCCGCGCTCACCAGGTCCGAGCTGGAGCGGATCGCCAGGCTCCAGATCGAGGCGCTCGGCCGGCGGCTCGCCGAACGCCGGCTCGCCCTGGACGTCACGCCCGAGGCGCTGGCCTGGCTGGCCGAGGAGGGCCTGGACCCGGCCTACGGCGCGCGGCCGCTGCGCCGCCTGGTGCAGACCGCGATCGGCGACCGGCTCGCCAAGGAGATCCTGTCCGGCGAGATCAAGGACGGCGACACGGTCCGGGTGGACCGCGCCGAGGACGGGCTGACCGTCGGCCCCGCCACGGGCAAGACGCTCTGAGTCACGACGTCACGACGCTCTGGGCGACGCCTCCGTTTTCCGGGCCCGATGTCCCCCGCGGACGTTGGGCCCGGAGCCATTCCGGGTACCCCGCACCTGACCGGATCGAGTCAGCCCTCGGCTGACAGGCCCGTCGGGGCTTGCCACCCCCCTCCCCGCATGGGGGAGGATGGCGGGATCCGTACGAAGGGAAATACACGGTGACCATCGACCCGTCCTCGATTCCGAATTTCGGGGGCCAGCAGCCCGAGCCGCAGCCCCAAGGACCGGCGGGCCCCGTCGTCCCGGATCAGGACCTCGTGAAGCAGCTCCTCGACCAGATGGAGCTCAAGTACGTCGTCGACGACGAGGGTGACCTCGCGGCGCCGTGGGAGCAGTTCCGCACGTACTTCATGTTCCGCGGCGAGGGCGACCAGCAGATCTTCTCCGTCCGGACGTTCTACGACCGGCCGCACCAGATCGACGAGAAGCCCCAGCTCCTCGAGTCCGTCGACGACTGGAACCGGCGCACGCTGTGGCCCAAGGTGTACACCCACACCCACGACGACGGCACGGTCCGTCTCATCGGTGAGGCGCAGATGCTGATCGGCATGGGCGTCAGCCTGGAGCACTTCGTCTCCTCGACGGTCAGCTGGGTGCGGGCCGCCATCGAGTTCGACAAGTGGCTCGTCGAGCAGCTCGGCCTGGAGCAGGAGATCAACGACGCGGAGAAGCCCGACGACGACGCGTGAGCGCCCTCGGGCGCGAGCGGCGGCACCGGCCAGGTGCACGACCGCAGGGAGCCCAGCCCGGCCCGGAGACCGGCCCACACGGCCGGCCGCGGGGCCGGGCTCTCTCATGCCCCTTTCCTCACGCCCCTCTTCCCGCTCCGCCGGGCCCGCCTATTCTTGTGGCCATGACAGCCCAGTCCGCCACCCCGGACCCCACCCCGCGCGATGTCCCCCGGGGCGGTCTCCGCGCCTCCCACGACGACCGGGAGGCGGTGGTGGAGCAGCTGCGCGACGCGGCCGCCGAGGGGCGCATCGACCTCGACGAGCTGGACGAGCGGCTGGAGCGGGCGCTCACGGCGAAGACCTACGCCGAGCTGGACGCGCTCACCGCCGACCTGCCGAAGCCCCCGGCGCCCGTCGACCTGCCGCGCCTGGAGGTCAAGGGCGGCATCCAGGGAGCGTCCCGCGGCCCCGGACGCTGGGACGTCCCCGCGCACGTGATCGCGCGCGGCGGCCTGGGCGGGGTGAAGCTCGACTTCAGCCGCGCCGAGTGCCGGCACTCCGAGGTCACCGTGGAGGCGTACGGCGAGGCGGCCGGCGTCACGATCGTCCTCCCCGACGGCTGGGCCGCCGACACCGGCGCCCTGGACCCCGGCATCGGAGGCCTGAAGGACACCACCACCCCCGACCGCCTCCCGGGCACCCCCCTGATCCGCCTCACCGGCTCCGGCGGCATGGCGGGCGTGGTCATCCGCCACGCGAACCGCTGGGAGCGGCGGAAACTGGCGAACGACCGGGCACGGGGCTAGCCGCGGCTCGGAGGGCCCCCGATCCTGCGGGCGAGGCGCCCGATCAGCACGGCGTTGACCAGCCCGGCCAGGACCACGCCGGCGGAGAAGACCAGCGTGCCCAGCCAGGGGAGCGAGTGGTACTCGGCGGGTGCCGACACCGCCACGGCGAGGAAGCTGAGCGGTGCCGCCGCGATGATGGGCCAGATGCCCGCGAACCCGGGGTCCGGTGACAGCAGCACGGCGTACAGGAAGGTGCCCAGGGCCACCGCGACCACGGTGACGTAGACCCGCGCGGGCCAGTTGTCGACGGCGGCCGCGAGCAGCGTCCGCCGCGGGCGCGCCGAGGGCGCCCGGTCCGGTCTGCGGGCGAGCGCGCCGAACGCGGCGGCGTTCACCAGCGCGCACAGCAGCAGCCACCCGCCGTGCAGCACGGCCGCCGCCACCTCGGCCGCCCCGCCTCCCGCCGTACCGGCCCCGAAGGGCAGGACCACGGGCAGGAAGGAGAGCGGCGCGGTGAGCAGCGCCGGCGCCATGGAGTACGGGCTGTCCGGGGCGAGGAACAGCACCACGACGCCGAGGGCGACGAGGCCCAGATAGGCGCGGGCGGGCCGGCTGTCCGTGGCGAGTGCGAGGAGCCGCCGCGGACGGAAGCGGGCGGAGGTCGGCATCGAAGGCCCTTCCTGAAGCCGGTACGGGTTGGTGATCACCACGGTGACCGGCAGGGCCGTGCCCCGGCATGAGTACCGGTACTCACCGCCGGCGCGACGGCACTCACCCGCACCTCCGGCGCGATGGCGGTCAGGGACACGTCCAGACCGCCGGTGCGCATGGGGGTGCGCACCGTTCTGATCACGTGCCCGGTGCTGTGGGGGTGGTGGTCGTAGCCAAAACGCGAGGTCATGGCGGCCACTGTGCTGAAAGGCGTGAACAGCGCGGGTCGAAGTGCTCGCGCTTTTCGGTGAGGGTGTCGTTCCTCGGGGGCGGCGACGAACGCGGTCCGTCGAACCCGGGAGGAGTGGGCAGTCGTCGCCGGACACATCCGGCACGCGGCGGACAGGGCCGGCCCGCCGCTCCTGCTGTGTCCGCCCGGTGAACCGCAGGAACGCGGACGGCCCGCACGACCACACGTGTGGGCATGGGGCGGCCCCCCTGAAGGCCGTCGCGCATCACCTGAGCGAACAGGACACCCCCCGTGAGGAGAGGGGAGTTCACGCGGCCGGGTCCCTGTGCCGGCCTCGGCCGGCAGAGGCCCGGGGCTGTCTCGTACGGACTGGCCGACTACATGCGATTGCGCAGGTCGGACAACCTGTCGATCGCTTCGCGCAGCCTCTCTGCACGCTTGCAGAAGGCGAAGCGGACGAACGGCGCCCCCATCTCCTGGTGGTCGTAGAAGACGGCCGTGGGGATGGCGACCACGCCCGCGCGTTCCGGGAGGGTGCGGCAGAAGGCGATGCCGTCGGACTCGCCCAGGGGGCGGATGTCGGCGGTGATGAAGTAGGTGCCGGAGGGGCGGTGGACGGTCAGCCCGGCCTCCTCCAGGCCCGCCGCGAGGATGTCGCGCTTGGCGAGCATGTCCGCGCGGAAGTCGGTGAAGTACGACTCGGGCAGTGCGAGCGCCTCCGCGATCGCGTACTGGAACGGGCCGGCGGAGACGTAGGTGAGGTACTGCTTGGCCGAGCGGACCGCCGTGACCAGCTCCGGTGACGCGGTGATCCAGCCGACCTTCCAGCCGGTGAAGGAAAAGGTCTTCCCGGCACTGGAGATGGTGACCGTGCGGTCCCGCATGCCGGGGAAGGTCGCCAGGGGGATGTGCTCGGCGTCGTCGAAGACCAGGTGCTCGTAGACCTCGTCGGTCACGACGAGCAAGTCCCGCTCGACGGCCAGTGCGGCGATCGACGCCAGCTCCTCGCGGGTGAGGACCGTGCCGGTCGGGTTGTGCGGGGTGTTGATCAGCAGCAGGCGGGTGCGGTCGGTGACCGCGTCGCGCAGCTCGTCCAGGTCCAGCCGGAAGCGGCCCTCGCCCGGCCGGAGCGTGACGGGGACGCGGGTGCCGCCCGCCATGGCGATGGAGGCGGCGTAGGAGTCGTAGTACGGCTCCAGCGCGATCACCTCGTCGCCGGGCTCGACCAGCGCCAGCAGCGAGGCCGCGATCGCCTCGGTGGCGCCGGCGGTGACCAGCACCTCGGTGTCGGGGTCGACGGACAGGCCGTAACGGCGCTGCTGGTGGGCGGCGACCGCGGTGCGCAGCTCGGGGACGCCCGGCCCCGGCGGGTACTGGTTGCCGCGCCCGTCGCGCAGCGCCCGCACGGCGGCCTCCCTGACCTCCTCCGGACCGTCGGTGTCGGGGAACCCCTGTCCCAGGTTGATGGCTCCGGTCCGGAGTGCCAGGGCCGACATCTCGGCGAAGATCGTCGTCCCGAACTCCGCGAGCCGGCGATTGAGCGGAGGGCGCGCACTGGAGGTCATGCCGGCCATCCTCCGCCGGATCGGAGGCGTCCTCAACCCGCCCCCGCCGACGCGTCGGCGTGAAACCTCTGGAGTTGCTCAACTCTGCTTTGGCGCGGATCGGGGGAGGGCATCTCCCGGTCACACCGTGAGCCGGGCACCCACGGGGGGATGCTTCGGGGGATCACGGGGGGAACGGAAGGAGGGTGGCGCCATGACTGTCGGCATCATCCTGGTCGTGGGTCTCGTCCTGCTCGTGACGTTCGCCGTGCGGGCGTCCCGGGGCGCCGGAGCGTCCTCGGGCGGCCGGAGCCGCTCCGGAAGTCACTCCGGCGGCTGGTGGGCCGGCGACAGCGGGGGCGGCGTGAGCTGCGGATCGTCCTCCGGCGGAGGCTCGTCCTGCGGAGGCGGGTCGTCCTGCGGGGGCGGCGGATGCGGCGGTGGAGGCGGCTGACACGGGGCAGCGCGGCTCCACTTCGGGAGAACGCATCCGCGGCAGCGGGGTCCGCACCTGGGGCGGGCCCCGCTGTGGTGCGTCCGGCGGAGGTGCACAGTCCGGTTCCGGCCGGCGTGTTGTGTGCGGTGGTACACCGTCACCAGAGGCGTACGCCGTAGTGGAACACGTGAGCTGAGGAGCCCCCCAGGGGATGGAAAGCCCACGAAGTTGGGTAAAAACCCTGTGGTGGCGGCACAGTTCATGATTCCCTATAAATCACCAGCGCAGCCATCGGATCTCCCCGCGGACCCTCTTCCAGCCGGGCGACCGGGCTGACGGGCCGAGTCCCCGGTCCCCGGGGTGCGCGGACCCGTATCTCTCTCTCCTGTGTGCTTGCGGAGCCGATCCATGCTCACGACCCTGAACACCGCCTATTCGGATACGCGCGCGGCCGATCTCGCCTGGGCTCTGGGCCGCGAGCCGCTGCCGGCGCTGGCCACCCTCGACCTCGAACTCCAGGGAGCGAAGCTCCAGTTGAGGCTGCTCGGCGCCTCCCACCAAGTGCTGCTGGAGGAGGACCGGGGCCGCTGCTCGGAGACGGTGGCGTGCATTCCGGGCAGCAGCACGCCGCTCCCGCTGGGGGTGGCCAAGCGGGTGGACGACTGGGAGTACGAGTTCGCCGCCCGGGTGGAAGTCCTCCCTCCGGGCGCCTTCGCCGGCCGGGCGCAGGAACTGCTCGCCCTGGTCTCCGACCATCCGCAGGGCCTCGCCGGGGTCTTCCCCGGCAGTCCGCACGCCTTCACGGCGATGCTCGCCCGCTGTCACGAGGGCCAGTTCCACTGGCGCACCTGGCACGCCTACCCGCAGGACGGCCAGCTCGTGGCCACCCGTACCCGGGTCGGAGCGCGCGTCGCCGCGCACGCCGGGGCCGTGTGGGCGTAAACAAACACCACGCGTGTGGGTGACGTTGTGCGACGAGTGCGTGACGTAACGTCCCTGAGGTGATCGATCCGCAGGCCCCCGCTCCGCCCGGCTCCGCGCAGCCCTGGGACGGGCCGGACGGCCCCGTGAGGGACGGCCCGGACAGCGCGGACGGCGCGGGGAGCGCGGTGCCGTTGCCCGTGCGGCAGGGCACCGGACGGTGGCTGGTCCTCGCCGGGGTGTTCGTCTGCGCCGCGTGCGGACTCGTGTACGAGCTGGAACTGGTCGCGCTCGCCGCGTACCTGATGGGCGACTCGGTCGCCCAGACGTCCGTCGTGCTGTCCGTGATGGTCTTCGCGATGGGCATCGGATCGCTCGCCGCCAAGCGGCTGCGCCGGCACGCGGCGGCCGGGTTCGGCGCGGTCGAGGCGGCGCTCGCCCTGGTCGGCGGGGGCAGCGCGATGGCGCTGTACGCGGTCTTCGCCTGGACCGGCGACTGGGGCGGACTCTGGGCGAGCGGCCCGCGCTGCCTGCTGGTCGCGTTCTCCCTCGCCACCGGGCTGCTCATCGGCGCCGAGGTGCCGCTGCTGATGGAGCTGATCCAGCGGATCCGCCGGCAGGACGCGGGCGGCGCGCTCGCCGACCTGTCCGCCGCGGACTACGTCGGCGCGCTGGTCGGCGGGCTCGCCTTCCCCTTCCTCCTCCTGCCCCTGCTGGGCCAGTTGACGGGCGCGCTCATCACCGGCGCGGTCAACGCGGTCGTCGGCGGCGCGCTGGTCCTCGGGCTGTTCCGGCACGACCTCACCCGGCGCGCCCGCCGCCTGCTGCTCACCGCCAACGTGTGCGTGCTCGCCCTGCTCGCCACGGCGGCCGTCCTCGTCGACGACTTCGAACGGGCCGCCCGGCACGCCCTGTACGGCGCGGACGTACGGGTGGCCGTGCACACGGACGTGCAGGAGGTGCTGCTCACCGGCGGGCGGGACGGCCGCCCGCTGAACCTCTTCCTCGACGGGCGGCTGCGGGTCAGCGGACGGGACGAACTCCGGTACCACGAGGCCCTGGTGCACCCCGCGATGCCCGGACGCCACGCGCGCGTGCTGGTGCTCGGGGGCGGTGACGGGCTCGCCGTCCGCGAGGTGCTGCGCCATCCCCGCGTACGGCGGGTGGACGTCGTCGAGCTCGACGCGGGCGTGGTGCGGCTGGCCCGCCACGACTCCGCGCTGTCCCGGCTCAACGCGCACTCCCTCGACGACCCGCGGGTCCACGTGATCACCGCGGACGCCTTCGATTGGCTGCGGACGGCGCCCACCGCCGCGTACGACGTCGTGGTGTCGGACCTGCCGCACCCCGGGATCACCGCCAGCACCAAGCTGTACGCGCAGGAGTTCTACGGCCTGGTCCGGCGGGCGCTCGCCCCGGGCGGGCGGCTCGTGGTGCACGGCGGGGCGGTCGCGTCCCGGCCGCGTGACTTCTGGACGGTGGACGCGACCCTGCGCGCCGCCGGTCTGCGCACCACCGCCTACCGGGTGCGCGGGCGGCAGGCCGGGTTCGCCGCCGGGCCCGACCGGGAGCCCGCGGACACGGCCCGCGCCCACCGCGACTGGGGGTTCGTGCTGGCCGCCGGCCGGCACACCCCGCGGCCCCGCCTCGACCCGGCCGGGCCGCGGCCCCGGACGCTCACCGACGCCTCCCTCGCCGCGGACGTCCGAGCGGCGGAACGCACCCGCGTCGCCGGACTCCCGCCGTCCACGCTGGTCCACCCCCGGTACAGCGACTGAGGGCCGTACCGCGCACCGCGCCGACGCGCCGCGACTTCGCGCGGACGGGGGTGCGGTACGGCGTCCCGTGGGTAGGCTCCGCACTCATGGAGCACGAGGTGTTCGTTCCGGTCGAGGCGCAGCGGCTCAGGGAGGTGCTGGACGACCCCGCGCGGGTCGCCCGGGCGGTGCCCGGGCTCCAGCACGACGCCGGCGCGGAGCCCGTCGCCGGGCGGCTGAAGGTACGGATCGGCGGCTCCTCCATCACCTACCGCGGGTCCGTACGGGTGTCCGCGCGGGACGACGGCTCCTACGCCGTCGAGGGCGAGGCGGCCGAGGTCCGGGGGGACGGGACGGTGCGGCTGTCCCTGCGGCTGACGCCCCGCGCCGCGGACGCCGGCACGGCGCTCGTCGTCACGGGGACCGCCACGGCGGACGGCCGCGTCACCGAGCTCCCGCAGGACGCGGTGACCTCGGCGGTCACCCGCCTGCTGCGCCGCTTCGCGGAGAACCTGGGCACGGAGGCGGAGGAGGACGCGGAGCCGCCGGCGCCCTTCGCGTCCCCCGAACACCTCGCGGCGGGCGACTTCGAGCCCGGCGCCACCACGGACTTCGAGACCACCCCGGACGCGGAGGACGCGCCCCCGCCACCGGGACGGGGGAGCGCGGCCGCCCCCGGCGAGGCGGAACCCGCCCCCGCTTCGGACACCGCGTCCGGGCCACCGCCGCGGCGGGACGACGAACCCGCCCCGGAGCCGGAGACCCCGGACGCCGGTCCGACGCCCCTGGACGCGGGACTCCCGGCCGGGACCGGCGGGCGGCCCCTTCCCGGCGACGCGGGCGACGACTCCCTCGCCGAGGCCGCGCACGCGCGGCGGACGATGATCGGCCGCAGCGCGGAGGAGGTCGACCACGCGCCCCCGCGCGGCCGGTACGCCCCGGTCCCCGCGCCCCAGACCGTCACCTCCCCCGCCCCCCTCCGCTGGGCCGCCCCCGCGGCCGCCCTCGCGGTCGCCTCGGCGGTCGTCGCGATCAGAGCACTGCGCCGCCGCCGCTGACGCCGTGGAACGACGGGCTCTCCCGCGCCCGCCGGACGCCCCGCCCGCGGGAGCTTCCCGCGCTGGAAGCGCAGCCCCTCCGTGCCGGAGGCGTCGGCCTCCCCGTCCCGCGTGAGTGATCGTCCCAGTAGGGTCGAGGCGTGAGTGACGAACACATCACGCTGACCGCGGGTGACGCGGAGGTGGACGTGCTGCCGGGGAACGGCGGGCGGGTCGGAGGGCTGCGGATCGGGGGTGTGGAGCTGCTGCGGCAGGGGGAGAGGTACGGCTGCTTCCCGATGGTCCCGTGGTGCGGGCGGCTGCGTGACGGCCGGTTCCGGGACGGCGCCACCGTGCGGCAGATGCCGCTCAACGCGCCCCCGCACGCCATCCACGGCACCGCGCGCAACGCCCCCTGGCGTACCGCCCGCACGAGCACCGACGAGGCCGTGCTGACGTACGACCTGACGGACCCGTGGCCGTACCCGGGGCGGGTCACGCAGCAGGTGGCGCTCACCGAGGGGTCGCTGACGCTGACGATGAGCGTCGAGACGTACGGCTCGTCGTTCCCGGCGCAGATCGGCTGGCACCCGTGGTTCCTGCGCACCCTCGGCGGTGAGGACGTGACGATCGGCTTCGAGCCCGCCTGGCAGGAGGAGCGAGGAGAGGACCACCTGCCGACCGGGCGGCGCATCGACCCGCGGCCCGGCCCGTGGGACGACTGCTTCGGGATGCCCGGCGGCGTGGACGTCACCCTCACCTGGCCGGGGCAGCTCCGGCTGAAGGTGACCAGCCGCGAGGAGTGGGTGGTCGTCTACGACGAGCAGGACGAGGCCGTCTGCGTGGAGCCGCAGACCGGACCGCCGGACGGGCTGAACACCCACCAGCGCCTGGTCACGCCGCTGGAGCCGCTGGAGGCCTCGACGACCTGGACGTGGACCCGCCTTTAAGCTGGCGGCATGACGGACACACGCGGCGCGCTGCTGCAGCAGATCAAGGACAAGGCCGTGGTGCACGGCAAGGTGACCCTCTCCTCGGGCATCGAGGCCGACTACTACGTCGACCTGCGCCGCGTCACCCTCGACGGCGAGGCCGCCCCGCTGGTCGGGCAGGTGCTGCTGGACCTGACCGCGGAGCTGGAGTTCGACGCGGTGGGCGGCCTGACCATGGGCGCCGACCCGGTCGCCGCCGCCATGCTGCACGCCGCCGCCGCGCGCGGCCGGAGGCTGGACGCGTTCGTCGTGCGCAAGGCCGCCAAGGCGCACGGCCTGCAGCGCCGCGTGGAGGGCCCGGACGTCAAGGGCCGCCGGGTGCTGGTCGTGGAGGACACCTCCACCACCGGCGGCTCCCCGCTCACCGCCGTGGAGGCCGTGCGCGAGGCCGGCGCGGAGGTCGTGGCCGTGGCGACCATCGTCGACCGGGCCACCGGCGCCGCCGAGAAGATCCGCGAGGGTGCCGGGGTGCCGTACCTGTTCGCCTACTCCAAGGACGAGCTGGGCCTGGACCGACCGGCCTGACCGGCCCCGCCGACCACAGGGCGGACGGCGGGATGGACGTCCCGGCCGAGTCTGGAAGGATGTGACCGACAATGACGTCGCATCCAAGGTTCCAGGTCAGGGCCGACAGTACGCAGCACCCCACCCCGCACTCTTAAGGAGCGGACAGATGCCCATCGCAACTCCCGAGGTCTACAACGAGATGCTCGACCGGGCGAAGGCAGGCAAGTTCGCCTACCCGGCCATCAACGTCACCTCGTCCCAGACCCTGCACGCGGCTCTGCGCGGCTTCGCCGAGGCGGAGAGCGACGGCATCGTGCAGATCTCCACGGGCGGTGCCGAGTTCCTGGGCGGCCAGCACAACAAGGACATGGTGACCGGCGCCGTCGCCCTCGCCGAGTTCGCGCACATCGTCGCCGAGAAGTACGACGTCAACATCGCCCTGCACACGGACCACTGCCCGAAGGACAAGCTCGACGGCTACGTGCGCCCGCTGCTCGCGGTGTCCGAGGAGCGCGTCAAGGCCGGCCGCAACCCGCTGTTCCAGTCCCACATGTGGGACGGCTCCGCGGAGACCCTGGCCGACAACCTGGCCATCGCGCAGGAGCTGCTGGAGCGCGCCCGCGCCGCCAGGATCATCCTCGAGGTGGAGATCACCCCGACCGGCGGCGAGGAGGACGGCGTCTCCCACGAGATCAACGACTCCCTCTACACCACGGTCGACGACGCGGTCCGCACGGCCGAGGCGCTGGGCCTGGGCGACAAGGGCCGCTACCTGCTCGCCGCGTCCTTCGGCAACGTGCACGGCGTGTACAAGCCGGGCAACGTCGTCCTCCGCCCCGAGCTGCTGAAGGAGCTCAACGAGGGCGTCGCCGCCAAGTACGGCAAGCCGGCCGGCGCGCAGCCGTTCGACTTCGTGTTCCACGGCGGTTCGGGCTCCACGGAGGAGGAGATCCGCACCGCGCTGGAGAACGGCGTCGTGAAGATGAACATCGACACCGACACCCAGTACGCCTTCACGCGTCCGGTGGTGGACCACGTGTTCCGCAACTACGACGGCGTCCTGAAGGTCGACGGCGAGGTCGGCAACAAGAAGACCTACGACCCGCGCACCTGGGGCAAGCTGGCCGAGGCGTCGATGGCCGCCCGCGTCGTCGAGGCCTGCGGGCACCTGCGCTCGGCGGGCACCCGCATCAAGTGACCCGTCCGCACGCGCGTCGAGCCCGGCACCCGCCCAGGTGCCGGGCTCTTCCGTACGGCCGGCGCCCGATGTACGAGACTGGGCCCATGTCCATTCACGAGAACCTCCTCGGGGGCCCGCCCCCGACCCACCTCCCCGACGACCCCGAGCCGCGCGAGCTGCTGGCGTCCGGCGCCACCGCCGCCGAGGTCGCGGGCCGGTACCCCACCTCCTCGCTGGCCTGGGCGCGGCTGGCCGACGAAGCGTTCGAGCGGGACAGCGTCGTCGAGTCCTACGCGTACGCCCGCACGGGCTACCACCGCGGCCTGGACGCGCTGCGCCGCAACGGCTGGAAGGGCCACGGCCCGGTGCCGTGGGAGCACGAGCCGAACCGCGGTTTCCTGCGCGCCCTGCACGCCCTCGCCCGCGCCGCGCAGGCGATCGGCGAGCAGGAGGAGTACGAGCGCTGCACCCAGTTCCTGAAGGACTCCTCGCCGACGGCGGCCCAGGTCCTGGGCTGAACCGGCCGGGAAGCGGAACGTGATCACCGCACGGTCCGCCCGCTCGGCGGGCGGGCCTTGCGGTGGTGGGGGACGATTGCGCAGGATGCACCGTGGGGACCGGGGCCCCCGTGCCGGTAACGGCAGGGGCGGACCGCTACCCGGAGTACACAGCAGGAGACAGCGATGTCCCACGAGGCTCACGAGCCCGAGACCCCGCATCTCGACTTCCAAGGCACGACCCCTTACGAGGACTACGTCAAGGCCGACGTCCTCACCCACCTCCAGCACACCCTCTCGGATGATCCCGGAGAGATGGTCTTCCTGGTGACCACCCAGGTCATGGAGCTGTGGTTCACCGTCATCGTGCACGAGTGGGAGACCGCGGCGCGGGCGCTGCGCCGGGACGACGTGCCGACCGCGCTCGACGCGCTGCGCCGCTCGCGGCGCGAGCTGGAGGCGCTGAACGCCTCCTGGCGGCCGCTGGCCGGGCTCACCCCGGCGCAGTTCAACTCCTACCGCGGCGCCCTCGGCGAGGGCTCCGGCTTCCAGTCGGCGATGTACCGGCGCATGGAGTTCCTGCTCGGCGACAAGTCCGCGTCGATGCTCGTCCCGCACCGGGGCGCGCCGCGGGTGCACGCCGAGCTGGAGAAGGCCCTGTACGAGCCCAGCCTCTACGACGAGGTGCTGCGGTTCCTCGCGCGGCGCGGCCACCCCGTGCCGAAGGAGGTGCTGGAGCGCGACGTGTCGCGCAAGTACGAGCCGTCGCGTGAGGTCGAGGAGATCTGGACGGCCGTCTACGCGGGCGACGAGCGGGACGAGGTGGCGCGGCTCGGCGAGGCGCTGACCGATGTCGCCGAACTGGTGTGGCGCTGGCGCAACGACCACCTGGTCGCCACCCGCCGGGCCATGGGGGCGAAGACCGGGACGGGCGGGTCCGCCGGAGTGGCGTGGCTGGAGAAGAGGGCGCAGAAGAGCGTGTTCCCCGAGCTGTGGACGGCGCGGTCCTATGTCTGAGCTGACCCGGAAGGCGGAGAAGCTGGACGCGGGGGACGAACTCGCCGCCAAGCGCGACGCGTTCGTCCTCGACGGTCCCGGAGACCCCGACGGGGCGGTCTACCTGGACGGCAACTCGCTGGGCGCGCTGCCCGTCGCCGTGCCCGGCCGGGTCGCGGACGTGGTGCGCCGCGAGTGGGGCGAGATGCGCATCCGCTCCTGGACGGAGAGCGGCTGGTGGACGGCGCCGGAGCGGATCGGCGACCGGATCGCCCCGCTGGTCGGCGCGGCGGCCGGGCAGATCGTGGTGGGCGACTCCACCAGCGTCAACGTGTTCAAGGCGCTGGTCGGCGCGGTGCGGCTGGCACGGGAGACGGACCCCGGGCGGGACGAGATCCTGGTCGACGCGACCACGTTCCCCACGGACGGCTACATCGCCGGGTCCGCGGCCCGCATGACCGGCTGCACGCTGCGCCCGGTGGAACCGTCCGGGGCGCCGGACGCGCTCGGCGAGCGCACGGCCGCCGTGTTGCTCAACCACGTGGACTACCGCACCGGACGGCTGCACGACCTGCCGTCGCTCACGGCGGCCGTGCACGCGGCGGGCGCGTACGCCGTCTGGGACCTGTGCCACAGCGCGGGCGCGCTGCCGGTCGGCCTGGACGCGCACGGCGTGGACCTGGCCGTCGGCTGCACCTACAAGTACCTGAACGGCGGCCCCGGTTCGCCCGCGTACCTGTACGTGCGGGCGGACCTCCAGGACCGCTTCGACTCCCCGCTGCCCGGCTGGAACTCGCACGCGGAGCCCTTCGGGATGCGCTCCGCGTACGAGCCGGCGACGGGCGCGGTGCGCGGACGGGTCGGCACCCCGGACATCCTCTCCATGCTCGCCCTGGAGGCGGCGCTCGAGGTGTGGGACGGGGTGACGGTCGAGGCGGTGCGCGCCAAGTCCCTCGCCCTGACCGACTTCTTCCTGGAGTGCGTCGCGGAGTACGTGCCCGAGGGCCGCGTGGAGTGCCTCACCCCGCTGCCGCACGAGGAGCGGGGCAGCCAGGTGGCCCTGCGCTGCCCGGACGCGGGCGACGTGATGCGGCGGCTGATCGGACGGGGCGTGGTCGGCGACTTCCGCCACCCGGACGTGCTCCGCTTCGGATTCACCCCGCTGTACGTCGGTTTCGCCGACGTGGAGCGGGCCGCGCGGGTGCTCGCCGAGGAACTGCGGTAGACGGCCGGGGCCGGGGCGGCGTCCTCCCGGCCCCGTTCGGGCCGGTCAGGCGGGACCTCCCGGTGAAAGGGGCGCCCGGCGTCCTGGTACCGTCCCGGCCGAACGGCCGTGTGCATGCCCGGTCCGGTCGAACCACGTTGCATCGCTGAGAGGTTGGAGCATGACGGACGACGTCGCAGCCGCCCGGGCCGCCGCCGAGGAGAAGTCGGCCTTCTCCCACCCGCCGGTCGATCCGGACGCCACGGCGGCCTACGGCGACGCCCCCGACCAGGTGATCGACTTCTACGCGCCGCGCGGCGGGGACGGCCCCGCGCCGGTGGTCGTCGTGCTGCACGGCGGCGCCTGGCGCGCGCCCTACGACCGGCGTCACATCAGCCCGTTCGCCGCGTTCCTCGCGGGGCGCGGCTTCGCCGTGGCGAGCGTCGAGTACCGGCGCGGGACGGCGGACGCGGGCGGCGGCGGCCCGGTGGCCGGGCGGTGGCCCGACACCTTCGACGACGTCGCCGCCGCGCTGGACGCCCTGCCCGCGCTGATACGGCAGCACCTCCCGGCGGGCGACCCGCGCCGGATCGTCCTCACCGGCCACTCCGCCGGCGGCCACCTGGCGCTGTGGGCCGCCGCCCGGCACGTCCTGCCCGCCGGTTCGCCCTGGCGCACCGACGCCCCGGCGCCCCTGCGCGGGGTGGTCGCCCTCGCCCCCCTCGCGGACTTCGAGGTCGCCGACAAGCTCGGCGCGTGCGGTGGCGCGACCCGTGAACTCCTCGGCGGCGACGACCACTTCGCCGAGCGCCGGCCGCACGCCGACCCGGCGCTGCTGCTGCCCACGGGCATCGCCACCACCCTCGTCCAGGGCCGCGCCGACATCGACGTCCCGCACGAGGTCGCCGAGTCGTACGCGGACGCGGCGGCGAAGGCCGGCGAGGTCGTCGGGGTGACCCTGCTGGAGGACGTCGGCCACTTCCCGCTCGTCGACCCGGCGGCGGACGCCTGCGCGGTCGTCGCGGAGGAGATCGCTCAGCTCGCCTGGTGAGCGCCGAGGCCCCGGCTCCCCCTGGAGGGGGCCCGGTCATACCCCTCATACCTGAGAGCCACCCCGCGGAAGAGTCCCCCGGCGGGACGCGGATTACCGGCCACGCTCCGTAACTTCCCTTTCTGGCACGCCCGACGACCGGGCGGACGGGAAAGGGGCGGCGACGATGGAGCAGAACCACGGGCGGGGGACCGCGGACACCGCACCGGACGGGTCGGAGGGCCCGGCACACCGCCCGGCCGGGCGGCTGCGGCGCGGGACGCTCGCCCTGCTCGTCGCGGCCGCCGTGGCCGTGCCCCTCGCCGGGGCCGCGCGCCCGCAGGCGCCCGCGCCGCCGCCCGCCCAGGTCCCGCCCCCGGCCGTCGCCGGACTCGACGCCACCTACGCCGCCCACCGGGCCAACGCGGCCGAGGCCGCCCGCACGGCCGCCGAGCACGGGTACCGGGACCGCGCCGCCGTCGAACGCGCGCTGGCCGCACGGACGTTGCTGCACTTCGACGGGCGCGGCGCCGGACGGGTCACCGAGGTGCTCGGCGAGCTGGACCACGCCGACCGGGTCGCCGTCCTCGTCCCCGGGTCCGACACCGGCATCGACACCTACGACCGCTTCCGCGCCACCGCCCTCGCCCTGCACCGGCGGCTGACGCGCGAAGCGCCCGCAGGGACGCGCACGGCGGTCGTGGCGTGGCTCGGCTACGAGACGCCCGGCACCTTCAGCCCGTCGGTCGCCACCACCGGCCGCGCGGAGGAGGCGGCGCCCGGACTGCGGGACCTCGTGCGGGACCTGCGGTCCGTCGCCGCGCCCCGCGCCCGCGTCTCCCTGCTGTGCCATTCCTACGGTTCCGTCGTCTGCGCGCGG
Source organism: Streptomyces sp. DH-12 (assembly GCF_002899455.1). Taxonomy (GTDB): domain Bacteria; phylum Actinomycetota; class Actinomycetes; order Streptomycetales; family Streptomycetaceae; genus Streptomyces. The sequence goes on along the minus strand of NZ_PPFB01000001.1, from coordinate 3,707,079 downwards.
GCCGCCGCCGGTCTCGACGTCGACGACCTGGTGTTCCTCGGCAGCCCCGGCACCGGCTCCGGCACCGCCGCCGGCCTGCGCACCCGCGCCCGGGTGTGGGCCGCGCGCGGCGCCGACGACTGGGTCGAGCACGTGCCGCACCTCGGCGCCGGCCTGTTCGGCACCACCGTCGGCTTCGGCGCCGACCCCGTGTCCGAGGAGTTCGGCGCCCGCGTCTTCACGGCCGGCGGCGGCGGACACGGCGACTACTACGCCCCGGGCTCCCCGTCCCTGGCCAACCTCACCCGGATCGTCCTCGGCGACACGCAGGCGGTGACCTCATGACCCGCCTCACCACCGGGATGCGTACGGCCGCCGCCCGCGTCGACGCGGCCACCCCCGCCCACCGGGACCGGGCCGTGGACGCCCTGCGCGCCTGCGCCGTGCTCGGCGTGGTCCTCGGCCACTGGCTGGTCACCGCGCTGGTCGCGGACGGCCGCACCCTGCGCACCGCGAGCCCGCTGCAGCACCTGCCGTGGCTGGCCCCGGTGTCCTGGGTCTTCCAGACCCTCGCCGTGTTCTTCCTGGTCGGCGGGCACGTCGCCACCCGCTCGTACGCGTCCGCGCGAGCGCGCGGGGTGCCGTACCGGCGGTGGCTGCACGCCCGGCTGGCCCGGCTGTTCGGGCCGGTCGCCGCCGTCCTCACCCTGTGGACGGCGGTCACGCTCGCGCTGCTGGCGTCGGACGCCGAGTACGCGACCGTGCGGACACTGGTGAAGCTCGCCCTGTCCCCGATGTGGTTCCTGCTGGTCTTCGCCGCCCTCACCGCCGCGACCCCGCTGGTCGCCCGCCTCCATCCGCTGTGGCCGCTGGCCGTCGTCCTCCACGTCGACGTGCTCCGCTTCGGCCTCGGCGCACCCGACGGGCTGGGCCGGCTGAACCTCGCCGCGGGCTGGCTGGTGCCGTACGCCCTGGGCGCGGCCTGGACCCGGGGCGAGCTGGCGGGCCGCACCTCCGGGTGGGTGCTGCTGGGCGGCGGCGCGGCGGCGACGGCCGCGCTGGTCGCGTGGGCGGGGTACCCGGCCGCGATGGTCGGGGTGCCGGGCGCCGGGGTGTCCAACCTCGACCCGCCGACGCTGGCCGCCGTCACCTTCGGTCTCGCCCAGTGCGGACTCGCGCTGCTGCTGCGGGACCGGCTGCGCCGCGCGATGCGCCGGCCGGTCGCGTGGGCGGCGGTGGCGCTGGTCAACCTGTCCGTGATGACGGTCTTCCTGTGGCACCAGACCGCCCTGATGGCCACCACCGCCCTCGCCCTCCCGGCCGGTCCGCTGCCCGGACTGCACACGGTCCCCGACGGCCTCGGCTGGGTCGCCGCCCGGTTGCCCTGGCTGGCGGTCTTCGCCCTCGCCCTCGTGGTCTGCGGGGCCGCGTTCCGGACGTGGGAGCGGGGCGGGGGCGGGCGGCGGCGGAAGCGGTCCCGGGTGGTCCGCGCGCACCGGCCGACGACGAAGGACGCACGTCATGTCTAGGCTGAACCGCGTGACGGACAAAGGGGCGGGACTCGTCCGGCGGTGGCTGGGCGTGATGCGGGACGACCTGTTGACGGTCCGTGCGGACCCACTGCCCCCGTCCATGTGGCTGCGCTGGCTACCGCACGGATTCGTGTGCCTGGCCGCGGTCGGCATCTTCCTCGGCGACCTGAACCAGCTCCTGGGAGACGGGAGACTCCCCCAAGGCGGCTCCGTGCTGGTCGCGGCCGGGCAGAGCGGTGCGGTCGTCCTCGCGCTGCGGCGCCCGGTTCCGGCGCTGTGGTGGTCGCTCATCGCCACGCTGGCGGGAGCCGTCCTGCTGCGCCGCATGCTGATGGCCGGCCAGATCGACGGTTTCCCGTGGCCGTGGACCCCCTGGGGGGGCGCGGCCCACCTGCTCGTGCTGCTGCTGCTCTCCCTGCGCGTGCCCACCCGGGTCTCCGTCGGGGCGCTCGCTGTCACGGGACTGCTCACCTACGTGCTCCAGGGTCTCTGGGGGGCGTGGGACTACTCACCCACCGGCCAGACCGCCGTCACCCTGTTCGGCGTCGCCGTCGTCCTCGGCACCGCCCTGCGCGGCCGCCGCGAGGCCCGCGTCGAACTGGGGCGGCAGACCACCCTCACCGCCGAGGAACGCGCCCGCCGCACGCTCCTGGAGGAACGCAGCCGGATCGCGAGGGAGTTGCACGACGTGGTGGCCCACCACATGTCGGTGATCTCCATCCAGGCCCAGGTCGCCCCGCACCTGGTCCAGGACCCGCCCGACGAGCTGAGGGAGAACCTCGCCGGCATCCGGCAGAACGCCGTCGAGGCGCTGACCGAGCTGCGCCGTGTCCTGGACGTGCTGCGCTCCGAACACCCCGCCCCCGGCGAGCGCGCGGACGCCCCGCAGCCCACCCTCGGCCGGCTGGCGGCGCTGGTGGAGAACACCCGGGCCGCCGGACTCACGGTGACCACGGAGGTCGCCGGCGAGCGGCGCCCGCTGCCGCCCGGCGTGGAGCTGTCCGCGTACCGGATCGTGCAGGAGGCGCTGAGCAACGTGCTGCGGCACGCGCCCGGCGCCACCGCGCACGTCACCCTCGCCTACGGGCCGCGCGCCCTGCGGGTGGAGGTCGTCAACACCGCGCCGACCCGGGAGCCGCCGCCGTCCGCCGGGGCCGGGCACGGGCTGCTCGGCATGCGGGAACGGGCGGCCATGCTGGGCGGCACCCTCACCGCGGGCCCCTGGTCCGGGCGCGGCTACCGTGTCGAGGCCCGCCTCCCCGTGTCCGCACCGCCCACGACCGGCCCCCTCCCTCAGGACGGCACCGCATGATCCGCGTACTGATCGCCGACGACCAGCAGATGGTCCGGCAGGGCTTCACCGTGCTGCTGAACACCCAGCCCGACATCGAGGTCGTCGGCCAGGCGGTGAACGGCCTCGACGCGGTCGAGCAGGTCGGCGAACTGGTCCCGGACGTGGTCCTGATGGACATCCGCATGCCCGAACTCGGCGGCATCGAGGCCACCGCCCGCATCACCGCCGCGACCCCGGAGGTGAAGGTGCTGGTGCTGACCACCTTCGACCTGGACGAGTACGTGTACGAGGCGCTGCGCGCGGGCGCCTCCGGCTTCCTGCTCAAGGACGCCTCCGCCGAGCAGCTCGCCGAGGCGGTGCGGGTGGTGGCCGCCGGGGACGCGCTGCTCGCGCCGGGCGTCACCCGTCGGCTGATCGCCGAGTTCTCCCGTCTGGACCCGCGGCCCCGCACGCCCCTGCGCCGGCGGGTGGGCGACCTCACCGAGCGCGAGACGGAGGTGCTGTCGCTGATCGCGCAGGGCCTGTCCAACGCGGAGATCGCCGTGCGGCTGGTGGTGGCCGAGCAGACGGTGAAGACGCACGTCGGCCGGATCCTGGTGAAGCTGGGCCTGCGCGACCGCACCCAGGCGGCGGTGTTCGCGTACGAGTCGGGGCTGGTGCGTCCTTCCGGTTACTGAGCCCGCGCGGACCGTCGGCTGACCCCGCGCGGCCTGCGTAGTACCTGAGAGGGACGCCCCGGAACCCGTCTCAGCGGGGACGACCGGGGCCACCCGGTCGGCCTACCGTGTGAGCGTGACCGAGACGACGCACCAGCAGTCCCCGCGCACCGGGGACGGGGACCGCAGCCCGGAGTACCGGCTGGTCCAGAACTCCCTCAGGGGTCTGCGCCAGGACCTGTTCCACGACCCCTTCGCCTACCGCCCGCTGGGCCCCCGGCCGGCGACCGGCCCGCTCCTGCGCCGGCTGCCCGCGCGGACGCGCTCCGCCGCCGAACGGCTCCCGCACGCGGTGGTGGGGGCGACCGCGCTGCTCACCCTGCTGATCGGCGCCATCTCGGGCAGCGAGCCCGGCGGGGACGTCCGGGCACTGCTGACCGGTCTGCTGTGCGCGCTTCCCGTGGTCGCCACGCTGACCCGGCCGGTCGGCGCGTTCTGGCTGTCCATCGCCGTGAGCCCGGTGACCGCGCTGCTCAACGGCGGGGGGACCGACTGGCCGTGGATGCCCGGCGCGTTCGTCAGCCACCTCACCGTGCTGGTGGTGGTCGCGCTGCGCACCCGGCCCCGCACCGCCGTCTGGATGTGGGTCGTCACCCTCGTCTACGCCCTGCTCTCGGACATCTTCATCGGCGGGTCGTACTACTACACCAACGGCGGGCCGATGCTGGTGACGTCGGCGTTCGCCCTGCTCGTGGTCTGCCTCTGGCACGTCCGGCACACCGCCCAGCAGGAGGTGACCGCCCAGCAGACCGTCACCGCGCGGGAGCGGTCCCGGCGCACCCTGCTGGAGGAGCGCACCACCATCGCCCGCGAGCTGCACGACGTGGTGGCCCACCACATGTCGGTGGTCGCCATCCAGGCCGAGGCCGCGCCGTACCGGGTGGAGAACCCGCCGGAGGAGCTGGAGCGCGCCTTCGCCACCATCCGGGAGAACGCGGTCGCCGCCCTCACCGAGCTGCGCCGCATCCTCGGCGTGGTCCGCGCCGAGGACTACGAGGTCCCGGACGCCCCGCAGCCCACCCTCGCCGATCTGGACGCCCTGCTGGTCAACGTGCGGAACGCCGGTCTGACCGTGGAGAAGGTGGTGACCGGCGCGGTGCGGGAGCTGCCGCAGGGCGTGGAGCTGTCGGCGTACCGGATCGTGCAGGAGGCGCTGAGCAACAGCCTGCGGCACGCGCCCGGCGCGAGCGCCCGCGTGGAGATCGGGTACGTTCTCGGCGGGCTCGGCGTGCGGGTCGTCAACGGTCCGATGCCCGAGCCGAGCCTGGTGAAGCCCACCCGTCACCCGGCCACCGCCCCTGAGGGAGAGCTTCGCCCGCCCTCTCCGGCCGGAGCCGGTCACGGCATCACCGGCATGCGCGAGCGGGTCGCCATGCTGAACGGCGAGATGACCGCCGGGCCGACCGAGGACGGCGGCTACGAGGTCGCGGTGTTCCTGCCGGTCACCGCGGTGAACGAGGGTGACGCATGACCATTCGCGTGCTGATCGCGGACGACCAGATGATGGTGCGCGAGGGCTTCTCGGTACTGCTCAACGCGATGCCGGACATCGAGGTCGTCGGCGAGGCCGTCAACGGCCGGCAGGCGGTCGAGAAGGTCCGGGAACTGGCCCCGGACGTGGTCCTGATGGACATCCGCATGCCGGAGCTGAACGGCATCGAGGCGACCCGGGAGATCGTCGCCGCGGACGACGCGGCGAAGGTGCTGGTGCTGACCACCTTCGACCTCGACGAGTACGTCTACCAGGCGCTGCGCGCGGGCGCCTCCGGCTTCCTGCTCAAGGACGCCTCCGCCCGCCGGCTCGCCGACGGCGTCCGGGTCGTCGCGGCCGGCGAGGCGCTGCTCGCCCCGTCGGTCACCCGGCGGCTGATCACCGAGTTCTCCAAGCTGTCCGACGTACCGCGGGTGCTGCCGTCCGCGCAGGGGACGTACGGGGACCTCACCGAGCGGGAGACGGAGGTGCTGGTGCTGATCGCGCAGGGCCTGTCGAACGCGGAGATCGCCGGGCGGCTGGTGGTCGCCGAGTCGACGATCAAGACGCACGTGAGCCGCATCCTGGTGAAGCTGGGCCTGCGGGACCGCACCCAGGCGGCGGTGTTCGCGTACGAGGCGCGCCTCGTCACGCCGGGCTGAGCCCGCGCGCCCTAGGGTGAGGCGCATGGAACAGCGCATCACCCTGATCACGCTGGGGGTCACCGACCTCGCCCGCGCCAAGGCCTTCTACGAGGCCCTGGGCTGGCGGGGGCAGGAGGTCCAGGACACCGTCTTCTTCCAGGCGGGCGGTCTCGGGGTCGTCCTGTGGGGGCGGGACGAGCTGGCGCGGGACTCCGGTCTCGAACCCGGGACCCCGGGCGGGTTCGGCGGCATCGTCCTCGCGCACAACGTCCGCTCCGACGCCGAGGTCGACGAGCTGCTCGCGACGGTGGAACGGGCCGGCGGGACCGTCACCAAGCCGGCCGTCCTCAACGACATCGGCTTCTACTCCGGCGCCTTCACCGACCCCGACGGCCACGCCTGGGAGGTCGCCCACAACCCCGGCCTCCCGCTCGCCGAGGACGGCACGGTCACCGTCCCCGACTTCGGCGCCGCCTGACGTACGCCCGGTACCCCTGGTCAGAGGGCGGGGCGGCGGTCTACCGTCCGTCCATGGCAGCCCCTTCCGACCTCGCTTTCGACCCGTGGGACCCCGCGTTCGTCGCCGACCCGTACCCCGCCTACGCCGAACTGCGCGCACAGGGCCGGGTGCGGTACTTCGAGCCGACGGACCAGTGGCTGGTCGCGCATCACGCGGACGTCTCGGCGCTGCTGCGCGACCGGCGCCTGGGACGGACGTACCTGCACCGGTTCAGCCACGAGGAGTTCGGCCGCACGCCCCCGCCGCCGGAGCACGAGCCGTTCCACACGCTCAACGACCACGGCATGCTCGACCTCGAACCGCCGGACCACACCCGCATCCGCCGCCTGGTGTCGAAGGCGTTCACCCCGCGCACGGTCGAGAGGCTGCGGCCGTACGTGCGCCGGCTCGCGGACGACCTGGTGGCGCGGCTCGTCGCGGAGGGCGGCGGCGACCTGCTGCGGGACGTCGCCGAGCCGCTGCCGGTCGCGGTGATCGCGGAGATGCTGGGCATCCCGGAGTCCGACCGCGCGCCGCTGCGGCCCTGGTCGGCGGACATCTGCGGGATGTACGAGCTGAACCCGGGCGAGGAGGCCGCGGCGAAGGCGGTCCGGGCGTCGCTCGAGTTCTCCGACTACCTGCGCGGACTGATCGCCGAACGCCGCGAGAACCCCGGGGACGACCTGATCTCCGGCCTGATCGCCGCCCACGACGAGGACGACCGGCTCACCGAGCAGGAGATGATCTCCACCTGCGTCCTGCTGCTGAACGCGGGCCACGAGGCGACCGTGAACTCCACGGTCAACGGCTGGTGGGCGCTGTTCCGCCACCCCGGCCAGCTCGCCGCCCTGCGCGCCGACCACTCCCTCGTCCCCACCGCCGTCGAGGAGCTGATGCGCTACGACACCCCGCTGCAGCTCTTCGAACGCTGGGTGCTGGACGAGATCGAGATCGACGGCCAGGTGATCCCCCGGGGCGCGGAGATCGCCATGCTGTTCGGCTCCGCCAACCACGACCCGGCGGTCTTCGCCGACCCGTCCCGCCTGGACCTCACCCGTCGCGACAACCCGCACATCTCCTTCAGCGCCGGCATCCACTACTGCATCGGCGCCCCGCTGGCCCGCATCGAACTGGCCGCCTCGATGACGGCCCTCCTGGAACAGGCCCCCGCCCTCCGCCTGGCGGCGGAACCGGTGCGCAGGCCGAACTTCGTGATCCGGGGGCTGGAAGGGCTGGCGGTCGAGGTCTGACCCGGCCGGCCCGCGCCGCGCGCCCCGCCCGGCGGGGCGGGTTCCGCCGGACGAGGGCTCCTCGGTACGGCCACCACGGCTACTTCGTGTCCAGGTCCCGCCTCCGGAAGCCCGCCAGGCCCAGCCACACCAGACCGGCGGCGACGAGGGTCAGCAGGAGCAGCGGGGTCAGGTCCAGGTCCGCGGCGGGGAGCCGGGGGACGTGGCCGAACGGGGAGAGGTTCTTCATCCAGTCCGGGAACCGGAGGATCTCGCCGAGGTAACCGACCACGAAGGCGTACACCGGCACGGCCCAGGCCGCCGCACTCGCCCGCGGGAACCAGCCGAAGAGCAGCACGGCCACCCCGATCGTGACCCACAGGGCGGGCGCGTACGCGAGGGCCGCCCCCACCAGCTCCGGGAGCAGTCCGCCGTCTCCGGTCGAGGCCGCGCCCGCGACGCCGAAGCCGAGCCCGGCCAGCAGCAGGACGAACGTACCGCCGCCCATGGCCACGGCCAGGTGGCCGCCGGCCCAGCGGGTGCGGGAGAGACCGGTGGCGAGCAGGGGCTCGGCGCGGCCCGCGGTCTCCTCGGAGCGGGGCCGCAGGGCCGCCATGACGACGTACACCGCCGCCACCACCGCGAGGACCACCATGACCATGGAGGCGAAGGACTCGGCGACGCCGGCCCCGCCGATGCGCTCCAGGGCCTCCCGGACCTGGTCGATGTCCTTCAGCATGTCCTCGGCGTCCCCGGTGATCGACCCGTACATCGCGCCCATCAGGAACAGGCCCGCGCCGAAGCCGGCCAGCATGCCGCGGTGCAGCCGCAGGGCGAAGCCGGACGACGTGGTGAGCGCGGCGGAGGCGGTGGGCGGACCCAGTCTCTCCGGACGCAGGCCCGCGCCCACGTCCCGGCGGGTGGAGAGCACGAAGCCCGCCGCCGCGAGCGCCGCCGCGAGCACCAGGCAGAGCAGGAGCGGCCACCAGCGGTCGTCGACGTACGGGTAGCTGCGCTGCACCCAGCCGATCGGGGACAGCCAGGACAGGGCGTCGTTCTCGCCGCTGTCGCCGGCGGCCCGCAGCACGTAGGCGACGCCGACGACCGCGAGCGCCGTGCCGGACGCGCCGCGCGCGTGCGCGGTGATCTGGGCGGTGACCGCGGCGACGGCGGCGAAGACGAGACCGGCGGCGGCGTGGGCGAGGCCGTAGAGCAGTGAGCCCGCCGGGCCGACGCCCTCCAGGCCCAGGCCGGCCAGGCCGAGGGCCAGCAGCAGCGCCAGGGCGAGGTTGGCCAGGACCGCGACGGCCAGGGCCGCGGCGAGGTGGGCGTGGCGGCCCACGACGGCCGAGCGCACCAGTTCGGCGCGGCCCGTCTCCTCCTCGGCGCGGGTGTGCCGGGTGACGATCAGCACGCTCATGAGGCCGACGAGGACGGCCGTGAAACCGAGCATCTGGTGGCTCAGCATGGAGCCGAAGCCGTAGTCGTCGAGGTAGTGGCGGGGGCCGGACATGGCGAGGCCGGCCGGGCTGTCCATGCTCCGGACGGCGTTCGCCCGCTCCTGCGGGTCGTCGTACAGAGTGCGGAAGCTGTTCGCCGTGGCGAGCGTGCCGAGGGACAGGGCCAGGACCCACACCGGGAGCCGGACCCGGTCCCGGCGCAGGACGAAGCGGATCAGCGTCCGGGTCCCGGCCAGCGCGTTGCCGCCGGTGACCGGGCCGGTGGGGGCCGGAGCCCGCGGGGTGATGGTCCCGGTGGTCATCGCGGGTCCCCGTCCGTGCTCCGGCCGGCGCCGTGCCCGTTGGCGGCGAGCTCGTCGCCGTAGTGGCGGAGCATCAGTTCCTCCAGGGTGGGCGGGTGGCTGGTCAGGCTGCGGATGCCGAACTCGCTGAGCCTGCGGACGACCCTGTCGAGCTGTCCGCCGTCGACGGCGAAGCGGACCCGGCCGGTGGTCTCGTCGAGGATCCGCAGGTCGTGGACGCCGGGCAGCCCGTCCAGGCCGTCGGCGGGCCGCTCGGTCTCCGCCTCGACGGTGGTGCGGGTCAGGTGGCGCAGCTCGCCGAGGGTGCCGGACTGGACGGTGCGCCCCTGCCGGATGATGCTCACCCGGTCGGCGAGCTTCTCCACCTGGGCCAGGATGTGGCTGGAGAGCAGGACGGTCCGGCCGGCGGCCTTGGCCTCGCCGACGACGTCCTGGAAGACGACCTCCATGAGCGGGTCCAGTCCCGAGGTCGGCTCGTCCAGGAGCAGCAGCTCGGCGTCGGAGGCGAGCGCGGCGACGATGGCGACCTTCTGCCGGTTGCCCTTGGAGTAGGCGCGGCCCTTCTTGGTGGGGTCCAGGTCGAAGCGGTCGAGGAGCTCGGCGCGCCGCTGCCGGTCCAGGCCGCCGCGCAGCCGCGCCAGCAGGTCGATGGCCTCGCCGCCGGTGAGGTTCGGCCACAGCTCGACGTCGCCGGGGACGTAGGCGAGGCGGCGGTGGAGCTCCACGGCGTCCGACCAGGGGTCCCGGCCGAGCACCCGGGCGGCGCCGGAGTCGGCGCGCAGCAGGCCGAGCAGGACGCGGAGGGTGGTGGACTTCCCGGCGCCGTTGGGGCCGAGGAAGCCGTGGACCTCGCCGGACTCGACGTCCAGGTCGAGGCCGTCGAGCGCGCGTGTGCGGCCGAACGACTTGTGGAGTCCGGAGACGCTGATGGCTTTGGTCACGCTTCAGAACGTACGATACTTTCAGAAATTTGTGAAGAGAGGGAAGCGTATGAAGAGGGGGTTAGACTGGTGAACGCTGTCTGAGCAGGGGAGATGATCGGGCGATGGCGGAGCCGGCCGGAACGGACCGGGACCCGGAGGCGGTCTCACGGTTCGTGGAGCAGTTCGCCGCGCAGCTGGTGGAGGCGGGACTCCCGCGGATGCCCGCCCGCGTCTTCGCGGCCCTGCTCTCCTCCGACACCGGCGTGCTGACCTCCGCCGAGCTGGGGGAGCGGCTGAGGATCTCGCCGGCCGCGGTCTCCGGAGCGGTGCGCTACCTGGCGCAGCAGCACATGGTCTCCCGCGAACGGGAACCGGGCTCGCGCCGGGAGCGGTACCGCGTGCACGGCAACCAGTGGTACGAGGCCCTCGCCAACCGCGAGACCGTCATCCGGCGCTGGGAGGACGGCCTGCGCGAGGGCGTCGCCAGCCTGGGCCCGGCCACCCCGGCGGGCCGCCGGCTGGCGGAGACGCTGGCCTTCTTCGAGTTCGTCGAGAGGGAGGTCGAGGCGATGATGGAGCGCTGGCGGGTCTGCCGGGAGGAGCAGTTCGGGCGGGGGTGAAGGGCGGGCGGGAGAGCCCGCCGCACGGCCGTGACCGGTCGGCCGCTCCGAGTCGTCGCCGGTCCGTCCCGTCCGCTACCGCGCCGGCAGCACCAGCCCCCACGCCTCCTCCCGCACCACCCACGTCCGGGTCCGCACCGGTCCCGACACCAGCGCGTCCGCCCGGTAGCGGAAGTGGGCGCCCGACACGGTCACCGTGCGTCCCTCGGCCACCAGCGGGGGCGCCTCCGCGTCCACCGAGGCCGGCCGCACCTCGACCCGGGCCGTCCCCAGGGCGCAGGGAACGACCGACACGGTCCGCACCGGCTGGTGCAGGTCGACGAGCGTCTCCCCGTCGACCTCCACCCGCAGCCGCGCGGTTCCCGACTCGGGAGCGGAGACGATCCTGGACGGCCGGGTCGGCACCAGGGTCCGGGCGAGGGACCGGCACGTCCGCAGCCAGGGGCGCCCCACCGCGGCCTCCCGCGCCCCGAGCGGCGGGATCCGCAGCGCGCCGAGCACCACGCCGTCGCTGTCGTCGACCAGCAGGTCCATCCGCCGCTCCGCCCCGTCCAGCACGGCCCGCGCCGCGGCCACCGCCCCGGACGGCACGCCCAGCGACCGGGCGAGCGACACGGAGCCGCCGACCGGGACCAGGGACAGGGCGCACCCGGCCAGCTCACGCTGCCGGTGCAGCAGCTCCACCGCGCGGACCAGGGCCCGGTCGTCGCCCACCACCACTGGACGCCGTGAGCCGCGCCGGGCCAGCACCCGGGCGAACTCCTCGGGGCCGTCCGGCAGGCACACCTTCGCCCTCGCCGCACCCGCGCGGAGCACGTCCCGCGCGATCCGGACCGACTCGCCGTCCGCCCGCCGGGCGACCGGATCGATGACCACCAGGAGCTGATCGGACGTCGCGGAAGACGTCCCGGATGTCGCCACCTCGGCCATGCCTCGCTTCCTCGGGTAGCATCTTTGTGCAAGAGCCCCTTTGCGCTATTGCGCCAGGGGCTTCGTCTATTCCGGGGCATCCGGTCCGACGGTTGGCGGCCAACGGTGGTCGCGGTGCACGCGGCGGAGATCCTCCGTGTGCGCCCCTGACCTTGGACATGCCCCGCCCGGAAGGGGTGTACGCGCGTGCCCGCACTTGTGCTGCTCGGTGCTCAGTGGGGTGACGAAGGCAAGGGAAAGGCGACGGACCTGCTCGGTGGCTCCGTCGACTATGTGGTGCGCTACCAGGGCGGCAACAACGCCGGCCACACGGTGGTCGTGGGCGACCAGAAGTACGCCCTGCACCTGCTGCCTTCCGGGATCCTGTCCCCCGGCTGCACGCCGGTCATCGGCAACGGCGTCGTCGTCGACCCGTCGGTCCTGCTCTCCGAGCTGAGCGGTCTGAACGAGCGCGGCGTCGACACGTCCAAGCTCCTGATCAGCGGTAACGCGCACATCATCACGCCGTACAACGTGACGGTGGACAAGGTGACCGAGCGCTTCCTCGGCAAGCGCAAGATCGGGACCACCGGCCGCGGCATCGGCCCGACCTACGCCGACAAGATCAACCGCGTCGGCATCCGGGTGCAGGACCTCTACGACGAGTCGATCCTCACCCAGAAGGTCGAGGCGGCCCTCGACGTCAAGAACCAGGTGCTCACCAAGCTCTACAACCGGCGCGCGATCGCCGTGGAGCAGGTGGTCGAGGAGCTGCTGGGCTACGCGGAGAAGCTGGCGCCGTACGTCGCCGACACCGTGCTGGTGCTGAACGAGGCGCTGGAGCAGGACAAGGTGGTCCTCTTCGAGGGCGGTCAGGGCACCCTGCTCGACATCGACCACGGCACGTACCCCTTCGTCACCTCGTCCAACCCGACCGCGGGCGGCGCCTGCACGGGCGCGGGCGTCGGCCCGACGAAGATCAGCCGGGTCATCGGCATCCTGAAGGCGTACACCACCCGCGTCGGCGCGGGCCCGTTCCCGACGGAGCTGTTCGACGAGGACGGCGAGGCGCTGCGCCGCATCGGCGGCGAGCGGGGCGTCACCACCGGCCGTGACCGCCGCTGCGGCTGGTTCGACGCGGTGATCGCCCGCTACGCGACCCGGGTGAACGGCCTGACCGACTTCTTCCTCACCAAGCTCGACGTCCTCACCGGCTGGGAGCAGATCCCGGTCTGCGTGGCGTACGAGATCGACGGCAGGCGCGTCGAGGAGCTGCCGTACTCGCAGACGGACTTCCACCACGCGAAGCCGGTCTACGAGATGCTGCCGGGCTGGAGCGAGGACATCAGCAAGGCGAAGTCCTTCTCCGACCTGCCGAAGAACGCCCAGGCGTACGTGAAGGCCCTGGAGGAGATGTCCGGCGCCCCGATCTCCGCGATCGGCGTGGGCCCGGGCCGCGACGAGACGATCGAGATCAACTCGTTCCTCTGAGCCGCCCCCGAGGCGTCTTCGAGTCGCCTCCGGGTCCGCTCCGCCGGCCGCCGGTGTCCCCGACGGGGGCGCCGGCGGCCGGCGCGTCTCCGGGCTCAGCTGAAGACGATCATCGAGCCCTGCGCCAGGCTCCGGGTCGCCGCCGCGTGCAGGCCCAGCCACACGTGGCGTTCGCGGGCGAACGGGCTCGGGTCGTAGGGGGCGGGCAGGGCCGGCTCCTCCAGTTCGGTGGGGGCCCGCGGCGGCTCGGGCGCGGCCGGCGGGTTCGCCGGGTCGATGCCGATGGCCGGGGCGACCAGCTCCAGTTCGCGCAGCAGCGCGTGCGAGGAGCCCAAGGGGCCGCCCCCGGCGAGGAGTTCGTCGCTGGACAGCGGGCTCGGGAAGTCGACGGGTACGTACGCGCCCGCGTGGTCGTAGTGCCACACCAGGTGCGACCGCTGGGCCGTCGCCTCGAACATCTCCAGCAACTGCTCGTAGTCGCCGCCCAGTTCGTCGACCGGGGTGACCGGGAGGCCGCACACCTGGAGCAGGTACACGCGCCGCAGGAAGTGCAGGGCGTCGTAGTCGAACCCGGCGACCGGGGCGACGTCGCCGGTCAGTCCCGGCATGTACGGGTACACCGGCACCGGCGGCAGCCCCGCGTCGGCGAGCACCGTGTCGTACTGCGCGAGTTCCTCGGCGAAGGGGTTGTCGGGCGTGTGGCACAACACGTCGACGAGCGGTACCAGCCACAGGTCACAGGCCAAAAGAGGGCTCCTCGCATCGCGGGGTCGTCGGGCGGGACGTCCGGTTCGTGAAGAAGGTTCAGGACGTGGGTCAGGGAAGCGTATCGGCGTCCCGTGCGGGCGGACCCTCCGCTGCGGGCCGTCGTACAGGTCCCTTACCCGTCCCGCCGGACGTCAGGCCCTCGACGAGGGACAGGGAGTACGCGGTGTACCCGTCGAGGATGTCACGCACGGCGTCGGTGTCGCCCCGCGTCAGGGCGTCCACCAGCTCGGTGTGCTGTGCCCAGAGCCGGCCCCGCGGATCGGGCAGCCGCCGCAGGTGCTGCACCACGCACACCCACATCTGCACCCGCAGCCGGTGCAGGAAGTCGGTGAGGTACGGGTTGCCGAACGCGGACGCCAGTTCCCGCCAGAACCGCAGGTCGTAGCCGATCAGCACGGTGACCTCACCGGCCAGGGCCGCGCGCCGGGCCTCCTCGCCGCGCCGGCGCACCCCGGCGAGGTGCGCGGCCAGCCGGGGCTCCTCGGGCCGCAGGTGCGGCGGGCCGCCGTGGGTCAGCGCGTGGAACATCCCGTCGGTGACCAGGCGGCGCGCCTCGATCATGCCGCGGAAGTCGTCGGCGGTGTACTCGTGCACCCGGAAGCCCCGGTGCTGGTCGGCGTCGAGCAGGCCCTGCGCCGACAGGTCGACCAGCGCCTCCCGCACCGGCGTCGCCGACACCCCGTACTGCTCGGCGATCTCCTTGACCGTGAACGCCTGCCCCGGCTGGAGCCGCCCGGCCAGCACCTCGTCACGGAGCGCGTCGACGATCTGCTGCCGCAGGGTGCTGCGGGTCACGGCGACGTCGCCGCTGAGGCGGGGCATGGTCGGGGCGTCTCCCTCATCGCGTTCGAGTGGCGTGCCCGCGAGAAATCACGGGCACGCCACCTTACGCGGTGCGGCGAGGGCTTACGCGGTGCGGCGAGAGCGCCTGCTGTTCGAACGGGCGCGGGCGGACACCCGCCGCGCGCCCGTCCGGGACCGGTGACGCCGGCCCCGCCCGCCGGTCACCGCACGTGTTCGTCGGCCACCGACAGGGCCGCGTCCAGGGCCGCCAGGCCCTCCTTCAGCTCGGCCTGGCCGGTGTTGAGCGGCGGCACCACGTGGGTGCGGTTCATGTTCACGAAGGGCCAGAGGCCGGCCTTCTTCGCGGCGGCGGCGAAGGCGGCCATCGGGGCGTTCGCCTCTCCGGACGCGTTGTACGGCACCAGCGGCTCCCGGGTCTCGCGGTCGCGCACCAGCTCCACCGCCCAGAACATGCCGGTGCCGCGCACCTCGCCCACGCTCGGGTGGCGTTCGGCCAGCTCCCGCAGGCCGGGGCCGACGACGGACGCGCCGAGGGCGGCCGCGTTCTCGACGATGCCCTCCTCCTCCATCACGTTGATCGTCGCGACGGCGGCGGCGCAGGCCAGCGGGTGCCCGGAGTAGGTCAGGCCGCCCGGGTAGGGGCGGGTGGCGAAGGTGGCGGCGATCTCCGCGGAGAGGGCGACACCGCCCAGCGGGACGTAGCCGGAGTTGACGCCCTTGGCGAAGGTCATCAGGTCCGGGACGACGTCGTACAGGTCGGCCGCGAACCACGTGCCGGTCCGGCCGAACCCGGCCATCACCTCGTCCAGCACCATGACGATGCCGTACGTGTCGCACAGTTCGCGGACCCCGGCGAGGTAGCCGGGCGGGGGCGGCATGATGCCGGCGGTGCCCGGGATGGTCTCCAGGACGATCGCGGCGATCGTCGAGGGCCCCTCGAAGGCGATCGTCGTCTCCAGGTGCTCCAGCGCCCGCGCGCACTCCTGCTCCTCGGTCTCGGCGTAGAAGCGCGAGCGGTACAGGAACGGCGCCCAGAAGTGCACGACCCCGGCGGTGGCGCTGTCGGAGGCCCAGCGGCGCGGGTCGCCGGTGACGTTCACGGCCTGCTGGGTGCCGCCGTGGTACGAGCGGTAGGCGGAGAGGACCTTGGGGCGGCCGGTGTGCAGCCGGGCCATGCGCAGGGCGTGCTCGACGGCGTCGGCGCCGCCGTTGGTGAAGAAGATCTTGTCCAGGTCGCCCGGGGTGCGCTCGGCGATCAGCCGGGCCGCCTCCGAGCGCGCCTCGACGGCGAACGCGGGCGCGAACGTCGTCATCCGCGCCGCCTGCTCCTGGATCGCGGCGACGACCTTGGGGTGCTGGTAACCGATGTTGGTGTAGACGAGGCCGCTGGTGAAGTCCAGGTAGCGGCGGCCGTCGTAGTCCCAGAAGTACGACCCCTCCGCCCCGGCGACGGCGAGCGGGTCGATGAGCTCCTGCGCGGACCAGGAGTGGAACACATGCGCACGGTCGGCGGCCTTGACGGCCGCCCCGGCCTCGGGGTCGGGCTGAGGGGTCATGCGCCCGAGGGTAGGCGGGGGCGGCGTGGAGCGACATGGGCGGCCTGTCTGCGGTCCAGGACTTTCCGCGACAGGTTGTCGACGAGGGGGCGCGGTGCACATTTGACAGCATGCTGTTATAGTGACAGGCTGCTGTCAAAGTTCGGCAGAGGAACCGACCCCCAGGGAGCGGTCATGACCCGCAAGCCCGTGCATCTCGCCCTCTACGACACCTGGGCCGACTGGGAGACCGGTCACGCCACCGCGCACCTCGCCCTCGCGGGCTTCGAAGTCCGCACCGCCACCCGCGGCGGCCGGCCCGTCACCAGCATGGGCGGCCTCCGCGCCCAGCCCGACCTCGCACTGGAGGACCTGCGCCCCGAGGACAGCGCGCTGCTGATCCTCCCCGGCGCCACCGCCTGGGACGAGGGTGACGACCTCGCCCCCGCCGCCCGCGCCGCCCGTGCCTTCCTCGACGCCGGCGTGCCGGTCGCCGCGATCTGCGGCGCCACCGCCGGGCTCGCCCGCGAGGGCCTGCTCGACGACCGCGCGCACACCAGCGCCGCCGCCCCCTACCTCGCGGCGACCGGATACGCGGGCGCCGGCCGGTACGTCGACGCCGACGCCGTCACCGACGGCCTCCTCGTCACCGCGGGACCGACCGAACCGGTCGCCTTCGCCCGCGAGATCCTCACGCTGCTCGGCGCCTATGACGACAAGGCGACCGACGCCTGGTACCGGCTGTTCCACGACTCCGACCCGGGCGCCTTCGCGGAGTGGACGGAGGCGGTGAGCCGGTGAGCCGGGACGAACAGGACCTGCTCAGCCGGGGCGCGCTCGGCGCCTTCCGGCTCAACGGCCAGTTCCTCGCGGTCGCCGAGGAACTGGCCCGCCCCGCCGGACTCACCGCCGCCCGGTGGCAGGTGCTGGGCGCGGTGCTCCGCGGCCCGCTGCCGGTGTCCGGGATCGCCCGCGCCATGGGCATCACCCGGCAGAGCGTGCAGCGCGTCGCCGACCTGCTGGTGGAGCGGGGCCTCGCCGAGTACCGGCCCAACCCCGCCCACCGGCGGGCCAAACTCCTCGCCCCGACCGAGGCGGGACACGCGGCCGTCCGCCGCATCGACCCCGGCCACGCGGCCTTCGCCGCCCGGCTCGCCGAGGCGTACCGCGAGGCGCACGGGGAGGAGGGACTCGCCGAGGCGGTGCGGGCGCTGGAACGCCTGTCCACGGTGCTCGACGGCCTGGGCCCGCCTGTTACGGAACCGTAGACGTCGCCCGACCCGCCGGGGACCGACCCGCCACTATCCTCGATCCGTTGCTCACTGCGGGGGGAAGGCGGCGCAGCGATGGACAAGCTCGGGACCGGGGATCCGCAGGTCATCGGGGGCTACCGGCTGCTCGCACGGCTGGGCGGCGGCGGCATGGGCCAGGTCTACCTCGCCCGCTCCGACCGCGGACGCACCGTCGCCGTGAAGCTGGTCCGCGAGGAGCTGGCCCGGGAGGAGGAGTTCCGCGCCCGCTTCCGCCAGGAGGTGCGGGCCGCCCGGCAGGTCGGCGGCGACTGGACCGCGCCGGTGCTGGACGCCGACACCGAGGCGGCCGTGCCGTGGGTGGCCACCGGGTACGTCGCCGGGCCGAGCCTCCAGCAGGTGGTGGGCCACGACCACGGGGCGCTGCCCGAGCGGTCGGTGCGCATCCTCGCCGCCGGCCTCGCGCACGCCCTGAAGGACATCCACGCGGCCGGGATCGTCCACCGCGACCTCAAGCCGTCCAACGTGCTCGTCACCATCGACGGGCCGCGCGTCATCGACTTCGGCATCGCCCGGGCGCTGGAGACGGTGACCGACGGCGGGCTCACCCGCACCGGGGCGCTCGTCGGCTCGCCCGGCTTCATGGCGCCCGAGCAGGTGCGCGGCGACCGCATCACGCCCGCCTGCGACGTGTTCTGCCTCGGCTCGGTGCTCGCCTACGCCGCGACCGGCACGCTGCCGTTCGGCACCGCCAACAGCGGGGTGCACGCGCTGATGTTCCGCATCGCGCAGGAGGAGCCCGACCTGACGCAGGTGCCGGAGGAGCTCGCGGACCTGGTGCGGGCGTGCCTGCGCAAGGACCCGGCCGCGCGGCCCGCGCTCGACGAGGTGCTGGCCCGGACGGGCGCGGAGGACACCGTCGCCGACGGCCGGTCCCGTGACCCGTGGCTGCCCGGCGCGCTGGTCGCCCAGCTGGGCCGCCACGCGGTCCGGCTCCTCGACGCGGAGGACCCGGAGGCGCCGGGAGCGTCGGGAGGGGGTCCTTCGGGCACCGCTCCCGCACCCCCTGAGCACGCGCGCGCCGCGGACGACGGGGCCGCGCCGTCCCCGGACGCGCCCGCACCGACCCCGCCGGGGCAGCCCGGCGTGAACCACCTGCCGACGGTCGTGGTCGGCCACGGCGGCGCCCCCGCCCCGCCGCCCGGACCGGCGCCGGGCGGCGGCGCGTACGGCGGGGGCGCCTACGGTCACCCCCAGCAGCACCCGCAGCCGCCCGGGTACGGCCACCCGTACGGCGGCCAGGGCGCGGGCGGCACCCCTCCGTACGGGCCGCCGCCCTTCCCGGGACCGCCGCAGCCGTACGGGCCGCCGCCGCACGAGCCGCGTCGCGACAACCGCTCCACCGCGCTGCTCGTGGTGATCGCGCTGGTCGTGGCGCTCGCCGCGGGCGGCACCGTGTACGCGCTGATGAGCGGCGCGGGAAGCGACGACCGCGCGGGCGGCGGCCCGTCGACGCCCGCCGCGCCGAGCAGCGCGCCGCAGAACACCGGCGACCCGGCCACCGCGGACGACGTGCCCTCGACGGAGGCGGACACGCGCTCGCCGAGCGCCGGCACGTCCGCGGACGGGACGGTCCCCCCGGAGTTCCTGGGCCGTTGGTCCTCCGGCATCGACAACGACAGCGGCTCGCACAGCCGCCGCCTCACCGTGCAGCAGGGCGAGGTCGGCGACACCGTGATGTCCCTGGTGGCCGACGGCCCCACCGGCGACGGCACCTACCACTGCGTCTTCGAGGCACGCCTCACCGGCACCTCCGACGGCCGGCTGCAGATCGGCCCGTCCACCGTCACCGTCGGCGAACCGCGCGGCGCCTGCACACCCGGTTCCGCCAGCGAGATCAGCCTGCTCCCCGACGGCTCCCTGCGCCGCGTCAGCGACGGCACCGGGGAGGAGCTGACGTACACGCGGGACTGAACGGCCGGTCCGCCCCGCCTCCCCCGGAGGGGGCGGGCGAGGGCCACGCCCGGAGCGCGGGGCGCGCGAGGTGACGGGAGACGTGTGGTCCGGGTGGCCCGGGAGGTCGCACGCGCTGTGCACAGCGTGAGGACAGACACGGGTGCGCGCCGCGCACGGCGGTGAGCGCGGGGTGGTGGTGTGCGCCGCGCACGGCGGTGGGGTCGGGTGGGCTGTGTGCGCCGCGCACGGCGTGAGAGTCGGCGCGCGTGCACGCCGCGCGCCCCGGTGGGGGCGGGGCGTGCTCGGTGCATCGTCGGTCGGGAAAGGCCGGGCCCCGGGTCGCCACCGCCCCGGCGGAGAACCTCAGCGCGTCTCCGGCGGCCGCTGCCGGGGCATGTTCGGCCGGGCCCCGTTCGGCGGGGACGGGAAACGGCCGGGCGGGAGGGCGGCCTCCGGGCGGCCCGCACCGCCCAGCGCCGTCCGCACCCCCAGCGGAGCGCCCCCGCCGCGGAACTCCATCATCCAGTCCGCCGTCTCCACCCGGACCAGCTCCGTCACGTCCTCCGTGAAGCGCCGCAGCACCGTCAGGCACCGCTCCGCCGCCTCACCGGCCGTGCCCTCGGCCGGCCCCAGCACCTCGCGCACGCACTCCGACGCCCAGTCGAACTGGAACGCCTGCAGCCGCCGGTGCACCGCCTGCGCCGTCGCCACGTCCCGCATCCAGCCGGACGTCATCCCGAAGAACCGGTCGCCCGCCACGCACGCCACGGCGAGCAGCAGCGCGAGATACCCCCAGGGCGTGACGCCGTCCGCCGCCCCGGCCAGATCGAGCAGCGGCAGCGCGGCCCCGGTCAGCGCGCCCAGCGCCGTGCCGGTCCGCAGCGCCCACGCGCAGCGCCGCTTCCACATCCGGTCCTCGAGGTACCACGCGGCGGTGTCCAGCGCCCCGCGCTCCACCCACCGGTACAGCTCGTCCAGCCGCGCGGCCGGTTCGCCCCAGTCCCCGAGCGGGAACGCCCGCCCGGCGGGGCCGCCCGGCCGCAGCCCCGCCGCGCCCTCGCCCCGCCCGTCGTGAGGCCGACCCTCGGGCTGCATCTCCGGCTGACCCACCCGGTATCTCCCCTCCTGAACCGACCTGACCGGCTCCGCGCGCACGCACCGTGCGCAGCCGGCCGGTCACGCGTGGTGCTCGCGCGCCGGGCCCTTCCTACCGCCCAACGGGTGGGCGCGTCGGAGGTTCGCGCGCTTTTACGCCCATTGGGGGGCCGTGATCAGGTATAGGGCCCCGGAGGGGACTCACCCGAAAGAGTGCCGGGGCGACGGCTGCCTCGAGCACGTAGGCTCGTGCCGAGCGGTGCGACCGTCGCACCGGACCGACGTACCGACCTAGGAGCCGAATCGTGATCCCCGGTGGTGGCCAGCCCAACATGCAGCAGCTGCTCCAGCAGGCCCAGAAGATGCAGCAGGACCTGGCCCGGGCCCAGGAGGAACTGGCGCGCACGGAGGTCGAGGGCCAGGCGGGCGGCGGTCTGGTGAAGGCCACCGTCACCGGCTCCGGCGAACTGCGGGCGCTGAAGATCGACCCGAAGGCGGTGGACCCGGAGGACACCGAGACCCTCGCGGACCTGGTCGTCGCGGCGGTCCAGGCGGCGAACGAGAACGCGCAGACGCTCCAGCAGCAGAAGCTCGGCCCGCTGGCCCAGGGCCTCGGCGGGGGCGGCATCCCCGGCCTGCCCTTCTGAGCGAGGCCGCCGGCCCGGGTCTCCGGGGCCCCCGGGCCTCCCGGAGCGCGGGGCTTCTAAGCGGGGCCGCGGGCCTCTACCGTACGTAGTGAAGGAACACCAGGAAGGACGGCAGTCCGTTGTACGAAGGCGTGGTCCAGGACCTCATCGACGAGCTGGGGCGGCTGCCCGGCGTCGGTCCCAAGAGCGCGCAGCGGATCGCCTTCCATATCCTGCAGGCGGAACCGACGGACGTACGGCGTCTGGCGCAGGCGCTGATGGAGGTCAAGGCGAAGGTCCGCTTCTGCGCGGTCTGCGGGAACGTGGCGCAGGAGGAGCGGTGCGGCATCTGCCGCGACAGCAGGCGCGACCCCGCGGTCATCTGCGTCGTGGAGGAGCCGAAGGACGTCGTCGCGATCGAGCGCACGCGTGAGTTCCGCGGCCGCTACCACGTGCTGGGCGGCGCGATCAGCCCGATCGACGGGGTGGGCCCCGACGACCTGCGCATACGGGAACTCCTGGCCCGGCTGGCGGACGGCACGGTCACCGAGCTGATCCTCGCCACGGACCCCAATCTCGAAGGCGAGGCCACAGCCACGTACCTCGCCCGCATGATCAAGCCCATGGGCCTGAGGGTCACCCGCCTGGCCAGCGGCCTCCCGGTGGGCGGTGACCTGGAATACGCGGACGAGGTCACGCTCGGCCGCGCCTTCGAGGGGAGACGACTCCTAGATGTCTGACGCCACGCTGCACGCGACCGACCAGAACCCGGACGACTTCGCGGTCCAGATCGCCGATCAGATCGAGAGCTTCCTGGTCGCCGTCACGGAGGTCGCGAAGGGCGACGAGCCGGACTCGGCGGTGCCCTTCCTCCTCCTGGAGGTCTCCCAGCTGCTCCTCGCGGGCGGCCGTCTGGGCGCCCACGAGGACATCGTCCCCGAGGAGCGCTACGAGCCGGACATGGGCCCCGAGCCGGACGTGGACGAGCTGCGCGAGAACCTGGCGCGGCTGCTCGACCCGATCGACGTCTACTCCGAGGTCTTCGACCCGTACGAGCCGCGCAAGGCCCCGGTGCCGGCGCGCATCTCCGACGACCTCACCGACGTCATCACGGACCTGCGCCACGGCATGGCCCACTACAAGGCGGGCCGCACGTCGGAGGCGCTGTGGTGGTGGCAGTTCTCCTACTTCTCCAACTGGGGCTCCACGGCGTCGGCGACCCTGCGCGCCCTGCAGTCGGTCGTCGCCCACGTCCGCCTGAACCAGCCCCTGGCCGAACTCGACGGCCTGGACACCGACCAGGGCCTGCGCGACGAGACCCTCGAGGCCGAGGCCGGCAAGGTCATGGCCGAGGAGATCGCCACCCCGCTGGGCATGCGCCCGGTCATGTGATGAGAAAAGCGTGAGCGAAGAGCGGGCGACCGTCCATCGGACGCTCGGACGAGCGCTCAGTGGACGGAACCAGCCGGTGTGTTCACGCTTTGCGGAGAGTGTGTCCCCGCCGGCGTCCGCCGCGTGAGCGACAGCGGGTGCGTGGGCGACGCGGGCAGGGACGCCGGAGTCCCGCGAGGGACGCCGGGGTCCCGCGAGCGGACCGCGCGTACGGCGGCCGAAACCCACGTGGGGACACCGCCGCCTGTGTGAGATGTGAGGTCCGTGCCGCCCGGGAGGGCCGCACACCCGGCGCCTCGAAGCTCCCGCCGACTGAAAAGGACCGCCTCCCGTGTGACGCGGGGCACTTTTCCGAGTGGTGGGCGCCGGTCTGGGCAGGAGCCCCCCGCGAGCGTCCGAAGTCTCACCATGCGATATCTCGAGGGGCGGATTTTCGGACGCCGATAGACTGAGCCGACCGCAGCGGACACACATGTGTGCGGACTGTGGACAACGACGGACTGAGCGAGGAGCGCACGTGGGCCTTGTCGTGCAGAAGTACGGAGGCTCCTCCGTAGCCGATGCCGAAGGCATCAAGCGCGTCGCCAAGCGGATCGTGGAAGCCAAGAAGAACGGCCACCAGGTGGTCGCCGTGGTTTCCGCGATGGGCGACACGACGGACGAGCTGATCGATCTCGCCGAGCAGGTTTCCCCGATCCCTGCCGGCCGCGAGCTCGACATGCTGCTGACCGCCGGAGAGCGGATCTCCATGGCCTTGCTGGCCATGGCGATCAAGAACCTGGGCCACAACGCCCAGAGCTTCACCGGCAGCCAGGCAGGTGTCATCACCGACTCGGTCCACAACAAAGCCCGCATCATCGATGTCACGCCGGGCCGCATCCAGGCCTCGGTGGACGAGGGCAACATCGCCATCGTCGCCGGGTTCCAGGGCGTCAGCCAGGACACCAAGGACATCACCACGCTCGGCCGCGGCGGCTCCGACACCACCGCCGTCGCCCTCGCCGCGGCGCTCGACGCCGAGGTGTGCGAGATCTACACGGACGTCGACGGTGTGTTCACCGCCGACCCGCGCGTGGTGACGAAGGCCAGGAAGATCGACTGGATCTCGTTCGAGGACATGCTCGAACTGGCCGCCTCCGGTTCCAAGGTGCTGCTCCACCGCTGTGTGGAGTACGCCCGCCGGTACAACATCCCGATCCACGTCCGTTCGTCCTTCAGCGGACTGCAGGGCACGTGGGTCAGCAGCGAGCCGATCGAGCAAGGGGACAAGCAGGTGGAGCAGGCTCTCATCTCCGGTGTCGCACACGACACCTCCGAGGCCAAGGTCACGGTCGTCGGCGTGCCCGACAAGCCCGGCGAGGCCGCGTCGATCTTCCGCACCATCGCGGACGCCGAGATCAACATCGACATGGTCGTGCAGAACGTGTCCGCCGCGTCCACCGGCCTGACGGACATCTCCTTCACCCTGCCCAAGTCCGAGGGCCGCAAGGCCATCGACGCCCTGGAGAAGAACAAGGGCGCCATCGGCTTCGACTCCCTGCGCTACGACGACCAGATCGGCAAGATCTCCCTGGTCGGCGCGGGCATGAAGACCAACCCCGGTGTCACCGCCGACTTCTTCACCGCGCTCAGCGACGCCGGCGTGAACATCGAGCTGATCTCGACCTCCGAGATCCGTATCTCGGTCGTCACCCGCAAGGACGACGTGCCGGAGGCCGTGCGCGCCGTGCACACCGCCTTCGGTCTCGACTCCGACAGCGACGAGGCCGTGGTCTACGGAGGCACCGGCCGCTGATGACCGGGACCGCAGGACCCGGACGTTCCGGGCGGCCGACGCTCGCGGTCGTGGGAGCGACCGGGGCCGTCGGCACGGTCATGCTCCAGATCCTGTCCCAGCGCGCGGACGTCTGGGGCGAGATCAGGCTCATCGCCTCCCCGCGCTCAGCCGGCCGCAAGCTGGCCGTGCGCGGGGAGGAGGTCGAGGTGGTGGCGCTCACCGAGGAGGCCTTCGACGGGGTCGACGTCGCCATGTTCGACGTGCCCGACGAGGTCGCCGCCGTGTGGGCGCCCGTCGCCGCCGCGCGCGGCGCGGTCGTCGTCGACAACTCCGGCGCCTTCCGCATGGACCCGGACGTGCCACTGGTCGTCCCCGAGGTCAACCCGCACGCGGTACGCAGCCGCCCGCGCGGCATCGTCGCCAACCCGAACTGCACCACCCTGTCGATGATCGTCGCGCTCGGCGCGCTGCACGCCGAGTTCGGCCTGCGTGAGCTGGTCGTCTCGTCGTACCAGGCGGTCAGCGGCGCCGGCCAGGCCGGCGTGCGGACGCTGCGCGAGCAACTGTCCCTGGTGGCCGGTACCGACCTGGGCACCAGCCCGGGCGACGTACGGCGGGCCGTGGGGGACGACACCGGGCCGTTCCCGGAGCCGGTCGCGCTGAACGTCGTGCCGTGGGCCGGTTCGCTGCGCGAGGACGGCTGGTCGTCCGAGGAGATGAAGGTGCGGGACGAGTCCCGCAAGATCCTCGGCCTGCCCGCTCTCCCGGTCGCGGTCACCTGCGTGCGCGTCCCCGTGGTCACCGTGCACTCCCTCACCGTGCACGCCCGTTTCGAGAACGAGGTCACCGTCGGCAAGGCGCGCGAGATCCTCGCCACCGCCCCCGGCGTGGTCCTCTTCGACAACCCGGCCGCGGGCGAGTTCCCCACCCCCGCCGACGTCGTCGGCACCGATCCGACCTGGGTCGGGCGGGTGCGCCGGGCCCTGGACGACCCCACGGCGCTGGAGCTGTTCGTGTGCGGGGACAACCTGCGCAAGGGTGCCGCGCTCAACACCGCGCAGATCGCCGAGCTGATAGCCGCGGAGCACAAGGCCGCCTAGCGTACGGCCGCCTGACGTACGGCCGCCTGGCGCACGGCCGCCTGGCGCACGGCCGCCCGGTGCACAGCGGGCGGCCGGCCGTGCGGTAAAAGGTCTGGATCACAGAGGTTTCATTTGTAGGATCTGTGAGGAACCTGTGGGGCGGGCTTCTCGGTTCGCACCACTTGAACATGCAACTTCCTGGGCCGAGGATTGCGGACGAGGATTCACCTCCCCGCCAGCCGCAACCGAGCGGAGGGCGGGGAGCGTCTTTGCGTTCACCCTTGTCCGGGGTGTGGGGACGCTGCTTCCCAGACGTGGGGACGTCTGGAACCGGGCGTGGGGACGTCCGTTCATATGAAACACAGGGGAAGAGCGGGACGCATGAGGGCATTCGATGTGCTGCCGGTGGTGCTGCCTGACACGGGTGGGCGGTGGACGGCACCGGTCGGCGCAGACGTGACGCCCGGCACGTACAACCCTCACGAGGGGAAGCGTGTCCAACTGGCGTGGCTGAGGTACTCGACTTCACAGCGCCCCGCGGCACGACCTTGCGGCCGCCCCGCGGCACGCTCCGGCCCCGCGTGGCCGGCGCGTCCGGTGGCATGCCGGTGATCGCGCCCATGCCCGCAGCGCGCCCCGCCCGCATTCCCGGTCAGCGCGACGGCGCCGACGAGACGGTGGCGGTCGGCACCACGGTCGACCACCTCACCGAGACCTACCGCGCGCACTACCGCTCGCTGCTGGGACTCGCGGCGCTGCTCCTCGACGACACGGCCTCCTGCGAGGACGTCGTCCAGGAGGCGTTCATCCGCGTCCACTCCGCCCGCAAACGGGTCCGGGACCCGGAGAAGACCCTGGCCTATCTGCGCCAGACGGTCGTCAACCTGTCCCGTTCCGCGCTGCGCCGCCGCATCCTCGGCCTCAAGCTGCTGTCCAAGCCCATGCCCGACATGGCGAGCGCGGAGGAGGGCGCGTACGACCAGCTCGAACGCGACTCCCTCATCAAGGCGATGAAGGGTCTGCAGCGCCGCCAGCGCGAGGTGCTGGTGCTGCGCTACTTCGCCGACATGACGGAGGCTCAGGTCGCCGAGACCCTCGGCATATCGCTCGGCTCGGTCAAGGCGTACGGCTCACGCGGCATCGCCGCGCTGCGGCTGGCCATGGGAGCGCCGGCATGAGCGACGGCCAGGACATGAGGGACCCGCGCCCCGAGGACCGCGAGCCGGAGGGCTCGCGGAGCTCCTCCGGCTCCACGGATGCCGCGGCGGGCCAGGAGTCCGCGGACGGCCGCGCCTCCGGCGCCGGGGAGGACTCCGGCGACGGCGGGCACGAGGACGACCGGCGACCGCCCGGGTCCAAACGGGCCTTGCGCGCGGTGGGGGACGACGACTCGGGCTCCGGTACGGACAACTCCCGTGCGGACGGGGGGGACTCCGCACCGGGACCGGAGGACTCGGACCGTCCGGAGTCCGTACGCGGCCCGGGCCGCGGGGGCGTGCCCGAGGAGGACGGGATCGCGCGGCTGCGCGCGCTCGTGACACCGCACGGACAGGACCCGACACACACGCACGCTGGGAACGGAACTGTGAACGACGGCCGGGACGAACAGAGCCCCGGAGGGCTCGACTCGGACGAGCTGCACCTGCGAACCCTGTTGCACCAGGCCGTCCAGGACGTGGAGCCGAGCGACGGCACCCTGGACTACCTGCGCCGGGCCGTCCCCGCCCGCCGCGCGCGCAAACGCCAGGCCCTCGTCGGCGCGGCGGCCGCCGCGCTCTTCCTCGGCACCGCCGTGCCCGCGCTGGTCCACGTCTCCACCACCTCCGGCTCCGACGCCAACCCGTCCGCCGTCGGACACGCCTCGCAGGCCCAGGGCGGCACCGGCCAGGGCAAGGACCCCGGCAACGGCGAGAGCACCGCCGGCGGCTCCTCCGACGAGGTCGGCGACGACGAGAAGAGCGCCACGAAGGAGGGGGACGAGGCCGGCGCGAGCACCGGTACGAGCACGGGCGCGTCCGAGGGCGCCGGTCCCTCGGCCGGCACCACGGCGGACGCCCCTGCCTGCACCGCCGCCCAGCTCGGTCCCGCGACCGCAACCAGTGCCGCACCTGACTCGGCGGGCGCCGTCTACGGCTCCTTCCGCGTCGCCAACGTCTCCGGCGCGAGCTGCGTCGTCGAGGGCGCGGGCACCGTGAGCGCGACCCCGCAGGGCGCGGCCGACGCGGCGAAGATCGGGACGGCGCGGCATGTCGCGGGGGACGCGGCGGCCGCCCTGCCGGACCCGTCGCTGGAGGCGGCGACCGTGGTCCTCGAGCCGGGCGCCTCGTACGAGGTGCGGTTCGCCTGGGTGCCCTCGGAGACCTGTCCGGTCCCCGGCGACACCGCGGGCGGCGGCTCCGGCGGCCCCTCGGCGGACCCGACGCCGTCCGGCGAGCCGACGAACCCGGACGGCGCGTCCGCGGGCGCGGGCACCGGGACGGCCACGACGACGCAGCTGCTGCGGCAGGACGGCGGGACCGAGGGCAGTGTGGCGGTGACCTACACGGCGGCCACGGGCTCCGGCTCGGCCACCACGACGGTGGCCAACGCCTGCGCCGGGACGGTCTACTGGACGGGGCTGCTCACACCGGTCGCCTGACGCGGGGCGTCGCCACCGTCGCCGTCGTCGGCGCCCTCGGGCGTCCCGCCCTGCGGCTTCCCGCCCTCGTCCGCCGTCCCCATGTCCGTGTCCGTGTCCGGCCCCAGGCCCAGCTCGGCGTCGCGGGCGAGCTCCACCTCGCGGCGCAGCAGCCGGAACCACATGAAGATCACGAAGCCGACGAAGGCGAACCACTCGGCGGTGTAGCCGAGGTTCTGGAACGCCTTCAGGTCCAGGCCGGTGCCGCCGGGCGCGGACGCCGGCACCGCACGCATGCCCGAGTCCCCGCTGTTCAGCGTGACCCAGGCGTCGTACACGTCGTACGGCACGAGGTTGACCAGGGAGGCCGCGCTGATCGCGGCGGTCTGGCCCTCCGGCAGGCCGCTGCGGGCGCTGACGCCGTTGCTGCCCGGGGTCTCGGACGCCTGGAGCGCGCCGGTGACGGTGACCTCGCCGGCGGGCGGCGCGGGAGCCTTCGCCGGGTCGGGCGTGCCGGGCAGCCAGCCGCGTACGACGGGCAGCGCGCGGCCGGTGTCGGTGCGCAGCAGGGTCAGGACGTAGTAGCCGTCCTTGTCGTCCAGCGTGCGGTCGGGGACGAGGAGCTGGGTGTCGTACCGGCCGGTCGCGGTGGCCTGCTTGCCGGACGTGGCCTTGGTCACCGGCAGCAGGTCGTCCAGCGGCCGGGCCTCCTCCTTCTTGGCCTCGGCGACCTGCGCCTCGGCCTCGCGGTGGTTGTCCACCCGGTCCTCGAACCGGCCCAGCTGCCAGGACCCCATGAACACGCAGAAGGGGATCGAGAGCAGCAGGAAGACGTTGATCGCCCACCAGCGGGGGGTCAGCAGAAACCGGTACACGCCCTCAACGGTACGGGTCCGCGGACGGTTCCCCTGCCGCGGGGTCGCCTGCGCCACGGGCCACGGCGGCCTCTCGTGGGCGCCGGGCGGCGGGGCGGCGCTGACTCGGGTCAGCACATCGGGTGAGAGGTCCGGTGGACGTTCCGGGGGAAGTTGTCCACAGGCTGGGGACCTCGGACGCGCGATGGCCGTCCGGACGGGCAGTATGGGGTCATGACTGAGAGCAACGGGTCCGACGCGCCGGACCGGGCGGACCACCAGACCGAGCGAGTGCCGCAGACCGGGGAGATGCCGGACTGGGAGAAGCGCTTCCGCGCACCCCGGGTGTCCCTTCCCGACTGGGCGGAGGACGCCCCCGACCGTTCCCTGTTCGTGTCGAACGCGACGGGGACGTACGAGCTGTACGCCTGGGACCGGGCGACCGGTGAGCAGCGCCAGGTGACGAACCGGTCGAACGGCACGACGGACGGCGTGCTCTCGCCGGACGGCGAGTGGATCTGGTGGTTCGACGACAAGGACGGCGACGAGTTCGGCGTCTGGCGCCGGCAGCGGTTCTCCGGCGGCGAGGACGAGCTGGCGGCCCCGGGACTGGATCCCTCGTACCCGGCGGGCCTGGCGCTGGGCCGCGACGGCCGCACGGCGGTCGTCGGCCGCTCCACCGACGAGGACGGTACGACGATCCACCTGGTGCGCACGGGGGAGGCGCCGGTGGAGCTGTACCGGCACCGCGAGTCGGCGGGCGTCGGCGACCTCTCCTACGACGGTTCGCTGATCGCGGTCGAGCACACGGAGCACGGGGACGCGATGCACTCCGCGCTGCGCGTGATGCGCCCCGACGGCACGACGGTCGCCGAGCTGGACGACACCCGCGGCGGCACCGAGGAACTGGGCCTGGAGGTGCTGGGCTTCGCACCCGTGGCGGGCGACACCCGGCTGCTCATCGGCCACCAGCGGCGCGGACGCTGGGAGCCCCTGGTGTGGGACGTGGCGACGGGCGAGGAGACGGACCTGGAGCTGGACCTGCCCGGCGACGTCAGCGCCGAGTGGTACCCGGACGGCACGGCCCTGCTCATCGCGCACGGCTTCGAGGCCCGCGGCGAGCTGTTCCGCTACGACCTCGCCGGACGCCGGCTGGAGAGGATCCCCACGCCGCGCGGCGCGGTCTCCGGTGCGACGGCCCGCCCCGACGGCAGCGTGGAGTACCTGTGGTCGTCGGCGGCCCAGCCGCCCGCGGTCCGCTCCACCTCGGGCGGTGTGGTCCTGGACCCGCCCGGCATGAAGTCGCCCGGGTCGGTGCCGGTGGAGGACGTGTGGGTGGAGGGCCCGGGCGGCCGTATCCACGCGCTCGTCCAGAAGCCGGCCGGCGCGACGGGCCCGCTGCCGACCGTCTTCGACATCCACGGCGGCCCGACCTGGCACGACAGCGACTCCTTCGCGGCGGGCCCGGCGGCCTGGGTCGACCACGGTTACGCGGTGGTACGTGTCAACTACCGCGGCTCCACCGGATACGGCCGCGCCTGGACGGACGCCCTGAAGCACCGGGTGGGCCTGATCGAGCTGGAGGACATCGCGGCGGTCCGCGAGTGGGCCGTCTCCTCCGGTCTCGCGGACCCCGGGCGGCTGATCCTCACCGGCGGCTCCTGGGGCGGCTACCTGACGCTGCTGGGCCTCGGCACGCAGCCGGACGCGTGGGCGCTGGGCATCGCGGCGGTCCCGGTCGCCGACTACGTCACGGCGTACCACGACGAGATGGAAGCGCTGAAGGCGATGGACCGCACGCTGCTGGGCGGCACGCCCGAGGAGGCCCCCGAGCGCTTCGAGGCGTCGTCCCCGATCACCTACGTCGACCAGGTCAAGGCCCCGGTCTACATCTCGGCGGGGGTGAACGACCCGCGCTGCCCGATCCAGCAGATCGAGAACTACGTCAAGCGCCTGGAGTCCCGCAACGCGGTCCACGAGGTCTACCGCTACGACGCGGGTCACGGCTCCCTGGTGGTCGACGAACGCATCAAGCAGATCCGCCTGGAGCTGGACTTCGCGGCCCGGCACCTGCCGTAACGACGGCGTGCCTCCCGCGCGCCGGGGGAGTCCCGGCACCCCTCGGCGCGCGGCGGCCCCGCGCCCGTGTTTCCGGCTTCGTGTCCGCCGGGGCGGCTTCTGCCCACCCTCGGCACGGGGCGGCCCCGCGCCGTGACGGCATCCCGCGCCGGGGCGGAGCCCCGTGCCGGGACTACCGCGTGCTCCGCGTCCGCCGGCCCAGCAGCTCCGCCAACCCCCGGCGGGTCGCCGCCAGGACCACGCGGTCGCCCGCGCGCAGGACGTAGGTGTCCGGCAGGTCCCACACCAGGCCGGAGCCCGGTGCCCCGTCACCCGCGCCGCCGTCCCGGGCCGCCGTGTCCAGCGCCAGGACGCGCCGGGCGCCCGGCCGGAACACCTCCGCGACCGTGCGTCCCTCCAGCTGCGGATGCCCGTTGACGACGACCGCCGCGAACAGCAGCACCCGCCGCTCCACGGGGATCGCGCCCAGGATCTGCCGCCCCATCATCGCCCCGGCGAAGGCGGGCGCGGCCAGGTGGGACACCGACCGGCTCCGGGTCACGGCGGCCGGGTGCGCGGTGCGCAGCGTCCGGTACACGGCCTTGGCGAAGTCGTCGTCGTACAGCCGCAGCACCGCCCGCAGGTCGGGGCGCACCGAGCGGGCGTAGAGCACGGATTCCAGGTTGGTGGTGTCGACGCTGGTCAGGGCGAGCAGCGCGTCCGCGCGGTGGATCTTCGCCGATTCCAGGACGCCCTCCTGCGTGACGTCCCCGACCACGACCGGTACCCGTAACCTCCGGGCGACGGCCATGCCCCGCGCCTCCGGGTCGGCCTCGACGCACACCACGGGGATGTGCAGTTCGCGCAGCCGGGTCAGCACCCGGGTGCCGATCTTGCCGAGCCCGAGCAGCACCACGTGCCCGCTCAGTCCGCGCGGCGGCTTCCGCAGCGCGGACGCCGTGCGGAAGGTGCCCAGCGCCTCCAGCACCGCGGCCAGCAGCACCGGCAGCAGCAGCAATCCGACCAGACCGGAAAGCAGTTGGAGCACTTGTTGCCCGAGCGGCGCGTCGAGCGCGGGCTCGTTGATGGCGAACAGGTCCAGCAGCGTGACGTAGACGGCGTGCAGCGGGTGGTCGTCGGTGATCAGGATCAGCGCCACCGCGAGTCCGACCACCGCGGCCACCAGACCGGCCAGCGACCACCGCAGCCGCGCCGAGAACAGCGAGGCGAACGGCATCGCCCCGGCCCGCCGGGCCGGCAGCGAGGGGCCGGAGTGCGACACCTGCTCCAGCACCACCGTGCCGCGCCCGGTCGCCGCCGCCACCGCCTCGGCGTCGGGGAGCAGTTGAGGCCCCCGGTCGCCGCTGTCCTCGGATCCCTCGTCGCCCGCCGGGTCGTTGCTGGTCGCGGACAGCAGCGCCAGCGTGCACAGTCCCGGGTCGGCCACCTCGCCGGGCCGTGGCGGGCGGCGCTCCACCGCCCGCAGCAGCAACCCCTCCGCGTCGACGACCTTGCTGGTGCCGACCAGCGCGGTGGCGACCAGCGCGGGCGCGGTGGTGTCGGCGTCGGACAGCACGGTGGTCGAGATGTCGGCGCCGTGGCCCCCGTGGTCCCCGTCCCCGTGCCCCCCGCGGCCCATGGCCGTGCCGCCCGCCAACTCGGCGGCCTGGTCGAGGAGTTCCTCGATGTGCTGGCCGAGGCGCCGGTTGTAGAGCCGCAGGACCAGACGCAGCCGGGGGTTGAGCCGGCGGGCGGTCAGCGCGGCGCGGATGTTGGTCTCGTCGTCGTCGTACACGAGGGCCAGCGCGGCGGCCCGGTCCACGCCCGCGTCGGCGAGCACGGCCTCGGTGGGTTCGGCGGCCTCCATCACCCGTTCGTCCGGGACCAGGGTGTCGTCGGAGCTTCCGGCGCCCCGGTTGACGGCGGTCACCACCCGGCCGAACAGCGCCGCGGAGGCGGCCCGGGCCCGCCCGGCCATCGGCTGGGGCGGGGTGCGCCCGGACGGGGGCACCACGAGAACCACCTGTTCCCGGTACACGGTGCGCAGTTCGGCGGTGAGCCGGTGCGCCAGCCCGTCGTCGCCGCACACCACCATGTGGGCGATCGGATCGCTGGGCGGGGCGGGGTTCGGAAGGAGGCTCACCACAGGGCAGAAGACTGCCCGATCACGGCGCTCGGTTCCAGGGAGCGGCGGGACGGGACGGCCCGTCGTACGGTCCTGGCCACCCGGCAGCGGCGAAGGGGGACGGGGCCACCGGCGCCCTTGCCCCACCCTTACGCCGCACCGCCGCGACGAGGCGCTGGGTCACCGGCGGAACACGGTGCGCCGCCAGGCGTTTTACACGCCTCGCACATGTACGCGACGTACACGACATTTGTCGTACGGTAAACTTTACCTCGCCTTGGCGCTCCGTCGAGCTGCCGAACGCTCGGTCCGCGAGAGACGGACCCGGATGCGAGGGGGGACGTGACATGAACCGACGTGCTGTACGCCGTGACACGAACCGGCCCGTGCGCATCGACATCACCCCCCGCGACAGCGTTCCCGAACCCGGCGGCACCGTCTCCGGCGCCTGACCTGCCCGGCCGCCGCCCCTCCGTCAAGGGCGCAGCAGCCCGCACGCCACCTCCGCCCGATCCGGGCCTCCCCGGCGTCGCACCGCAGACGGACCAGGACACCCGCCGTCTCCCTCACCGCACCCTGCCTCACCGCGCCCCGCGGCTCCCGTGCGCGACCCGGCGCCCCGCCGTCCGCCCGCACGCCACACCCGCCCCTTTCTGGCACTGACGCCGCCGTCACCGACCCGGAGGACCGACGCCCGTGCACAACACCGCCACCATGCTCATCGAACTGGGCGCCATCATCCTCGCCCTGGGTCTGCTGGGCCGCCTCGCCGGACGGGTGGGCTTCTCGCCCATCCCGCTCTACCTGCTGGCCGGCCTCGCCTTCGGCCACGGCGGCATCCTGCCGCTGCGGGCCAGCGAGGAGTTCACCGCCGTCGGCGCCGAGATCGGCGTCATCCTGCTGCTGCTCATGCTGGGACTGGAGTACAGCGCGTCCGAGCTGGTCACCAACCTCAAGACGCAGTACCCGTCCGGGGTGGTGGACTTCGTCCTCAACGCGGTGCCGGGCGCCGTGGCGGCGCTGATCCTGGGCTGGGGCCCGGTCGCGGCCGTCGCGCTGGCCGGTGTCACCTGGATCTCCTCCTCGGGTGTGATCGCGAAGGTGCTCGGCGACCTGCGCCGGCTCGGCAACCGCGAGACACCGGTGGTGCTCGGCGTCCTGGTGATCGAGGACCTGGCGATGGCGGTCTACCTGCCGATCCTCACCGCGGTGCTGGCGGGCGCCGGCCTGGCGGGCGGTTCGGTCACCCTGCTGATCTCCCTCGGCACCGTCGGCGCCGTGCTCTACGTGGCGCTGCGCCACGGACGCCTGATCAGCCGCGCGGTGTCCTCGGACAACGCGGAGATGCTGCTGCTGGTCGTGCTGGGCCTGACGCTCCTGGTCGCGGGAGTGGCGCAGGAACTGCAGGTGTCGGCGGCCGTCGGCGCGTTCCTCGTGGGCATCGCCCTGTCCGGTGAGGTCGCCGAGGGAGCGAGCAACCTGCTCACCCCGCTGCGGGACCTGTTCGCCGCCGTCTTCTTCGTCTTCTTCGGCCTGTCCACCGACCCGGCCGACATCCCGCCGGTCCTGGTCCCGGCGCTGCTCCTGGCGATCGTCACCACCCTGACGAAGGTCGCGACGGGCTGGTACGCGGCCCGGCGCGCGGGCATCAAGGGTGCGGGCCGCTGGCGTGCGGGCGGCACGCTGGTGGCGCGCGGCGAGTTCTCCATCGTCATCGCGGGCCTCGCGGTCGGCGTGGAGCCCCGCATCGGCCCGCTGGCCACGGCGTACGTCCTGATCCTGGTCGTCCTCGGCCCGCTCACCGCCCGCTGGACCGAACCGCTGGCCCGCAAGATCATGGGCCGCCCGGAGACACCGCTGGAGACGGAGCGGACGGCGCCGGAGCCGGAGCCGGCGAAGGTGTGAGGGCTCGAGCCGGAGCGCGGGGCACGAAGGTGTGAGGACTGGGGCCGGCGCGCGGGGCGCAGGGGTCGGGCCGTGGGCGGGGCACAGGACGTGGGCCGGCGCGCGGGTCGCCCCCGGCCCCGGGAGGCGCCCCCGGTCCCGGGAGGCTCGGGCGGCCACGGAGGCCCGACGTCCCCGAAGGCCGTGGCCGATCACTCCCGCCCGAGGATCCCGGCGGCGACGCCGACACCCTCACGCGTGCCGATCACGATGAGGGTGTCGCCGCCGGCCAGCCGGAAGTCGGGGCCGGGGGAGGGGATCGCCTCGGCGCGGCGCAGCACGGCGACGACGGACACACCGGTCTCCGTGCGCATCCGGGTGTCGCCGAGCACCCGCCCGTTCCAGTACGAGGTGGACGACAGCTCGATCCGCTCGGCGACCAGCCCCAGCTCGGCCGTCGCCAGCAGGTTCGGGCTGTGGTGCGAGGGGAGCAGCGCGTCGACGACGGCCGCGGCCTCCTCGGCGTTCAGTCTCAGGCACACCGCGGTGTCGTCCGGGTCGTCCCTGCGGTAGACGTTCAGCGTCCGGGCGCCGTCCAGATGGGCGATCACCGACAACCGCCGCCGCTCCCGCGTGACGAGGTCGTACCGCACACCGATGCCCGGCAGCGGAGTGTGCCCCATGCGCCCAGCGCCGCCCATGACCGTCCCCCTCCACCGTCCCAGTCGTCCTACGGGCCATGACCGACGGCACCCTACGTCACACGGGAACGGGGGTGACATCCGGGCCGGGCGCCGGGGGACGCGATGCCGCCCCCGCGGTGCCTCAGCCGATGCGGAGCGGGTCCGACACCGGGAACAGGTGTGACGGGGACGGGAACCCGGTTCCGGCCAGAATCGTTCTTCGTCCGCACGTCTAATGAGGGAGCGACACCTTGTCCGCCAGATCGACGGACCCGTCGGGGCACAGTCCCCGGCCACTCCGCCCAGGGTTTCCTGAGCACGGCACGAGGCGGGGCGGGGCGAGGTGAGCGCCGTGGAAGCCTGGCTGGGGCTGCTGGCCGTGTTCGTCCTGACGGCAGGGACGGGCTATTTCGTCGCCCAGGAGTTCGCCTACGTCTCGGCCGACCGGCTGGCTCTCGCCCGTGAGGCCGAGGAGGGGGACAAGAAGGCCGCCCGCGCGCTGAAGGTGCTGGAGCGGCTGTCGTTCATGCTCTCGGGCGCCCAGCTCGGCATCACGGTGACCGGTCTGGTCGTCGGCTTCATCGCCGAGCCGTCCGTCTCCGCGCTGCTGCGGCCCGTACTGTCCGGCATCGGCGTCCAGGGCGCCGCCGTCACCGGGATCTCCGTCGTCCTCGCCTTCGTGCTGGCCACGGTCGTGCAGATGGTGCTGGGCGAGCTGGCCCCGAAGAACCTCGCCATCGCCGTCCCGGAAAGGCTGGCCAAGGGCCTGGCCGGCTCCACTCTCGGCTACCTCAAGGTGGTCGGTCCGGTGATCCGGATCTTCGACGGGGCGGCCAACGGACTGCTGCGCGCCGTGGGCATCGAACCGGTCGAAGAACTCCACCACGGCGCCACCCTCGAGGAACTCGGCCACCTGATCGGCGAGTCCCACGAACAGGGCGAGCTGCCGCGCGGAACGGCCGAGCTGCTCGACCACGCCCTGGAGTTCTCCGAGCGGACGCTGCGCGAGGTGATGGTGCCGCGGGCCGACGCGGTCTTCGTCCGCAAGGACGCCACGGCCGCCGAGGCCGTCACCCTCATCGCCCGGCACGGGCACTCCAACTACCCGGTGCTCGGCGACCACCCGGACGACGTCGCGGGCGTCCTGGGCGTACGGGACCTGATGGGACTGTCGCCGGAGAGGGCCGCTGCCACCATGGCCGGGGCGGCGGCCCGGCGCCCGCTGCTGCTGCCCGACACCCTGCCGCTGCCGGACGCCGTGGAGCGGATGCGCGTCCAGGACGACGAGTTCGCCGTCGTCCTGGACGAGCACGGAGGCGTGGCCGGCGTCGTCACCTACGAGGACATCGCCGAGGAACTCGTGGGCGACATCGCGGACGAGACGGACAAGGTCACCGAAGTGGCGGTCGCGGACGGCGCCGGCTGGCTGGTGGACGCCGGACGACGCCTGGACGAGGTGGCCGAGGCGACCGGCATCCAACTGCCCGAGGAGGACGACTACGAAACCGTGGCCGGGCTCATCGTCGACCGGCTCGGCCGCTTCCCGGCGATCGGGGACCGGCTCACGGTGGCGCTGCCGGCGGGCGGCGACGTCCGGATCGACGTACGCACCCTGGACCGGCACGTGCCCGAACGCATCAGGATCGAACGGCTGGCCGAGAAGGCGGAGGAGCAGGCATGAGTTTCCCGATGGCGCTCTTCGTCACCGTCCTGCTGCTCATCGGCAGCGGCTTCTTCGTCGCGGCCGAGTTCGCGCTCGTCGCCGCCAAACGGCACCGCATGGAGAAGGCCGTGGCCGACGGGCGACGCGGCGCCAAGGCGGCCCTGGCCGGCATGCGGGAACTGTCGCTGATGCTGGCCGGCGCCCAGCTCGGCATCACCGTGTGCACGCTCGGCCTGGGCTCCGTGTCCAAGCCCGCCATCTCCCACGAGCTGGACCCGCTGCTGGTCAAGCTGGGCCTGCCCACCGCGCTCAGCTACGGCGTGGCCTTCGCCGTCGCGATGATCGTCGTGGTGTTCCTGCACATGGTCCTCGGCGAGATGGCGCCCAAGTCCTGGGCCATCGCCCACCCCGAGCGCTCCGCGATGCTGCTGTCCCCGCCCTTCCGCGCCGTCGCGACCGCCGTACGCCCGCTGATCTGGGTCCTCAACAAGGTCAGCAACACACTGGTCCGCCTCTGCCGGGTCACGCCACGCGACGAACTGGCCTCCGTCCACAACCGGGAACAGCTCACCCACCTGATCGAGGAGTCCGAACGGCTGGGCCTGATCAGCGAAACGGACTCCGACCTGCTGACCCGGTCACTGACCGAGCCCGAGACGCCCGTGCGTGACCTGACGGTCCCGGCCGCCGACATCGTGGCGGTCGCCCCCGATGCCGAGGCGGAGCAGATCCTCGGCCTGGCCACCACCCACGACCGCACCCGCATGCTCGTCCGTCACGGGGACGCCATCCTCGGCTCGGTGCACGCCCGCGACGTCCTCGTGGCGCGGGCACACGGGCGGACGGCCGACGCCCGCACGCTGGCACGCCCCGTACCCGAACTGGCGGAGGACGCCACGGTCGCCGAGGCGATCGAGGTCCTGCGCCGACGCCGGGCGTCACTCGCCGTGGTCCGCGACGCCACGGGCCGTCTCACCGGCATCGTGACCCTGGACGACCTGCTGGCCCGCTACCTGCAACCGAAGGCCGCGTAGAGCACCCGTCCTGGCCGAGCGCCCCGATCCCCCGGGGGCGCTCGGCGCGCCCCTCCCCGGAGCGTGCGGTTCCCGAGGCGGGCGCGCTCACGTCGCGGGCGATCGAGCAAGGGGCCGAACAAGTGGAGCAGGCTCTCATCCCGTCCGCACCAGGGCCCAGGCCCGGTCCGGCCGGCCATGCGCGACCGGCCCCTCCGACAACTCCCGCTCGAGCATGGCGAACAGCTCATCGCTGAACGGCGACAGTGACGCCGACGCCCGTCGAGGCCAGGACCAAGGCTGTGACGAGTGGCTGCTGTTGCTCTCCGCCGCCCGCCTCCGAGTTCGAGATGTTCACCGCGGTCCGCCCGGTCGCACCCGTGCCGACCAGTCGGGGGCAAGCCGGGTAGGAAGACAAGCCCCTAAGGGCACGCAAGCGAAAACAGGTGAGGCACCTAGGAACGTTCCTAGGTGCCTCACCTGGTGTTACGGCTGTCGGGGTGGCGGGATTTGAACCCACGACCTCTTCGTCCCGAAGCAACTTGGGTGTGGGCTCTACCTGGGGCTGGTGCAGCTCTCACCTGCGTTGATGGTCTGCAGACGTCCGCGCTTGTTCGCCGTTGTGCGTGGGCGTTGTCACTCAGTTAGACACTCACACAGCGGACGTGACATGAGTTCAGTCGCCCGCGAACCACAAGCAACTTCCTGAAGTGGCCGCGCACTCTTCCAACATTGTCGCGAGGTCGTCCAGTGCGGCGAGCTGACGTTCATCGCCGCATCTCTGCCTCAGACCGTGGATCTCCCGGAGGGCAGCTGCGGCCTCCTGCTCGTTCATCAACGTATCCCCGTACGGATCAACGGCAGTGAGCCTCCCGGGTACTCCGAGGAGCTGGAGTGAGCCGAGCGCATCGGCCAGCGCGTCACCGTGCCCGTAGGAGCTTCGCAGGAGTGTCGCGCGGGACTTGCGCCAGTTGTTGCGAGCCGGCCGTGATGAGTGAAGTTCCAGGTCAATCCCCATGCCTCATGATGCACACGCTGTGCCGCGGCACAGCTGCGACTGATCGAGGGCGGCCGTGACCTGCGGCCACTCACATGGTCAAGGCTCCTCGCTTTCTCGCAGGTGTCTTCTTGCCCTGGGTCTTGCCGGGGATCTAGGCGACCTGGGTTTTCCCTGCTCAGGAGCTGTGGGTTCGTGCGCCTGGTGGTCGTCGTTGGTCGTCATTGGCCACTGTCGAGCGGCCTCGGACGGCCCATAGACGGCCCAGCTCTGCCGCACTCGACTGACGGCCGGCGCCCTCGATGCGCCCCGTCTGAACCTCAGCCGACGACAGTCAGCCCGAACGGCGGGCGAGCCGACCGATCACGCACGCGTGAGTCTCGCTATACCCCCGCCAACCTCAGCCACGCTGCCCTGTCGTCGATCAGAGGAAGCCGCGACGCCCGGCCCGTGGCTGCGACGCCTGAACCCACAGCGGGGGAAGCTGTGCGCATCCGGCGCGATAGAGCGCTGCCTGGCGAGGCGGCTGAGTCACCCACTGTCGGTGTCGTTTGCCTCTACCGTGGTCCCCGCTGTCCCCGCTCGATCTGGTGCGCTTGTGGTGCGGAGTCGCGTGACGCTTAGCGGATCGCGTTCCTGAGCCGCTTCACCACCGCCGCCACTTGTTCGTGAGCCGGTAGGGCCGAGGCCGTGACGTGCCATCAAGTCACCCGAAGCTCCCGTGAGTGTCAGAGGAACATGGAAACATGGAGTCGTGAGCGGTGTAGACACAGTCAGAGGTATTGCCTATCAGCAGGCACAGGCTGTCTTGGCGGCAGTAGGACTGCTTGAGGACCCAGCCCTCGGGAGCATCCGAGTGGAAGGCTCTGACGACGCCGTCGACATTGAGCTGTTCAACCGCGACGGGACCGTGCGACACGCCATGCAGGTCAAGGTGCGTGCCCCTGACTACACGTGGGGTGAAACGGCACTGCTGGCTGTCTTGAAACGTTGGGCAGTGCTCCCCGACGCCGAGCACGCGTCTTTCGAGTTCCTCACCGACGGCCGGCTCGGTCCCAGTGGCCAACGTGTACAGCAAGCACTTGAAGAGGCTGCGGAGGGGCGTACTGCTTCTCTTGCCCAACTCCTGGGAACGGGCGTCAGCGACGCCGTGTGCGTCGCACTTGGAAGAGCGAGCATCCGCCAAGACCCGTACAACACTGGTGCGCTGCTGATGCGCGCCGAGAGTCAGGTTGCCGAGATGCTCCCCTCTGCCCGAACAGAGGAAGATCTTCGACAGCAAGCCACTGGAGCCGTCGACCGTCTTTTCCGTGCCCTGTTCGACTACGCAAGCAACTCAGACGCTCGACTACGTATAATTGACCGACAAATCGTTGCCGCTCTCCTCGGGGTACCAGCCAATCAAACACCCGCTCAGAGATGGCCAATCATCAAAGCGCGATACCTCGAAGTCGCTGCATCTCTCGGCGGCCAGTGCGCAGTCACGCCAATAGTCACGAGCCTTGAGGGATCCCCCGGAGGAAATTATCGGCAATCCGGTGATGGAGATACTCGGGATATTGACCAGCTCCTGAGAGGAACGGGGCCAGCAGTACTGGCTGGCAGTACGGGTACTGGAAAGTCCACCGCAGTCCGGCTGTTGCGTCAGAAATCAGCCGCCGAGGGCAAGGCAGTCATCGTGGTCCATGCCGAGAGCTACCTACCAGGGCGAATGGCGGCTCTCGCAGCGGACGGTATCGCTTCCGTCCTTGGGGAGCACTACCCAACGGCAACGGGCGAACAGGCTCTTTCGGATACTCAGGTCACCTTCGTCATCGACGGAGCTTCGGAAGTGGCAGAGTCTACGCGCCAGGCTCTCCATACGGACCTGCTTGCATCTGTGGCCTCAGGGCATGGGGCACGGGTGGTGGTGGTGGGGAGGGACGTTGCGGCTCTGCGAGCCCTACTACCAAGCAGCGCGCTTCCGGCGGTTTATCGAATAGAGCCTCTCGATCACGAACGGCAGGTTGACCTGGCGAGGGAAACACTCACCCAAGGCGCCATGCCAGCGGAACCCGAAACTGTCTACGCCGCGGTTCGTACGGTTTGCGCATCACTCGGTGATGCGGCACGCAATCCGCTATTGTTCTCTATGGCTGTTACCCTCCACACCTCGGAAGCAAATAGGGGCAGGGCCGGACTCTATAAAGCGTTCATTGAGAAGCTTGTTGCCCGCAGTGGCGCCACGGGAATCTCTTTGGTGCGAACAGTCCTTGGAATAGTTTTCGTTCGTCTATTGAACGAGGGGCGTCGCTACGCAGACCTGTACGAATGGCACCAGCTACTGATGGACGCCGTTGCGGCCTTGCGTGAAAGCGGGTTGGTTGTTGATATCGCAGACATCGAAAGTGCCGCCCGCCGCTGCGGCCTGATCACAACGCTCGGATGGGATCAGACTGTTGTGGCAATGCATGATTCGTTCGCCGACTATCTTGCAGGAGCAGCACATGCTAGCGGCGCTGCTCCTCTGCCTAGCAGGCTTACTGCGGGGGATGATCAGCGAATTCTCTTTTGTGCAGAACTAAACGGTGTCGATCAGGAGCTAGCGGAACTAGTCGCCAGGGATATCCCGTTTACCTCTGTCTTGCTATCCTCTTTCGACTCTAGGCGGCTAGAGGAAGATGCTCCCGAATTGGTGGCTTCCCTTTTGGGTATGGTCTCCCAGGCGCAGGGCCAAACTGTCGCCCTTTGTCTACTAAGCGACGACAGAGTGATGGCCGTCCGTCATCCAGGTCATAGGCCAAGCTGGATTGGGCAAGCGCAAGCGCGAGAGCTGGCACAGAGGTTCGGTGCAATTGTTGTTGATGCGACGACCGGTCCCGCTACTGTGGCAGTTAGGCTATGGCGAAAGGAAATGCAAGCACTGCTCCGTGCTCCTTCTGCACCAAGAATCCGAAGTCTAGCCTCTGGAGAAACTGCCTGTGAGGCGCTAACGGCGCATGCCAAGAAAACCGCCGACATTTCTCTTGACTTGATCGAAAAAGTCGCACCCCCTGGTCATGTTGAGATGCTAGCTGCACAAGTGGGCCCTCTAGGGTTGCACGCGGTTATTGGCCAAGAGGAGAATGGTCCCTTCGGGAAATTCCTACCCGTAAATTATCGGCGGGCGAGTGACATCCTTGTGCGAGTTGAGTCCGAGCCAGGGAGCGGTATCGCCCCCGAGGGTGAAAGTTCCACGGCGCTTGAGTACTTGCTGGATAAATCTCCTGCGTTTACAGCGGCTGAACGCATCCA
The DNA here is from genome assembly GCF_002899455.1 of Streptomyces sp. DH-12. GTDB lineage: Bacteria > Actinomycetota > Actinomycetes > Streptomycetales > Streptomycetaceae > Streptomyces. The sequence continues at coordinate 3,664,558 of NZ_PPFB01000001.1, read as the reverse complement.
AAAGGCTATCGAAAGTTTGACAATCCAGGGATGGCTTGGCATGTGAGCCGAAACCCAGAGCAAAGAAGAGGATATATCGAATGGCAAACTCGCATATCTGGCGGGCGGTAACTCGGCAAGCTGAATGCTGGGCAGCGCTTCCGCTTGTTCAAGAGTTCGCGAAGCAGTTGCCGCGCAATGCCTCCACTCGCACTGCTGGAGTGCCAGGATATCTACAGGCGCTGCAGGCCAGTGGTGCCCAGATTGCGGCCACTCCCCTGCGACTTGCCGGGTTTATGAGCGGATTCAGCGAGCTTGTCAAATCATTTGATGTCCCATACGACAAGAGTGATTTGCAGCGTTGGTTGCAGATGGCTGGCCAAGTAGAAATTGCTCATCGAGAAACTGTCGCTTGGTTGCGATCCCGCATGCCTGGTTACCCGCAACTACCCGCGCCTCAGCTTGCGCCCGGAACTCCTCTTACGACCGCCGAGTTCACCTATCGACTCTCGTGGAGAGCCCAAGAACGAGCACAAGGCCTGCAACTGCAAGACTTTCCGTCAGGCATTGCTCGTCGCTTGGGAGCCAATGCGAGCCAGGCTCATGGTCTTGGCGAGGCCGCTCGTGCGCTTGCCTCAACGCTGCGGTCAAGTGAGGAATGGTTGCGTCTCGGTGTGGCCCGCAGCGCTCTGGGTAGTGCTGATCGGGAGGCTCTCCGGGACACGCGCGCTCGGGTGAGACAACGGCTTAGTCCCAGCATGATTGATGCGCACGAGCCTCGTCGGGCTTTGCCGCGGCACGACTATCGATGCGCTGTCTTGAAAGAAGAGCTGGACGCTCTAACAGGCCAGGCTCGCGAATTCGCAGACGCCTTCGATGCCGCAGACGAGCTAGTCGAACTCGCGGCTAGCGATGTTTTTAGCCAACTCGCCGTCTATGGATCCCCGGTAAATCTCGGGAGAGTTGCAGAAATTGACCTGGAACCCGGAGCCACCCAGTATGCTTCGTTCACCCTTCCCGGTGACACATGGCTTGAACCCGGATGTCTGATCCGGATCGACGATTCGCTCATCACCGACGCCATGCTTATGGTCGGTGGATCCTTCAGCTTCGGAAGCACGTCTAGGACTCGCGTTCGGGCGCGCGTGCTGCCCGGTACTTCCTCTGTCTGGTAGGCCCACCCGCTATAGCGCGTCGACGTACATGTAATTCGGCGAAGCGGCTTTGGGGTGGCGCCCCTTTGGCGCCAGTGATCATGGTCTCGTAAGCTTCCGGCGCTTCGACCAGTCTGTAGACCTGCCTGGACAAGCACGACGTTGAAGCCGTGATCTTCGAGGCTCGCGCCAAAGTGGCTCCGTAAAGCCGTGGAGCCGACCGCCCCAGCCACGACGTACCCCTTTCTCCGGCCTCAGGCGGCTGATTGCTGTGCGCGCGGCACGGGCGCCGGCCGGGCTGGAGCGGGGCGGAGACAGGAGCGCAGGCCCGGCCGGGGGCCGGGCCGCGCGCGGTGAGCGGAGCGAGCCGCCTTGAACTAGTAGAAAGACTTTGAATCACGCTCATCCTGGCGGCTGTTGATGCTGCTCTTGCACCCGGTCGCTATCGGCTCGTGGTGTAGAACCCTGAGTATGGGGAGTGAACGGCGCGAGCGGATGCGGGTGCTTGGGGCACGTCTTCGGGCTCTGCGTGCGGAGGCTGGTCTGACGGGTGCTGCTCTGGCTCAGCGGGCCGGCGTTGGTCAGCCGACGGTCTCCAAGGTGGAAACCGGGCGCATGGTCCCCAGCGTCGATGTGCTGGACCGGCTGTGCCGAGCACTCAACCTCGATGAGTCGGCGGCCGGGGAAGTCCATGACCTGCTCGTCGCCGTTGAGTCTGCGATCGCCACCGACTCCGAACCGGCAGGGCTGCCCGCTGGGCTCGTCGTTGATGACGCGGTCCGCGGTGCTCGGTCGGTGCGGTCCTTCCAGTGCGTCGTTCTGCCTGCCCTGCTCCAGAGCGCTGAGTACGCCCGTCACGTTTTCGAGAGCGCACCGGACTCAACCCCTGAGGCGGTCGGTCGGGCTGTCGCTGCCCGTGTGGAGCGGCAGAGCGTGTTGTACGAGCCTGGGCGCGAGTCGGTGTTCGTGCTGACGGAGGCCGTGCTGCGGACCTGGCCGAGCACGCCGGCGCTGATGCTCGCTCAGCTCGACCGGCTGCTCGCCGTCGAGAGCCTGAGCACCGTCCGGCTCGGCGTCATCCCGTGGCGCCGCCCGGTGCCGCTTCTGCCTCGTCACGGATTCACGCTGTGCGACGAGCAGGCTGTCGTGATTGAGGCGTTCACCGGTGAGCGGGTGTCGGTCGACTCCGCCGAGGTGGCTGCGTACGAGGAGACCTTCGACCGCTTCCAAGAAGCAGCCGTCTTCGGGGACGAGGCGCGTGAGCTGTTGTTGCGGGTGATGAAGGAGTTTCGTGAGCTGGGAGACACGGTCACCCCTTAGAGGAATAATTCCTCTACATGCCTAGCGTGCCGCCTTCCCGCGGGCATAGCCTGCCGTCGCGCTGTCTAGTCCCCTAGACGCAGACAAGGAGCTTGCCATGCGTACCAAGTGGTGCCGCGCCTTCCCGGGTCTTGCCGAGCAAGTGGTCCAGGCCCGTCACTTCGTTGCTGCCTTAGTCGCCGAGAAGGGGCCGGTCGATGACGCCACCCTGGTTGTCAGCGAACTGGCCACCAATGCCGTACGTCACTCGCTGAGCGGGGCGGAAGGCGGTTGGTTCCTCGTGGTCGTGGGCTTCGGTGACGGCTTCGTCCATATCGAGGTGGTCGACCAGGGCGGTGAACGGGTCCCGCACCTGTGTGATGTGGCCAGCCAGGAAGAGGGCGGGCGCGGACTGCTGCTGATCGCGGCCTGCGCGAAGAACTGGGGCGTGAAGAACTGGCCTGACGGGCGTTCTGTATGGGCGGAGCTGGCCTGGGAGGGTGCGTGATCGTGCGCTGGCCGCTGATAGGTGGCCGTTGCCGTGCCGGCGGTGACGTGTGACTCCTCGGGGTGTGCCTCGGCGGCGGTCGCGCTTCTTCGTCGTTGAAGGTCGTACGGGACGGCGCCTCCCGCCCATTCCGTCTAGGGCCCTAGACTCCTGGGTACTTCTGGGAGGTGTGGTCATGTCGGACGAGCTGCAGCGGATCATGGCGATCGATGATCCGTACCTGCTCCTGCGTGAGGTCACCACGAGGCTGGCCGCTGCGCAGCAGGAGGTGACCGAACTCGCTCGGCTGCGCCGCCGCGTGGTTCAGGACCTCCACGCGCAAGGAATGTCCTACGCGCAGATCGCCGAGAAGGCCGGCCTGAGCCGCGGGCGGATTCATCAGATTCGGCACACCGGCCCCGCGCCCGAGGGGGCCTTCCTTGGGACAGGTGCCGTCACGGTCGTGACACCGCTTCGGTGGGACGACACGAAGAAGCGCCCGGTCGTCGCCATGGCCGACATGAACTCGGGCAAGCGGCTCGAGGAGCTTGCGAAGTCGTACGGGCTCGACGTCAGCTCCGGCCACGTACAGGTGAGCGGCGAAGTCGACCTCAACCGTGATGGCCTGGTCGTCGTCTGCGGTCCGGGCATGTCCCAGACCATGCGCGACCTGTACGCCCAGGACCCGGTACTCGTGTGGGAACACCCGGAGGGTGAGCCCTGGGCGCTGGTGGACCGGCGTACCGGCACGACGTACCACGCAGGAGCGGACCTCGAGCCGAGCCGCCCGCACGACGTCGGATATCTGGGCCGACTGCCCCGCCCGGACGGCAACGGCTCGGTCCTCGCCATCGCCGGCATCCACACGGCAGGCTCCCTCGGCGTCGTCCACCTGCTCACCTCGGACCTCAGCACGCTGTGGGGACAGGTGGGGGAGCGGCACTTCTCCACGCTGGTGAGTGTCGAGTACGACCCCGAGACCGAAGAGCCGCAATCCGCCGAACTCCTCTGCCCCCTCTACCTGCACGACGAGGAGGCGACGGCGTGAACGTCGCCCTCGGCACGCTGCCCGCCGAACCAGACCAGCAGAACGAGGACTTCGCGGCCGCCGCTCCCGGTGCGGCCGTCCTCCTCGACGGTGCCGGCGTCGCCGGGGCCGAGACCGGCTGCGTGCACGGCATCGCGTGGTTCTCCTCGACCCTGGGCGGACTGCTGCTGGGCAACATCGCGCAAGATCCCGCCCGGCCGCTCGCCGACTGTCTCGCCGACGCGCTCCGCTGCGTCCGGTCCCTGCACGAGGACACGTGTGATCTGACCTACCGGGCCAGCCCGACCAGCACAGTCGTCGCGGTCCGCGTCGGCGAGGGAGCGCTGGAATACCTCGTCCTCGGCGACTCGACCCTCCTCCTCGCCGGTCAGGACGGAAAGACGACCGCTGTCACCGACGACCGCCTGGACCAGGTCGGAAAGCAACTCCGCGCGCCGGTCGACCGACTGCCCACCGGCACGCCCGAGCACGCTGCCGCCCTGGCCCAGTACCGCGACGACCTGACGGGACTCCGTAACCGGCCGGGCGGCTTCTGGATCGCCGGCCCCGAACCACGGGCAGCCGAGCACGCCCTCACCGGAACGGTGCCGCTGGAGACGCTGGCGTCCGTGACGCTGCTGAGCGACGGTGCGACACGCCTCGTCGACCGGTTCGGCCTCGCCGACTGGACGGACGTGCTGGACGTGCTCGGTTCCGCTGGCCCGGACGAACTCATCCGCCGTGTACGGGAAGCGGAGAACGGCGATCCCGACGGGCAGCGATGGCCTCGCGGAAAGGCGAGGGACGACGCCACGGTTCTCCACTGGGTGCCGTCGTCGTAGCCGCACACCCAACCGTAGAATCGAACGTGTGAGCGACCAACCGTCCCGACTGGAGCTGCTGCGCTTCGCGCGCCGTGTGGTCGTGCAGCAGGCGACGGCCGCCGTGCGCCAGCTCGACGGGTGGATCGCAGACGAGGAACGGCGCGAGGCCGAGCGGCGCCGAGGTGAGGAGATGCGGCCGCCGCCTCCGGACTGGCTGCTCCAGTACGGGCTCAACCGGAAGAACGTGGATGCCGTCCATGCCGGGGACTGCTGGGCAGCGACGAAGTCGGGCCGGTGTCGACCCGCGTCCCGCGAGCAGGTGGTTGAAGCTCTGCGGCATGGCGTGCCGGCGTGCGTGCACTGCCGCCCGGATACGGCGCTGGGCCTGCTCGACAACCCGTGACGGTGGTGGTCTAAAAGCGGGCGAGGGGCTCCCGAACGGCGTCACCGGCCGCTGCGAGATCGGGTGGTCCCATCGACGCTCGCGCGACACGTTCGTATACCCCCCTAGACAGTTGACGGGGCGTCGGTTTACGGTAGTCGTCAACCCCCCTAGACAGTTGGGGTGGTCGCCTCCCTGTGCCGTCTAGGGGGGTATTCAACGGCTCGGCGTCCACGAGGGCGCCCGAATCAAGTGAGGTTCAGAATGCGTGTCATCCCCGTGGACACCTCGTCCGCCACTCTGCTGGTCACCAAGCTCCCCGAGGTCAAGGTGAGGGACCGGCAGACCGGCGAGGTGGCCGTGGACCCGGTCACCAACGACCGGCTCATGGTCATGGAGCTGGTGTTCATCGCCCAGGGCGGCTCGGACATGATCAAGGTCACCGTGCCCGAGAAGGGCATCGGCGAAGGACTGGCCATGGGTGCACCGGTGTTCCTGTCCGGCCTTGTCGCCCGGCCCTGGGAGAACGAGTTCGGCGGCCGTACCCGGCACGGCATCGCCTACCGGGCGGACGCCGTCATGGTCGACACCCCGGCCGCGGTGCAGGGCTGAGCGTCATGACCGACGCCCTGTGGATTCTGCTGTTAGCGCTGCTGGTGGCGGCTGCGCTGGTCGCTGTGCGTCGTCGGCTGCCGGTCCTGTTCTGGTGGTTGGTCGGGTATCCGGCTGTGACGCTGCGGGTGCTCGCCACGTATCGGGCCACAATGGACGCCTGCGGGCTGACGGTGCCCGCCTCGGCCATGCGCCGTGCAACAGCCCGGATGCTGGGTCGGCAGGCCGCTCCCGTGCCGCCTCGTCGGTCGCTGCCACTGCCGACCGGGTCCGGACTCGTGATGCGGCTACGTATGGCGGCCGGCCAGGCACCCGAAGACTTCAACGCGTCCGCCGACCGGCTACGGCATGCCTGGGGTGCGCACGCCGTGCACGTCCGGCCCACCAAGCCAGGGCGACTGGAGCTCCGGTTGGTCGGCTGGGACGTCCTCACTGACGTGCGGCCCCCGCGTCGGTGGCTGCGGACCGAACCGCTGACCTTACCTCTGGCGCTGCGCGAGGACGGACACTGGCACGTCCGGGACTTCCGCACCGTGCCGCACGAACTCATCCTCGGCGCAACTCAGTCGGGCAAGTCCGCGTACCTGCGCAACCTGCTCTGCGGGCTGGCCCGGCAACCCGTCGCACTCGTCGGCATCGACTGCAAGTGGGGCGTCGAACTGGCGCCCTTCGCGCCCCGATTGTCGGCGCTCGCCGATACACCGGACTGTGCGAACGACCTCCTTGACGTCCTGGTGGACGAGATGGAAGCACGCTTCCGCCTCATCGGCATGAGGGGCGGGGCCGGTCCGGATGCCGTGCTCACCTCGGACGTCTGGGGCCTGCCGGAGAAGGCGCGGCCGGTGCCGGTCGTGGTCGTCGTCGACGAGGTCGCCGAACTCTTCCTCGCCGCGAGCAAGGACGACGAGAAGCGGCGGGACGCCATGGTCACCAAGCTCATCCGCCTCGCCCAGCTCGGACGCGCGGCCGGCATCTATCTGGAGGTGTGCGGGCAGCGCTTCGGCGCCGAACTCGGCAAGGGCGCCACCATGCTCCGCGCCCAGCTCACCGGGCGGGTCTGCCACCGCGTCAACGACGAGACGTCCGCCAACATGGCCCTCGGCGACATCGCACCGGAAGCGGCGCTGGCAGCCACCAGGATTCCGGCCGAACGGCCCGGCGTCGCGGTCGTCGGTGACTCCTCCGGCGGCTGGTCCCGGGTCCGCTCCCCGCACCTCACCCTCGAAGACGCGGCGGCCGTCTGCCGCGACACTTCGGGCCTCATTCCGGAACTTCCCCGCCTGGAGGCCTTCCGACCTGTCGTGGCGCAGCCTTCCGCTGTTCCCGCCGCGCAGCCCTCCGCGCGCCCGGTGACCGGGTAACCGCACTTCCCCTCCAACGGTCGGCGTGACCGCCTCACGCCAAGTCCCTACCCCCGCCATGCCCGAACCGAAGGAGTCCGAGCCGATGCGTGCCCACCTGGCCCGCGTGGACGCCGTGATCGTGCAGGCCGTCATCGCCGGTGCCCTGTCCTTCTCCCACCTGCACGACCTCGCCGCGGCGGCCGGACAGGACGGCTGGAAGGCCTGGGCCTACCCCGTAAGTGTCGACCTGCTCCTGGTCGCCGCCTGGCGTCGGATGCGCCAGTCACAGCGAGCGGGCCAGGCGGCCGGCGGTCCGCGTCTGTGGTTCCTCGTAGCCCTGGCCGCGTCCCTCGGCGCCAACGTCGCCACGGCCGGCCTCCTCAACCTGGACGACGTACCCGCCTGGCTCCGCGTGACGGTCGCGGGCTGGCCGGCTGTTGCCTTCTTCGGCGGCACGCTGTTGGCCCACGCTCCGCACACCCCGAAAGAGCCCGCCGCCTCTCCGGCGACGGACGCCGCTACGGCTCCTGACGGCAGTTCGTCCGGCGCGGAAGGGCCCGATCACAAGATTCCGTACCCCGCCGACCCCGAACCGGCTCCCGAGCCTGCTGCCGCACCGGCCACCGCTCCCGCCCCGGCGCCTGCTCCTGCCGTCGCCCTGCCGCCCGCCCTCGTCGACCGCGTCCGGGCCTTGGCCGAGGAACACCGCTCGGCCACCGGCCGCCCCGCCGACCCCGACGCCGTACGTACTCGGCTCGGCCTGCCCCCGTCCATGACCGCATCCGTCGCCGCACACCTCTGAGAGGAGCCCCACCGTGAACCGCCGTTTCCGCAACCTCCGACGCATCGGCCCCGTCAACGTCGCCTCCTACGTCGAACGCGGCCGGAACCGCCACCTGGCCGCCTGCACCGCTCCCCGCTGCGACTTCTCGGCCGAGTACGACAGCCGTGCCGCCGCCGAACTCGCCGCCCGTACCCACCGCTGCCCGGCCTGACAGGAGACCACCGACATGGACGTTCCGCTCTGGCTCGCCCTGCTCGTCGTCGGCGTCCTCGGCGTCAAGCTCATCCGCCCGCCCTGGTGGCTCATCGCCGTACTGCTCCTCGGCGGCTACCTCCTCGCCGACAGCCTGTTCGCCCCCGTAATCGACCCCGCCCTCAAGTGACCCGCGAAGGGAGACCGCTCATGTTCCGACCGAAGGTCCCGACAATGCCGCAGCCCACCGGCCTGACCACCCCGCCCGCTGTCGTCGAACCGACCACTATCACGCCAGACACCTCGGCCTCGGCGTCGCTACCCGCCACTACGACTCCGAACCGTTCGGTCCTCCAGCTCACGCCGGGCATCGTGCTCGTCCTGGTCGGTGGCGGCACCGCCGTGGTCCTGGTGGTCGGGGCCGTCTTGGTCTCCATGCTCCTCGCCGTCGCCCTCACCGCCACGTCTCTGGCCGTGTGCGCCGTCGTCATCCGCTCCGTCGTCGCCCGACGCTGACACCACCGCCCCGACCTCTCGGTCTTCTCACGCTGTCTAGCCCCCTCGACATAACGAACTGCACGCCCACCCCATGCAAGGAGGACCCCGCACATGACTCCTGCGGCTCCGACCGCAGCTATCCGCCAGCTGGCAGCACTCGCCCAGCACGGCGACCTCAGCACCTACGCCCACCAAATCCAGCGCCTCGGCGGCTGCGAGCGGCCCATCCGAATGGAGGGCCACCGGCTCGACGTCCACGCCGCCACCGGGGAGATCGTCCGGGAGATCACCGACCGCGACCTCCCGGCCGGACAACTCCTCATCCGCTGCAACAACCGCCGCGCCACCCGCTGCGCATCCTGCGCCGAGGTGTACCGCAAAGACACCTTCCACCTCGTCACGGCCGGCCTGAGCGGCGGCAAAGGCATCGGCCCGGCCGTGGCCCAACACCCGCGCGTCTTCGCCACCTTCACCGCCCCGTCCTTCGGCCCCGTGCACAACCGCCGCGGCGGTGGCCGTTGCCGCTGCGGACGCCTTCACCCGGACGACGACCCCGCCCTCGGCACACCCCTGGACCCGGACCGCTACGACTACCGCGCGGCCGTTCTGTGGAACGCCCATGCGGGGAAGCTCTGGGGCCGCTTCACCACATACCTGCGCCAGCACCTCGCCTCCCGCGCGGGCCTGAGTCGTTCGGCGCTGCGGCACTGCCTCAAGGTCTCCTACGCCAAGGTCGCCGAGTACCAGCGGCGCGGTGCCGTCCACTTCCACGCCGTCATTCGCCTCGACGGCCCGGACGGTGCCGAGGACACCCCGCCAGCCTGGGCCACGGCCGAACTCCTTACCGATGCGATCCGCTGGGCGGCCAGGGAGGCCGAGGCACCCGGTCCGGTCCTCGACGGCCACGCGTACGCCTTCCGCTTCGGCGACCAGCTCGACATCCGCCCCATCCGCTCAGCCGACTTCGACGGCACTTCGGAACTGTCCAGCCGCGCCGTGGCCGCCTACATCGCCAAGTACGCCACCAAGGGAGCCGAAACCGCCGGCACCCTCGACCGGCCCATCCGCAACCCGATCACCGACCTGATCGGCTCCGGCGTCACCGACCACGCCCGGCGCATGATCCTCACCTGCTGGCACCTCGGGGCGCTCCCCGAACTGGAAGACCTCCGCCTGCGCAAATGGGCCCACATGCTCGGTTTCCGCGGCCACTTCTCCACCAAGTCCCGCGCCTACTCCGTCACCCTCGGCGCTCTCCGCCAGGAACGAGCCGACCACAACGAAGCTTTGGCCCGCGAACGCGCGACCGAAGCCGGTCACCCCCTGCCCGACCCGGACACCGTCCTCGTCCTCCGCCACTGGCGCTTCGCCGGCACCGGTCTCACGGACGCAGAAGCCCTTCTCGCTTCCTCGCACCCCGCTTCTCACAACGCAGAAGGAGAACCCGACCGTGCGCGATGACGAACTGCTCACCGTCGCCGAGGTGATGGCCCGTCTCAGGCTCGGCCGGTCCACCGTGTACGACCTGATCCGCACACGACGGCTTCCCTCGGTCACCATCGGCCGATGCCGGCGTATCCCGGCCTCCGCCCTGGGCGACTTCATCGCGGAACAGATGGAGCGTGCGGCCTGATGACCAAGCGTCGGAGCCGCGGGGATGGCGGCCTGCACTGGGACGAGAAGCGGCAACGGTGGATCGCCACGGCGAGCCTCGGCTTCGATCCGAGCGGCAAGCGGATCGTCAAGCGGGGGAGTGGCAAGACCAAGACGGAAGCGAAGAACAAGCTCAAGGAGGTGTTGCGGGACCACGAGGACGGCCTCGCGATCGCGCCCTCCAACTACACGGTCAAGGACGCGGTGACGGACTGGCTCACCTACGGCCTGGCCGGTCTCGACCCGCGCACCGTCGAGACGACGACGCTGCTGAGCCAGAAGCACGTCATCCCGTCACTCGGCGCACGCAAACTCCGCGACCTCAGCGCGGAGGACGTGGACCGCTGGCTGGCTGCCAAGGCGAAGACGCTCAGTACGCGCACGCTCCAGGCGATCCACTCGTGCCTGAACCGTGCGGTCAAGCGGGCCATGGCTCGGGACAAGGTGAAGCGGAACGTCGTCGAGCTGTGCTCGGTGCCCCAGGGGCAAGCGGGGCGCCCTTCTAAGGCGCTCACCTTCGCCCAAGCCGAAGCCGTGCTCAAGGGGGCCGAGGGGACCTCGATGTACGCGTACATCGTCGTCGCCCTGCTGACCGGTGCCCGTACCGAGGAACTGCGGGCGCTCACCTGGGACCACGTCTTCCTCAAAGGCAAGCCGGACGCCGATCCGCCGCAGCCTCCGCACATTGCGGTGTGGCGCTCGGTCCGGCGGGGCGGGGACACCAAGACCCGGAAGTCCCGGCGCACGCTCGCTCTGCCGGCACGCTGCGTCGATGCCCTCTGGCAGCAGTTCGAGGATCAGGGCTGGGATCGGCTGGCGGCCGGCGATAAGTGGGAGGAACACGGGCTCGTCTTCTCCTCGGCCGTGGGCAAGCCGCTGGATGCGGCCAACGTCCGCCGCGCCTTCCGCCAGGCGCTCAAGGGCATCGACGGGATCAACGCAGACGAGTGGACGCCCCGGGAGCTCAGGCACAGCTTCGTGTCCCTGCTGTCCGACCGCGGCGTCCCGCTGGAAGTGATCTCCCGGCTCGTCGGGCACTCCGGGACGGCCGTGACCGAGGAGGTCTATCGGAAGCAGATCCGGCCCGTGATCCAGACCGGCGCCGTGGTCATGGACGGGATCTTCGGCGCTGATCCACAGCGGCCGTAGACACGCGGGAAGCGGTAGTCACGCAGATAGACACGCACACGAAAACAGGTGGGGCACCTAGGAACGTTCCTAGGTGCCCCACCTGCTGTTATGGCTGTCGGGGTGGCGGGATTTGAACCCACGACCTCTTCGTCCCGAACGAAGCGCGCTGCCAAGCTGCGCCACACCCCGGTGTCGCTGCTGTCGCGGCGACGACGTTTACTTTAGCCCACTGGTGGCTAGAGACGAAATCTGGTTCTCGGGCGAGTGTGGTCCAGGGCCACCAGCAGGACTGCCACGGCGTAGATCGCGAGTCCCACGAGGAGCGCGTTGGCGAGCACGCTCTTGTAGCCGTGCCGCGCGACGTCGAGGAACGGGTACAGGTAGCGGGCGGGGGAGCCGGGGAGCAACTCGCCCCGAGCCAGGGTGAAGGCCAGGTACGCCAGGGGGTACAGCAGCCACGTCGGGGCCTGACGGAGGTGCATGCGGGCCGGTGGCGTCAGGACCAGCCAGTCCAGCAGCGCGGCGACCGGCAGCACCGTGTGCAGCAGGTGGCCGGCGGCCGGCTCGAGCCACGGTGCGCTCCCGCTCGCCCCGCCCGTCATGGAGAAGGCCGGCGAGGCGTCCGTCAGGGCGATGTGGTGGACCAGGGCCGCGATCAGCACGTACAGGAGCGTCGCTCCGGTGACGGCGCCCGGCAGGGGATGGCGGGCGGTCCACGCGCGGCGGGCCGAGGCGAACGTCACCAGGGCCAGCAGCGCCGTGCTCTGGATCACGAAGTAGCTCAGCACCCGGACGGGACTGCCGAGGAGGACCTCGATCAGCACGGCCGCCGTCGCCAGCAGCGCCAGGACCAGCCGGTACACCGCGGTCAGCGGGCGGCGCACCGGCGGTACGACGGCTCGGGCCGGGACGACGGAGGGGAACAGCTGCGGAGCCGTCCGCGGGAGGGCGGGCAGGTCCGGGATGTCCCTGGGTATCGGGGCGGTCATGCCCCCAGCGTGGGACGGGGGCCGGGCCGCGGCGATGTGGCGTGGGCCGGTCGGGTTACCCGCCCGGAGGGGACGGGCTTCCCGCCGGCCCGGCGCCTCAGCGGCCGACCAGCGTCAGCAGCGTCGCCTCCGGCGGGCACGCGAAGCGCACCGGCGTGTAGCGGCTCGTGCCGCAGCCCGCCGAGACGTGCAGGTACGACGTCCGGCCCCCCGCCGTGTGCGTGGACAGGCCCTTCACGCGGTCCGTGTCCAGGTCGCAGTTGGTGACCAGGGCGCCGTAGAACGGGATGCACAGCTGCCCGCCGTGCGTGTGGCCGGCGAGGATCAACGGGTAGCCGTCGGCCGCGAAGGAGTCCAGCACGCGCAGGTACGGCGCGTGCACGACGCCCATCGAGAAGTCCGCCCCGGCCGACGGGCCGCCCGTCACCTCCGCGTACCGGTCCCGCTTGATGTGCGGGTCGTCCAGTCCCGTCAGCTCGATCGACGTGCCCTCGATCTTCAGGGTGCCCCGCGTGTTGGTCAGGTTGAGCCAGCCCGCCGAGTCGAAGCCGTCCCGCAGGTCCTCCCACGGGTTGTGGACGGCGTCGACGACCGGCGGATTGCCGTTCAGGCCGTGACGGCCCTGCACCTTCTCGACCAGGTAGCGGGCGGGGTTGCGCAGCCGGGGGCCGTAATAGTCGTTGGAGCCGAAGACGTAGGCGCCCGGGAACTCCATCAGGGGGCCGAGCGCGTCCAGGACCTCGGGGACGCCCTCGGGGTCGGACAGGTTGTCGCCCGTGTTGATCACGAAGTCGGGGCGCAGTCCGGCCAGGGAGCGCAGCCAGCGCTGCTTCTTGCGCTGGCCGCCGACCATGTGGATGTCGGACACCTGCAGCACGCGCAGGGGGCGCATCCCGGAGGGGAGGACGGGGACGGTCACCCGTCGGAGGCGGAAGGAGCGGGCTTCGAAGCCCGCGGCGTACAGCAGTCCGGCGGTGCCGACCGCCGTGATTCCCAGAGGAATTCGGTATCGCGCGCGCATGCGTCCATCGTGTCAGACCCTGACGGTCCCTCCGTACGGCCCTCAGGGAGCACCAGGGCCCGCAGAGAGCACCACGGCCCGCAGGGGGCACCACGACCTCAGGGGGCGGGTCACCCGCGGTCCCCGCAAATCGGCAGGCGCCGCCGCCTCCGCACCTGCGACAATCAAGTCATGACCACGCTCAAGTCGAAGCTGCAGGATGACCTCAACGCCGCGATCAAGGAGCGCGACGAGCTCCGCTCCTCGACGCTCCGGCTGACGCTCGCCGCGATCACCAAGGAGGAGGTCGCGGGCAAGGAGAAGCGCGAGCTCTCCGACGACGAGGTGCAGAAGGTGATCGCCCGCGAGGCGAAGAAGCGCCGTGAGGCGGCCGAGGCCTTCGCGCAGGGCGGCCGCGCCGAGCAGGCCGAGCGGGAGAAGGCGGAGGGCGAGGTGCTCGCCGGCTACCTGCCCAAGCAGCTGTCCGACGACGAGCTGAACGCGATCGTCGCCCAGGCCGTGGAGGAGGCCCGCGCCGCCGGCGCCGAGGGGCCGAAGGCCATGGGCGCCGTCATGAAGATCGTGAACCCGAAGGTGGCCGGGCAGGCGGAGGGCGGCCGGGTGGCCGCCGCCGTGAAGAAGCTGCTGGCGGGCTGAGCCGGGCGGTACGGCCACAACGGCGGGCGGCCCCCTCCCCACCGGGGGGGGGGCCCGCCCGCCGTTTCTCCTGGTGCTCCGTCGTCAGCCGTTATCCGCGACCGCCCGGGCCGTCGCCCCGGCCCTGGAGGAAGCCCTCGGGGATGCTGAAGCCCGGGTCGGGCTCACCCCCGCCGTTGCCGTTGCCTCCGTTGATCAAGCCGCCGATGAAGCCGTCGTCGCCGTTGCCGCCGTTGCCGTTGCCGCTGTCGCCGTCGCCGCCGCCGTCGCCCCGGTCCTCGGGCTTCTCTTGGTCCGGGATGTGCACCGGGTTGAACTGCGGGGCGTCCTTGCCCTCCAGCGCGCCGGTCATCGCGTCGCGCCAGATGGGGCCCGGGACGGCGCCGCCGAAGACCAGCGAGTGGTACCGGCCGCCGATGGTGATGTCCCGCATCTCCACCTCCTGGCTGGCGCTGCCCACCCACACGGCGCCCGACATGTTCGGCGTGTAGCCGACGAACCAGGCGTTGATGCGCTCGTCCGTCGTACCCGTCTTGCCGGCGTTGTCGCGGCCGTCGCCGAGGCCGGCCTGCTGACCGGTACCGGAGTCGACCACGCCCTTGAGGAGCTCGTTCACCGTGTCCGCGGTCTTCTCGCTCATCGCGCGCGAGCACGTGGACTTCGGGACCGGCAGGGACTTCGACCGGTCACCCGTCTTCTGGGTGATCGACTCGATGGCGACCGGCGTGCAGTACATGCCCCGGGAGGCGAAGGCCGCGTAGGCGCTCGCCATGGTGAGGGGCGAGAGGCCGGTGGAGCCGAGGGTCATGGAGGACGGCACCTCGGGGATCTTGTCCCCGTTGCCCTGGACCAGGCCGAGCTTGTCGGTCATGGTCACCACCGGGCACATCCCGATGTCCTCGATCATCTGCACGAAGTAGGTGTTGACCGACTTGGCCATCGCCTCCCGCAGCGCGTACGGACCGACCTCGGACTCGTTCTCGTTCTCCAGTTTGTAGTTGCCGTCGTTCACCCACGGCTTCTCGCAACCGCGCACGGTGTCCGGGTACGGCATCTCGTACGGGGAGGAGTACACCTGCGTCGGCGGCCGGCCCTCCTCCAGGGCGGCGGCGGCCACGAACGGCTTGAACGTCGAACCGGTCGGGAAGCCGAAGTTGGAGCCGCCCCACGCCGAGTCCACGGAGAAGTTGATCTCCGTCTCGTCCTTGCCGTAGCCGTACGGCTTCGACTGGCCCATCGCGACGATCTTGCCGGTGCCCGGCTCCACCAGCGTGGACGCGGCGGCGACCTTGTCCGACTGGTAGACGTGGTTCTTGAGGGCCTGCTGCACCGACTCCTGCGCCTGCGGGTCCAGCGTCGTGCGAATGGTCAGGCCGCCCTGGTTCCAGATCTTCGCCCGCTCCTCGCGGGTCTTGCCGAAGACCGGGTCGTTGAGGAAGACCTTCTCCACGTACTTGCAGAAGAAGCCCGCGCCCTTGGACGCGGTGATGCAGCCGTTCTTCGGCTTGCTGACCTTGAGGCCCAGCGGGGAACGCGCCGCCTCGGCGGCCTCCTCGGGGGAGATGTCGCCGACCTCGGCCATCCGCTGGAGGACGATGTTGCGCCGCTTCTTGGCCTCCGCCTCGTCGTTGACCGGGTCGTAGCGGCTCGGTGACTGGACGAGGCCGGCGAGGAGCGCGGCCTCCTGGAGATTGAGGTCCTTGGCCGGCTTGGAGAAGTAGCGCCGGGACGCGGCCTCGACGCCGTAGGCCTGCTGGCCGAAGAACGTGATGTTCAGGTAGTTCTCGAGGATCTTCTTCTTGCCCAGCTCCTCCTCGACCTGGATCGCGTACTTCAGCTCCGCGATCTTGCGGCCGATGGTCTGCTGGGTGGCCTGCGCGACCTTCGTCGGGTCGTCGCCCGCCTCCTCGACGAAGACGTTCTTCACGTACTGCTGGGTGAGCGTCGAGGCGCCCTCGGAGACCTCGCCGCTGCGGGCGTTCTTGTTGAGCGCGCGCAGCACGCCCTTCAGGTCGATCGCCCCGTGCTGGTAGAAGCGCGAGTCCTCGATGGCGACGATCGCCTTCTGCATGTACGGAGAGATGTCCTTGAGGTCGACCACCGTGCGGTCGCGCGAGTAGACGGTGGCGATCAGATCGCCGTCGGCGTCGAGGATGGTGGTGCGCTGGCTCAGAGGCGGCGTCTTCAGATTGGCCGGGAGCTCGTCGAAGCTCTCCACCGATCCTTTGGCCGCGAGGCCCAGCGCGCCCACGGCGGGCAGCGCGATGCCGGCCATGACGGCCCCCGCGAGGACACTGACACCGAGGAACTGGGCGGCCTGCTGCGTGGGAGACAGACCACCGCCCGAGCGCTTCTTTGGCATGGGAGCAGCCTACGTTCTCATTCGCCGGACAAGCGTATATGCCTTGGCCTAAGCTGCACCCAACTGTCACAGCAGTGCGGCCACGTATCAATACGTCCGGTGACCCCGAATCGTTCCGGATCTTCTCGACTTTCTTCGTACGAGTTCGGTCGAGGAGTGTGGAGACCGTGTCCGGATCGCCTCGTGTGTCACGCGGTGCCCGTTGTGGCGCAACGGAACTGACCCGCAACGTCCCATGTGTCGCGCATGTCGCCCCCTCACTCCCCCGGGTGATCTGCCGTTTACCCATAGTCCGTTCGGACCATTCAAGATTGGGCCCGCTGGGGGTGTTGCGCTGTGCCCACCTTCCGTAACGTCCTCAACTGGCGGCGGTGAATATGCCGCTGCCGCCGTGGGGGAGCCTCGATTCGGGAGAGGACGGCGCCGGTATGGGCTGGGTTACCGACTGGAGTGCGCAGGCTGCCTGCCGCACTACCGATCCGGATGAACTGTTCGTTCAAGGAGCAGCGCAGAACAGGGCCAAGGCGGTGTGCACCGGCTGTCCGGTGCGTACGGAGTGCCTGGCCGACGCGCTGGACAACCGCGTCGAGTTCGGCGTGTGGGGAGGCATGACGGAGCGTGAGCGCCGCGCACTGCTGCGCCGGCGGCCGACCGTGACCTCCTGGCGCCGGCTGCTGGAGACGGCGCGGTCGGAGTACGAGCGCGGCACGGGCGTCGTGCCGCTCAGCGACGACCAGGTCTACGAGGACTACGCCGCGGTGAGCTGAGAGCTCTCGGTGAGGGCTCTCGGGGATCCTCGGCGTGCCCGGCCACGTGACCGGGCGACGCGGCCCACCGGGACGGCGGGCGGGGCCCGCGAAGGGCTCGCCGTGCCTGACGGTCTGGGAGTTCACCGACGCAGGCCCGCGAAGTTTCGAAGCGGGTCCCGAGGCGGTCCCGGGATGGTTCCGGGATGGTTCCGGGGCGCCTGGTGGTGCGCTGAGTGCGACACCGTGCGCGCGTGCGCGGGTGCGGTATGGGCGCCTGCGGCTGCACGCGGATCTGAGCTGTGCCGACGGGCGTACGCGGGCCTGCTGGCGCCTCGATCGCGGGTAGGCCGACCAGGCGGCGCACAGCACGGGGCGCCGACGAGGAGGGGGCGCCCGTCAGGGCGTGTCCGACAGCTCCGTCCGCCCCGCGGCCAGCCGCTCGCCGATGTCCCGCAGGCCCGCGAGGTCGTGGACGTCGCCGGGCAGTGCGGCCACCTCGGCCACCGCCACCTCGGGATGGAGCGCCGTGAAACGGTCACGCGTCCGCCGCTCGCGCGAGAGCAGGCGCATCCGCTCCGCGTGCAGCCTCAGCAGACCGGCCGTGAGACGGTCGACGGAGCGCTCGGCGTCCGCGTCGCCGGTCGTGTCGCCCTCCGCGTCCGCCGTGGTCGGGTCGTCGTCGGGAGCCGCGCCGGTGACGTCCTCGGTGGCGGGGGAGCCTCCGTCGGTGACGTTACGCGCGGGTGATTCTGAACTTCCGTACGTGTCGGGAGAGTTACGAAGTCCAGCTTTCCCGTCCCGCTGATCCACAATGCGGGACTCCTCAAGATTTTCCGCGGCGGCCAGCGCCCGCTCGGCCGACAGCCGGCCGGCCCCGCTGCCGTGCACCCGGTTCAGCACCAGACCGGCCAGCGGCATGTCCTCCGCGGCCAGCCGCTCCACGAAGTACGCGGCCTCCCGCAGCGCGTCCCGCTCCGGGGCGGCGACCACGAGGAACGCCGTCCCCGGCGCCTGGAGCAGCTTGTACGTGGCGTCCGCGCGCGTACGGAACCCGCCGAACATGGAGTCCATCGCCGCCACGAACGTCTGCACGTCCCGCAGCAGCTGACCGCCGAGCACCTTGCCGAGCACGCCGGTCATCATCGACATCCCGACGTTCAGGAACTTCATCCCCGCACGGCCGCCCACCTTCGCCGGGGCCAGCAGCACCCGGATCAGCTTGCCGTCGAGGAAGGAACCGAGCCGCTTGGGCGCGTCCAGGAAGTCCAGCGCGGACCGCGACGGCGGGGTGTCGACCACGATCAGGTCCCACTCGTCCCGCGACCGCAGCTGCCCCAGCTTCTCCATCGCCATGTACTCTTGCGTGCCGGCGAAGCCCGCGGAGAGCGACTGGTAGAAGGGGTTGCCCAGGATCGCGGCGGCCCGCTCGGGGTCCGCGTGCGCCTCGACGATCTCGTCGAAGGTGCGCTTCATGTCGAGCATCATCGCGTGCAGTTCACCGCCCGCGGAGTCGTCGATGCCCTTGACCCGGCGGGGGGTGTTGTCGAGGGAGTCGATGCCCATGGACTGGGCGAGACGGCGTGCCGGGTCGATGGTGAGGACCACCACCTTGCGGCCCCGCTCGGCCGCCCGCAGCCCCAGCGCCGCGGCCGTGGTCGTCTTGCCGACGCCGCCCGAGCCGCAGCACACCACGATCCGGGTGTCCGGGTTCTCGATCAACGGGTCGACCTCGAGCGCGCGGGCGGGCGGGAGGTGCTCACGGCCCGGGTCATGGTCCTGCGCCGGTTCCGGACGACGGCTCATGACATCCCCTGCTTCCGGTGGATCCGACTCGTGACGGGGCCGATGCGGCGGTGACGGTGGTGGGGGCCGCCGGGCACGTGCTTCCGGCGAGGCGTCCGGCCGGTCATGACACGCCCTGTCCGCGCAGCTTCCGCGCCAGCGCGTACAGCCCGGCCAGGTCCATGCCCTCGGCGAGCAGCGGGAGTTCGTGCAGCGGCACCCCCAGATCCGCCAGCACGGCGCGCTGCTCGGTCTCCAGCGCGTACCGCTCGGCGTACTCCTCCGCCTGCGTGAGCAGCGGCTCCACCAGCCGCTCCGCGTGCCCGCCGCGCCGCGCGCCGCCGAGCCCGGCGGAGGACAGCGACCGCGCGACGACGGAACGGGGCACGCTCCCGACGAGGTCCAGATCAGCGGCGTCCAGCACCTGGGGCCGCACCATGTTCACGATGACCCGCCCCACCGGCAGCCGGGCCGCGCGCAGTTCCGCGATGCCGTCCGCGGTCTCCTGGACCGGCATCTCCTCCAGCAGCGTGACCAGGTGCACGGCCGTCTCCGGCGACTTCAGCACCCGCATGACGGCCTGCGCCTGATTGTGTATCGGGCCGATCTTGGCGAGCCCGGCCACCTCGTCGTTGACGTTGAGGAAGCGGGTGATGCGGCCGGTCGGCGGGGCGTCCATCACGACGTAGTCGTAGACGAACCGGCCGCCGCGGTCCTTGCGCCGCACCGCCTCGCACGCCTTGCCGGTGAGCAGCACGTCCCGGACGCCGGGGGCGATGGTGGTGGCGAAGTCGATCGCGCCGAGCTTGCGCAGGGCCCGCCCGGCGCCGCCGAGCTTGTAGAACATCTGGAGGTAGTCCAGAAGGGCCAGTTCGGCGTCGATGGCGAGGGCGTACACCTCCCCGCCCCCGGGAGCGACGGCGATCTTCCGCTCCTCGTACGGCAACGCCTGCGTCTCGAAGAGCTGCGCGATGCCCTGCCGGCCCTCGACCTCGACGAGAAGCGTCCGCTTCCCCTCCTCGGCCAGGGCCAGCGCCAGAGCGGCGGCCACCGTGGTCTTGCCGGTTCCGCCCTTGCCACTCACGACCTGGAGCCTGCTCACGCCTTCGAGCCTAAATGCTCACCGCGCGTGGCGGCGGCTCCGGGTGGTGTTCAGGCCTCGTGTGCCCTCCCGCTCCCGGCCCCGACGGGCGCGACGGCGACGCGGGCGGCGGACGGGGCAGCGGTTAGAGTCGGCCGCATGACGAAGTGGGAATACGCGACTGTGCCGCTGCTGGTCCACGCGACGAAGCAGATTCTGGACACCTGGGGCGAGGACGGCTGGGAGCTCGTCCAGGTCGTGCCCGGGCCGAACAACCCCGAGCAGCTGGTGGCCTACCTGAAGCGCGAGAAGCAGGCATGAGCGGCGCCGTCGAGTCCCGGCTGGCCGAGCTGGGCCTGAGCCTGCCCGAGGTCGTCCCGCCGCTCGCCTCCTACCAGCCGGCGGTCGTCTCCGGCCGGTACGTGTTCACCTCCGGCCAGCTGCCGATGGTGGACGGCAAGCTGCCGGTGACCGGCAAGGTCGGCGCGGAGGTCACCCCCGAGGAGGCCAAGGACCTGGCCCGCACCTGCGCGCTGAACGCGCTCGCCGCGGTCAAGTCCGTCGCCGGCGACCTGGACCGCGTCGCGCGCGTCGTGAAGGTCGTCGGCTTCGTCGCCTCCGCCGCGGACTTCACCGGCCAGCCCGCCGTCGTCAACGGCGCCAGCGAACTCCTCGGCGAGGTCCTCGGCGACAAGGGCGTGCACGCCCGCAGCGCGGTCGGCGTCGCGGTGCTGCCGTTGGACGCCCCGGTCGAGGTCGAGATGCAGGTGGAGCTCACGGAGGCGTAGCCCTCCGGGCGACCGCCCTCTGACGCCCTCCGGGGACCGCCCCCGCCGATCCCGTACACCGCCCCGGCCGGGCGCCCTGCGCCCGGCCGGGGCGACGCGCGTCCGGCCGCCGACTGGGGGCGGTGATGCCGGCCCCGCCGCTGACGACGGCCCTGGCCGCGGCGACTGCGACCGCTGCGGCCGCTGCGGACCGTGGGCGACGGCACGGGCGGCCCGTGCCACCGGGCCGGCGGTCGCCCGGGCCGCCCGCACGTCCGTCCGCCGCCCGCTGCTCCGAACCGGTGACCGCGGTCCCCCGGCCCGTGCCGCCGTGTCGCCGTCCCGGTCGCCCCGAGGGGCACTCGAACATCCGGGCGTCACGGGATAGCCTCCGGCCATGGCGAATGCGCAGGCTGGCGGGCAGTGGTACCCGCCGGAGTGGCCCGAGCGGATCAGAGCGCTGGCGAACGGTGACCTCACACCCGTCACGCCCAAGCGCGCGGCCACCGTCATGCTCCTCAAGGACACCGGCCGCGGACCCGCCGTGCACATGCTGCGCCGCCGTACGTCCATGGCGTTCGCGGGCGGCGCGTACGCCTACCCCGGCGGCGGCGTCGACCCGCGCGACGACGACCGGCACGTCCGCTGGGCCGGACCCTCGCTGGACTGGTGGGCCGACCGGCTCGGCGTGGACCGCGCGGGCGCCCAGGCGATCGTCTGCGCGGCCGTGCGGGAGACCTACGAGGAGGCCGGCGTGCTGCTGGCCGGACCCGCCCCGGACTCCGTGGTCGGCGACACCACCGGCGCGGACTGGGAGGCGGACCGCGCCGCCCTCGTCGCACGCGAGCTGTCCTTCGCGGAGTTCCTCGACCGGCGCGGCCTGGTGCTGCGCTCCGACCTGCTGGGCGCGTGGACGCGCTGGATCACCCCCGAGTTCGAGCCGCGCCGCTACGACACGTGGTTCTTCGTCGCCGCCCTCCCCGAGGGCCAGCGCACCCGCAACGCCTCCACGGAGGCCGACCGCACGGTGTGGATCACCCCGCGCGAGGCGGCCGGCGCGTACGACCGGGGCGAACTGCTGATGATGCCCCCGACCATCGCGACCCTGCGCCAGCTCACCGCGTACGGCACGGCAGCGGAGGCGCTCGGCGCGGCTCCCGCGCGGGACCTCACGCCGGTGCTGGCCTCCGCGCGCCTGGTGGACGGCGAGATCGTCCTCTCCTGGCCCGGGCACGACGAGTTCACCCAGCACATCCCGACCGGGGGAGCACCCGCATGACGGACGCCCACGCACTTCCCGGCCAGCCGCGCGGCGGGGCCCTCTCCGGTCCCGCGACCGCGCGGGCCGTCAACGTGCTGGCGCCGAACCCCTCGGCGATGACCCTGGACGGCACGAACACCTGGATCCTGTCCGAGCCGGACTCCGGCCTCGCCGTCGTCGTCGACCCGGGACCGCTGGACGACGGGCACCTGCGGCACGTCATCGGCACCGCCGAGCAGGCCGGCAAGCGGGTCGCCCTCACCCTGCTGACGCACGGTCATCCCGACCACGCCGAGGGCGCCGCCCGGTTCGCCGAGCTGACCGGCACCAAGGTGCGCGCCCTGGACCCGGCGCTGCGGCTCGGCGACGAGGGGCTGGCCGCGGGGGACGTCGTCACCGTCGGCGGCCTGGAGCTGCGGGTCGTACCGGCCCCCGGCCACACCTCGGACTCCCTGTGCTTCCACCTGCCGGCGGACCGGGCGGTCCTCACCGGCGACACCGTGCTGGGACGCGGCACGACCGTCGTGGCCCACCCCGACGGCCGCCTCGGCGACTACCTGGACACCCTGCGCCGGCTCAGGTCCCTCACCGTCGACGACGGCGTGCACACGGTTCTGCCGGGACACGGGCCGGTGCTGGAGGACGCCCAGGGCGCCGTCGAGTACTACCTCGCGCACCGAGCCCACCGGCTCGCCCAGGTGGAGACGGCCGTCGAGGACGGCCACCGCACCCCGGCCGAGGTCGTCGCCCGCGTCTACGCCGACGTCGACCGCTCCCTGTGGCCGGCCGCGGAGCTGTCGGTGCGGGCGCAGCTGGAGTATCTGGAGGAGCACGGGATCCTCTGACGCACCCGCGCACCCGCGCACCCGCGCACCCGCGCACCCGCGCACCCGCGCACCCGCGCACCCGCGCACGCACCCGCGCCCCCGCGGCCGGGGGCCGTGGGGGCGCGAAGGGAGCCGGGGACGAGGCGTCAGCGGGAACGCTTGGCGAGGCGTTCCACGTCGAGCAGGATCACCGCGCGGGCCTCCAGGCGCAGCCAGCCGCGCTGGGCGAAGTCCGCCAGGGCCTTGTTGACCGTCTCGCGGGACGCGCCGACCAGCTGGGCCAGCTCCTCCTGCGTGAGGTCGTGCACCACGTGGATGCCCTCCTCCGACTGCACGCCGAAGCGGCGGGAGAGGTCCAGCAGGGCGCGCGCGACACGGCCGGGGACGTCGGAGAAGACCAGGTCGGACATGGCGTCGTTGGTCTTGCGCAGACGGCGGGCGACGGCGCGCAGCAGCGCCGTGGCCACCTCGGGGCGGGCGCTCAGCCAGGGCGTCAGGTCGCCGTGGCCCAGGCCCAGCAGCTTCACCTCGGTGAGCGCCGTGGCGGTCGCGGTGCGCGGACCCGGGTCGAAGAGGGACAGCTCACCGATCAGCTCGCCCGGGCCGACCACGGCGAGCATGTTCTCGCGGCCGTCGGGGGAGGTGCGGTGCAGCTTCACCTTGCCCTCGGTGACCACGTACAGGCGGTCGCCCGGGTCGCCCTCGTGGAACAGTGAGTCACCCCTCGCCAGGGTCACCTCACTCATGGAGGCGCGAAGCTCCGCGGCCTGCTCGTCGTCGAGCGCCGCGAAAAGCGGGTTCCGCCGCAGAACGTCGTCCACGAGTTCTCTCCTCTTCGACCTGCTCAGGGGATCTTGATTCCCCCGCGTGTCAGTGGACCGTGGTTCCCATTTTGCCGGGCGGTCCAAACAGTGTGATCTGTCACAAGGATGCCGCACGGGGCGGCCGGGGTATGCGGCAGGGGTCCAATTGGACGCCGGTCCTCGGGGCCCGGGGCGGATGTCCGCGCCGGGCCGTAGGCTGGCCGGGTGTCCAAATCGCCGGTGAGAGCACAGGCCGAGGGGGCTGCGCGGGTGAGTGCAGATCGCGATTCCGCTGTGGGCGAACAGGTCCCCGATGGCGGTAGGGAAACGGCGGAAGCCGTGAGGGAGACCGCCGCCGGGAAGCCCGCGTCCGCAAAGAAGCCCGCGTCGGCCGTGAAGAGAGCGAGCGCCGCGAGGAAGCCCGCGTCGGCTTCCGGGAGGGCGACCGCCTCCGTGCCGGCCGCCCCGGCGAGGACGGTGGCCGCGCACCCGCGCGGCGAGTCCCGTACCGCGCTGGTGCGGCGGGCCCGCCGGATCAACCGTGAGCTCGCCGAGGTGTACCCGTACGCCCACCCCGAGCTGGACTTCGAGAACCCCTTCCAGCTCGTCGTCGCCACCGTGCTGTCGGCCCAGACCACCGACCTGCGCGTCAACCAGACGACCCCCGCGCTGTTCGCGAAGTACCCCGCCCCCGAGGACCTGGCCGCCGCCGACCCGGAGGAGGTGGAGGAGATCCTCCGCCCCACCGGCTTCTTCCGCGCCAAGACCAGGTCGGTCATCGGGCTGTCCAAGGCGCTGGTGGAGGAGTTCGGCGGGGAGGTGCCGGGCCGGCTGGAGGACCTGGTCAAGCTGCCCGGCGTGGGCCGCAAGACCGCGTTCGTCGTGCTCGGCAACGCCTTCGGCCGCCCGGGGATCACCGTCGACACCCACTTCCAGCGCCTGGTGCGCCGCTGGCGCTGGACCGAGCAGACCGACCCCGACAAGATCGAGGCGGAGGTCGGCGCGCTGTTCCCCAAGAGCGACTGGACCGACCTGTCCCACCACGTCATCTGGCACGGCCGCCGCATCTGCCACGCCCGCAAGCCCGCCTGCGGCGCCTGCCCGATCGCCCCGCTCTGCCCGGCCTACGGCGAGGGCGAGACGGACCCGGACAAGGCGAAGAAGCTGCTGAAGTACGAGAAGGCCGGTCAGCCGGGCCAGCGTCTGAGGCCCCCGCAGGCGTATCTGGACGCGGGCGGCAGAGCGGCCCCGCCACTGGGGGCCGGATGAGGGCAGGCCGGGCGCCCCGGTTCTCCGCGGAACGATCTCGGGACCACCGCGCGTTGGACCTGTGCGACGGGGCCGGACGACGGGGGTGGGCATGACGCGTACGAGCGGGACGCAGGGGGGTCCGGTGACCCTCAGCAGGGACGGACTGCCCCCGTGGCTGGACCCGGTGGTCCACGTCGTCGAGACGGTCGCGCCCCGGCAGCTCAGCCGCTTCCTGCCGCCCGGGGACGGCTCGGGACGGCAGTCCGCCGTGCTCATCCTCTTCGGCGAGGGCGAGCGCGGCCCCGAGCTGCTGCTCATGGAGCGGGCCAGTTCGCTGCGCTCGCACGCCGGGCAGCCGTCCTTCCCCGGCGGCGCGCTCGACCCGGAGGACGGCGACCCGCACGGCGACGGCCCGTTGCGGGCGGCGCTGCGCGAGGCGGAGGAGGAGACCGGGCTCGATCCGTCCGGTGTGCAGCTCTTCGGCGTGCTGCCGAAGCTCTACATCCCCGTCAGCGGCTTCGTCGTCACGCCCGTGCTCGGCTGGTGGCGCGAGCCCAGCCCGGTCGGCGTCGTCGATCCGAACGAGACGGCGCGGGTGTTCACCACGCCCGTGGCCGATCTCACCCACCCGGACAACCGTGCGACCGCGATCCACCCCAGCGGCTTCCACGGCCCCGCGTTCCTGGTCGAATCGGCCCTCGTATGGGGGTTCACCGCAGGGGTCATCGACCGGTTGCTGCACTTCGCGGGCTGGGAGCGCCCCTGGGATCGGGACAAGCGGGTCCCGCTGGACTGGAGGGCGTGACAGGGTGGGCGCCGTGCTGCGTAGGACGAGGCGAGGCTTGAATCGGTGAACGTGCTGGACATCGTGCTGCTGGTGGCCGCCGTGTGGTTCGCCGTGGTCGGCTACCGCCAGGGCTTCGTCGTCGGCGTCCTGTCGGTGATCGGATTCCTCGGGGGCGGCCTGATCGCCGTCTACGTGCTGCCCGTCATCTGGGACGCGCTCACGGACGGCTCCGAGGTGAGCACCACCGCCGCCGTCGTGGCGGTCGTGGTCGTCATAGTCTGCGCCTCCGTCGGCCAGGCCCTCACCACGCACCTCGGCAACAAGCTGCGCCGCCACATCACCTGGTCCCCGGCCCGGGCGCTGGACGCCACCGGCGGGGCCCTCGTCAACGTGGTCGCGATGCTCCTGGTCGCCTGGCTGATCGGATCCGCCCTCGCCGGGACGACCCTGCCGACGCTCGGCAAGGAGGTGCGCGGCTCCAAGGTGCTGCTCGGCGTCTCCCGGGCGCTGCCGGACCAGGCCGACATCTGGTTCGCCGACTTCTCCTCCGTCCTCGCGCAGAACGGCTTCCCGCAGGTCTTCAGTCCGTTCGCCAACGAGCCCATCACCGACGTGCGGCCGCCGGACCCGGCGCTGGCGGGCAGCCCCGTCGCCGTCCGCGCGCAGCGCTCCATCGTCAAGGTGACGGGCACCGCGACGAGCTGCGGCAAGGTCCTGGAGGGCACCGGCTTCGTCTTCGACGACCGGCGCATCATGACCAACGCCCATGTGGTGGGCGGTGTCGACGAGCCGGTCGTGCAGATAGGCGGCGAGGGCAGGAAGTACGACGCCACGGTCGTCCTCTACGACTGGAGGCGCGACATCGCCGTCCTCGACGTGCCCGATCTGGACGCGCCCGCGCTGCGGTTCGCCACCGAGGACGCGAGCAGCGGGGACAGCGCCATCGTCGCCGGCTTCCCGGAGAACGGCGCGTACGACGTCCGCGCGGCGCGGCTGCGGGGGCGCATCACGGCCAACGGCCCCGACATCTACCACCGCGGCACGGTCCGCCGTGACGTGTACTCCCTGTTCGCGACGGTCCGTCAGGGCAACTCCGGCGGCCCGCTCCTCACCCCCGAGGGCGAGGTCTACGGCGTCATCTTCGCGAAGTCGCTGGACGACGCCGAGACGGGATACGCGCTGACCGTGGACGAGATCCGCGAGGACATCGCCCGGGGCCGTACCGCCGCCCAGGAGGTGGACAGCGACAAGTGCGCGCTCTGAGCGGGAACCGGGGAGGCGGCCGCCGGGACGTCAGGAACGGCCGGGAGAGCCGTCAGCCGCGCGGATGACGGAGCCGGACGGAGACCCAGCGCGCGCGACGGCGGAGAATGCGCGGGATGCCGACCCTGAGATCCGTAGCTGCCATCTGTGGTGCACCGCCTCGCTGGTGGGAGCCCACACCGCTCGCCGAGCGGCGATTGCGGCTTGCGTCACTGTAGTCGTGCGTCCAGCCCATACCCGGACGTGTGCCCCCGCCCCAAGGTCGATAACCACCTGAGGGGCCGCCAATTGGCCTATGCGCCAGGCAATTGGCGTTCGTAGGACAAGCGTTCAGTCGCCGTGGGTGTGAGCGGTACGGAACGCATCCGTCCGGTCACCGGTCCGGCTCGGGATCCTTCAGCCAGTTGACCAGCTCGGCCGAGAAGGTCACCGGGTCCTCCTCGTGCGGGAAGTGCCCCAAACCGTCGAACAGCCGCCAGCGGTACGGCGCTTCGACGTACTGCCCCGAGCCCGCGGCGCTGCGGGTGCGCACCACCGGGTCCAGCGAGCCGTGCAGATGCAGCGTCGGCACCTGCACCGGGCGCTTCATCCTGCGGTTGAACTGGATGCCGTCCGGGCGGGCCAGCGACCGCACCATCCACCGGTACGGCTCGATCGAGCAGTGCGCCGTGGACGGGATGCACATGGCCCGCCGGTAGATCTCCAGAGCCGTGTCGTCGGGTGGCTGCGGCCCGGACCACTCCTCGATGAGCCGGGCCACCAGCGCCCCGTCGTCCGCGGTGAGCCGCCGCTCCGGGATCCAGGGCCGCTGGAACCCCCAGATGTGCGACTGGGCGGCCGTCTGCCGGGCGTCGGCGAGCATCGAGGAGCGCCAGCGCCGCGGGTGCGGCATCGAGGACACCACGAGCCGCCGTACGAGCTTGGGGCGCATCGCCGCGGCCGTCCAGGCCAGGTATCCGCCCAGGTCGTGACCGACCAGAGCGGCGTCCGGCTCGCCCAGGGAGCGGATGACGCCGGTGACGTCCAGCGCGAGATTGGCCGGATCGTAGCCGCGCGGGGTGCGGTCGCTGCCGCCGACGCCCCGCAGGTCCATGGCGACGGCCCGGAACCCGGCGTCGGCGAGCGCCGTCAGCTGGTGCCGCCAGGTCCACCAGAACTGCGGGAAGCCGTGCAGCAGCAGCACCAGCGGGCCGTCGCCCAGTTCCGCGATGTGGAAGCGGGCGCCGTTGGCGGCGACGTCCCGGTGGACGAGTCCCGGGGCGTCCGGGAGGTCCAGGCGTACGACCGAGGCTGGTTGCGCCGAAGGGGTGGCGGGGTCCGTCATGAGGACGAGCGTGCCACAGCCTCGATGGCCTCGGGGCCGCGGTTCTCGGGAAGGGCGGGACGCGGATGCGGCTTGGCCTTCTGCAGGACGCCGGCCGTTTCCTTCATCGAGGCGGCGACCTTCTGCGGGCCGCGTCCCTTCTTGGCCTTCTTGGCGAAGGTGACGCCGATCAGCGCGAGGACGCCGGCGACGAGGCAGTTGGCCGCGAAGGACAGCAGGAAGCACCAGCCGAGGTTCCAGCCGCTCCAGGCGTGGATGCCGTACGCGAGGGCGAAGTTCAGCATCGGCAGGGAGAACAGGAGCAGCACGCCCGCCGCCATGAACGCGCCGCCGCTGGTCGCGCCCCGCTTCACGTCCTGCCGGAGCTGCGCCTTCGCCAGCGCGATCTCGTCGTGCACCAGCGCCGACATCTCCGCCGTCGCCGTGGCGAACAGCTGGCCGATGCTGCGTTCGGCGCCGACCGGGCTGCCGTCGGGTGCGCTCATCGCGGTCTCCCTCTTCTCCGTACGCCTCGCGTACGTCCGTCGTGCCTGCGCGGGACGGTCCTGACTTTTGTACCGTCCCGTCAGATCATGCCGGACCGTCGTGCGGATCGCCTGCCCCGTCCGGCACTTGCGCAAGCGCGTCACGTTCGGCGGCCTTCTCCCGGGCGAGCTTCCGGTGCTCGGCGGCCTTCTTCTCGAGGATGCGGGCCATGCGCAGGTGGTACTCCGGGTCGTCCTGCTCGTAGACGTCGGGCACGCCGTCGAGGTCCTCGTCCCGCTCCTCCTCGTCGGCCAGCTTGCGGTACTTGGCGTTCCGCATCTTCAGCAGGACGGTCGCCAGGGCGGTGGCGATCAGCGAACCGGTGAGGACGGCGGCCTTCACGCTGTCCGTCATCGTCGCGTCGCCCTCGAAGGCCAGCTCCCCGATGAGCAGCGACACCGTGAAGCCGATGCCGGCGAGCGCCGCCACCGCGAGCACGTCGGCCCAGGCCAGGTCGTCACTGAGCGAGGCACGCGTGAAACGGGACGTCAGCCAGGTGCCGCCGAAGATGCCGAGCGTCTTGCCGACGACCAGACCGAGGACGACACCGAGCGTCTCGGGCTGCGTGAACACCTTCGCGAGCGCGTCGCCGGAGACCGTGACACCCGCGCTGAACAGGGCGAACAGCGGGACCGCGAGCCCCGCCGACAACGGCCGGACGCGGTGCTCGATGTGCTCGCCGGGGGAGTGCTCCTCGCCCTCCTCGCGGTGGCAGCGCAGCATCAGGCCCATCGCGACACCGGCGATGGTGGCGTGGACGCCGCTGTTGTACATCAGCCCCCAGATCGCCACGGCCAGCGGCACGTACAGGTACCAGCCGCGCACCCGCTTGCGCAGCAGCAGCCAGAAGAGCAGCAGGCCCGCGGCGGCGCCGCCGAGCGCCGCGAAGTTCAGCTGGTCGGTGAAGAAGAGCGCGATGATCAGGATCGCGAAGAGGTCGTCGACGACCGCGAGGGTGAGGAGGAAGGCGCGCAGCGCGCTGGGCAGCGAGGTGCCGATGACGGCGAGCACGGCCAGCGCGAACGCGATGTCGGTGGCGGTGGGCACGGCCCAGCCGGCGAGGGAGCCGCCGCCCAGACCGTTGGTCAGCGTGTAGACCAGCGCGGGCACGATCATGCCGCACAGGGCGGCGACGACGGGGAGCGCGGCGGCCTTGGGGTCGCGCAGGTCACCGGCGACCAGTTCCCGCTTGAGCTCGATGCCGGCGACGAAGAAGAAGACGGCGAGCAGGCCGTCGGCGGCCCAGTGCGCCACGGACAGGTTCAGCCCGAGCGACTCGGGGCCGAAGTGCCAGTGGCTGACGCTCCCGTAGCTGTCCTGCAGCGCGGGTATGTTCGCCCACACCAGCGCGGCGACGGCGGCGAGCAGCAGCAGGACGCCGCCCACGGTCTCGGTGCGGAGGGCCTCCGCGACGAAGTTCCGTTCGGGCAGCGAGAGGCGGCCGAAGGCCTTGCGGGGGGTGGGGGTGGGGGCGCTCACAGCGTGTTCCTCCGGTCGGTGGGCAGCACGAATCGCGTGCCGACCAGACTTCCCGGCGCTCCATGAGACAGCGTGTTGTGCTCTTGAGCCTAGCCAACGCGTGCGTGGGCCGCACCAGCGGCATCGAGAAGCCGGGCGCGGGGGCGCCGCCGGGGCTCTGAGGGTGAAGCAGGCGGGGGGAATCGCGCTGACCTGCGGCAACGGTGTCAGGCGGGGTGCCGCCGTCCGGCCGCGACCAGGCGGTGCGAAGCGGTGTGACGTGGCTCGCCTCACAGTGCGGGGCCGAGGCCTGAGGGCGAGACGCACGGCCGACGTGCCCTCAGTCCTTCCCGGAGGCCAGGGCCCTCTTCCTCGCCTCGATCTCTTCCAGGGTGGTCACGCGCAGGCGCCGCCGTCCGCGGGCGGCGCGTCCCTGCCCGGCCCCGGCCGGGGCGGTGGTCGTCCTCCCGGGCGTCGTCTCCTCTGCGGCCGGCCGGGGAGCGGCGGGCTTCCCGGCGCCGCCGAGCAGCGCCTCCAGAGGGCGGGCGCAGACGGCGCACAGGTCTGTCTTGAGGGTCCTGCCGTCGGCCGACGCGATCGTGTAGGTGGCGGCAGGTGTCCGCCGGTCCACGTCACACGCGATGACCTGCATCTTCATACCCGCCCCTGCCCGTGATGACCGCCCTCAGGTTACCGGTGTGAGGATCCGGTGAGCGTGCGGGATACCGTGACCCGAGTCGTTGCGGGGCGGGGAAGGGCCGTGCGACGGAAGCAGGAGGGGCCGTGCCGAAGCGCAAGATCGTGGATGAGGGTGAGGTCATCCGCTGGTTCGAGGAGGGGTGGACCTACCAGCAGATGATCGACGAGTACCGGAGGAAGTACGGGATCGAGACCGTCTCTTCCATGTGGGGGAACTTCCGGTACCGCAAGGGCCTGAGCAGGCGTATCGCCCGGGACGACGACCTGATCCCCTGGGCTGTGAAACCCGAGCACCGGCACCAGTACCCGCTGGCGATGCTGCGGGTGGAGGGCCGGCGCCGTGCGGGCATGGACCTGGACGGGAACGCGGCCAGACGACTGGAGTCCTGGACACGAACGCTGGCGGAGGAGAACGCCGTCGTCCACTACGACCCCGACACGGAGGAAGGTTTCTTCTACGTGCCTCGTGAACCCCAGGACGACGACCTGATCCGTCGGCCCCGGCGCAAGACGACCCTGCGCCGCAACGCTGACGAGCGCCGGGACACGTAAGGGGCGGGCGGGGACGCGCGCTGCCTCGAGCGGGGGACACGAGCCGCCTCGAGCAGGGACACGCGTCGCGGAGCGCGGGGAGCGGGCCGGGCCGCGTGCACAGGGTGGCCGGGCGCGCACGGCCACCCGGCCGGCGTGACGGTGCCGACCGACGCCGGGGCATGGCGGTGCGGACCGGCGACGGGGCATGGCGGTGCGGACCGGCGACGGGGCATGGCGGTGCGGACCGGCGACGGGCGGGGTGTCGGACGGTGTCCCCGTAGGTGAGGGTCGCGGGCGACCCGGGGGCGGGGACACCGCCGTCGACACACCCGCCCGTGGCAGGCCTGCCGTTCTAGTCCTCGCTCGGCGCGGCCGGCAGCTTCGCCTGGATGAGGTCCATGACCGTGGAGTCCGTCAGCGTGGTGACGTCCCCGAGCTGGCGGTTCTCCGCGACGTCCCGCAGCAGGCGGCGCATGATCTTGCCGGAGCGGGTCTTCGGCAGCTCGGCCACCGGCAGGATCCGCTTCGGCTTGGCGATCGGGCCGAGCGTGGCGCCCACGTGGTTGCGCAGCTCGCCGACGAGGTCCTCGCTCTCCGCCGCCGTGCCGCGCAGGATCACGAAGGCGACGATCGCCTGGCCGGTCGTCTCGTCGGTCGCGCCCACGACGGCCGCCTCGGCGACCGCAGGGTGGGAGACCAGCGCGGACTCGACCTCCGTGGTGGAGATGTTGTGGCCGGACACCAGCATCACGTCGTCCACCCGGCCGAGCAGCCAGATGTCGCCGTCGTCGTCCTTCTTCGCGCCGTCACCGGCGAAGTACTTGCCCTCGAAGCGTGACCAGTAGGTGTCGAGGAACCGCTGGTCGTCGCCCCAGATGGTGCGCAGCATCGACGGCCACGGCTCGGTCAGCACCAGGTAGCCACCGCCGCCGTCGGGCACCTCGTTCGCCTCGTCGTCCACGACCGTGGCGGAGATGCCCGGCAGCGGGGTCTGGGCGGAACCCGGCTTGGCGGAGGTCACGCCCGGCAGCGGCGAGACCATGATGCCGCCGGTCTCGGTCTGCCACCACGTGTCGACGACCGGGGTGCGGTCGGCGCCGATGTTCTTGCGGTACCAGATCCACGCCTCGGGGTTGATCGGCTCGCCGACGGAGCCGAGCACCCGCAGCGACGACAGGTCGAACTTCGCGGGGATGTCGTCGCCCCACTTCATGAACGTCCGGATCGCGGTGGGCGCCGTGTAGAGGATCGTCACGCCGTACTTCTGCACGATCTCCCAGAAGCGGCCCTGGTGGGGCGTGTCCGGGGTGCCCTCGTACATGACCTGGGTGGCGCCGTTGGCGAGCGGCCCGTAGACGATGTACGAGTGCCCGGTGACCCAGCCGACGTCGGCCGTGCACCAGTAGACGTCGGTCTCCGGCTTGAGGTCGAACACCGCCCAGTGCGTGTACGCGATCTGGGTCAGGTAGCCGCCGGAGGTGTGCAGGATGCCCTTCGGCTTACCCGTGGTGCCCGAGGTGTAGAGGATGAACAGCGGGTGCTCGGCCCCGAACGCCTCCGGGGTGTGCTCCGTGCTCTGCCGGTCGACCACGTCGTGCCACCACACGTCGCGGCCCTCGGTCCAGGCGACGTCCTGGCCGGTGCGGCGGACGACGAGGACGTGCTCGACGCTCTCCACCCGGCTGACGGCCTCGTCCACGGCCGGCTTCAGGGCGGACGGCTTGCCGCGCCGGTAGCCGCCGTCGGCCGTGATGACGACCCGCGCGTCGGCGTCCTGGATGCGGGTGGCGAGCGCGTCCGCCGAGAAGCCGCCGAAGACCACGGAGTGCGCGGCGCCGATGCGGGCGCAGGCCAGCATCGCGACGGCGGTCTCCGGGATCATCGGCATGTAGACGGCGACCCGGTCGCCCTTGCGGACCCCGAGCTCCAGGAGGGCGTTGGCGGCCTTGGACACCTCGTCCTTGAGCTGGGCGTAGGTGAGGGTGCGGCTGTCGCCCGGCTCGCCCTCGAAGTGGATCGCGACCCGGTCCCCGTGCCCGGCCTCCACGTGCCGGTCGACGCAGTTGTAGGCGACGTTGAGCTCGCCGTCCTGGAACCACTTGGCGAACGGCGGGTTCGACCAGTCGAGCGTCTCGGTGGGCTCCTTGGCCCAGGTCAGCCGACGGGCCTGCTCGGCCCAGAAGCCGAGCCGGTCAGCCTTGGCCTGTTCATACGCCTCCGCGGTGACGTTGGCGTTCGCGGCCAGGTCGGCGGGGGGCGCGAAACGTCGCTCCTCCTTCAGAAGGTTGGCCAGGCTTTCATTGCTCACGGCATCTGCCTTTCCCAGGGTGTCCGTTGTGTCCCAAGCCACAGCTCATCAGACCTGGGGGCACGCTGACAAGGGTCGACGGGAAAATGGTTTAGACCTGTTGTGGTCGTGTCGCGCTGGAGCCCGACACTCCTTCCCACGGGGCGGGAGGCGTCCCGGTTCAAGAGGTGTAACGCCTCTCACACGCGGGTGCGCCTCACACCGCCAGGTCCACCTCGCGTACCCGGTCGAAGACCCTTTCCCCCTCCTGTTCGGTGAGCAGATACGCCTGGGCCTCACCCACGTGGAAGTACAGCCCGTGCAGTTCGAGGGCCCCTTCCTTCAGGGCGCGGGCGACCGGTTCGTGGGCGCGCAGATGCTCCAGCTGCTGGACCACGTTGGTCAGGCAGAGCTGCTCGATGTCGTCGGCGGGGGCCCGCCCGGCCAGGCGGGGCGCGGGCGTGCCGGTGTCGTGCAGCCGCTCCAGGCTCGGCCCGCCGTGCCGCAGCCAGCGTCCGAGCGGCGTGGCGGCCGGTGAGGCGGGGCGGGAGCCGAGCAGGGCCTGCATGGCGCCGCATCCGGAGTGGCCGCACACCGTGATCGACCGCACCGCCAGTACGTCGACGGCGTACTCGATGGCGGCGGCCACCGAGTCGTCGCCGCTCTCCGCGCCGGGCGGCGGCACGAGATTGCCGACGTTGCGCACCACGAAGAGGTCGCCGGGGCCGCTGGAGGTGATCATCGAGGTGACCACACGGGAGTCCGCGCAGGTCAGGAACAGCTGCGAGGGCCGCTGCCCTTCTCGCGCCAGCCGGGCCAGCTCGTCGCGCACCAGGGGCGCCGTTCTGCGCTGGAACGTGCTCAGTCCGCGGACGAGTTGACGGCTGCCCGGGGTGCGCCTGCGGGGCGGGGCGCCGGGACCGGCGGGCTGCTGTGCTGCGCCGCTCACGGCCGTCGCGTCCGGCTCGGCCTCGGGGCCGGGCGCGGGCCGGTCGCACTGGTGGTTGCGCCAGGCCGTCCAGGGGCGGCAACGGCAGTCGCCGGCGGTCCCGGAGGACTCCGCGCCGGATGCCGGTCCGGGGGCGAGGGACCCGGGCTCGGCGATCCGGACCCCGGAGTGCCGGCCCGTGATCTCCACGGTGCCGCCCCGCGCGGTGTGCGTGCTCTGCCAGTCCTGCAGCGCCTCGTACGCCGCGTGGTCCATGAAGGAGCCGTCCAACGTCACCACCGCGTCGGCGCCTTGGGGCACCAGATGCAACGCCCGGCTCAGCCTGGGCACCGCGAGGAACGTCAGCTGTCCGCGCACATGGACGTGATGGACGCCGCTGTCCTCCGTGTGGGCGATCCGGGTGCGGGTGAGCCGGTGCAGGGCCACGCCGACAGCCACGGCGATGCCGAGCGCAACGCCCTCCAGCACGCCGAAGGAGATCACGCCGAGGGCGGTGACGACGTAGACCAGGACCTCGCGGTGGCGGGTCACCGTACGGATGTGGTGCAGGGACACCATCCGGATGCCGACGGCCATGACCAGGGTGGCGAGCGAGGCGAGCGGGATCAGCTCCAGCAGCGGGACCAGGAGCAGTGCGGCCGCCACCACCAGGACGCCGTGGATCATCGTGGAGTTCCGGCTGACGGCGCCCGCGTGGACGTTCGCCGTGCTGCGGACGGCGACCCCGGCCACCGGCAGGCCGCCGAGGGAGCCGGAGACGATGTTGGCCGTGCCCTGCCCGAGCAGCTCCCGGTCCAGGTCGGAGCGGATGACGGTCCGCGCGCCGGGGCGGGCGGACGCCAGCTTGTCCACGGCCACCGCGCCGAGCAGCGACTGCACGCTGCACACCAGCGTCGTGGTCAGCACGGCCGCGACGAGGCCGAGCACGGGGCCTTCGGGCAGCCCGGCCAGGGCGTGACTGCGCCAGGAGGGCAGGTCCACCACGGGCAGCGCCAGTCCGGCCGCCGCGGCGACCGCGGTGGTGCCGGCGACGGCGACGAGGGCGGTCGGCACCCGCCGCAGCAGGTGTCCGGCGCGGCCGGGCAGCCGGGGCCAGAGGACCAGGGCGGCCAGGGTCAGCACGCTCACTGTGAGGGCGGCGGGGTCGAGACGCGCCAACTGGGCGGGCAGGGCGCGGAGGTTGTCGGGCACGGAGCTCTGCGGCTCGCCCCCGAGGACGATGTGCACCTGGGCGACGGCGATGGTGACGCCGATCCCGGCGAGCATGCCGTGCACGATCGCGGGACTCACGGCGAGGGCGCCGCGCGCCACGCGCAGACAGCCGAGCCCGAGCTGGGCGAGGCCGGCGAGGACGGTGATGGCGCAGGTGGTGCGCCATCCGTACTGGTGGATGAGGTCGGCGGTGACGACCGTGAGTCCCGCCGCCGGGCCGCTCACCTGAAGTGGAGAGCCGCCGAGCCGTCCGGCGACGATCCCGCCCACGGCCGCGGCGACGAGGCCGGCCTGGAGGGGCGCGCCGGTGGCGAGGGCGATGCCGAGCGACAGGGGGAGGGCGATGAGGAAGACCGCGACGGCGGCCGAGAGGTCGGCGCCCGCGACGCGGAAGCGCCGGCGGCGACGGCCGGGCGGCGGGCTGTGCGGTGGATGGGCTTGCTCGGTGTGCGCCGAGTCGGTGGTGCCGGCGGGAACGCAGGCTGACATGGATTCCCGTCTCCTTCGGGTCTGCGCGGTCGCGTGACAGTGGGGCCCGCTCGGGCCAAGCGGTCGCGGCCGTGGGGCACGGCCCCAGAACGGCGGGATGAAGCAACTCTCGGTAAACAGATCGTAATTGCGAGTAAAGGACCGGCATAGACTTTCCGGGCAAATGGCGGCAGGTATCACCCCGAGGGGTGAAGTGGCCATTTCGTCGGCTTGTCGTATTAATCCACTTCTTCTTTCCGTGCGACGTTGACGGCGCGGTCGGCATGGACCGGCGCAGCACCACACAACGCCTCGTCGAGCTCTGCCCGAGAGAAGGAAGAAGGTGGGCGAATGGCCGCCACCCCCAGGATCGCCGCCGGCACCGTGATCACCGCGGTCTGCCTCGCCGCGCTCGCCGGCTGCGGGACCGGCGCCGAGGGCGGCGGGCAGGACGGGCCGGAACAGGAGAAGGCGCAGCCGGCCCCCGCGCCGAAGAACGTCGTCCGGCTGATCGGCGACGGCTCCACCGCGTACACCGGCGCCCAGCCGCACCTGCCGAAGCCCGAACGGCTGAAGCCCGGCGAGAAGCCGCCGCAGTTCGTGGTGTTCTCCTGGGACGGCGCGGGCGAGGACAGCCAGAAGCTGTTCTCCCACTTCCGCAAGGTCGCCAGGGAGAACGACGCGACCATGACGTACTTCCTGAGCGGTGTGTACCTCCTTCCGGAGGAGAAGCGCGACCTGTACCACCCGCCACAGCACTCGCCGGGCCGCTCCGACATCGGCTTCAACGACCAGCAGGGCATCGCCGACACCGTGAAGCAGCTGCGGCTGGCCTGGCTCGAGGGCAACGAGATCGGCACCCACTTCAACGGCCACTTCTGCGGCAGCGGCGGCGGGGTCGGGGAGTGGTCGGTGCAGGAGTGGAAGGAGGAGATCGCCCAGGCCAAGCAGTTCGTGAAGACCTGGAAGACCAACACCGGCATGAAGAACGAGGCCCCGCTGCCCTTCGACTACGACAAGGAGCTCATCGGGGCCCGCACACCCTGCCTGGAAGGGCAGAAGAACTTCATGAAGGCCGCCCGGGACCTGGGTTTCCGCTACGACACCAGCGGCGTCAACAACCAGGTCTGGCCCCAGAAGAAGGACGGGCTGTGGGACCTGTCGATGCAGCTCGTGCCCTTCCCCGGCCACTCCTTCGAGCAGCTCACCATGGACTACAACTTCATGGTCAACCAGTCCGGCGCCACCACCCAGGGTGACCCCGCCAAGCACGAGATGTGGGGCGACCAGATGCGGGACGGCCTGCTCCAGGGCTTCGAGCGCGCCTACAACGGCAACAGGGCGCCCCTGATCATCGGCAACCACTTCGAGTCCTGGAACGGCGGCACCTACATGCGCGCCGTCGAGGAGGTCATCGAAGCGGTGTGCACCAAGTCCCAGGTACGGTGCGTCTCCTTCCGGCAGCTGGCGGACTGGCTGGACGCGCAGGACCCGGCGGTCCTGGAGAAGCTGCGCTCGCTGGGCGTCGGCGAGGCCCCGAAGGAGGGCTGGAAGACCTTCCTGGCCTCCGGCCCCGCCCCGGCCCCCAAGGGCGCGCCGGGTTCCTCCGCGCCGAAGGGGTGAGGCTCAGGCGCCGGCGGTGACGCTCTCGCCGAGCACGAAGCCGGGGTCGACCTGCGCCGCCAGGTCGGCCCCGGTGCGCTCGTTCCCCCACGACTGGGCGTTCTTGAGGTGGAAGTGCACCATCTGGCGCGTGTACCGCTCCCAGTCCCGCTGTTCGTACGTCGCGTCAGCGGCGGCGCGCAGCGCGCGCAGGGCGAGCCGGTTGGACTCCTCCAGGCTGTGGAAGCGGGGCGGGCGGCCCTTCTCCATGGCCCGGACCCAGTCCGAGTGGCCCACGGTCACCAGCAGGTCGTCCCCGGCCTCCGCGCGGAGGAAGCCGACGTCGTCCGGCCCCTGCACCTTGTTGCCGACGACCTTGAGCGCCACGCCGAAGTCGCGGGCGTACTCCTTGTACTGGCGGTAGACGGAGACGCCCTTCCGGGTCGGCTCGGCGACGAGGAACGTCATGTCGAAGCGGGTGAACATGCCGGAGGCGAAGGAGTCCGATCCGGCCGTCATGTCGACCACGACGTACTCGTCGGGGCCGTCCACCAGGTGGTTCAGACAGAGCTCCACGGCTCCCGTCTTGGAGTGATAGCAGGCCACTCCCAGGTCGGCGTCGGTGAAGGGACCGGTGACCATCAGACGGACGGCACCGCCCTCCA
This sequence comes from Streptomyces sp. DH-12, assembly GCF_002899455.1. Classification (GTDB taxonomy): domain Bacteria; phylum Actinomycetota; class Actinomycetes; order Streptomycetales; family Streptomycetaceae; genus Streptomyces. The sequence continues at coordinate 3,625,891 of NZ_PPFB01000001.1, read as the reverse complement.
GGCCCACCGGGCGGGCGCACGCGTCGTAGAGCGGGTTGTCCTCCTGCACCCGCAGCAGCCGGGAGCCCTCGCCGGGCGGGGTCGTCTTGATCATCGTGTCGGCGGACGCGATGCGCGGGTTGCTGCCGCGCAGGTAGTCCTTGATCAGGCGGAGGTGCTCGCCCATCGCGGGGAGGGCGGCGGCCTCGGTCTCGTCCAGGCCCAGCGCGGCCCCGAGGTGCTGGTTGATGTCGGCGTCGACGGCGACGACCGGGGCGCCCTCGGCCGCGAGATGGCGGATGAACAGGGAGGACAGGGTCGTCTTTCCGCTCCCGCCCTTCCCAACGAAAGCAATTTTCATGTTCACGAAGAGTAGTGGATCGATATCTGTGCGTCACGGGAGGGTGTGAAGAAGACCACTCCATCGTGGGGCGGGCGTCCGGGGTGCGTAGGGTCGTACTCATGAGTACGACGGGCGCGACCGCCGATCCCCTCGCGGCACTGGGCAACCTGCCCGGTGTGGCCGACTCCGTGGAGTCCGTGCGCAAGGCCGTGGACCGGGTCTACGGGCACCGGGTCATGCGGCGGCGCAGCAACGAGATCACTTCCGAGGCGGCCCTGCGCGGCGCCCGGGGTTCGGCGGCGCTGTCCGGCGCGGACTGGGCCCTGGAGGAGGTGCGGCGGCGCAGCGACTTCAGCGGTGACGACGAGGCGCGCACCGTGGGCGCGGCGCTGCGGCTGACCGCCGAGGCGGGCCAGTTGCTGTCGATCTGGCGGCAGTCGCCGCTGCGGGTGCTGGCGCGGCTGCACCTGGTCGCCGCGGCCGACAAGGCCGAGCAGGTGGGCCGGCCCCGGCAGGCGGGCGAACCGGTCGACGAGCCCCTGATCGACCTGCCCCTGCCGGGTGCCGGGGAGATGCACGGCCGCCTGGAGGGGCTGGCCGGGGTCGTCATCGCGGGCGGTTCGGCGCCGGCGCTGGTCACGGCCGCCGTGGTGCACGGCGAGCTGCTGGCGCTGCGTCCCTTCACGTCCCACAACGGCCTGGTCGCGCGTACGGCCGAGCGGATCGTCCTGGTCGGCAGCGGACTCGACCCGAAGTCGGTGTGCCCCGCCGAGGTCGGACACGCCGAGCTGGGGCAGGACGCCTATCTGAAGGCGCTGGAGGGCTACATGTCCGGCACGCCCGAAGGCATGGCCGCCTGGATCGCCCACTGCGGGCGCGCGGTCGAACTGGGCGCGCGCGAGTCGACGGCGGTGTGCGAGGCGCTCCAGCGCGGAGCCGCCTGACCGGCGGAAAGGGCGGCGCGGGCCGGAGTGCGGGCCTTGCACGGAGATGCGGCGGTACGAGTACTCGTACCGCCGCTGGCATGTCCACCGCGTTACCAAGCGTCCTCGATATGTGCCCATCAGGTCGGGTTCTTTGCCCGTCCCCTGGTGCGGCTGGCCCGTAATCGACGGGTCGACGTCGCGTGGGTGCGCGGTTTTCATGCTCGGTCCGTGGGGCCTAAAGCGTTCTGAGGCTCGTCCTCTCGGACGTCCTTGGTCTCGCGGGCCGTCAACTCCTTTGTACTCCGGCTTCCCGGAGAGGGGAAGTCCTGGCCGCGTTCCTTTACTTTTTGGTTCAAACAAGCAGTAAACGGACGCAGAAATGGCGAACGCGTCCCTGAGCGGGACGCGCGGCGACAAAAAGTACGTTCAGGCAACCGTCGCGCGGCGCCTGCCCGCGTACCAGACAAGACCCGCGGTGGCCGCCGCCGCACCTATCGCGGCCGCCGCGACAAGGGCGGGACGCGGCGGAACGGAGAACGCCGGGAACCGCTGCTTCAGCCGCACCGGACGGTGGAAATCGAGGATCGGCCACTCACGCGCCAGCGCCTCCCGGCGCAGTGCGCGGTCCGGGTTCACGGCGTGCGGATGGCCGACTGCCTCCAGCATCGGGATGTCGGTCACCGAGTCGCTGTAGGCGTAGCAGCGGGCCAGGTCGTAGCCCTCGGACGCGGCCAGTTCCCGGACCGCCTCCGCCTTGGTCGGACCGTAGGCGTAGTACTCCACCTCGCCGGTGAAGCAGCCGTCGTCGCCCACCACCATGCGGGTGGCCACGACCCGGTCGGCGCCCAGCAGTTCGCCGATCGGCTCGACCACCTCGGCGCCCGAGGTCGACACGATCACGACGTCCCGGCCCGCGGTGTGGTGCTGCTCGATGAGCGTGGCGGCCTCGTCGTAGATGATCGGGTCGATCAGGTCGTGCAGGGTCTCGGCGACGATCTCCTTGACCTGCTGGACGTTCCAGCCGCGGCACAGTGCGGACAGGTACTTCCGCATGCGCTCCATCTGGTCGTGATCCGCGCCGCCGGCGAGGAACACGAACTGGGAGTACGCGGTCCGCAGGACGGCCCTGCGGTTGATCAGTCCGCCTTGGTAGAAGGACTTGCTGAAGGTGAGTGTGCTCGACTTCGCAATGACCGTCTTGTCCAGGTCGAAGAAGGCGGCCGTGCGAGGCAACAAGTGGTTCTCCACGTCCTTGAGCATAGGCGCAGCCCATTCGGCGTAAGGTGTGGCGCGTGGGTTTGCCTGAGGGGGCCCTCGGGTACACCATGGAAGTCACGGATCGTTCGCGACCGTGCTAACCCGGTCCGACTCCTCCCCCCCCGAGTCGGCCGTGGGGACGACCCCCGCTCTCCCCCCCGGCGGGGGTCGTCGCATGTCCGGACGCATTTTCGCCTCTTCTTCCCCTCTCGCGCTCGCGTGTGTTCGCGTGAGCCGCGTGATTGTCATGCGCGCGACTAATGACGGAGGGTAGCGGCTGGACTGCTCTGCGGTCATCGCACAGAAGCCAGGACGGTTTCACCGGTATGGGTGGCCGCGATATCCACAGTCATCGCCCCGTCCACAGTTTTCCACCAAGATCCCCACGATTTCCGGGATCGCTGCACTGTCATTCCCACGCGACCCGCATCGCCGCGAGTTCACACCCGCTTCCGTTGTGCCGGGACGCGTACGGCCGGTTTTCGCCGGCCGGTCCGCGGGAGGCCGCAGCGCGGTCTGCCCACACCTGGAATCGGCGGGGCCCGAGGGCCGCGCGAGGTAGGGAGCACTGGGGACGACATGACCGGAACCGTCACACACGACCCGCCGCCCGGAGGGAACCGGCCGGGCGCACCGCTGATCGTCACCGAGGACACCGGACTCCTCGACGACCTGCTGCGGCTGTGCGCGGCCGCCGGCGCCACACCGGAGGTCCACCACGGACTGCCCGGACCGCGCGGCAGCTGGGAGGCCGCGCCCCTGGTCCTGGTCGGCGACGACGCCGCCCGGCGGGCCCGCGGCGCACCCCGCAGACCGGGGGTGGTGCTGGTCGGCCGCGACCAGGACGACCCCGGCGTCTGGCGGCGGGCCGTCGAGATCGGCGCCGACCACGTGCTGATGCTGCCCGACGGGGAGCAGTGGCTCGTCGACCGCATCGCCGACGTGGCCGAGGGCGTCGGACGGCCCGCCCTGACCGTCGGCGTCATCGGCGGCCGGGGCGGAGCGGGAGCGTCCACCCTGGCGTGCGCGCTCGCCGTCACCTCCGCCCGCGAGGGGCTGCGCACGCTGCTGGTGGACGCCGACCCGCTGGGCGGCGGACTGGACGTGGCGCTCGGCGGTGAGACGGCCAAAGGGCTGCGCTGGCCCGCCTTCGCCTCGTCGCACGGCCGGGTCGGCGGCGGGGCGCTGGAGGAGTCGCTCCCGGAGCTGCACGCGCTGCGGGTGCTGAGCTGGGACCGCGGCGACTGCCTCTCGGTGCCGCCCCGAGCCGTGCGCGCGGTGCTCGCCGCCGCCCGGCGCGGCGGCGGAACCGTCGTGGTCGACCTGCCCAGACGTGTCGACGAAGGTGTCGCCGAAGTCCTCGCCCAGCTCGACCTCGGGCTCCTCGTGGTCCCCGCGGAGCTGCGGGCCGTCGCGGCGGCCGGCCGCGTCGCCTCTGCCGTGGGCATGGTCCTGCGCGACCTGCGCGTCGCCGTCCGCGGACCGTACGCACCCGGCCTGGACGACCGCGAGGTGGCCCGGCTGCTCGGTCTGCCCCTCGTCGGGGACGTGCCCGTCGAGGCCGCCCTCCAGCGCCCGTACGACACGGGCCGGCCGCCGGGGGCGTCGGGCCGGGGACCGCTGGCCCGCTTCTGCAAGGAGTTCTGGGAGCGCGCGCTGGCGGAGGCGAGGACGGCATGAGCGGCACTGAGATGACCGGGGCGGGGACGCCGCCCGGTCTGCTCGACGGGGTGCGGCGGTGGCTGGCCGAGAGCGGCGCCGAACCGACGCCGGCCCGGGTGGCGCAGGCGCTGCGCGAACAGGGCCGGGTGCTCGGCGACGCGGAAGTGCTGGGCGCGGCCGAGCGGTTGCGGTCCGAGCTGGTCGGCAGCGGACCGCTGGAACGGCTGCTGTCCGACCCGACCGTGACCGACGTACTGGTGTCGGCGCCGGACCGGGTCTGGGTGGACCGCGGCGGAGGCCTGACGCTCACCTCGGTCTCGTTCCCGGACGAGCCGTCCGTCCGGCGCCTGGCGCAGCGGCTCGCCGCGGTGGCCGGCCGGCGCCTGGACGACGCGCGGCCCTGGGCCGACGCCCGGCTCCCCGACGGGACCCGGCTGCACGCGGTCCTGCCCCCGGTCGCGGTGGGCGGCACCTGCCTGTCCCTGCGGGTGGTACGGCCGCGTGCCTTCACCCTCGACGAACTGGTGGCGGCCGGGACGGTGCCGCCGGGCGGCGACCGGGTGCTGCGGGCCCTGATGGAGGCGCGGCTGTCCTTCCTGGTCAGCGGCGGTACGGGCACGGGCAAGACGACCCTGCTCAGCGCCCTGCTGGGACTGGTCCGGCCGGACGAGCGGATCGTGCTGGCGGAGGACTCGGCCGAGCTGCGGCCCGACCACCCCCACGTCGTGCGGCTGGAGACCCGGCCCGCCAACCAGGAGGGCGCGGGACTGGTGACCCTGGAGGACCTGGTGCGCCAGGCCCTGCGGATGAGACCGGACCGACTGGTCGTGGGCGAGGTGCGCGGCCCCGAGGTGGTGCATCTGCTCGCCGCCCTCAACACGGGTCATGAAGGCGGCTCGGGCACGGTCCACGCCAACGCGGCGAGTGACGTCCCCGCCCGGCTGGAGGCGCTCGGCACGGCGGCGGGGCTGGACCGGTTCGCCCTGCACAGCCAGCTCGCGGCGGCCTTGTCGGTGGTGGTGCATCTGGTGCGGGACCGGAGCGGCAGGCGCCGGATCGCCGAGGTGCACGTGCTGGAGCGGGACGCCTCGGGGCTGGTGCGGACGGCGCCGGCGCTGTGCTGGGGACCGGAGACCTTCGTCGCCCAGCCGGGCTGGCCGCGCCTGCGGCACCTGCTGCGTACCGCGCACGACGACGAGGTCCGGGCCGGGCGAGAGGCGGTCGGGGCATGAGCGGGGCGACCGGGACGTCGATGGGCGCGGCGGCGTGCCTGGGGGCCGCGGCCTGGCTGCTGGGCGGCGGCGGGCACGCGGAGGCCAGGCGGGTGCGGGCGCTCACCGGGGACGGCAGCGGAGCGTCGGGGCGACCAGGGGCCGTGCTGCGGACCGGGGACCGGCTTCGGCGGCGGCTCCGTGTCGAGTGGGCGTCGTTGGCCGTCGGAGTCGTGCTGGCGGTGTTCGGGGCGTCGGTGCTGCCGGCCGTCGCGGGGGCGGCCGGGGTGCCCGCGCTGCGGAGGGTGCGGCGGGCCGCCGCCGCACGCAAGGAGCGGGACGGTCGCGCGGACGCGGTGATCGCGTTGTGCGGGGCGCTCGCCGGGGAGCTGCGGGCAGGGAGGCAGCCGGGAGAGGCGTTGCTGCCGGCCGCCCGGGACTCCGGAGGGCTCGGTGACATGCAGGCGGCCGTGCTGGCGGCGGCGCGGTTCGGCGGGGACGTGCCGGACGCGCTCGCGGCGGCCGCCCGGCAGCCCGGCGCCGAAGGACTGCGCGGTCTCGCCGCGTGCTGGCGCGTGGCGGTGGACCAGGGCGCGGGCCTCGCGGACGGTCTCGACCGGCTGGAAGCGGCACTGCGCGCCGAGCGGGACCAACGGGCCGACCTGCGCGCACAGTTGTCCGGCGCCCGTACCACGGCGGTGATGCTCGCGGGGCTCCCCGTGGTGGGGCTGGCACTGGGCGCGGCCCTGGGCGCCGATCCGCTGCACGTCCTGCTGCACACGTCGTCGGGATCGGTCTGTCTGGCGGCCGGCGGGGTGCTGGAGGGGCTGGGCCTGTGGTGGGCGCTGAGGATCATGCGCGGCGCCCAGGAGGCGGCGGCGTGAACGGTGACGTCGTCCACAGGCTGGGGACGGTCGCGTGGATCGCGGTCGTGCTCGTCGGGGCGTGGGCGTGGTGGCACCGCATCCGGTGCGAGCGGCGGACACGGCGGCGGCTCGACGCGCTCTCGGCCCGGCAGCGGAGGAGAACCGGCACGCACCTCCCGCTGCTCCGGGCCGCGCGCGGTCGGCTGCCCTACGTGGCGGTCGCGGGCGCCGGGTGGGTGACGGTGGGCGGACTCGGCGGCGTGGGGCTGGGGCTGCTCCTGGCGGCCGGACTGTGGCGCTGGCACCGGCGGACACGGGCGGCCGCTCAGGCGAAGGGGCCCGACATCGCACAGGCGGCGCGTCGACTCCCGCTCGCCGCCGACCTGCTGTCCGCCTGCATCGCGGCCGGTGCCGGCCCGGTACCGGCGGCACAGGCTGTCGGGGAGACCCTGGGCGGCCCGGTCGGGGACGCCTTGGCGCGGGGTGCCGCGGAGGTACGGCTCGGCGGTGAGCCGGGCGAGGCCTGGCGCCGGCTGGCCGCCCTGCCCGGCGCGGTCCCGCTGGCCCGGCTGCTGGAGCGGGCCGATGTGTCCGGACTTCCGCTGGCCGCACCGGTGGGCCGGCTCGCCGCCGAGGCGCGGGCCGAGTGGACCCGCGCGGCGACGGCGCGGGCCCGGCGGGCGGCGGTCCTGATCAGCGCGCCGGTAGGGCTGTGCTTCCTGCCCGCCTTCATCGCCGTCGGCGTCCTGCCCGTGGTGATCGGGCTCGCGGGCGGGGTGCTGGCAGGAGGTGGCTGAGGGCGACGGGACACCGGCGGGACCGGCGCGGGTGACGGATGACCGAGCCGGACGACGAAGGCGGACGACGAAGACGGATCACGAAGACGGATCACGAAGACGGAGGACGGCAAGGACATGGCACGTATGGAGGTTCGGATGTATCGGGTGGTACGGGCGCGGCTGCGTGCCCTGACGGCGAGGGTGCGCGGGACGGGGAGGGACGCCGGGATGGTGACCTCGGAGTACGCGATGGGCATCGTGGCGGCGGTGGCGTTCGCCGTGGTGCTCTACCGGGTGGTCAACAGCGCCCCGGTCAGCACGGCCCTGCGGAACATCGTGCAGCAGGCCCTCGATGGCCGGATGTGACAGGTGGCGCGACCGTGGGTTCGTGACGGCGGAGTCGGCCCTGGTGCTGCCCGTGCTGGTGCTGTTCGTGACGGCGCTGGTCTGGGCGCTGATGGTGGTGGCCGCACAGATCCAGTGCGTGGACGCCGCCCGGGCCGCCGCCCGGGCGGCGGCCCGCCAGGATCCCCCGGACGCGGTGGTCGAGGTGGCCCGGGAGGCCGCGCCGGCCGGTGCGCGGGTCACGGTCGGCCGGGACGCCGAGCAGGTCCGGGTGACCGTCGTGGCGAGGGCGCCGATGCTGCGAGGGCTGCCCTTCGAGCTGCGGGAGGAGGCCGTCGCGGCGGTGGAGGGGACGGTGGCGGCCGCGGGCGTGGGGAGGGGGACGTGAAGGACGCCCCCGCATGCCCGGACCGGGGGTCCGCGTCCGTCTGGAGCGTCGGTGCGGTCGCCGTGCTGTGCGTGGTGTTCGGGGTCGTGCTGGCTCTTGGGCACGCCGTGGTGGTCCGGCACCGGGCGGCGGGAGGCGCGGACCTGGCGGCGCTGGCCGCCGCGGACCACTGGACGCGGGGTGCGGCGCAGGCGTGCGCGCGGGCGGACCGGGTGGCCCGGGCCCAGGGCGCGCGGCTGGTGCGGTGCGTGATGACCGGCGAGGTGTCGGACGTGTCGGTGGCGTCCGGCACGGGGCCGTTCACCGCGGAGGTCAGGGCGCGGGCGGGGCCTGCGCATCCGATGCGGCCTCCGCCGGTTCCCGGCTCGTCCCGGTGACCTTGTGGGCGTCCCCCGCGTCCTCCCGGTCGCCGGCCCCCTCGGGGGTCTCCGCTTCCTCCGCAGTCTCAGCTTCCTCCGCCCCGTCCGCCTTCCCCGCCTTCCCCGCCTTCTCCACGGGGGCCCCCTCCAGCAGCACGTCCAGGAGTCGCACGGCGCCACGCTTGTGCAAGGGATCGTTGCCGTTGCCGCACTTGGGGGACTGGATGCAGGAGGGGCAGCCGGCCTCGCACTCGCAGGAGGCGATGGCCTGGCGGGTGGCCGTGAGCCAGGAGCGGGCGGTACGGAAGGCGCGTTCGGCGAAGCCCGCGCCGCCCGGGTGGCCGTCGTAGACGAAGACCGTGGGCAGCAGGGTGTCGGGGTGCAGCGGGATCGAGACGCCGCCGATGTCCCAGCGGTCGCAGGTCGCGAACAGCGGCAGCATGCCGATCGACGCGTGCTCGGCGGCGTGCAGGGCGCCGCCGAGGATCTCCGGGGCGATCCGGGCCCGGTCCAGCTGGTCCTCGGTGACCGTCCACCACACGGCACGGGTGCGCAGCGTACGAGGAGGGAGGTCGAGTTTTGTCTCGCCGAGCACTTCGCCGGTGATGACCCGCCGCCGCAGGAAGGAGACCACCTGGTTGGTGACCTCGACGGAGCCGAAGCACAGGCGTCCGTCGCCCCAGGGGATCTCGGTGTCCGTCTCCAGCACGGAGATGGACGTCGTGTCCCGGGCCACGGTCGTGTAGGAGGGGTTCGCCCGCTCGACCAGGGCGACGGAGTCCTCCAGGTCCAGGGAGCGGACGACGTAGGTGCGGCCCTGGTGCAGGTGGACCGCGCCCTCGTGGACGCTGGTGTGCGCCGCGCCCGCGTCGACCGTGCCCAGCAGCCGGCCCGTCCCCGCCTCGACGACCTGGACCGGGCGGCCGCCCTCCCCGCGGATGTCGGTGAGGTCGGCGGCCCGTTCGCGGCGGGTCCAGTGCCAGGCCCGCGTCCGGCGGCGCAGCAGCTTCGCGGCCTCCAGCTGTGGCAGCAGCTCCTCGGCGGCGGGGCCGAAGAGGGCGAGGTCGTCCTCCGTGAGGGGCAGTTCCTCGGCCGCCGCGCACAGGTGCGGGGCGAGGACGTAAGGGTTGTCGGGGTCGAGGACGGTCGACTCGACGGGCCGGTCGAAGAGTGCCTCGGGGTGGTGGACGAGGAAGGTGTCCAGCGGGTCGTCGCGGGCCACCAGCACGGCGAGCGCGCCCTGCCCGGAGCGTCCCGCGCGGCCTGCCTGCTGCCACAGGGAGGCGCGGGTGCCCGGGTAACCGGCGATGACGACGGCGTCCAGGCCGGAGACGTCCATGCCGAGTTCCAGGGCGTTGGTGGCGGCGAGGCCCAGGAGTTCGCCGGAGTGCAGGGCGCGTTCGAGGGCGCGGCGCTCCTCGGGGAGGTAGCCGCCCCGGTAGGCGGCGACCCGCCGGACCAGGGAGCGGTCGACCTCGGAGAGACGCTCCTGGGCGATCACGGAGATCAGTTCGGCGCCGCGCCGGGAGCGGACGAAGGCGACCGAGCGGACGCCCTGCACGGTGAGGTCGGTCAGCAGGTCGGCGGCCTCGGCGGTGGCGGTGCGGCGGACGGGGGCGCCCTTCTCGCCGTGCAGCTCGGTCAGCGGCGGCTCCCACAGGGCGAACACCAGTTCACCGCGGGGTGAGGCGTCGTCCGCCACCTCGACGACCGGCAGGCCGGTGAGGCGGCGTGCCGCGACGGCCGGCTCGGCCGCGGTCGCCGAGGCCAGCAGGAACACCGGCGACGCGCCGTAGCGGGCGCACAGCCGCCGCAGCCGGCGCACCACCTGGGCGACGTGCGAGCCGAACACGCCCCGGTAGGTGTGGCACTCGTCGATCACGACGTACTTGAGCGCCTTGAGGAAGGAGGACCAGCGGGGATGGGACGGCAGGATGCCGCGGTGCAGCATGTCGGGGTTGGTCAGCACGTAGTTGGCGTACTGGCGGATCCATTCGCGTTCTTCGAACGGAGTGTCGCCGTCGTGGACCGCCGCGCGCACCGAATGGCCCAGTGACTGTGAAAGTTCCTTCACAGACCGGCACTGGTCCGCGGCGAGGGCCTTCGTGGGGGCGAGGTAGAGGGCGGTGGCGCCCCTGCCGTTCGGGGCCTCGGCGCCGTCCAGCAGGGTGGACAGCACGGGCACGAGGTAGGACAGGGACTTGCCGGAGGCCGTGCCGGTGGCGACCACCACGGACTCGCCGTCCAGGGCGTGCTCGGCGGCCCGTGCCTGGTGGGCCCAGGGGTGTTCGATTCCCGCGGCCTGCACGGCGGCGATCACCTCCGCGCGGATCCGGTCCGGCCAGACGGCATGGCGGCCCTCACGCGGGGGCAAGTGCTCCGTATGAGTAATGCGCGAAGCCCGGCTCGGTCCGGACGCGAGCCGGTCCAGGACGTCGCCCGGCGCGGCGGTCCCGGATCGCGTGTCCGTCGAGGGTCGATCGGATCGGTGATTCTTGGCCATCGGCACCGAGTGTGTCACTGGCGTGACGGACAATGGGGCCAAGGCGTCGTGCACGCCTGCCGGTAAGTGATTGAATGCCATGGCGGCTGGCGAACCGTCCCGGGGGCTGAGCCGAGATGTCCCAAGGGCGACCGCTCGATAGCTAGGTGCTGGAGGATCCGTGGACCTGTCCCTGTCGACCGAGACCGTGGGCGATCGCACGATCGTCAGGGTCGGTGGCGAAATCGACGTATATACCGCGCCCAAGCTGCGCGAGCAGCTGGTCGAGCTGGTGAACGACGGCAGTTTCCACCTTGTCGTCGACATGGAAGGCGTGGACTTCCTCGACTCCACCGGTCTCGGCGTGCTGGTCGGCGGCCTGAAGCGGGTGCGAGCCCACGAGGGCTCGCTGCGCCTGGTCTGCAACCAGGAGCGCATTCTGAAGATCTTCCGCATCACCGGCCTCACCAAGGTGTTCCCGATCCACACCTCGGTCGAGGAAGCGGTGGCGGCGACCGACTGACCGCCCGCTCCCGGGCTCTCGCGCCCGGGCAGCACGAGAGACACCGAAGGGGGCCGGGCGTTCGGCGGCCCGGCCTCTTCACCGCACGTCCGTAGTCGCGAGGGGGATGCATGGCCACCGTCGAACTCCGCTTCAGCGCGCTGCCCGAGCACGTCCGGACCGCCCGGCTCGTGGCGGCGGCGGTGGCGCGCAGGGCCGGAGTGGACGAGGCCGTCCTCGACGAGGTCAGGCTCGCCGTCGGCGAGGCCTGCACCCGGGCCGTCGGGCTGCACCAGCACGTCGGCATCTCGGCGCCGGTGAAGGTGCTGCTGATCGAGGAGGAGAAGCAGTTCTCCATCGAGGTCGGCGACCAGGCCCCGCACGCTCCCGTCAGCGCCCGCGCGGCCGGGGACGTGCTCGGCGACGCGGAGCTGGAGACCGAGGAGGACGAGATGGGCCTCGCGGTCATCAGCGGCCTCGTCGACGACGTCGAGGTCAGTGCCGGGGAGAGCGGCGGATCGATCCGCATGAGGTGGCCCACCACGCCGCCGGCCGCGCAGTTCACCTGACCGGTTCACCCGTACGCCGACCGTTTTCCGAAGGGCCCCCCGCATGGGGGCCCTTCGGCATGTGCGGGTGCCGGAGAGCGCGCTTACAGTGGTTCCCAGCGGTTGATCGCGTGAATTCGTTCACGATCCTCCGTGCCCAGAAAAATGCGACCACGAGAATGCCTCAAAGGCATTACCGATGTCCGGCCGACCGGTGACCGGAGATCAATGGTGAAGAGGGCGTGCGCGCCATTTACATTTCTCGCGGTCTGTTTTGATCAGGTTCCGGTACCTACAATCCCGTCCACATCTTGAGCTCAGCCCAAGCGTCAAGGAGGACGAATGGCGGGGCTTTCCATCTCATACGAGTCGGGCCAACCCACATCCCTCGCAGCCGCCGTGCTGACCGACGAGAACCGCGTGCTCGTGGTGACCATCGGCATCGTGGCCCTGGCGGCGCTGGCGGTCGCGGCGGTCCTGGTGCGCCAGGTGCTCGCGGCCGGCGAGGGCACCGACAGCATGAAGAAGATCGCGGCCGCGGTCCAGGAGGGCGCCAACGCCTATCTGGCCCGCCAGCTGCGCACGCTCGGCGTATTCGCCGTCGTGGTGTTCTTCCTGCTCATGCTGCTGCCCGCGGACGACTGGAACCAGCGTGCCGGTCGGTCGGTGTTCTTCTTGATCGGAGCGGCGTTCTCGGCGGCCACCGGATATATCGGCATGTGGCTCGCCGTGCGCAGCAATGTCCGGGTCGCAGCCGCGGCCCGGGAAGCCACTCCGGCCGAGGGCGAGCCGGAAAGGGATCTCACCGCCGTTTCACACAAGGCGATGAAGATCGCTTTCCGTACGGGCGGTGTGGTCGGCATGTTCACGGTGGGGCTGGGCCTGCTCGGCGCCGCCTGTGTCGTGCTGGTGTACGCGGCCGACGCGCCGAAGGTGCTCGAGGGCTTCGGCCTCGGGGCCGCGCTGATCGCGATGTTCATGCGGGTCGGCGGCGGCATCTTCACCAAGGCCGCCGACGTCGGCGCCGACCTGGTCGGCAAGGTCGAGCAGGGCATTCCGGAGGACGATCCGCGCAATGCCGCGACCATCGCCGACAACGTGGGCGACAACGTCGGCGACTGCGCGGGCATGGCGGCCGACCTCTTCGAGTCGTACGCGGTGACGCTGGTGGCCGCGCTGATCCTCGGGTCGGCGGCCTTCGGCGACGCGGGGCTGGCGCTTCCGCTGCTGGTCCCCGCGATCGGTGTGATCACCGCGATGATCGGCATCTTCGCGGTGGCGCCGAGGCGCGCCGACCGCAGCGGCATGAGCGCGATCAACCGCGGGTTCTTCATCTCCGCGGTGATCTCGCTCGCCCTGGTCGCGATCGCGGTGTTCGTCTACCTGCCGTCGTCGTACGCCGGCCTCGACGGGGTGACCGACGAGGCGATCCTGGGGAAGGGCGGCGACCCGCGGGTCCTCGCGCTGGTCGCGGTGGCCATCGGCATCGTGCTCGCCGCGCTGATCCAGCAGCTCACCGGCTACTTCACCGAGACCACCCGGCGCCCCGTGCGGGACATCGGGAAGACCTCGCTGACCGGCCCGGCCACCGTGGTCCTCGCCGGCATCTCCGTGGGGCTCGAGTCGGCCGTCTACACCGCCCTGCTGATCGGCCTCGGCGTGTACGGGGCGTTCCTGCTCGGCGGCACGTCGATCATGCTGGCGCTGTTCGCGGTGGCCCTGGCCGGCACCGGTCTGCTCACCACGGTCGGTGTGATCGTCGCGATGGACACCTTCGGCCCGGTCTCCGACAACGCGCAGGGCATCGCCGAGATGTCCGGTGACGTCGAGGGCGCGGGCGCGCAGGTGCTCACCGACCTGGACGCGGTCGGCAACACCACCAAGGCGATCACCAAGGGCATCGCCATCGCCACGGCCGTGCTCGCGGCGGCGGCGCTGTTCGGCTCGTACCGGGACGCCATCACCACCGGCGCGCGGGACGTGGGCGAACGGCTCAGCGGCGAGGGCGCGCCCCTGACCCTGCTGATGGACATCTCGCAGCCCAACAACCTCGTCGGCCTGATCGCCGGCGCGGCGGTCGTCTTCCTCTTCTCGGGGCTGGCGATCAACGCCGTGTCGCGGTCGGCGGGCTCGGTGGTCTACGAGGTGCGGCGGCAGTTCCGGGAGAAGCCCGGGATCATGGACTACAGCGAGAAGCCCGAGTACGGCAAGGTCGTCGACATCTGCACCAGGGACGCCCTGCGGGAGCTCGCCACCCCCGGACTGCTCGCCGTGATGGCGCCCATCTTCATCGGGTTCACGCTCGGTGTGGGCGCGCTGGGCGCCTTCCTCGCCGGCGCGATCGGCGCGGGCACGCTGATGGCGGTGTTCCTCGCCAACTCCGGCGGCGCGTGGGACAACGCGAAGAAGCTCGTCGAGGACGGCAACCACGGCGGCAAGGGCAGCGAGGCCCACGCGGCCACCGTCATCGGTGACACGGTCGGCGACCCCTTCAAGGACACCGCGGGACCCGCGATCAACCCCCTGCTGAAGGTGATGAACCTGGTGGCGCTGCTCATCGCGCCCGCGGTCATCGAGTTCTCCTACGGCGCGGACAGGAGCGTGGGGATGAGGGTGCTGATCGCGGCCGTCTCGGCGCTGGTCATCGTCGCCGCGGTGTACGTGTCCAAGCGGCGCGGGATCGCCGTGGACGACGAGGGCGACGCGGAGCCGAGGTCCAACTCGCCGGACCCGGCGGTGGTTTCCCGGTAACGCACGCCGGACACCGGGTCAAGGTGCGGGCGGGCGGCGCGGATTGGCGCGCTGCCCGTCCGCGCGGTTTCCAGCCCGTGACCCTTGTCTCGTCTGGTGCAAATGGCTGCAAAAAGTCTCTTACCGGACGTTCGGCCCGTGGGTGTAGGCCATCCGGCGTGTATGTTCCGGGGCCGAAGGCCATGGAAGGGACCAATCCGGTGAACAAGAAGCTCGCGGCCGCGCTGTCCGGCGGTGCGGTACTGGTACTGGCGCTGACGGGATGCGGCGGCGACGACAGCGACGAGAAGCTGGACGCCTGGGCGAAGGAGGTCTGCGACGCGGTGCAGCCGCAGGCCGCCAAGATCAAGGCGGCCAACACCGCCATCCAGAAGGAGACCTCGGACAACAGCACGCCCGAGGCCGTCCAGCGGGCCGACTCGAAGGCCTTCCAGGACATGTCCGACGCCTACAAGGCCATCGGCGCGGCGGTGAACAAGGCCGGCGCGCCCGACGTCGAGAAGGGCGAGCAGAAGCAGCAGGACGCCGTGAAGGAGCTCAACAGCATCTCCGCGTCCTACGCCTCCCTGAGGAAGCAGGTCGACGGCCTCAACACCAAGGACCAGGCGGACTTCGCCGACGGTCTGAAGGACATCGCGGCCGAGCTGGACAAGCTGAGCAAGAGCGGCAGCGACGCTCTCAGCACGCTGGAGGAGGGCAAGGTCGGCGAGGCCATGTCCCGGCAGGCCAGCTGCCAGACCACCACCGCGTCGGCCGGGGCGACCAAGAGCTGACGCCGGCTCGCGGCGCGCGGGCAGCCGGGCTGGCGGCGGTTCGTGACGCGTCGGGCAGCCGGGCGGCTGGTGGCTCGCGGCGCGCGGGCAGCCGGGCGGACGGCGATTCCCGGCGCGCCGGTCACCGGGCTGACGGCGGCTCAGCGGCCGCGGATGCGCGCCGGGTGGGGGCGGCGGCCACAATGGGGGCGTGAGTGACGCCAGCCTGCCGCCCCTGCCCTCGTCCGACCGCACCGACGCCGCCGCCCGGCTGCGGGAGGCGCTGCTCGGCGCCTCCTTCACCGCCGACGGCCTGCTCGACCTGCTCGGCGCCCCCGCCTACGCGGCGCTGGCCCGCAGCGAGACCGTGCCCGCGCTCCGCGCCACCCGCGGGAACACCCCGCTGGAACTGCTCGTCCGGCTGTTCCTGCTCCAGCAGCCCGTGCCCCGCGCGGGCCTGGACGGCGTCCTGCCCGTCGACGTGTGCCTGGAGAGCGGGTGGCTCCGGAGCACCGGCGGCGACACGCTCGCGGCGACCGTGGACGTCCGGCCGTACGGCGGGGCCGACGGCGAGGACTGGTTCGTCGTGTCGGACCTCGGGTGCGCGGTCGGCGGCGCCGGGGGCATCGGCAGCCGGGACGCGGGGGTGGTGCTCGGCGTCGGCGGCGCGTCCACGACACTGGCCGGCATCACCGTCCGTACGCCCGTGGGATCGGCGCTCGACGTGGGCACGGGGTCCGGCATCCAGGCGCTGCACGCCGCCCGGCACGCCACGCGCGTGACGGCCACCGACGTGAACCCGCGCGCCCTGCACATCACCGCGCTCACCCTGGCGCTCTCCGGGGCCCCGGCCGCCGATCTGCGCGAGGGGTCGCTGTTCACCCCGCTGCGGGACGACGAGACGTACGACCTGATCGTGTCCAACCCGCCGTTCGTGATCTCGCCCGGGGCGCGGCTCACCTACCGCGACGGCGGGATGGGCGGGGACGACCTGTGCCGCACGCTCGTCCAGCGGGCGGGGGAGCGGCTGAACGAGGGCGGGTTCGCGCAGTTCCTCGCCAACTGGCAGCACGTGGAGGGCGAGGACTGGCAGGACCGGCTCCGCTCCTGGGTGCCGCGCGGCTGCGACGCGTGGATCGTGCAGCGCGAGGTGCAGGACGTGACGCAGTACGCCGAGCTGTGGCTGCGGGACGCGGGCGACCACCGCGGGGACGAGGCGGAGTACCGGGCGCGCTACGACGCGTGGCTGGACGAGTTCGAGGCGCGCAAGGTGAGGGCGGTCGGCTTCGGGTGGATCACCCTGCGCCGGTCGGACGCCACCGTGCCGTCGGTCACGGTGGAGGAGTGGCCGCACCCGGTGGAGCAGCCGCTCGGCGACACGGTCCGGGCGCACTTCGAACGGCTGGACCACCTGCGGACGCACGACGACGCGGCGCTGCTGGAGGCGCGGTTCGAGCTGGCGCCCGAGGTGGTGCAGGAGCAGGTCGGGCTGCCCGGCGCCGAGGACCCGGAACACGTCGTGCTGCGGCAGAACCGGGGGATGCGCCGGGCGACCAGGGTGGACACGATCGGCGCCGGGTTCGCCGGGGTCTGCGACGGCACGATGACCGCGGGCCGGATCCTGGACGCCATCGCCCAGCTCCTGGGCGAGGACCCCGTCCTGCTGCGCGACCGCACGCCGGCCCAGATCCGGCTGCTGGTGGAGCAGGGCTTCCTGAACCCGGTGGACTGAGCGGCCCGCGCGGGGCCGAGGACCCCGCGCGCCCCTCCCGTCACACGGGGCATGGTGACCGCCCGGGCTTTCCGGTCACACGGGGCATGGTGACCGCCCAGCCCCTCCCTCCGGTCACACGGCGCACGGTGACCGCCCAGCCCCTCCGGTCACACGGCGCACGGTGACCGCACGCGTGCGCCCCTGTGTCTTCCGTCGCATCTTTCACGCCCGCGTCGGGCCCGGCTCCGGGCCGTCCCCCTCGACCGGAAATTTCCGGCGGCGGACCGCGCGGGCCCGCTTCCGGCCTCTTCGCCGGCCTTCCGAGCCCCGTCGTTCACTTCCGGTTCGCCGGTGCGCCGCACGGGCGTGGCAGCGTCCTCCGGGGTCGGCGTACGGACGGACGAGAGGGGGCGCGGGCGACGATGGAAAGCGGGCCGGCGATCTTCGCGGGGACGGTGTTCTGCCTGTTCGGTGCCGGTTTGCTGGCCTGGACCGTGACCCGCGCGCGGCAGCGCCGGCCGGTCGCCCTCGGTGTGGACCGCGTCGCGTCCACGACGGTCGCCGGGGCCGTCGCGACGGTCTCCCTGGCCCTGGGCGCCTGGTGCTTCACCCGCCTCTGAGCCGCCTCGCGATCCGGGCACCTCCGGCGACCGAAGGGTCGCGCTCCGCATGAGTGCGGGCCGAGTCTGGACACTCCGGGCAGCAGGAACGGCGGTAGTCGGGTTACCGTTCGAGTGGCCGTTGCGGGCTTTTCCCGTTTGACACGGGGGCGGGAGGTACCGTCACACTCCGCAGCGTCACCATGACCCGACCCCGGGGAGAAGCGCCCGGGGAGGCCCGAGCGTCGACGGAGAGAAGAGCGAAGTTGTCCCCGACCAGCGAGACCGCGAACGGCGGCCGCCGACTCGTCATCGTCGAGTCGCCTGCCAAGGCGAAGACGATCAAGGGCTATCTCGGCCCCGGCTACATCGTCGAGGCGAGCGTCGGGCACATTCGCGACCTTCCCAACGGCGCTGCCGAGGTACCGGAGAAGTACACCGGCGAGGTGCGCCGTCTCGGTGTGGACGTCGACCATGACTTCCAGCCGATCTATGTGGTCAACGCGGACAAGAAGGCGCAGGTCAAGAAGCTCAAGGACCTGCTGAAGGAGTCCGACGAGCTCTTCCTCGCCACCGATGAGGACCGCGAGGGCGAAGCCATCGCGTGGCATCTCCAGGAAGTGCTCAAGCCGAAGATCCCGGTCAAGCGCATGGTGTTCCACGAGATCACCAAGGACGCGATCCGGGAGGCCGTGGCCAACCCGCGCGAGCTCAACCAGAAGCTGGTCGACGCCCAGGAGACCCGCCGCATCCTCGACCGCCTCTACGGCTACGAGGTCTCGCCGGTCCTGTGGAAGAAGGTCATGCCGCGTCTGTCGGCGGGCCGCGTGCAGTCCGTCGCCACCCGGCTCGTGGTGGAGCGGGAGCGGGAGCGCATGGCGTTCCGCACCGCCGAGTACTGGGACCTCACCGGCACCTTCTCCCCCACCTCCGGCTTCGCTCCGGCGGGGGGACCCCCATCCGGCCGCGCCGGTGACCCGAGCGACCCGTCGACGCTGGTCGCGCGGCTGCAGACGGTCGACGGACGCCGGGTCGCGCAGGGCCGCGACTTCGACTCGCTGGGACAGCTGAAGAGCGCGAACACCCTCCACCTCGACGAGGCGACCGCCCGCGCGCTCGCCGCCGCCCTGGAGGACACGCGGTTCGCGGTCCGCTCGGTCGAGTCCAAGCCGTACCGCCGCTCGCCGTACGCGCCGTTCCGTACGACGACGCTGCAGCAGGAGGCGAGCCGCAAGCTCGGCTTCGGCGCCAAGGCCACCATGCAGGTCGCGCAGAAGCTGTACGAGAACGGCTACATCACGTACATGCGTACGGACTCGACGACCCTGAGCGAGACGGCGGTCGCCGCCGCCCGCGCCCAGGTCACGCAGCTGTACGGAGCCGACTACCTGCCGCCGCAGCCGCGCACCTACGCGGGCAAGGTGAAGAACGCGCAGGAGGCGCACGAGGCGATCCGTCCCTCGGGGGACCGTTTCCGCACGCCCGCCGAGACCGGGCTGTCCGGCGACCAGTTCAGGCTGTACGAGCTGATCTGGAAGCGGACCGTCGCTTCGCAGATGAAGGACGCGACCGGCAACTCCGTCACCGTGAAGATCGGCGGCACGGCCGCCGACGGCCGGGACGTCGAGTTCAGCGCGTCCGGCAAGACCATCACCTTCCACGGCTTCCTCAAGGCCTACGTCGAGGGCGCCGACGACCCGAACGCCGAGCTGGACGACCGCGAGCGCCGGCTGCCGCACGTCGCCGAGGGCGACGCGCTGAGCGCCGAGGAGATCTCGGTCGACGGGCACGCCACCAAGCCCCCGGCCCGCTACACCGAGGCGTCGCTGGTCAAGGAGCTGGAGGAGCGGGAGATCGGCCGCCCGTCGACGTACGCGTCGATCATCGGCACGATCCTCGACCGCGGCTACGTGTTCAAGAAGGGCACGGCCCTGGTGCCGTCGTTCCTCTCCTTCGCCGTGGTCAACCTGCTGGAGAAGCACTTCGGCCGGCTGGTCGACTACGACTTCACCGCGAAGATGGAGGACGACCTCGACCGCATCGCGCGCGGCGAGGCCCGTGCCGTGCCGTGGCTGAAGCGGTTCTACTTCGGCGAGGGCGCGGGCAACGGCGGCGCGGCCGACGCGGGCAACGGCGACGGGGACCACCTCGGCGGCCTCAAGGAGCTGGTGACCGACCTGGGCGCCATCGACGCGCGCGAGGTGTCGTCGTTCCCGGTGGGCAACGGCATCGTGCTGCGGGTGGGGCGCTACGGCCCGTACATCGAGCGCGGCGAGAAGGACACCGAGCAGCACCAGCGCGCCGACATCCCGGCCGACCTGGCGCCCGACGAGCTGACCGTCGAGCTGGCCGAGGAGCTGCTCGCCAAGCCGAGCGGCGACTTCGAGCTGGGCACCGACCCGGCGACCGGGCACACGATCGTCGCCAAGGACGGCCGCTACGGCCCCTACGTCACGGAGATCCTGCCCGAGGGCACCCCGAAGACCGGCAAGAACGCGGTCAAGCCGCGCACCGCCTCGCTCTTCAAGTCGATGTCCCTGGACACGGTGACGCTCGAGGACGCGCTGAGGCTGATGTCGCTGCCGCGTGTGGTCGGGGTGGACACCGACGGTCAGGAGATCACCGCGCAGAACGGCCGCTACGGTCCGTACCTGAAGAAGGGCACGGACTCGCGGTCGCTGCAGTCGGAGGGCCAGCTCTTCACCATCACGCTGGAGGAGGCGCAGGCGATCTACGCCCAGCCCAAGCAGCGTGGCCGGGCCGCGGCCAAGCCGCCGCTGAAGGAGCTGGGCACCGACCCGGTCAGCGAGAAGCCGGTCGTGGTGAAGGACGGCCGCTTCGGCCCGTACGTCACCGACGGCGAGACCAACGCGACGCTGCGCTCGGGCGACAGCGTGGAGACGATCACGCCGGAGCGCGGGTTCGAGCTGCTGGCCGAGAAGCGCGCCAAGGGACCCGCCAAGAAGACCGCCAAGAAGACGGCGGCCAAGAAGGCCCCGGCGAAGAAGACGGCGGCGAAGAAGACGACCGCGGCGAAGAAGACCACGGCCGCCAAGAAGACGACGGCGAAGAAGACCGCCGCCGGGAGGACGGCCGCGGCGAACGGCCCGGAGGACTGATCACCGTCCGGTGACGCCGGGCTTCCCCGCCCGGCGTTCGGAATGCGAACGCCCCGGTACGGTTCCGTGCCGGGGCGTGTGCATGCCAGGCGCGTCGGCCCCGGGGCGCCGCCGCGGGCCGATAGGCTGAACGCATGACGCGAGCCGAGCAGCCCACGGCCCCTCAACCGGCCCCCGACGACGCCCTTGTCGCGGACTCCCGCGAGCGTGCCGTCCGCGCCCTGCTGCGCCGACCGCAGGTGAAACGGCTGTGGAGCGCACAGCTGGTGGGCGGGGTCGGTGACGTCCTCGCCCTCCTCGTGCTGGTGCTCCTCGTCCTCCAGGCGTCGGTCGCCGAGCAGGCGTTCGGCGGCGGGTACCGCGGAGCGGCGTTCGCAGTGGCGACCGTTTTCGGCGTGCGCATCCTGGCGACACTGCTGTTCGGCGCCGTGCTCCTCGGTCCGCTCACGTCGCTCACCTCGCAGGACGGGCCGCTGGACCGCCGCTGGACCATGGTCGGCGCGGACGGACTGCGCGCCGCGCTGCTGATCGTCGCGCCGCTGTGGATCGACTGGACACCCGAGAACGCCCTGGCGATCCTCCTCGTGACCGCGTTCGTGGCGGGAGTCGCCGAGCGTTTCTGGACAGTGTCCCGTGAAGGCGCCGCGCCCGCCCTGCTGCCCGGACCGCCGCCCGAGGGGGCCAGCATCCGGCCGCTGCCCGACCACCTCGACGCCCTGCGCCTCCTGTCGCTGCGCACCGGCTTCGTGGCGATACCGCTCGCCGCCCTCACGCTCGTCGTCGCCGCCCTGTGCAACAACCTGCTGGGCACGGGCATCGAGTGGTTCGCGGAGCACCAGGCGGCCCTCGCCTCGTACGTCGCGGCCGGACTGTTCGCCGCGTCGCTGTCCGTCGTCGCCTTCCTCGAGCTGCCCGGCACCCGCACGCCCCGCCCGCGTTCGCCGCTGGAGGGCCTGCGCCCCCCGCGGGGCGCCGCCGGACCCGACAAGGGCCGTACGGGCGCGCTGCCGCTGCTGGTGATCTCCGGCGCGTCCGTGGCCGGCGCGGTGGCGGCCGCCGTCGCCGTGTCGGTGCTGCACGCCAAGGACCTGGGCGGCGGACCCGTGCTGTTCGGCCTGATGGCGGGCGCGCTCACCGGCGGCGTGGTCGTCGGCATCCGCACGGCGCCCGCCCTGCTGCCGTCGCTGTCCCGGCGCCGGATGCTCGCCCTCGCCCTCGCCTTCACGGGTGCCGCGCTGCTCGCCGCGGGACTCGTCCCGGACGTCACCAGCGTGCTGCTGATCCTGGCGCTGGCCGGCGCCGGCGCGGGCACGGCCGCCAACATCGCCCACACCCTGCTCGACCAGGAGACCGAGGAGCAGCGCCGGGCCCGGACCACCGAGCACCTGCACGCGGTCGTCCGGGTGTACGTGGGGCTCGGCGCGGTCGTCGCCCCCGTGCTGGCGTCGGCGATCGGCCCGCACCGCCTGGAGAACGGCAGGTTCGTCTTCGCGCACGGCGGCGCCGCCTACACGCTCATGCTCGTCGGCGCCCTGCTGCTGCCGGTCGCCGCGCTGGTGCTGGCCAAGGTCGACGACCGCTCCGGGGTGCCGCTGCGGCAGGACCTGCGGGACGCCCTCCTCGGCGGCGACGACCCCGGCCCCGCGCCCGCGGGCTCCGGCTTCTTCATCGCCCTGGAGGGCGGCGACGGCGCCGGGAAGTCCACCCAGGCCGAGGCCCTCGCCGACTGGATCCGCTCCAAGGGCCACGAGGTCGTCCTCACCCGCGAGCCCGGGGCGACCCCGGTCGGCAAGCGGCTGCGCTCGATCCTGCTGGACGTCTCCAGCGCCGGCCTCTCGCACCGCGCCGAGGCCCTGCTGTACGCGGCGGACCGCGCGGAGCACGTGGACACCGTGGTGCGCCCGGCGCTGGAACGCGGCGCGGTGGTCATCAGCGACCGCTACATCGACTCCTCCGTCGCCTACCAGGGCGCCGGGCGGGACCTGTCGCCGACCGAGATCGCCCGCATCAACCGCTGGGCCACCGCCGGACTCGTACCGAACCTGACGGTGCTGCTCGACGTGGAGCCGGAGACCGCGCGGGAACGGTTCACCGAGGCGCCGGACCGGCTGGAGTCGGAGCCCGCGGAGTTCCACGCGCGCGTGCGCTCCGGTTTCCTCACCCTGGCCGCCGCCGACCCCGGCCGCTACCTGGTGGTCGACGCCGGCCAGGAGCCGGAGGCCGTCACCACGGTCATCCGGCACCGGCTCGACCGCGTCCTGCCGCTGTCCGAGGCCGAGATCGCCGCGCGCGAGGAGGCGCGCCGCAAGGCCGAGGAGGAGGCCCGCCGCAAGGCGGAGGAGGAGGCGGCCCGCAAGGCCGAGGAGGAGCGCCTGGAGCGGGAGCGCCAGGAGCTGCTCGCCCGGCTGCGCGCCGAGGAGGAGGAGCGCAAGCGGCGCGAGCTGGAGGAGGCGCAGCGGCGCGAGGCCGAGCGGCAGGCGGAGGAGGCCCGGCAGCGGGCCGAGGAAGCGCGCCGCCGTGCCGAGGAGGAGCGTCAGCGGCTGCTCGCCGAGGAGAAGGCGCGCGCCGAGGAGGAGGCACGCCGCAAGGCCGAGGAGGAGCGCCGCCGCAAGCAGGCGGAGGAGGAGGCGCGGCTGCGTGCCGAGGCCGAGGCGCAGCGCCTGGAGAAGCAGCGCAAGGCCGAGGAGGCCCTGCTGCGCGCGGAGCAGGCCCGTCAGCTCGCCGAGCGCGCGGCGGCCGCGGTGGAGGCGGGACCGCGGAACACGGTGACGCCGTCCGACGCCCCGGCCCGGCCCGCCCCGGCCCGGCCCGCCGCGGGCCGGGACGCCGACGAGGCGCTGACCGTGCCGACGCCGGTGGTGACGCCGACGAACGCGACGGGCGGACCGGTGGACGAGACGGCCGTCCTGCCACGGGTGCGGGACGAGGACGGCGCACGCGACGCGGACCGCCCGGTCCCGGCCGACGCCGAGGTGACGACCGAGCTGCCCAGGCCGCAGGCGCCCGGCGCGGCGGACGAGACGGCGGTCCTGCCCCGGGTCACGCCGGGCGCCGCCGACGAGACGGCGGTGCTGCCCCCGGTGCGCGCGGGGGAGCCCGGCCCCGCGGGCGGCGCGGAGGACCCTGAGGACCGTACGCGTGAGCTGCCGCAGGTCGACGCCGGGAGCGCCCCGCGCCGCCGGGAGCGTCCCGACTGGGCGGAGGAGACCCCGCTGGACGACCTGCCGTCGCTGGCCGACGAGCTGCTCGGCCCGCACGAGGACGACCACGGCGACGACGAGGGCCGCGGCGACGGCGGGCGGCGGCGTCGGCGCTGAGGGGCCGGTGCCGCGTGCCGGGCGGGCCTTCGGGCACGCCCGGCACGGCGTGTGCCGGACGGCCGGGACCGGGGTGTCGGTGCGGACCCGCACAATGGATCCGGCAAGGCACGACGGTGACGGAAGGGCGGGCTGACCCATGACCGTGTGGGACGACCTCGTCGGGCAGGAGCGGGTGAGCGAACAGCTCGCCGCCGCCGCCCGGGACGCCGACGCGTCCGTCACCGCCGCGGCGAGCGACGCGCCCCCGCCCGAGGCGTCCCGCATGACGCACGCGTGGCTGTTCACGGGCCCGCCCGGCGCGGGCCGCAACCAGGCGGCGCGCGCCTTCGCCGCCGCGCTCCAGTGCGTCAGCCCCGACCGGGCCCTCGGCGGCGCCCCCGGCTGCGGCTTCTGCGACGGCTGCCACACCGCGCTCGTCGGCACCCACGCCGATGTCTCGACGGTGGCCGCCGTCGGCGCGGAGATCCTGGTCAAGGACATGCGCGACACCGTCCGCAAGTCGTTCACCGCCCCGGCGAACGGCCGCTGGCAGGTGATCCTCGTCGAGGACGCCGAGCGGCTCAACGAGAAGTCCGCCAACGCCGTCCTCAAGGCCGTCGAGGAGCCGGCGCCCCGCACGGTCTGGCTGCTGTGCGCCCCCTCCATCGAGGACGTCCTGCCGACGATCCGCTCCCGCTGCCGCCACCTCAACCTCAGCACGCCGTCGGTGGACGCCGTCGCCGACATGCTGATCCGGCGCGAGGGCATCGCACCGGACGTCGCCGCCGCCGTCGCCCGCGCCACCCAGGGCCACGTCGACCGGGCGCGCCGCCTGGCCACCGACCCGGCCGCCCGCGCCCGCCGCGCCGCCGTGCTGAAGCTGCCGCTGCGCGTCGAGGAGGTCGGCGGCGCGCTGAGGGCCGCGCAGGAGCTCGTCGACGCGGCCGCCGAGGACGCCAAGCAGCTCGCCGAGGAGCGGGACGGCAAGGAGACCGAGGACCTGAAGGCGGCGCTCGGCGCGGCCCAGGGCGGCCGCCTCCCGCGCGGCACGGCGGGCGCGGTCAAGGACCTGGAGGACATGCAGAAGCGGCGCAGGACCCGCACCCAGCGCGACAGTCTCGACGTCGCCCTGGCCGACCTCACCAGCTTCTACCGCGACGTCCTCGCCCTGCAGCTCGGCTCCCGCATCGCCCTCGCCAACACGGACGCCGAGGACGCGCTGGAGCGCCTGGCCCGCGGCAGCACCCCCGAGTCCACGCTGCGCCGGATCGAGGCGATCGCGGCCTGCGGCGAGGCCCTGGACCGCAACGTGGCGCCCCTGCTGGCGGTGGAGGCGATGACGATGGCGCTCAGGGCGGGCTGAGCGGGGCTCGCCGACGGGCGGCCGTCACTCGTCCGGGGCACGGCGTGTGCGCAGAGCGTTCGCCCGGTCGCTCACGGTTACGCTCGCAGCATGCACACAAGGCGCACCCCACGCAGGACCCGTACCGCAGCCGCCCTGTTCACGGCGGCCGCGCTGTTGCTGGCGGGCTGCTCCTCCGGGAGCTCGACGAGCAGGGCCACCTCGCCGGTGGCGGGAGCGGCCGCGGCCCTCGCCCCGCTGCCCGGCTCGACGCCCGCGGCCCTCGCTCCGTACTACGAACAGGAACCGGCGTGGCGCGACTGCGGCGTCCCCGAGTTCCAGTGCGCCACGGTCAGGGCGCCGCTCGACTACGCCGAACCGTCCGCGGGGGACGTCCGTCTCGCCGTCGCCCGCAAGAAGGCCACCGGCCCCGGCGAGCGGCTCGGCTCCCTGCTGGTCAACCCCGGCGGGCCGGGCGGCTCGGCGGTCGGCTACCTCCAGATGTACGCGGGCATCGGCTACCCGGCCGAGGTGCGCGCCCGCTACGACATGGTGGCCGTCGACCCGCGCGGCGTGGCCCGCAGCGAGCCCGTCGAGTGCCTGGACGGGCGCGAGATGGACGCGTACACCCGCACGGACACCACGCCGGACGACGAGAAGGAGACCGAGGCGCTGGTCGCGGCGTACCGGACGTTCGCCGAGGGCTGCGGGGCGGACGCGCCGGAGCTGCTGCGCCATGTGTCGACCGTCGAGGCGGCCCGGGACATGGACATCGTGCGCGCGGTGCTGGGCGACGAGAAGCTGACGTACGTGGGCGCCTCGTACGGCACCCTGCTGGGCGCGACGTACGCGGGGCTGTTCCCGGAGCGGACCGGGCGGCTGGTGCTGGACGGCGCGATGGACCCGTCGCTGAGCGCGCGCCGGCTCAACCTGGAGCAGACGAAGGGCTTCGCCACGGCGTTCACGGCGTTCGCGAAGGACTGCGTGCGGCGGAGCGACTGCCCGCTGGGCGGGAAGGGCACGTCGCCGGAGCAGGTCGGCGAGAACCTGAAGGCGTTCTTCGAAGGGCTCGACGCCCGCCCGCTGCCCGCCGGCGACGCCGACGGCCGCGAGCTGACCGAGTCGCTGGCGACGATGGGCGTGATCGCCGCGATGTACGACGAGGCGGCCTGGCAGCGGCTGCGCGAGGCGCTGACGGCGGCGATGGAGGAGAAGGACGGAGCGGGGCTGCTCGTCCTGTCCGACAGCTACTACGAGCGGGACGCGGGCGGCGCGTACAGCAACCTGATGTCCGCCAACGCGGCCGTGAACTGCCTCGACCTGCCGCCCGCCTTCGAGAGCCCGGAGCAGGTCCGCAAGGCGCTCCCCGACTTCGAGAAGGCGTCCCCGGTCTTCGGAGAGGGCCTCGCCTGGGCCGCGCTGAACTGCGCCTACTGGCCGGTGCGGGCCACGGGAGAGGCGCAGCGCATCGAGGCGAAGGGCGCGGCGCCGATCGTGGTCGTCGGCACGACCCGGGACCCGGCGACCCCGTACCGCTGGGCGCAGGCCCTGGCCGGCCAGCTCTCCTCGGCCCGCCTCCTCACCTACGACGGCGACGGCCACACCGCGTACGGCCGCGGCAGTTCCTGCATCGACTCCGCGATCAACGCGTACCTGATCGACGGCACCCCTCCGGCGGACGGAAAGCGCTGCTCGTAGGCGGTACGGCCACCCCCGGAGGCAATGGCCCCGCCCCGCCTCCGGGGGCGGTACGGAGCACCCTCGGAAACTGTGTAGACTTACCGACGTCGCTGATCGCACCATGGTGCGCAGGGCGCGCCGCCTTAGCTCAGATGGCCAGAGCAACGCACTCGTAATGCGTAGGTCTCGGGTTCGAATCCCGAAGGCGGCTCTTTCCAGGACCAGGTCAGAACCGTCTGACCTGGTCCTTTTCGTGGTACGGGGGAGTGGCTGCGGTCCAGCCCCTGTAGCCTGCTGGGTGCCCGGTGTCGTGTCCCGCCCGGACGGCTGGGGGCGCGACGATCATCTTCGGCTTGGAGGACGGGTGGCAGTGCAGCGGATCACGACCCGCAACGCCCGTTTCCAGCAGCTGCGGACGCTGCTCGACAACCGCACCAAACGAGGGCGTGCGAAGGAGTTCCTCGTTCAGGGCGTACGGCCGATCACGATGGCCGTGGAGCACGGCTGGACCGTTCGGTCCCTGCTCCACGACGTCGGCCGTCCGCTCTCCCGGTGGGCCGAGGACCTCCTGCGCGGTGTCGGCGCTGAGCGCGTCGCGATGGCGCCGGAGCTGCTCGCCGAGCTGAGCGAGAAGGCCGACGGGACCGCGGAGGTCCTGGCCGTGGTCGAGATGGCGCCGGACAGCCTGTCCCGGATCGAGGTGCGCGACGACTTCCTCGGTCTGGTCTTCGACCGGCCGACGCAGCCCGGCAACATCGGCAGCATCGTGCGATCGGCGGACGCCTTCGGCGCGCACGGACTCGTCGTGACGGGACACGCGGCGGACCCGTACGACCCCAAGTCGGTGCGCGCCTCCACGGGTTCCCTCTTCTCCGTGCCCGTGGTGCGGAGCCGGTCGCACCACGAGGTCATGGAGTGGCTGGAGAAGGAGCGCGCCCAGGGGCGGCCGGTCGTCGTCGTGGGCACGGACGAGGACGGTGACGCCGATGTCTCGGAGTTCGATCTGACCCAGCCGGTCCTGCTGCTCATCGGTAACGAGACCGCGGGCCTCAGCGCGGCCTGGCGAGAGCTCTGCGACCAGGTGGTCAGCATTCCGATGACGGGTTCGGCCAGCTCCCTGAACGCGTCGAACGCGGCCTCCGTCGTTCTCTACGAGGCCCGCCGCCAGCGTCTGGCGAAGCAGCGCACAGCGTGACCTGCCGAGGTCACGTCCGGGCCTCGCCGCTGACTGCTCCCTCGCGGGCCGCCGGGCACGGGCGGGTGACGGCGTGTCCCGGTGACCGGGTGCGTGGACCGAGAAGACCGAGGCCCCGGTCGTTCACCTCTGGCGACCGGGGGTCCTCGTGGGGCGGATCGGGCACGGCGGCGACACTCCCCCGAGTTGCGCGACGCGCGCGCACCCCCTGGCCGGATCCGATGTAGTGATCACATCAAACCTTGCCAACGGATGGCTAACATAAGGCCAATGGAATCCCGTTCGGTCACCCGGAAGGCAGGGGTGCGGCGTGACACGGCGCGGGCTGCGCTTCGGACTGCTGGGGCCGCCGGTCCTCTACGGCGGCCGGCCGGACGGCGGTGAGCCGGGCCCCGGTGAGCCGCCCGGCCGGCCGGGTGACGCCCCCGTGCGCGCCGTGACCAGCCCCAAGCTGCGCACTCTCCTCGCCGTGCTGCTGCTCGACGCCGGGCGGGTCGTCTCCGTCGAGGCGTTGAAGGAGGCCCTGTGGGGCGGTGCCCCGCCCGTCTCCGCCCTGCCCTCGCTGCACAACCACGTCGCCCGTCTGCGCCGCCTCCTCGACGACCCCGGCCGGCTCCTCACCGTGCCCACGGGGTACGTCCTCCGCGTCGACGAGGGTGAACTGGACGTCCAGGTCTTCGACAGCCAGGTCGCCGCCGCCCGTGCCGCCCGCGCCGAGGGCGACTGGGAGCGGGTGCGGCGGGCGTGCGGGGCCGCGCTCGGGCTGTG
The DNA here is from genome assembly GCF_002899455.1 of Streptomyces sp. DH-12. Taxonomy (GTDB): domain Bacteria; phylum Actinomycetota; class Actinomycetes; order Streptomycetales; family Streptomycetaceae; genus Streptomyces. The sequence goes on along the minus strand of NZ_PPFB01000001.1, from coordinate 3,597,025 downwards.
GCGGGGGAGTCCGCTGGGCGGGCCGGCCCCCGAGGTGGGCGGGTACGCCCTCGTCCGCCGGCTCGAAGAGGCGCGGCTGCTCCTCCTGGAGTGGCGGTACGACGCCGAACTCGCGCTGGGCGGCGACCGCCTCGACGATCTCGTGCCCGAGCTCGCCGCCCTGGCCGCCGAGCACCCGCTGCGTGAGGTCTACCACCGCCAGCTCATGCTCGCCCTGCACCGCACCGGCCGCCAGGCGGAGGCCCTCGTCGTCCACCGCGACCTGCGGGCCCGGCTCGCCGACGAACTCGGCGTCGAGCCGGGGCAGTCCGTGCGCGAGGCCCATGTGGAGGTGCTGCGCGGGAGCGGGGTGCGGACGGACGGGGGGCCGGGGGACGTCTCCGGGCGGGTGCGGCCCGCTCAGCTTCCGCCCGCGCCCGCCCCTTTCGTGGGGAGGGACCGCGTGCGGGAGGACGTCGCCCGGGTGGTCTCCGGTGCGGGCGTGCCCGGCGCCGTCGTCATCAGCGGGACCGCCGGCGTCGGCAAGAGCGCCCTCGCGCTGCACGTCGCGCACGGTCTGGCGGAACGTTTCAGCGGGGGGCAGCTGTACCTCGGTCTGCGCGGCACGGGAATCGGTTCGGCCCCCCTCACCGCCGGGCAGGCCCTCACCGCGCTCCTCCGCGACCTCGGCGTCCCCTCCCACGACATCCCCGAACACCCCGGCGCCGCCTCCGCGTTGCTGCGGTCCCTGCTCGCGCCCACCCGCACCCTCCTCGTGCTGGACGACGCCGCGAGCGCCGCGCAGGTACGGCCGTTGCTGCCCGCCGGTCCCGGGTGCGCCGTGATCGTCACCAGCCGGTCGCCCCTCACCGCCCTCGACGGCGCCGCACGCGTCCCGCTCGGGCCGTTGGGCGACGAGGAGAGCGCCGCGCTGCTGCGGGCCGCGTCCGGGCGGGACGGGATCTCCGCCCGGCATCCGCTGGTCGCGCTCAGCGGGCGGCTCCCGCTGGCGCTGCGGGTGGTCGCGGCCCGGCTCGCCGCCCGCCGGGCCCTCACCCCCGACGCGCTCGCCGCCCGGCTCGCCGCCGCGGACAGCAGGCTGGACCTCCTCGACTACGACGACCTCAGCGTCCGCCGCTCACTGGGCGCCGCCTTCGACGCGCTCACCGCCTCCGGGCGCCGGGCCGACCAGGACGCCGCGCTCGCCCTGCGGCACATCGGCGCCCTCGACCTGCCCTCCTGCGACGCCCCGTCGCTGGCCCGGCTCACCGGTGTCGGCGAGGCGCGGGCCGAGGCGGCGCTGGAGCGGCTGGTCGACGCGGCCCTGCTGGAGGAGACCGCGTACGGGCGCTTCGAGCCGTACGACCTCGTCCGGGATCTCGCCCGGGAGCGGGCGGCGGAGTCCCGCGCGCTCCCGCCGCCGGGGTGTCACTTCGCGTCGGCGTAGCACTCCACCACCGCCGTGGTGAACGGGAACCGCACCGGCGTCTCCCCGAACGCGATCCGCCCCGCCCGCTCGGCGGCCCTCCGGACCGCCGCCGTCACCGCTTCCGCCTCCTCCTCGGGACAGTGCACGATCACCTCGTCGTGCTGGAAGAAGACCAGCTCCGCCGCCATGCCGGCCAGGGTCTGGCGCAGTCCGGCGAGCAGCAGCAGCGCCCAGTCGGCCGCGCTGCCCTGCACCACGAAGTTGCGGGCGAAGCGGCCGCGGGCGCGGGCGTCGGTCGAGGCGTGGCCGGGGCCCCACGGGCGGGTCTCGGGGTCCGGCTCGTCCTGGGCGACCGGGATGCCCGCCTCCTCGGCCGCCTCGTCCGCCGGACGGACGGCCGGCGGGCAGGTGCGGCCCAGCCAGGTGCGGACCAGCCGGCCCTCCTCGCCCGCGCGGGCCGCCTCGTCGACGTACGCCACGGCCCTGGGGAAGCGGCGGCGCAGCGCGGCGAGGTTCTTCAGGCCGTCCCCGGAGGTCTGCCCGTACACCGCGCCGAGGACGGCGATCTTGGCGCGGTCGCGGTCGCCGGAGAAGGCGCGCTCGGACACCGCCTGGTAGAGGTCGCTCTCCCGGCCGGCCACCTCCATCAGTGCGGGGTCGCGGGAGATCGCCGCCAGGACGCGCGGTTCCATCTGGTCGGCGTCGGCGACGACGAGCCGCCAGCCGGGGTCGGCGACCGCCGCGCGGCGGATCACCTTGGGGATCTGCAGCGCGCCCCCGCCGTGGGTGACCCAGCGGCCGGTCACCGTGCCGCCCGCGAGGAACTCCGGCCGGAAGCGGCCGTCGCGCACCCAGTCCTGCAGCCAGGACCAGCCGTGGGCCACCCAGATCCGGTACAGCTTCTTGTACTCCAGGAGCGGCTTCACCGCCGGGTGGTCGACCGACCGCAGCTCCCAGCGGCGGGTCGAGGTCACCTTGACGCCCGCCTGCGCGAACGCCTTGATCACGTCGGCCGGCAGGTCGGGCCGCACCCGGCGGCCGAAGGCGGCGGACACCTCCTCCGCCAGCTCGGCCAGCCGGCGCGGCTCGCCGCCGCCCGCGTAGCGCTCGCCGAGCAGGTCGTGCAGCACCGCGCGGTGCACGTCCGCCCGCCAGGGCAGCCCCGTGCGGTTCATCTCGGCGGCGATCAGCATGCCCGCCGACTCGGCGGCGGTCAGCAGCCGCATCCGGTCGGGGTGCGCGGTGGCGTCGGTGCGCCGCTGCTGCCCGGCGTAGACCGCGAGCAGGTCGGCCAGCGGCAGCGGCGCCGCCTGCGGGTCGAACAGCGAGGACTGCGCGCCCGGCTGCGCGTGCCGCTGCGGCGGGTCGGGCGGCACGGGACCGCCGCGCAGCCGGGCCAGCGCGGCCGCGGCCGAACGCGGCTCCCCGTACCGCCCCTCGTGGCCGAGGAGCAGGGTCTCGGCGGCCTCGACGTCGTACGCGCGCTCCACCCGCACCCCCGTGGCGAGCAGACGCGGGTAGACCTCGGCGGTGGACCGCCACACCCACCGGGTGACGCCCGGACGGCTCCGTACGGCCTCGGCGAGGTCCGCCTCGCGCCGCACCGGGCCGGAGGGCAGCCCGTCCGGGCCGAGGGGGGCGACGTCCACGCCACCGTCCTCGGCTGGAGCGAGCGCCCACCGGCCGGTCATGCACGCGAGTGTCCCAGGGGGGTCCGACAACGGCCTGGCGAGAGGGGTCGGTCCGGGGTGCGGATCAGCCCTCCCGCGGTCCCTCCTGCGCCGGCTCGTCCCCCGTGTTCGTCTCGACGTACCGCGCGAGCATGTCGGTCACGTACCGCTCGGTGGCGGCCTTGGTGACGCCGAGGCCGCTGAGCACGCCCGTGCCGTTCTCGTGCTCGAGGAGGGCGAGCAGGATGTGCTCGGTGCCGATGTAGTTGTGGCCGAGACGCAGCGCCTCGCGGAAGGTCAGTTCCAGGACCTTCTTGGCCGCCGAGCCGTACGGCACCATCTCCGGGGCGTCCTCGACGGCGGGCGGGAGCGCCGCGCGCGCGGCCTCGCGGACCGCGTCCACGGTGACGCCCTGCTCGGTGACCGCCATGACGGCCAGGCCCTGCGGTTCGGCCAGCAGGCCGAGGACCAGGTGCTCGGGAACGCCCTCGGCGTTGCGGGCGGCCTGCGCCTCGTTGTGCGCGGCCATGACCGTGTTGCGGGCACGGGGCGTGAAGCGGTTGAAGCCCTGGTTCGGGTCGAGGTCGTTGCCCCCCTGGGGGACGAAGCGCTTCTGGGCGGCCTGCCGGGTGACGCCCATGCTCTTGCCGATGTCCGTCCAGGAGGCGCCGGAACGCCGGGCCTGGTCGACGAAGTGGCCGATCAGGTGGTCGGCGACGTCGCCGAGGTGCTCGCCGGCGAGCACCGCGTCCTGGAGCTGTTCGAGCGGTTCGTCGTGGACCTTCTTGATGGCCGCGATGAGGTCGTCGAGACGGACGGATGACTTGATGGCGGGGTTCGTCGTCATGTGTCAACCGTAAGTTGACAGTGTGAGGGTGTCAACCCGTGGTTGACACTTGTGGGTGACGGGCCGCGGCGTGGCACGATCGGTCCTGTGAGTACGTCCGGCACCATCGACCGCGCCTTCCGCGCCGCCCTCTACGACACGGGTGACGGCACCCTCGACACGGGCGCCTCCCTGCTCGCCGCCGACCCGACGGCGGACGCCGAACTCGCCCGGCGCGGCGAGGACTTCGTGGCGGCCGCCTGGCAGCGCGGCTGGCAGCCCGCCGACGTCGTACGGGTGGTGCGCCGGGAACTGGACGAGGCGCACGTACGCCTGGCCGCCTCGCTGATCCGGGCCCAGGCGGAGCGCGACGGCCGGCCGCGCGGGCCGCGCTGGAGGGCCCAGATCGACGAGTTGCCGACGTCCGGTCCCGCCCCGCGCGGCGAGCGGTTCTCGCAGGCCACCGTCACGTTGGAGCTGTACCGGCTGCTGCTGCGGCTGCCCGCGCTGGAACCCCTCGACGAGGTGACGGCGCCCGTCGCCGGACGGGAGCGGCGGCCGGAGTCGCGCCTGCTCGGCCGCATCCGGGCGCTGCTGGCGAAGGCGGAGGCGACGGGGTTCCCGGAGGAGGCGGAGGCGCTGAGCGCCAAGGCGCAGGAGCTGATGGCGCGGCACAGCGTCGACGAGGCGCTGCTCGCCGCGCGTGCGCCCGCCGCGGAGGGGCCCGACGCCTGCCGGATCGGCGTCGACCCGCCGTACGAGCAGGCCAAGGCGGTGCTGCTGGACGCGGTCGCCTCGGCGAACCGCTGCCGGGCGGTGTGGAACGAGCCGTTCGGCTTCTCCACGGTGGTCGGTTTCGCGCCCGACCTGGAGGCGGTCGAGCTGCTCCACACCTCGCTGCTGGTGCAGGCGACCACCGCCATGACCAAGGCGGAGGCCGCGCAGCGGGCGGGTGGGCGCAAGCGCACCAGGACCTTCCGGCAGTCCTTCCTCGCCGCCTACGCGCACCGCGTCGGGGCGCGGCTCGCGGCCGCCGCCGAAGCGCCGGTGAGCGACGACCTGCTCCCGGTCCTCGCCTCCCGGGAGGTCGCGGTCACCGAACGGACGGACCGGCTGTTCCCGGACACGACCACCACGCGCCTGCGCGGGGTGAGCGACGCGGCCGGCTGGGAGGAGGGCGCCCGCGCGGCCGACGAGGCGCAGGTGCGGGGGCGGACGCGGCTGCCCTGACGCGCCGCGCCCGGTGAACGCCGCTGCCCGGGCGGCGCGTGTGCCGGGGTGACCGCCGGGGACGGCGTGCGTCCCGGGGCGTGACTGCCCGCGGGCGGCGCGTGTCCCGAGGGGACTGCCCGCGGGCGGCGGCAGGCCGCGCCCGCCCCGGGCGAGGGGCGACGCCCCCTACGGCTCCACCCCCTCCGTGGGCAGCCCCGGCGGCAGTGAGCCGCCCTCCGCCTTCGTGTAGGTCTCCGTGCCGGCCGGGCCCTCCCACGCGACCGTGAGGGAGGTCGCGTCGACCGACTCGACCGTGCCCTTCGTGCGGTCCCCGTCGCCCGCCGGGCACGTGAGGCTGATCGTTCCGCCGTCGTCGTCCTCCGCCGTGCCGCTGCACATGGTGCCGCCGGTGGCGAACAGGGCCGCCTCCCCGCCGTTGACCATCAGCACCACGGCCTTGCCGTCCGCGGTGGTGAGCCAGCTGCCCTGGAGATCGCCGGCCGGTGCGCCGGTCGCGCCGGAGCCGCCCGTGCCGCCGCCGGAGTCCGCCGTCCGTGTGGCGGACGGCGTGGGCGTGGCCGCGGAGTCGTCCGAGCCGCCGTCGCCGTCGCCGCACGCCGTCAGCGTGAGCGCACCGGCCAGACCGGCCGCCGCTGCCGCCCGGCGAACCCGCCGGGAACGCCCTCCCCGTGTCGCCGGACCGACCCGGCCCGCCGAAGCCTCCGAAGCCACTGCTGGCCCCCTCCCTGTTGCCGGCCCGGACGGCCGGACGACCGCTGCCAGCTAACAGGAACCGCACCGCGCCCGGCCAGGTCGCGTGACCGACCTCGCACGTGACCGCCGGCTCGCCCGGAAGGCATCACCGCCCGCCCGCCGGAAGGGCGCGTGAGGGAACACACACGCCCGCGCGTGCGTCTCCAAGGAAACGGGGTGCGGTGGAGCGCCCGCCGAGCGGGCACCGTACGGCCGGTGGCTGTAATCGCCTCGGCACCCCGCGTGCACGTGCATCCGCTCATGCATATGCACGTGAACAAAGCTATGATCCGGGTCAGTTGACCACAGCATCAATGGCCAGACCAGCCAGTGCACCAGCGGGGAGCGACCTGTGGACCACGACGTGTACGACGGTGACGGACACGACGGTGCCGGCGCGTCCGGCGTGTACAACGGCATGGCGGCCACCCGGCTGGACGGTGTGGCCTGGCAGAAGAGCAGGCACAGCAACTCGCAGGGATCCTGCGTGGAGTTCGCCCGGCTGCCGGGCGGGGAGGTCGCGGTGCGCAACTCCCGCTTCCCCGACGGCCCCGCGCTCGTCTACACCCGCGCGGAGATCGAGGCCATGCTGCTGGGCGTGAAGGACGGCGAGTTCGATCACCTGGTCGCGAGCTGACGGCACGCGCCCCGGACCCGCGGTCCTCCCGTTCCGGGAGCCGAGGACCACGGGTCCGTCCGGTGACGCGCGTAGAACTCGTGCGCGTGCAGGCGCCGCGTCACGCTCAGGGCTGCGGCAGCCGGAACAGCGCCCACACCACCTTGCCGCCGAGCGCGCCCGCCAGCGGGTGCCAGCCCCAGCCGTCGCTGAACGAGTCGACCAGGAACAGCCCGCGGCCGGACTCGGCGGAGCAGTCGTCGGACAGGTCCTTCGGGCACCGGGTGACCGGGCCGTCGTCGCTGGGGTCGCGCACCGCGCACACCAGTCGGTCGGTCCACCGCATCAGGTGCAGCCGCACCGGGGGTTCCTGGACGGCCGGCCGCGGGGCGTTCGCCGGCAGCGCGTGGCGCAGGGCGTTGGTGACGAGTTCGGAGACCACCAGGCAGACGTCCTCGAACCGGTCGCCCAGGTGCCACTGGTCGAGGGTGCCGCGGGTGAACCGCCGTGCCTCGCACACCGCTTCGTGGCGGGCGTGCAGGGCGCAGGAGGCGGCGTCGGAGGCGGCCGTGAGGTTCAGCGGCGGAAGGCCCTGCCGTAACGGCTCGAGCATGGTCGATCCATTCGTCCCCATGCGAGGCACTCCCGGGAATTCGCGGTCGTAGCGAGGCGGCGGTGGTGCGGGGCCCATGGTTTCGGATGCGCACAGCAGATGCAAGGGCAGATGCACGTGCAGCTGACCGAAATCAGACCCACCGTACTGGTTTGTTGGCCAATTTTTCCGTCATCCGCGCGTCTTTCCCTGGCTGTTCTCTTGCCCCTGGTCGCACCGCGGTGCCCGTTCCGTGCGGCTTCCTGACCGGATCGAGCGGTCGAATCCCGTTTGCGTAACCGGGCGAGTACTGCTCGGAGTGTTTTAGTGGCAGACTGCGGGCCCTGAACACGTTGGGGAGGCTGGCGAACGTGAGCGCGGGAGAGCCGGGATCGGTGGTGCGGCGCATGCTGCTCGGATCACAACTCAGGCGACTGCGTGAGGCGCGGGGGATCACGCGCGAGGCCGCGGGGTACTCGATCCGCGCCTCCGAATCGAAGATCAGCCGGATGGAACTGGGCCGGGTGAGCTTCAAGACCAGGGACGTGGAAGACCTGCTGACGCTGTACGGCATCACGGACGAGCAGGAGCGGGCCTCGCTGGTCTCCCTCGCCAAGGAGGCCAACGTGGCGGGCTGGTGGCACAGTTACTCGGACGTCCTGCCCAGCTGGTTCCCCACCTACGTGGGCCTGGAGGGCGCGGCCTCGCTGCTGCGCGCCTACGAGGTGCAGTTCGTGCACGGCCTGCTGCAGACCGAGGAGTACGCCCGCGCGGTGGTGCGGCGCGGCATGAGGAGCGCGAGCGACGCCGACGTGGAGCGCCGGGTGGCGCTGCGCCTGGAGCGGCAGAAGTACCTGGTGTCGGAGAACGCCCCCGAGTTCCACGTGGTGCTCGACGAGGCGGCGCTGCGCCGGCCCTACGGCGACCGCGCGGTGATGCGCGGCCAGCTCCAGCACCTGATCGAGATCTCCGAGCGGCCCAACATCCGGCTCCAGGTGGTGCCGTTCAGCATGGGCGGCCACTCCGGGGAGTCCGGCGCGTTCACCATCCTCAGCTTCCCCGAGTCCGACCTCTCGGACGTGGTGTACCTGGAGCAGCTCACCAGCGCGCTCTACCTGGACAAGCCCGAGGACGTGGCCCAGTACGAGAAGGCGCTCAAGGAGCTGCAGCACGACAGCCCGGGTCCCGCGGAGAGCCGCGACCTCCTGCGGGGGCTGCTGCAACTGTCCTGAGGGCATCCGCGGCCTGTCCCAGGAGTCTCTTCAACTCCCTTGAAACACAAGTACGATGACGTTCGGTCACACCACGGTGCTGATCAGTTTCTGCTGACGCAGCAAGGGATCGAGGGATCACATGTCGTCGTACTTCACCGACCTGGCTCAGCAGTACATCGACGGTGAGTGGCGTCCGGGCACCGGTTCCTGGGACATCATCGACTTCAACCCGTACGACGACGAGAAGCTCGCGTCGATCACCATCGCCACGGTCGACGAGGTCGACCAGGCGTACCGGGCGGCCGCCCGCGCGCAGACGGAATGGGCGGCCACCAACCCGTACGCCCGCCGCACGGTGTTCGAGAAGGCGCTGAGGCTGGTCGAGGAGCGCGAGGAGGAGATCGCCGAGGCGATCGTCGCCGAGCTGGGCGGCACCCGCCTGAAGGCGGCCTTCGAACTGCACCTCGCCAAGGAGTTCCTGCGCGAGTCGGTGCACCTGGCGCTGGCCCCCGAGGGGCGGATCATCCCCTCGCCGGCGGACGGCAAGGAGAACCGGGTCTACCGCGTGCCGGTCGGCGTGGTCGGTGTGATCAGCCCGTTCAACTTCCCCTTCCTGCTCTCGCTGAAGTCCGTCGCGCCCGCGCTCGCGCTGGGCAACGGCGTGGTGCTCAAGCCGCACCAGAACACGCCGGTCGTCGGCGGCTCCCTGATCGGGAGGATCTTCGAGGACGCGGGTCTGCCCGCCGGTCTGCTCAACGTCGTGATCACCGACATCGCGGAGATAGGCGACGCCTTCCTGGAGCACCCGATACCGAAGGTCATCTCCTTCACCGGCTCCGACCAGGTCGGCCGGCACGTGGCGACCGTCTGCGCCTCCCGCTTCAAGCGCGCGGTGCTGGAACTGGGCGGCAACAGCGCGCTGGTGGTCCTGGACGACGCCGACGTCGACTACGCCGTGGACGCGGCCGTGTTCAGCCGGTACGTCCACCAGGGCCAGGTCTGCATGGCCGCCAACCGCGTCCTGGTCGACCGCGCGGTGGCCGACGAGTTCACCGAGAAGTTCGTCGCCAAGGTGCGCTCGCTCAAGGCCGGCGACCCGCGCGACCCGGAGACCGTCATCGGCCCGGTGATCAACTCCCGGCAGGCGGACGTCCTCACGGCCGTCGTCGACCAGGCCCTCGCCGAGGGCGCCACCGCCCTGGTGCGGGGCGCGCGCACCAACAACCTGGTCGAGCCGTCCGTCGTCACCGGGCTGCCCGCCGACTCCGCCCTGCTGCGGCAGGAGGTCTTCGGCCCCGTCGCCTTCCTCGTGCCGTTCGACGGCGAGGAGGAGGCGGTGCGCCTGGTGAACGACACCCCCTACGGGCTCAGCGGCGCCGTGCACACCGGGGACGTGGAGCGCGGTGTGCGCTTCGCCAAGCGGATCGACACCGGGATGTTCCACGTGAACGACGGCACCGTGCACGACGAGCCGATCGTCCCGTTCGGCGGCGAGAAGCACTCGGGCGTGGGCCGGCTCAACGGCGACACCATGCTGGACGCCTTCACCACCACCAAGTGGATCTCGGTGCAGCACGGCCGCAGCGGCTTCCCGTTCTGAGCCGCCCGGTCCGTCCCCGCAGGCCGCTCCCGGCGCCGGCCGCGCCCGGCCTACGCTGGACCGCATGTCAGTGATCCGTCTCCTCGTGCTCGGCGCGGTGCGCCAGCACGGGCGGGCCCACGGTTACCAGGTGCGCAACGACCTGGAGTACTGGGGCGCGCACGAGTGGTCCAACGCCAAGCCCGGCTCGATCTACCACGCGCTGAAGCAGATGGCCAAGCAGGGCCTGCTGCGCGCGCACGAGACCGCCCCCTCCACGGCCGGCGGCCCGCCGCGCACGGAGTACGAGGTCACCGAGCAGGGCACCGAGGAGTACTTCCGGCTGCTGCGCGAGGCGCTGACCTCCTACGACCAGAAGCCGGACGTGCTCTCGGCCGGGCTCGGCCTGATGGTCGACCTGGAGCGCGAGGAGGCGCTGGCCCTGCTGGAGCGGCGGCTGGCGTCGATCGAGGAGTGGCGCAAGGCGGTCACGGAGTACTACATCCCCGAGGAGGGGCCCGGCCGGCTCGGGCACATCGGCGAGATCATGGACTTCTGGGTCCACTCGGCGGACACCGGCGCCGCGTGGACGCGCGGTCTCATCGCACGCGTCCGGGGCGGCGCCTACACCTTCGCCGGCGAGGGAGAGCCGTTCGTCGGCGTGCTCGCCGAGGGCGAGGAGAACCCCTACGGGACGGGACGGCGGCATCCGGGAGACGCCGAGTAATCAAGTTTGACGAGTGACGGGGGCGGGCATTACGGTGCGGGACGCTAGTCAAGTTTGACTAATAAGGGGGCTTCAGTGTCCGACGCGGCGATCACCGTGGAGGAAGCACGCAAGACGTACCGGGGAGCCAAGGGCGCGGGCACGGCCGCACTGGACGGACTCGACCTCACGGTCGCCCGCGGCACGGTCCACGCGGTGCTCGGGCCGAACGGCGCGGGCAAGACCACCCTCGTCCGGGTCCTGTCCACCCTCCTCCGCCCCGACTCCGGCCGGGTCGTGGTGGCGGGGCACGACGTGGTGCGCGAGGCGTACCGGGTGCGCCTGCGGATCGGCCTGCTCGGCCAGCACGCGGCGCTCGACGAGGAACTCGGCGGCCGGCAGAACCTGGAACTGTTCGGCCGCCTCCACCACCTGGGCGCGCGACGCGCACGCGAGCGGGCCGGTGAACTCCTGGAGCGCTTCGAGCTCTCCGGCACCGGCCACAAGGCGGTCGGGCAGTACAGCGGCGGCATGCGGCGCCGCCTCGACCTCGCCGCCTCCCTGATCACCGAACCGGAGGTGCTCTTCCTGGACGAACCGACCACCGGACTCGACCCGCGCGGGCGCGCGGAGGTGTGGGAGTCGGTCCGCTCCCTGGTCGGCGGCGGCACGACGGTCCTGCTCACCACCCAGTACCTGGAGGAGGCCGACCAGCTGGCCGACCGTATCTCCCTGGTGGACGCGGGGCGGGTCGTCGCGGACGGCACGGCGGACGAGCTCAAGGCGGCCCTCGGCGGCGACCGCATCGACGTCGTCCTGCGCGACGCCGGACAGCTGGGCGCGGCCGTCGCCCTGCTGCCCGTACCGAAGGACGCGGTCACGGTGGACACCGACCGGCGGCTGCTCAGCGCACCGGTCACCGACCGCATGGCGGCCCTGGCCGGGGTCGTCGGCGCCTTGCGGGACGCCGGCATCGAGGCCGAGGACATCGCCCTGCGCAGACCCACGCTCGACGAGGTGTTCCTGCACCTGACCGGAGGCGACGACCGGATGAAGGAGGCCGCGTGACCACCGTGACGTACGCCCTGACCGACTCCTGGACCATGACCCGCCGCGAACTCGCCCGCTGGGGCCGGCATCCGGTGGCGGTGGTGGTCAACCTGGTCTTCCCGGTGATGCTGCTGCTGATGTTCGGCTACCTGGTCGGCGGCGGCCGGGGCGTGAGCGGCGATTACCTCGGCTTCCTGGTGCCCGGCATGCTCGTCCTCACCATGGCCTTCGGCCTGGAGGGCACGATGATCGCCGTCACCCAGGACCTGAACAAGGGGGTCGTCGACCGCTTCCGCTCCCTGCCGATGGCCGACGGCGCGGTGCTGGTGGGCCGCTCCGCCGCCGACATGCTCCAGTCGGCGCTCGGCCTCGCGGTGCTGCTCGGCGTGGCCGCCGCGCTCGGCTGGCGCACGAACGCCGGCCCGGCCGCGTTCCTGGGCGCGGTGGGACTGCTCCTGCTGTTCCGGTTCGCGATGCTGTGGATCGGCATCCACCTGGCGCTGGTGGCGGGCAAGCCGGAGATGGTGCAGGCCGTGCAGATCCTGGTCTGGCCGGTCGGCTTCCTGTCCAACGCCTTCGCCGCCCCCGAGTCCATGCCCGGCTGGCTGGGCACGGTCGTCCGGTGGAACCCGATGTCCCACACCGCCACGGCCGTACGCGACCTCTTCGGCGGCCCCGGCGGCGAACCGGGGCACGTGTGGGCCGCCGTCGTGTGGCCGCTGGCGCTCCTCGCGGTGTTCCTCCCGCTGGCGGTGCGCCGGTTCGCGCGGCTCAGTCGGTGAGGGCGGGGGCGTCCGCCCGCAGGCGGGCGCCCCGGCTCTCCGCGATGCGGCACACGTCGGTCAGGGCCTCGCCCGTGCGGGCGAGCAGGTAGCGGAGCTGGGCGGCGGTCACGGGCGTGTCGTCATCGAGCAGGTCGGCGAGGTGGGCGAGCAGATCGGCGGCCATGTCGAGCTGGACGGCTTCGGCGATGTCGGCGGCCCGGGAGAGGCGCCCGGTGCCGTCGGTCAGGAGGTAGCAGGGCTTGCCTTCGGGGCTCGTCCAGGGCAGGAGCCGGGCGGGGGTGAGGGGGTGGTGTGTCATGCGGTCAGTCCCAGGGTGTGCGGAGGGATGAGGTGCAGGTGCACGCCGCGCGGGGCGATCAGCAGGGAGCGGCGCCGGGCCTGTCGGCGCCGCTCCTGTTCGCGGAGTTCGTGCGCGACGACGTAGGGGCGTACGAGGGCGTGGTCCTCACCGCGCAGGGGGCGTGCGCCGAACTGGCGTGGGGCGGGTCCCTCGACGGGCGGGGGCGAGAGGACGCGTTCGTTCCGTGAGTCGAGCCGGCGTCGTCCGGTGCCGGGGGCGACGAGGTCGAGCAGCGGTGCGAGGAGGCGGGCGACGAGGCCGGGCATGGGTGACTCCGTGATCGATGTCGCGGACTGTGGCGATCCGACTACAGAGTGAGGGGGCCGGCGTTAGGCTCGCCAGGGGGTTCGGGGTGACAGAGCATGTGTCACGGAGGAGTTGATCTCGTGGGCACCACCTACGGCGACTGGCTCAAGGAGCAGCGCGAGGCGGCCGGGCTGACGCAACAGCAGCTGGCCGAGGCGGCGGTCATGACGCGCACGCACATCGCGCACATCGAGGCGGGGCGCCGGGTGCCGTCACGGGAGGACGCGCGGCGGCTGGACAGCGCGCTGGGCACGGGGGATGTGTTGAGCAGCTTCCTGCCGCAGGAGGACGCGGCGGTCGCCGACTACTTCGAGGCGGCCCGGCTGCTCGAACAACAGGCGGTGATGATCCGGGAGTTCGCCCTGTCGTTCGTCCCGGGCATCCTCCAGACGGAAAGGTACGCGCGTGCGGTGCTGAGCACGTCGTTCCCTCCGGTGGGTGAAGAGGAATGTGACAGGCTCGTTGTCACACGCCTTGAGCGGGCGAAGATCCTGGACGATCCGGTGACGCCCGTGGTGTGGGCGCTGTTGGACGAGGCCGTGCTGCGGCGCCGCATCGGCGGACCAGGTGTCATGGCGGAGCAGCTCAACCATCTCGTGAGTCTTGCCGGGACCGGTCGGATCCAGGTGCATGTCCTGCCGTTCGCCCTGGGGACTCATCCGCTCCTGAGCAATATGCTCACGCTGATGTGGTTCGAGGACCAGCCACCGGTGGCCTACGGTGAGGGTCTGTGGATGGGGCGGATCCATGACTCCCCGTCCATCGTCCAGGAGATTCAGCATCGCTACGATTTCGCGCTGGGCAACGCCCTGCCTCTGAAGGAATCCCTGGCTCTGCTCAGGGCGACAGCAAGGGACTGCGAACGCCATGACTGACCGAGTCATACCGAGCACGGCGGGGCTGGAGGGGTGGCGCAAGTCCTCCTACAGCAACGACCAGGGCGGCAGCTGCCTCGAAGTCCTCGACGGCCACCGCCACGGCATTCCCGTCCGCGACTCGAAGAACCCCCACGGGCCCGCCCTGATCGTTCCGGGGGCCGCCTGGTCGGCGTTCGTCGCGGCGGTCAGGAGGGGCGACCTCCCCTCCTGACCGTGGACGTCAGTGGTGGAACCCGGTCGCCGCGTCCCGGTCCCGGGTGAGCGGGTGCGGCTGGTCGCGCAGCTCCGGCAGCAGCCGGGTCAGGTCCTCCGTGAACAGCTCGGCGAGGTCCTCGGAGAAGCCGTTGCGGCACACCACCCGCAGCACCGCCAGGTCCTGACGGTTCGCCGGGAAGGTGTACGCGGGCACCAGCCAGCCGGTCTCCCGCAGCCGCCGCGCCACGTCGAACACGTCGAACGCCGTCACCTCCGGGGCGGTGGTGAAGGCGAACACCGGCAGCTCGTCGCCCCGCGTGAGCAGCCGGAAGTCACCGAGCGCCTCGATCCGCGCGGACAGTTCCGTGGCCACGTCCCGCGCGGCCTGCTGCACCGCGCGGTAGCCCTCCCGGCCCAGCCGCAGGAAGGAGTAGTACTGCGTCGCCACCTGGGCGCCCGGCCGGGAGAAGTTCAGCGCGAAGGTGGGCATCTCGCCGCCCAGGTAGTTCACCCGGAACACCAGCTCCTCGGGCAGCGCCGCCGCGTCCCGCCACAGCACCCAGCCCACCCCCGGGTACACCAGCCCGTACTTGTGCCCGGAGGTGTTGACCGACGCCACCCGCGGCAGCCGGAAGTCCCACACCAGGTCCTCGTCGAGGAACGGCGCGACCATCGCCCCCGACGCCCCGTCGACGTGCACGGGGACGTCCAGGCCGGTGCGTTCCTGGAGGTCGTCCAGGGCGGCGCACAGCTCGGCGACCGGCTCGTAGGACCCGTCGAAGGTGGAGCCGAGGATGCCGACGACCCCGATGGTGTTCTCGTCGCACAGCTCGGCCGCGGCCGCCGGGTCGAGGTGGAACCGGTCGCCCTCCATGGGCACCTGGCGGGGCTCCACCTCCCAGTAGGCGCAGAACTTCTCCCAGCAGACCTGCACGTTGACGCCCATCACCAGGTTGGGGCGGGCCTCCCGCGAGGGGTAACGGGCGGCGTTGCGCAGCGCCCAGCGCCGCTTCAGCGCCAGGCCGGCCAGCATGCACGCCTCGCTGGACCCGGTGGTCGAGCACCCCACGGCGCGTGCCGGGTCGGGTGCGTGCCACAGGTCGGCGAGCATCGCCACGCAGCGGCGCTCCAACTCGGCGGTGCGCGGGTACTCGTCCTTGTCGATCATGTTCTTGTCGCGGCACTCCGCCATCAGCAGCCCGGCCTCGGGCTCCATCCAGGTGGTGACGAAGGTGGCCAGGTTCAGCCGCGCGTTGCCGTCCAGCATCAGCTCGTCGTGCACCAGCCGGTACGCCGTCGACGGGGCCATGGGGCCGTCGGGCAGCCGGTGCTTCGGGGGCGCCTCGGTCATCCCCCCGACCGGGTTCGCGGGCCCCAGGACGGGGTTGACGGACATCGGGCGCTCGCCGGCCGGCCGGCCGGGGTGCAGGGGCATGGGTCCTCCGTACGGGATCGGACGGCCCGGGGCGGGGCCGTCGGGGGAGCGGGGTCGCCTGGCGGCCGTCCCGTCCGCCCGCAACCGCATGTGCGGGCGTCCGGTGACGAGCGGCCGGGCGGGGAGGGTGGCGGCGCGGGCGCGAGGGCCGGCGGAAGGGCGCGGGCCGGGGCCGCCGGGGCGGCGCCGGGCGCCGGCTGCGTGCTGTCCTGGGCCACGCGCACACGATAAAGGGGCGAAACGGATAAACCGGGAACCGGCTTGCACCTCACGTGGCGTGAGGTCCCAGGCTGGAGCGCGGAAGGGAAAGGAGCGGAAGTGAGCTACTCCGTGGGACAGGTGGCCGGTTTCGCCGGGGTCACGGTGCGCACCCTGCACCACTACGACGCCATCGGCCTGCTCGTGCCGAGCGAACGCAGTCACGCGGGGCACCGGCGGTACAGCGACGCCGACCTCGACCGGCTGCAGCAGATCCTGTTCTACCGCGAGCTCGGCTTCCCCCTCGAGGAGGTCGCCGCCCTGCTCGACGACCCGGACGCGGACCCGCGCGCGCACCTGCGCCGCCAGCACGAACTGCTGACCGCCCGGATCGAGAGGCTGCAGAAGATGGCGGAGGCCGTGGAACAGGCCATGGAGGCACGCACGATGGGGATCAACCTGACGCCCGAGGAGAAGTTCGAGGTCTTCGGCGACTTCGACCCCGACGAGCACCAGGAGGAGGTCCAGGAGCGCTGGGGGAACACCGAGGCCTACCGTCAGTCGCAGCAGAAGGCGGCCTCCTACACCAAGGAGGACTGGCAGCGGATCCAGCGCGAGGCCGACGAGCTCACCCGGCGGTTCGTCGCCCTGATGGAGGCGGGCGAGCCGGCGGACTCCGAGGCGGCGATGGACGTCGCCGAGGACCACCGCCGGGGCATCTCGCGCCACCACTACGACTGCGGATACGAGATGCACACCTGCCTGGGGGCGATGTACGTCGACGACGAGCGGTTCACCCGCAACATCGACCAGGCGAAGCCCGGTCTGGCCGTGTACATGCGGGACGCGATCCTCGCCAACGCCGCACGGCACACCGCCTGAGGCGGTCGTGGCCCGGCCGCCGCGTCGGCCGGGCCGGGCCACGACCGGTGGTGATCCCCCGCACGGCGCCGGCTCGCGGCTTCCTCCGGGACGGGGCACAGTGCATCCTGGGTACCCCCGCGGAACCTGGGCTTCGACGGCTGCGTTCATAATTTGGGCAGCCAGCCCCGCCCTTGACCCCCAGCTGCAGGAGCCACATCCCCGTGACCACGCTTGCGCTCGGCCCCGAGTGGCTGAGCCCGGACTACCTCATCGAGACCTTCAGTCTCCCCGGCATCCTGCTGATCGTCTTCGCGGAATCCGGACTCTTCGCGTTCCTGCCCGGCGACTCCCTGCTGTTCACGGCGGGACTCTTCGTGGCCGAGGGCACCTACATCACCCAGCCGCTGTGGCTGGTCTGCACGCTGATCGTGCTCGCCGCCGTGATCGGCGACCAGGTCGGCTACATGATCGGCAAGTTCTTCGGGCCCCGGCTGTTCAACCGGCCCAACTCCAAGCTCTTCAAGCAGGAGAACCTGGAGAAGGCCCACGAATTCATGGAGAAGTACGGGCCCAAGGCGATCGTCCTGGCACGCTTCGTCCCCATCGTGCGGACCTTCGCGCCCATCGTGGCCGGCGCCGGCCGGATGAAGTACCGCACGTTCTTCACGTACAACGTCATCGGCGGCATCGTCTGGGGCACGGGCGTCACCGTCGCCGGCTACTGGCTCGGCCAGATCCCGTTCATCAAGAACAACGTCGAGACGATCCTCATCCTGATCGTCTTCCTCTCCGTGGTGCCGATCATCGTCGAGTACCTGCGCGAGCGCGGCAAGAAGAAGCGCGCCGCCGCCGAGGTCCCGGCCGCCGCGCCGTACCCGCAGTCGCCGGTCATGGACGACGCCACCACCCAGCTGCGCCGCATCACCCCGGCCGCCGCCCCCCAGCAGCCCGCTCCGCAGCACTACGGCAACCAGGGCGGCTACCCGCAGCAGCAGCCGTACGGCGGCGGCGCGAACGGCTACCAGCAGCAGCCGAACCGGCAGCCGTACGGCAACGACCAGCGCTACGACCAGCAGCAGCCGTACAACGGCGGCTACTGAGCCCCCGCCGGGCGGCGGGCGCGACCGGGCTAGAAGCCCCGCGTCCGCTTCGCCGCCCGGCGCTTCTCCGCGGAGCCGATCCGCAGGAACAGCCGGGAGATCTCCGAACCGAGGTTCACCCCGATCGCGATGGCCATCGCCAGCGCCACGGCCTTGGTGAGCGACGTCAGACCCCGGTTCACCTCGTTCTGCGCGATGCCCAGCAGACCGAAGTACGTGGCGGAACCGGGCAGCAGCGGCCCGATCGCGGCCGTGGTGTACGGCAGCGCGGACGCGAACCGGTAGCGGGCCAGCAGCTGCCCGAACAGGCCGACCACACCGGCCGCCACCGCCGTGGCCGCCACCGGCGAGATGCCGCCCGTGTAGTGCATGGCCCCGAACACCACCCAGGCGACCCCGCCGTTCAGCGTCACGGTCAGCACCGTGGACCGCTCCTGCTGGAGCAGCACCGCGAAGGCGAACGACAGCCCGAGCGCCGCCGCGATCTGCAGCACCGGCTGCGGATCCGCGACGAGCGCCGCGTCCGGGACCAGCTTGGCGCCGAGCTGCACGCCGAAGTACAGCACCGTCAGCACGCCGATGACGATGCCGACGAAGAAGTACAGCACCTCCAGCAGACGCGCGGACGCCGTGATGTAGAAGCCGGTCAGACCGTCCTGCACGCCCGCCACCAGCGCCCGTCCGGGCAGCAGCGCGAAGAGTCCACCGGTGATCACCGCGGACGCCTTCACGTCCGCGTGCGCCAGGGTCAGCGCCACCCCGATCGCGGCCGGCGGCATGGCCGCCACCGTGAACTGGTAGAACTCCGGCAGCCCGCGCCCGGCGCACAGCCAGGCCAGCCGGTCGCCGAGCATGGCGCCGACGGCCGCCGCGACGAACACCAGCAGCTGACCGCCGACCAGCACCGACGCGGAGCCGGCGAGCAGCCCGCTGGCGGCCGTCAGAGCCCAGCCCGGGTAGGGGTGCCGGTTGCGGCGGATCTCCGCCAGCCGCCGGTACGCCTCCTCCAGGGACACGTGGGTCTCGTCGTCGCTGAGGTCGTCCACGAGCTGGTAGACGGCCGCCAGCCGGGTGTAGTCGGGGCTGCGGCGGCGCACCGTGCGGGAGGCGGTCACCGGGTCGTCGACCAGGGACGGCTGGTAGGAGACCGCCAGCAGCGTGAAGGTGACGTTGGGCTCGCAGCGGTCCAGGCCGTAGGAGCGGCACACGGCGAACATCGCCGCCTCCACGTCCTCGGCGCCCTCACCGCCGGCCAGCAGCAGCTCCCCGATCCGCAGGCTCAGGTCCAGCACGCGCGGCACGGCCGGGCCGGACTCGTCGTGCCGGTGCACCGGCTCCGGGGCGGGCCGCTCGGTCACCGGCATGCGCAGCATCGTGCGCATCCGGTCCTGCCAGGGCACGTCCTTGGTCAGCCGGATCAGCGGGACGCCGGCCGGCGGGGTGAAGGAGACGGCCTGCCGGGCGCTGTACGTCCTCGGCGTGCTGAACGCCGAACCCTCCGGCTCGGCCGGCGGGGGCGGGGCGACGTCCAGACCGTCCGGAACAGCGAATTCCGAGGTGGTCTCGGACTCCGGTCCGGGCTTCGGCACGGCGAGTCCGTCGGGGAGGGCGAACTCGGACGTCGTCGACGACTCGCTGTCGGCCTGCGCCACCGCACCGGAAGGGGGTGCGAAGGCGTTCCTCGCCTCGTCCGACTGCGGCTTGCGGTCCTCCGCGTCCCTCACGTGCCTTTCTCTCCCTGCTGACGACACCGTCCCTCAGTCTTCCCCCTGCCACGTCAGTATGCGCACGCAGAGCGACGACGGGCCGCACGCCTGCGCGTGCGGCCCGTCGTCGCGTCTCGCGGTGAGAGGGCTCAGTGGCCGCCCTGCTCCTTGAAGCGCTTGTAGGACCGCTCGATCTCGGCCTCGGCGTCGACCCGGCCGACCCAGTTGGCGCCCTCGACCGACTTGCCCGGCTCCAGGTCCTTGTAGACCTCGAAGAAGTGCTGGATCTCCAGGCGGTCGAACTCCGACACGTGGTGGATGTCGCGCAGGTGCTCCACGCGCGGGTCCGTCGACGGGACGCACAGCAGCTTGTCGTCGCCGCCGGCCTCGTCGGTCATGCGGAACATGCCGATGGCGCGGCAGCGGATGAGGCAGCCCGGGAACGTCGGCTCGTCCAGGATGACCAGCGCGTCCAGCGGGTCGCCGTCCTCGCCGAGGGTGTTCTCGACGAAGCCGTAGTCGGTCGGGTAGGCGGTCGAGGTGAAGAGCCGACGGTCCAGCCGGATCCGACCCGTCTCGTGGTCCACCTCGTACTTGTTCCGCGAACCCTTCGGGATCTCGATCGTGACGTCGAACTCCACCGGACGCTCCTCCATGATCAGCACATAGTTCTGGTGGTTAAGTGTCCCTCACGCAGATGTGTGATCGCGAAAGGGGCTGGTGGTCGTGCCGGAGCTGAGGCCTTGGCGGGCCGCGGGACCGCACGTCGTGCGGATCGCGGCCGCCGTCCGACCGCGTCTGGCACGGGTCGCCGCGGCCACCGGGCCGTGGCTCACCCGGTGGCGCCGGCCGGGATCACCGCAGGCCCCACGGGTCGCACGGCCCGGAACCGGGTGGTACACCGCGACCGCCGCCACCGCCGGTCTGGCGCTGGCCGCGGGAGTGGCGACCGCCGCCGGCCCCTGGGACTCCTCGGGTCAGCGTACGGCCGAGCGGGACCGGGCCGTGGCCGTGGAAGCCGCGCGTGGCACAGATCACGACGGCGCCCGGGCGCACGCCGGCACCCCGCCGCGCGGACCGCAGGCCGCCCCGCCCGCCCCGTCCGTGCTCACCGGCCTCGGCGGCACCGCCACCGCCGTGCGGTCCGCGCCCACCCGCAAGGCGCTCGCCGCCGTCCTCGACCCGCTGCTGAAGGACCCGGCGCTGGGCCGCCGCTCCGTCGCCGTGGCCGACGCCGCCACCGGCCGCCGCCTCTACGGCGCGGACCCCGGGGACGCGCTCACCCCCGCCTCCACCACGAAGATCGCCACCGCGGTCGCCGCGCTGTCCGCCCTGGGCCCCGACCACCGCCTCACCACCCGCACCGTCTACGAACCCGACACGAAGGAGGTCGTCCTGGTCGGCGGCGGCGACCCCACGCTCACCGCCCGCGAGAACGCCAAGGGGTCCGCGAGCCTGCGCGACCTGGCCGCGCGCACCGCGGCGGCCCTCGGCAAGCGGGGCGTGCGCAAGGTGACGCTGTCGTACGACACGACCCTCTACAAGGGCGGCACGGCCCACCCGATCGGGGTCAACCCCAACCTCGCCGCCGTCACCCCGCTGATGGCCGACGCGGGCCGCGCCGACGACTCCACCAGCGGGCCCGCCCCGCGCGTCGCCGACCCCGCGGCCGACGCCGCCCGCCGGTTCGGCGACCTGCTGAAGGAGCACGGGATCACGGCCACGCCGCCCGGCCCGTCGAAGTCCACCACGCGCGCCGCCACCCTCGGGGTGGTCTCCTCGCCGCCGCTCGCCTCGCTCGTCGAGCGCATGCTGACCCACAGCGACAACGACCTCGCCGAGGCGCTCGCCCGGCACACCGCCCTGGCCACCGGCAAGCCGGCCGACTTCGCCGGCGCGGGGGCGGCGGTCACCGCCCGTCTCGAGCAGCTGAGGCTCCCCGTGAAGGGCGTCCGGATCAAGGACGGCAGCGGCCTCGACCGCGACGGCCGGCTCACCGCCGACCTGCTCACCGCCCTCCTCGTCAAGGCCGGCGACCCCGCCCACCCGGAGCTCCGCCCCGCCCTCACCGGCCTGCCCGTCGCCGGCTTCACCGGCACCCTCTCCGGCCGTTACGCCGAGGGGGCGTCCGGCGTCGTCCGCGCCAAGACCGGCACTCTCACCGGTGTCAACACCCTGGCCGGCACGGTCGTCGACCGCGACGGCCGCCTTCTGGCCTTCGCCTTCCTCGCCAACGACACGACGGGCCCGGACGCGGCCCAGACGGCCTTGGACAAGGCCGCGTCGGCTTTGGCGACGTGCGGCTGCCGCGCTCCCTAGGGCGCGTGCGGAGACCGTGCTTCCCGGGGACGCGGGACAACGACGCCCCTGTCCGCGCAGTTCCCGCGCCCCCGGAGGGGCGTCGCACAGCCGCGGGCTGTGAGGATCTGCCCGTTTCCCCACCCCTCACGTACCGTTGACACATGACGAGCATCGGTGGCGCCGCCTCATCCGGCATGGTCGACTGGAACCTCGCGGTCGCGACCGCGACCAGGCTCATGCGGCCGGGCCCAGACGTGAGCCGGGACGAGGCCCGTGCCGTCGTCGCGGAGCTCCGCCGCCACGCGCGGTCCGCGGAGGAACACGTCCGCGGTTTCACCGGTCTCGGCACGCCCGAGACCCATGACACGCCCCTCCTCGTGGTGGACCGCCCCGGCTGGGTGAGGGCCAACGTCGCCGGCTTCCGCGAACTGCTCAAACCCCTGCTCGACAAGATGCAGGAACGGCGCGGCACGAGCCCCGGCACCCTGGTCATGGGCGCGGTCGGCGGCAAGGTCACCGGCGTGGAGCTGGGCGTGCTGCTGTCCTTCCTCGCCTCCCGCGTCCTCGGCCAGTACGAGACCTTCGCCCCCGCGACCCGGGACCTCCCGGCCGGCGCGGGCGGCGGCGGACGGCTGCTCCTCGTCGCCCCCAACATCGTCCACGTCGAGCGCGAACTCGACGTGGAGCCGCACGACTTCCGCCTGTGGGTGACGCTCCACGAGGAGACCCACCGCACCCAGTTCACCGCCGTGCCCTGGCTGCGGGACCACCTGGAGGGCGAGATCCAGGCGTTCCTGAGCGAGACCGACGTCGACCCCATGACCGTGCTGGAGCGGGTGCGCGAGGCCGCGCAGTCACTGGTCGGCGGGCGTCCCGAGGGCGAGGAGGGCGACGACGGGCGCTCCCTCGTGGAGATCGTGCAGACCCCCGCCCAGCGCGAGATCCTCGGCCGGCTCACCGCCGTGATGTCGCTGCTGGAGGGCCACGCCGACTACGTCATGGACGGCGTGGGGCCCGAGGTCGTGCCGAGCGTCGCCGAGATCCGCGAGAAGTTCCAGCAGCGCCGCGCCCAGGGCGCCTCCCGGCTGGACATGGCGCTGCGCAAGCTGCTCGGCCTGGACGCCAAGCTCCGCCAGTACCGCGACGGCGAGCGCTTCGTCCGCGCGGTCGTGGACGAGGTCGGCATGGAGGGCTTCAACCGGGTGTGGACCTCGCCCAACACGCTCCCCACCAAGGCGGAGATCGGCAAACCGGCGGACTGGATCACCCGGGTGCACCGCAAACCGGAGGCGTGACCACCGCGCCCCCGTCGCACAGGACGTCCGGCGACGGCAGACGGACGCCCCGCCAATCACCCGTCCGAGGGACCGTGAGTCCCCGGCAGGCGTGCGATGCTCGGGGAACGGCCCGGTTCTGTCACCATCTACACACTCTGCGTGACCGTCCCTCGGGCTCAACCCCCCCCGGAACATCATCGAAGGGAACCGGACATGGGTCCCCATCCTGCGGTCGCGGCGATACGCCTGGCGGTCCGCCGCGTCCTGAACGACATCCTCGCCGAACACGGCCGGACGCCCGGCCGCCTCACGCCCGACGAGCGGTCCTCCTCCCCGCTCGTGCTCGTGGCCTGCTCCGGCGGCGCCGACTCCATGGCGCTCGCCTCCGCCCTCGCCTTCGAAGCCCCCCGCGCCGGCCTGCGCGCCGGCGGCGTCACCGTCGACCACGGCCTCCAGGCGGGCTCCGACCTGCGCGCCGCCGAGGTCGCCGCCCGGCTGCGCGACCTCGGTCTGGACCCCGTCGAGTCGGTCGCCGTCACCGTCGGCCGCGAGACGCGGGTGGCGCACAGCGCCTCCTACCGGGGTGGCGGGGGAGGAGGGACGGGCGGCCCCGAGGCCGCCGCCCGGGACGCCCGCTACGCCGCTCTCGACGCCGCCGCCGAGCGCCATCGCGCCGCCGCCGTCCTGCTCGGCCACACCCGTGACGACCAGGCCGAGACCGTGCTGCTGGGCCTCGCCCGCGGCTCCGGCATCCGCTCCCTGTCCGGCATGGCCGCGGTCTCGGGGGCCGACGGCCGTTACCGGCGCCCCTTCCTCCAGCTCGACCGGCAGACCGCCCGCACGGCCTGCATGGTCCAGTCCCTGCCCGTCTGGGACGACCCGCACAACGCCGACCCCGCCTACACCCGCTCCCGGCTGCGCCACGAGGGCCTGCCCGCCCTGGAGAAGGCCCTCGGCAAGGGCGTCGTCGAGGCCCTCGCCCGTACGGCCCAGCTCTCCCGTGACGACGCCGACGCCCTCGACGCCTGGGCCGGGAAGGCCGCGGCCGGCGTCCGCGACGCCGACGGCCGCCTGGAGTGCGCCGCCCTGCACGACCTGCCGCCCGCCGTGCGCCGCCGGGTGCTGCGCCGGGCCGCCATCGAGGCCGGCGCCCCGGCCGGGTCGCTGTTCGCCCGCCACATCGAGGAGGTCGACCGGCTGATCACCGGCTGGCGCGGTCAGGGGGCCATCAATCTCCCCGGCCGGGTCGTCGCCCGCCGGCAGGGTGGCAGACTGGTGATTCGGCAGGGCTGATTCCGGACCCCACCGACCCGTACGAGTCGCGGGGCGGACCGGACCGGCCGGTGGGACGACCGAAAGTGATGCGGGTGGACGCGAAAGACATGGGTGCCGACCTCGAGAAGGTGCTCATCACCAAGGAAGAGATCGACGCCAAGCTGGTGGAGCTCGCGGCGAAGATCGACGCGGAGTACGCGGGCAAGGATCTCCTGATCGTCGGCGTGCTGAAGGGCGCGGTGATGGTGATGGCCGACCTCGCCCGGGCGCTGTCCACCCCCGTCACGATGGACTGGATGGCCGTGTCCTCGTACGGGGCGGGCACGCAGTCCTCCGGCGTGGTGCGGATCCTCAAGGACCTCGACACCGACATCAAGGGCCGGCACGTCCTGATCGTCGAGGACATCATCGACTCCGGACTGACCCTGTCCTGGCTGATCTCCAACCTCGGCTCGCGCGAGCCCGCCTCCCTCAAGGTGTGCACGTTGCTGCGCAAGCCCGAGGCCGCCAAGGTCGCCATCGACGTCGAATGGGTCGGTTTCGACATCCCCAACGAGTTCGTCGTCGGCTACGGCCTGGACTACGCGGAGAAGTACCGCAACCTGCCGTTCGTCGGGACGCTCGCGCCCCACGTCTACGGCGGGTGAACGTAGGGCGGCCCGGCCGCCGTACATGATCGGGAACCCCGGCGGGCTCCGTGGCGTTGGAGCATGCGTGGACGCCATTGCCGGCCGTCCCTCGCAGCGTCGGGGGCCGATGCTGGGGTACCGTCCGAAGAACAGCCTTTATCAAACTCACTATGGCAGGAGGGACGGGGCGGCACCGCTCCGTATGGATGGACGTGAAGCGATACTTCCGTGGGCCGGTCATGTGGATCGTGCTGGCCGTCCTTGCCGTGGTCGTGTTGATGCAGGTCGTCGGCTCGTCCGGCGGCTACAAGACGGTGGACACGGGCCAGGTCGTCCAGGCGATCAATGAGAACAAGGTCGAGTCGGCCAAGCTGACCACCGGCGACGAGCAGACCATCAAGGTCCAGCTCAAGGACGGCCAGGAGGTCGAGGGCAGCTCGAAGATCCAGGCGAGCTACATCGGCGACCAGGGCGTCACCATCGCCAGCACGCTGCAGGACAAATTCCAGAACGAGCAGATCCCTGACGGCTACACGGTCTCGCCGTCGAAGCAGAACCCCTTCGTGAGCATTCTGCTGTCCCTGCTCCCCTTCGTCCTCATCGTGGTCGTCTTCCTGTTCCTGATGAACCAGATGCAGGGCGGCGGCTCCCGCGTCATGAATTTCGGGAAGTCCAAGGCGAAGCTCATCACCAAGGACACCCCGAAGACGACGTTCGCCGACGTCGCGGGCTCCGAGGAGGCCGTCGAGGAGCTCCACGAGATCAAGGAGTTCCTGCAGGAGCCGGCGAAGTTCCAGGCCGTGGGCGCCAAGATCCCCAAGGGCGTGCTGCTCTACGGCCCGCCCGGAACCGGCAAGACCCTGCTCGCGCGCGCCGTCGCGGGCGAGGCGGGCGTCCCGTTCTACTCGATCTCCGGCTCCGACTTCGTCGAGATGTTCGTCGGTGTCGGCGCCTCCCGTGTCCGTGACCTGTTCGAGCAGGCCAAGGCGAACGCCCCGGCGATCGTCTTCGTCGACGAGATCGACGCGGTCGGCCGCCACCGCGGCGCCGGCCTCGGCGGTGGTCACGACGAGCGCGAGCAGACGCTGAACCAGCTGCTCGTCGAGATGGACGGGTTCGACGTCAAGGGCGGCGTGATCCTCATCGCCGCCACCAACCGCCCGGACATCCTCGACCCGGCGCTGCTGCGTCCCGGCCGCTTCGACCGCCAGATCGCGGTGGACCGCCCGGACATGCAGGGCCGCCTCGAGATCCTCAAGGTGCACCAGAAGGGCAAGCCGGTCGCCCCGGACGTCGACCTCGGCGCCGTCGCCCGCCGCACCCCCGGCATGACGGGCGCCGACCTGGCCAACGTGCTGAACGAGGCCGCGCTGCTCACCGCGCGCAGCGACCAGAAGCTGATCGACAACAAGATGCTCGACGAGGCGATCGACCGCGTCGTCGCGGGCCCGCAGAAGCGGACCCGGATCATGTCCGACAAGGAGAAGAAGATCACCGCGTACCACGAGGGCGGACACGCCCTGGTCGCGGCGGCCTCACCGAACTCCGACCCGGTCCACAAGATCACCATCCTGTCGAGGGGCCGCGCCCTCGGCTACACCATGGTCCTGCCGGACGAGGACAAGTACTCCACCACGCGCAACGAGATGCTGGACCAGCTGGCGTACATGCTGGGCGGCCGCGCGGCGGAGGAGCTGGTCTTCCACGACCCGACCACCGGCGCCGCCAACGACATCGAGAAGGCCACCGGCCTGGCCCGCGCGATGGTCACGCAGTACGGCATGACCGAGCGGCTCGGCGCCATCAAGTTCGGCGGCGACAACTCGGAGCCGTTCCTCGGCCGTGAGATGGCTCACCAGCGCGACTACTCGGAAGAGGTCGCCGCGCTGGTCGACGAAGAGGTCAAGAAGCTCATCGAGACCGCGCACAACGAGGCGTGGGAGATCCTCGTCGAGAACCGCGACGTCCTCGACAACCTGGTCCTGGCCCTCCTGGAGAAGGAGACGCTGGGCAAGGAGGAGATCGCCGAGATCTTCGCGCCGATCGTGAAGCGCCCGCCCAGGCCCGCCTGGACCGGTTCCTCGCGCCGTACGCCGTCCACCCGCCCGCCGGTCCTCTCCCCCAAGGAGCTGGCCCTGACGAACGGGGCGAACGGCGCCACGCCGGCCATCTCCACCGCGAAGACCGCCACGACGGACCCCGCTCCGCAGCCGGAGCGGACCCCGGAGGAGCGCCCCGAGAGCTGATCCGAGGCTCCCGGAGCCCCTGCGGGCCCGGAATGGATGCCGCGTCCCCCTGGTTCTAGCCTGGGGGGCGCGGCATTTTGCGTAACCCGCGGTTCGAGACGCGTGCCCGTCACGCGTGCAGGCACAGGAACGAGGCATCCATGACCGACCCCGTGACGCTGGACGGCATAGCCCCCATCGGTGAGTTCGACGAGGAGCGGGCGCGGAACGCCGTGCGCGAACTGCTGATCGCGGTGGGCGAGGATCCGGACCGTGAGGGCCTGCAGGAGACGCCGGCGCGCGTGGCGAGAGCGTACCGGGAGATCTTCGCGGGGCTGTGGCAGAAGCCCGAGGACGTGCTGACGACGACCTTCGACCTCGGCCACGACGAGATGGTGCTGGTCAAGGACATCGAGGTGTACTCGACCTGTGAGCACCACCTGGTGCCGTTCCGGGGCGTGGCGCACGTCGGGTACATCCCGTCGACCAGCGGGAAGATCACCGGCCTCTCCAAGCTGGCCCGGCTCGTGGACGTCTACGCCCGGCGCCCGCAGGTGCAGGAACGACTCACCACGCAGATCGCGGACTCCCTGATGGAGATCCTGGAGCCGCGCGGCGTCATCGTGGTCGTGGAGTGCGAGCACATGTGCATGTCGATGCGGGGCATCCGCAAGCCCGGCGCCAAGACGATCACCTCGGCGGTGCGGGGCCAGCTGCGGGACGCGGCGACCCGTAACGAGGCGATGAGCCTGATCATGGCGCGCTGAGCCCGCGGACGGCGAAAGGGGGCACGGTCCAGGCGGACCGTGCCCCCTTTCGCGTGCGGCGCTTCAGCTCGCCGGGGCCGTGCCCGGGGTGTCGTCGTCCTCGTCGTCCGGGAGCCGGCAGACGCGCTCCAGGAAGATGGCCGCCGCTATGACGGCGATGCCGGCCACCACGGAGAACCCGGCGTAGATGGCCTGGTCGCGGCGGGCGGGGACGTCCAGGGACCCCAGCAGCACGACGAACGTGCCGCCGTAGAGGCCGGCGACGAGGGACGCCACCAGCGCGCTGGACTGTCCGAAGACCACCGCACGCGCCGCCATCAGCGGGTCGACGCCCTTGGCGTCGGGCCGGCGCTCGCGCTGGGCCTTGAGCCGGGCGCGCAGGGAGAGCGCGGTGGCCGCCAGGACCACGGCGATCAGGGCGAGGACGACGGGCGCGGCCACGGGCACGCTCGGGAGGGTCCCCACCGCGTTCCACAGGCGGGCCCCGGCCCAGGACAGGACGCCGGCGACGACGAAGACGCCGGCCAGCACCCTGATGCGCAGCTCTTTCACGGTGTCCCTTCGCGTTCCCCGGGCCGGTGGCCCCTGGCCGTCCTCGACCTTAACGGCTACTCGGGCAGCCGGAGTTCCAGGTCGGCGCGCGGCGTGACGCCTTCCCGGGTGACCGCGTCCAGCAGTTCGGCCACCGGGCCGTGTCCCGGGAGCTCCGCGGCGGGCTCGATGTCGAGCCAGGGGGCGAGCACGAAGGCGCGCTCGTGGGCGCGCGGGTGCGGGAGGGTGAGCCGCGGGTCGTCGGAGTGGAGGTCGGCGTAGGAGACGATGTCGACGTCCAGGGTGCGTGGGCCCCAGCGCTCGTCCCGGACGCGGTGGAAGGCCTCCTCGACCGCCTGGGCGCGCTCCAGCAGGGAGGACGGCGGCAGGGTGGTCCTCAGCACGGCGACCGCGTTGAAGTAGGACGGCTGGCTGCCGGGCTCGACGCCCCACGGCTCCGTCTCGTACACGGGGGAGACCGCCTTGACCCGGATGCCCGGGGTGTCCTCCAGGGCGTCCACGGCCCCCTGGAGGGTCTCCAGGCGGTTGCCCAGGTTGGCGCCGAGGGAGACCACGGCCTGTCGGGGGTTCTGCAGCGTGGCGTCGGCGGCGTCCACCTGCTCGACCACGGAGGCGGGGACGGGCTGGACGGTCGGGTCGGTGTGGCCCCTGGTGGACGGCCTGGTCATACGCGGCTCCGGGTGATGGTGACGGTCACGTCGTCGAAGGGCACGGTGATCGGCGCGTCCGGCTTGTGGACGCAGACCTCGACCTCCCGTACGACGTCGTGCTTCAGGCAGACCTGGGCGATGCGCTCGGCGAGGGTCTCGACGAGGTTGACGGGCTCGCCCTCGACGACGGCCACCACCTCCTCCGCCACGATGCCGTAGTGCACGGTCTTCGTCAGGTCGTCGTCGGCGGCGGCCGGGCGGGTGTCCAGGCCGAGGACGAGGTCCACGAGGAAGGTCTGGCCCTCCTCGCGCTCCTTCGGGAACACACCGTGGTACCCGCGGGCCCTCAGGCCGCGCAGCGCGACACGATCCACACGAATCACTCCTGCTGTCGTCGGTCCGGCCGGTCGGTGCCCTTGCGGACGGCACACCGGCCCGGCCTCGAATCTACCCGCGGCGGGCGCCGGCCCCGGCGGTCCGGGGCGGCGACCGCCGGACGGGGTCGCCGTCCCCCCTGTACGTCTGCCCCGCGGGGGCGGGGCGCTCACGGGCCGGTGGGGCGGCCGTGGCGGGCGGGGTGGGTTCCGCGCCACGTCCCGGGGGCCGCCGGGTCCGTGCGTACGGGTCACGGCGGCGTCTCGTCGTCCTCGGCGTCGTCCTCCTCGGCGAGGACGGGGGAGGCGTGGTGGGACCAGAGCTTCCAGCCGGACGGGGTGCGCCGGTACACGTTGGTGGCGACGACGAGCTGCCCGACCAGCGGTCCCAGCTCCTCCCCGTCCTCGGGGGCGGGGCCGCCGCTGAGGATGTTCTCCGTGCAGGTCACCACGGCGGTGTCGCCGGTGACGGAGACGTGCACGTCGGTGAGGAAGAACTGGATGTAGTCGGTGTTCGCCATGATCAGCGCGTACGACCGGAGCACCTCGCCGCGTCCGGTGAGCACCGGCCAGCCGGGGTGGACGCAGGAGACCACGCCGGTGTCGGCCGGGTCGTGGTACGACTCGTCGACGCCGAGGTCGGCGGGGGTGAGCCAGGCCGACGCGACCTCTTCGAAGTCGCCCCTCTCCAGTGCCTCGTAGAAGGCGGTGTTGGCGGCCTCGACCTGCTCGACGTCGGTGTGGGGTGCGGTCACCGGGCTCCTTCCGCACCGTGCTCGGGGGACGGGGACGCGTCGTCGGGGCACGCCGCCGCTATCGCGCGGACGACCCGTACGGCGTCGGCGCTGGCCCGGACGTCGTGCACGCGCACCGCCCAGGCGCCCGCCCGGGCCGCCAGGGCGGAGACGGCCGCGGTGGCCGCGTCGCGTTCGCGGGCGGGCGGGGGCGGGGCGCCGGGGCCCGCCAGCACCCGGCCGAGGAACCGCTTGCGGGACGCGGCGACGAGGAGGGGGCGGCCGAGGCCCAGGAGGCGGTCGAGGCGGGCGAGCAGCGCGAGGTCGTGCTCGGCGTCCTTGGAGAAGCCGAGGCCGGGGTCGACGATCACGCGGTCGGGGGCGATGCCGCCCTCCAGGACGGCCTCCACGCGCGCGTGGAGCTCGTCGGCGACCTCGGTGACCACGTCGTGGTACACGCCCCGGACGGTGTCGCCCTCCAGGAAGCCGCGCCAGTGCATGACGACGAACGGGGCTTCGGCGGCGGCGACGACGCCGATCATGGCGGGGTCGGCGAGGCCGCCGCTGACGTCGTTGACCAGGGCGGCGCCGGCCGCGAGCGACTGCTCGGCGACGGAGGCGCGCATGGTGTCGACGGAGACGGTGACGCCCTCCGCGGCGAGGCCCCGGACCACCGGGATGACGCGCCTGAGCTCCTCGGCCTCGTCGACGCGGGTGGCGCCGGGGCGGGTGGACTCGCCGCCGACGTCCACCAGGTCGGCGCCCTGCGCGACCAGGTCGAGGCCGTGCTTGACGGCCGTCGTGGTGTCGAACCAGCGGCCGCCGTCGGAGAAGGAGTCGGGGGTGACGTTCACGACTCCCATGACCGCGCACCGGTCCCAGTGGGGGAGGCCCGCGACCTGGCGGCGTCCGCTGTGATTGCTCATACGTTCAGCGTAGGCCCCGGGAGGGTGCGCGGTGCCGCACGGGCCCGGCGCGCGGGAAACGCGGCGGCGGGGATTGGCGGAGCCTTTCGGGCCGCATTGCCGTGAGGGGGACGCGCGGAAGACCGGGGAGAGCGGGAAAGGGCCGGAAACGGGGTTCCCGGCGGGAGGGGGACAAGCGGATCTCCGGCGGAAGGCGGGCGCACGGGGGAGTGGTCCCGGGAGGGGCGCCGAAACGGATCGGAGGGGCGGGACGGAAGGGCGCCGGCGGGCGGAATCGAAGAGCGGTGCGCGCGGGGGACGCCCCCGTGGCAAGGGCGGCCGGGGCGGGAGGCCCGGCGGCAGCGGGGGCGGGACAAGGCGAATGCGCGGAGGGCGAGTTGCGTGCCGCACGGGCCCATGAATGATCTTGACGGAAATTCGGTGTCCGCCTATTCACGCGCGGCCCGCATCGCTGACGGGCTGTGAAACATCGCGTGTAGGTTTCTTTTTGCGGGGCGGGGCACCATCATTTGCCTACGCGCGGTAAGTTTCTGGCCATGCCACGTGGACGTCACCGTCATTCCCCGCCTCTGCACAGGATGCTGCCCCCGTCGGCGATCGCAGGCGTCTCCGTCGTCTGCGCCCTGGCGCCTTGGGTGTTCACGCAGCCGGTGGTGCTCCGTCTCGTGGCCGCGGCCGCCGCGGCCACGGCGATCGCGGGCGCCGTCGTGATGCGCCACTGGGACACCCAGGCGGGCAAACGCGTCGCCGACCTCACGCGCGCGCGGGCGAGCGACGAGTGGCGTTTCGAGGAACGGGTCGCCGAACTCGAGTCCGACCTCGAGGAGTCGCGCGAGCTGCGCACGAAGCTGGAGCAGCGGCTGCGCGCCAAGCGCGCGGAACTGGCGGGCCTGCGCAACGAACACGCCGCGCTGCTGCGCCGGTACGCGGCGGCCGAGGCGGACCGGGCGAACGTGCTCGAGGAGCGCCGGGTGCTGGAGATCGAGACGGCCGTCCCGGCACGCGCCCTGCCCGCGGGCGCGCCCGCGACGCCCGGCGCGGAGCCCGTGACCGCCGAGGCGCCGGAGCCCACCGCCGCCGAGCCGGTGGCGGGGACGACGGCGGACGCCGAGCGGACGGAGGGCGCCGAGCGGGAGGCGAGGACCCCCGGTGTCTTCTCCCCGGAGGGCTCGACGCTGTACCTGCGGGCCGGCGCGGCGCTGGCGCGGTTCGCCGGGCGGCGCGAGGCGAAGGCCGGGGAGACGGACTCCGGCGCGGCGGAGGGGACGGACGCGGAGGCCTCCGTCCCGGCCGCGCGCGAGGAGAGCGCCCCCGGGGCCGGGAAGGCCGGGGACGCCCCGAGGAGCACCGCCCCCCAGGGCGGCGGCACCCCCGAGGACGACGGGCCGGAGCCGACGAAGCGGCCCAGGCCCGATCCGGCGCGGGAGGGCGGGGCCGGAGGGCAGACGCGGGCGGCCGGCGCCTATGAGCGCGCGGCCGCCCCCACCGCGCCGGCCGCTTCCGCCGGCCCGGCCGTGCGGCAGCCCTCCGGGCACTTCACCGTGCCGACCGCGGTGGCGGTCGTCCCGCCGACGCAGCCCGTGCGCCAGCCGGTGTCGGAGGGCGGGTTCGACTTCTTCGGCACCAAGAAGGACGCTCAGCGCTCCGCCCTGGACGCCGTGCAGAACGAGGACCTCGCCGACGTCGTCGGCCAGGAGGCGCTCGCGCTGCACAAGGCGGAGGCCGAGGCGCGGTACAAGCCGGCCGACGAGGAGACGCGCGGCGCCGGTCAGGTCATCGACCTGACGGCCCACGACGAGACCGAGCACATCGACGTCCAGGGGCTGCGCAGCGCGGCTTCCTGAACCGGCCGGAACACCGCCCGGACCGGCGAAGGGGCCCCCGCCCGGGCGGGGGCCCCTTCGCCGTGCGCGGCGCGCCTGTCAGGCCATCCAGCGGTCCGGCAGGGCGTCCCTGCGCCCGGTGCGGGACCGTTCCGCCTGGGCGTGCAGCAGGGCGGCGGCCTCGTCGGCGGGGCGCAGCCGGGCCGTCACGGTGCCGTTGGCGCCGGTGTCCACGTGGACGTCGGCGACCCCGCGCGCCCGCTGCCACGGTCCCTGGGCGAGCCGGACGCTCTGCACCTTCGCGTGCGGGACCAGCGACAGGCTGCGCCGCAGCAGACCGCGCCGGGCGGCGAACACCGCGTCCGTGACGGCGAGTCCGTAGCCCCGCCACCACACCGGCACGCACCACCGCGCGCGTCGGGGCGGGCGGGAGAGCGCCTCGGGCGGGGGCACGGTCACCCCGGGCAGGACGCGCGCGACGACCGACTCGGCCATCGCGCGCGGGGCCACCGGCAGCAGCAGCGAGTTGGACGAACCCGCCACGTCCAGCTCGACCCGCACCCAGCCCCGCCTCCGCCACAGCAGCGGCTCGATCAGCCGCACGGTCTGCACCCGGCCCGGCGGCACCGTCTCGTGCGCCCGGTCCAGCAGCCCGTGGTCGATCCGGAGCCCGTCGGGCGACTCGCCCAGCGTCCAGTCGTACTCGGCGACGAAGCGGCCCACGCTGCTCGCGCCCGCCGCGCCGAGCATCGGCACGCCCGCCGCGAGCACCGTCCACAGGCTGTGGGTGGCCGTCCACAACAGCGGCAGCGCGACGGCGGCGACCACCAGCCAGCCCCAGGTCGCGCCGGTCAGCAGCAGCGAGACGGCGAGCACGCCCGGCGGCACCCGCAGCATCTGCTGGGAGGGCGCCTCGCCCACCTCGTGCGCGGTCTCCGGGGCGAACCCGGCCGCCCGCGCCAGCAGCTCCGCGCGCAGCGCCCGCGCCTCGCCGGCCCCGAGGAAGGCGAGCTCGTCCTTCTTGTCGGCGCCCACGACGTCGAGTTTCAGCTTCGCCACGCCCGCGACCCGCGCGAGCAGGGGCTGGGTGACGTCGATGGCCTGGATGCGCTCCAGCCGGATGTGCGCGGTGCGCCGGAACAGCAGCCCGGTGCGCACCCGCAGTTCGGTGTCGGTCACCGCGAAGTGGGTGAACCACCAGCTCAGGAAACCGTAGAGGGCGGCGGCCGGGATGAGCACGCCGAGGCCGACCAGCAGCGTGGTCGTGGTCAGCCGGGTGAGCTGGCGCTGCGCCCCGTCGGGGTCGTGCACCGCCCAGCCCATCAGGACGGCCACCGGCGCCCACGCCCGCCTCAGCGGCGTGACGGGGTGCAGTCGCCGCTCGGTCACCGGCGGCCGGTCGCGTACGTCCTCCTGGACGCCGGGCGCGGTCACAGCCCCGCCGATCGGGCCTCGCCCAGCTCGGTGAGCCGGTCGCGCAGCCGCTCCGCCTCGGCCGGATCGAGGCCGGGGATGGTCGCGTCGGTGGCCGCGGCGGCCGTGTGCAGCTGCACGCTGGCCAGCCCGAAGTGCCGCTCGACGGGCCCGGAGGTGACCTCCACGAGCTGCATCCGCCCGTACGGCACGACCGTCTCCTCGTGCCAGAGGACGCCGCGGCTGATCAGCAGGTCGTCGGAGCGTTCGGCGTACCGCCAGGAGCGCCAGTTGCGCTCCAGCATCACCCAGCCCCACAGCAGCAGGGCCAGCGGCAGCACCGCGAAGGCGCCCCAGCCGGGCCCCGCCAGCAGGCCCGGCACCAGCGCGGCGGCCAGGGTCAGCAGCCCCAGCCACACCACCAGCAGCAGCCGCCGCATCTTCAGCAGTCCGGGCGGCAGCGCACGCCACTCCGGCTCCGCCGTGCCGCCGTCCGCCGCCGGCACGTCCGCCGTCCCGGGCGTCTTCGGCGCGTCCGCTGTCCCCGTGTCGTGCGGGCTCCCCGTCTCCATGGGGCCAGCGTACGTAGGACAGACTGTGTCCATGACTCCTACGACGGAGACCATGGTCGGAATCGGCGGCGCGGCGGAGAGCACCGACATGGTGCTCAACATCGGCCCGCAGCATCCCTCCACGCACGGCGTGCTGCGGCTGAAGCTCGTGCTGGACGGTGAGCGGATCGTCCGCGCGGAGCCCGTGATCGGCTACATGCACCGGGGCGCGGAGAAGCTGTTCGAGGCCCGCGACTACCGGCAGATCATCATGCTGGCCAACCGGCACGACTGGCTGTCGGCGTTCTCCAACGAGCTGGGCGTGGTGCTCGCCGTGGAGCGGATGCTCGGCATGGAGGTCCCCGAGCGCGCGGTGTGGCTGCGCACGCTGCTCGCGGAGCTGAACCGGGTGCTCAACCACCTGATGTTCCTCGGCTCCTATCCGCTGGAGCTCGGCGGCATCACCCCGATCTTCTACGCCTTCACCGAGCGCGAGAAGCTCCAGCACGTCATGGAGGAGGCCTCCGGCGGGCGCATCCACTACATGTTCAACCGCGTCGGCGGCCTCAAGGAGGAGCTCCCGGCGGGCTGGACGGGACGCGCGCGTGCCGCGGTCGCCGACGTGCGCGCGTGCATGGACCGCTTCGACGACCTGGTGCTCGGCAACGAGATCTTCCGGGGCCGCACCCGCGGCGTCGGCGTGCTGTCCCCGGAGGCGGTGCACGCGTACGGGGTGAGCGGGCCGATCGGGCGCGCCTCGGGCGTCGACTTCGACCTGCGCCGCGACGAGCCGTACCTGGCCTACGGCGAGCTGGGCGGCGTCCTGAAGGTGGTCACCCGCGAGGAGGGCGACTGCCTCGCCCGCTTCGAGTGCCTGCTGGAGCAGACGCACAACGCCCTGGACCTCGCCGACGCCTGCCTCGACCGGCTGGCGGAGCTGCCGCCGGGCCCGGTCAACCAGCGGCTGCCGAAGGTCCTCAAGGCGCCCGAGGGCCACACGTACGCGTGGACCGAGAACCCGCTCGGCATCAACGGCTACTACCTGGTCAGCAGGGGCGAGAAGACGCCGTACCGGCTGAAGCTGCGCTCGGCGTCGTACAACAACATCCAGGCGCTCGCCGAGCTGCTGCCGGGCACGCTGGTCGCGGACATGGTGGCGATCCTGGGGTCGATGTTCTTCGTCGTCGGCGACATCGACAAGTAGCCGCCGCGGCGGCCGTCAGCCGCCGAGGACGTCCTCGGCCCCCACCGGCTGCACCAGCCAGCCGAAGTCGCCGAGGCCGCCCGGCGCGGTCAGCTCGGCGGCCTCCCCGGCGGCGGCGAGGGCGCGGACGTAGCCGGCCGGGTCGCTGCCCGCCAGGGCCAGCGGGGGACGCCCGCCGGTGACGCCCAGGGAGCGCAGGGCGTCCCGCTGCGTCAGCAGGCGCGCGCCCGGCAGGGCGGGGGCGGCGGCGCACGCGTCCAGCGCGACGTGCGCCGTGAGGTCGCGGGAGCCGTCCGGCACCGGCGCCGTCTCCCGCCCCTCACGGAACGCGGTCAGCGTCCCGAACGGCGGGCGCGCGCCGGCCGTGTGCGCGTAGTCCACGGCGACGGCGACACCGCGCTCCAGCGCGCCGACGGCCGCCGCCCAGGCGCGGTCCCGGGGGAGTCCGATCTCCGCGCGCAGACCCTCCTCGGGCGGCAGCGGCCACCACCGGTCCAGCCACCCGGCGTCCGCCCCGGCGACCGGCTCCCCGAGCCGCTCGGCCCCGTCCGCCCGCACCAGCACGTACCGCGGGGTGCCGGACGCGTCCGTCTCGGCGACGTCCACCGGCACGTTGTCCAGCCACTCGTTGGCGAACAGCAGCCCCGTGATCCCCTCCGGCGGCGCGTCCCGCCACACGATCCGCCCGTCCAGCCCGTCGGGCCGCGCGGCCAGCTCGACCGCGCAGGGGCGCACACGGTCCGCCACGTCCGCGGGGAGCGCGCCGAGCACCCCGGTGACCAGTTCGCCCCGTCCGGCGGCCAGGTCCACGAAGTCCAGCGCCGCCGGCCGGCCCAGCGCCTCGTCGACCCGGCACAGCAGCCGCGCCACGGCGTCCGCGTACAGCGGCGAGGCGTGCACGGAGGTCCGGAAGTGCCCGGCCGGGCCCGTGCCGGGGCGGCGGTAGAAGCCGTCCGGGCCGTACAGGGCCTCCTGAGCCGCCTCCCGCCACCCGCGGAAACCGTCCCCCGCCGTCCCGGCCGTCCCCGCCGTCCCCGCCGTCACCGCTTCCCCGCGTCCGCCGTCGCCGTCGTCACCGGCCCAGGCTACGCGCGCGCACCGGCCGGGCCTCCACCTTGGGGAGTACACGCGCGGGCGGGGATCGGCCCTTCGGTTGACCCCTGCACGCATTTCGCTTCCCTACGCTGGGTCACGTGCAGCGCCTCTATGACTTCCTCCGCAGACACCCGATGTGGGTCGACGGCTTCTGGGCCGTGATCCTGTTCGGGCTCACGGCGGTCAGCGGAGCGGCCGTGGAGGAGTCCCGGGGCACCGAGAGCCCGGCCCTCATCGTCCCGGTCATGCTTCTGCTGTCCCTAGTGGTGGCGCTGCGCCGC
This sequence comes from Streptomyces sp. DH-12, assembly GCF_002899455.1. Taxonomy (GTDB): domain Bacteria; phylum Actinomycetota; class Actinomycetes; order Streptomycetales; family Streptomycetaceae; genus Streptomyces. The sequence goes on along the minus strand of NZ_PPFB01000001.1, from coordinate 3,559,515 downwards.
CGGATGCCGGAGCGGATGCTGGTCCTCGCCCTGGTGGTGGGCCTCGGGCAACTGATCCTCGACGTGCCCGTGCTGCCCGCCGACTTCGCCCTGCTGGTGATCGCCTACACGGTCGCGGCGACCGGCGCCCGCTGGGCGTCCCGCCTCGCGCTGACCGCGGGCCTGTGCGCGGCCCCGCTCGCGCAGATGCGCTGGCCCAGTCCGTACGCGAGCACGGCCGAGAACGTCGTCCTGTCGGTCATCCTCGCCGTGCCCTTCGCCCTCGCATGGGTGCTCGGCGACTCCATACGCACCCGCCGCGCCTACTTCGCGCAGCTGGAGGAGCGGGCCGCCCGGCTGGAGAAGGAGCGCGAGGCGCAGGCCAAGGTCGCGGTCGCCGCCGAGCGCGCCCGGATAGCCCGCGAGCTGCACGACGTGGTCGCCCACAACGTGTCCGTGATGGTGGTGCAGGCCGACGGCGCCGCCTACGTCCTCGACGCGGCGCCCGACCAGGCCAGGAAGGCCCTGGAGACCATCTCCACCACCGGCCGCCAGGCCCTCGCCGAGATGCGCCGCCTGCTGGGCGTGCTGCGCACCGGAGAGCACCAGGAGGCGGGGGAGTACGTGCCCCAGCCGGGGCTGCAGCAGATCGAGGACCTCGTCGAGCAGTGCCGGGAGTCCGGGCTGCCCGTGGACTTCAAGGTCGAGGGCACCTCGCGCGAACTGCCCCGCGGGGTCGAGCTGACCGCCTACCGGATCGTGCAGGAGGCGCTGACCAACACCCGCAAGCACGGCGGTCCCGACGCGGGCGCCAGCGTGCGGCTGGTGTACTTCGACGACGGGCTGGGCCTGCTCGTGGAGGACGACGGCAAGGGCGCCCCGCACGAGCTGTACGAGGAGGGCGGGTTCGACGGCCAGGGCCACGGCCTGATCGGCATGCGGGAACGGGTCGGCATGGTGGGCGGAACGCTGGACGCGGGACCGCGGCCGGGCGGAGGATTCCGCATCAGTGCGCTGCTGCCGCTCAAACCAGCGCACTGACACATACGCACGCCCTCTGTTGACACCTGTCACGCCCCCTTCGACGCCCCGACGCCCCGACGCCCGGACGACCGAACGACTGAACGGAAGAGGCCACGATGACGATCCGCGTGATGCTCGTCGACGACCAGGCGCTGCTGCGCACCGGTTTCCGGATGGTGCTCGCCGCCCAGCCGGACATGGAGGTCGTCGCGGAGGCGGGCAACGGCGTGGAGGCCCTGGAGGTGCTGCGGGCCACCGCCGTCGACGTGGTGCTGATGGACGTCCGCATGCCGAAGCTCGACGGTGTGGAGGCCACCCGCAGGATCTGCGCGGACACCGACCCGCCGAAGGTGCTCATCCTCACCACCTTCGACCTCGACGAGTACGCCTTCTCCGGGCTGAAGGCGGGCGCGTCCGGCTTCATGCTCAAGGACGTGCCGCCCGGCGAACTGCTCAGCGCGATCCGCGCCGTGCACAGCGGCGACGCCGTGGTGGCCCCCTCCACCACCCGCCGGCTCCTGGACCGGTTCGCGCCGATGCTGCCCAGCAGCGGCAAGCAGCCCGAGCACAAGGAGCTGGAGCGGCTCACCGAACGCGAGCGCGAGGTCATGGTGCTGGTCGCGCAGGGCCTGTCGAACGGGGAGATCGCGTCCCGCCTGGTGCTCTCCGAGGCGACCGTGAAGACGCACGTGGGCCGCATCCTCACCAAGCTGGGGCTGCGGGACCGGGTGCAGGTGGTCGTCCTCGCCTACGAAACGGGCCTGGTGCGGGCCGGCGGACACGGCTGAGCGGCGCCCCCGGCCGCCGGTAGGGTGCGCGCATGCTCCTGTGGATCAACGGCCCTTTCGGGGGCGGCAAGACACAGACCGCACACGAGATACGGCGCCGCCTGGCGGGCAGCGTCGTCTGCGACCCCGAGCAGCCCGGCTTCGGCCTCCACCGCATGCTGCCGCGTGAACTGCGCGGTGACTTCCAGGACTTGAAGGCCTGGCGGCAGGGCGTCGTGGAGGTCCTCGACCTCACCCTCACCCGGCGCGAGGGCGTGGTGATCGCGCCGATGACCGTCACCGACCCCGGCCACTTCGCCGAGACCGTGGGCCGGCTGCGCGAACTGGGCCACGACGTGCGGCACTTCACGCTGCTCGCCGAGCGGGAGACGGTGCTGCGGCGGCTGCGGGAACGCGGCCCGGGGCAGCTGCTGCGCACCGGAACCCTGCGACGGGAGAGCTGGGCGGTCGAGCGGCTCGACCACTGCCTGGAGCGGCTCGCCGAGCCGGAGTTCGCCGAGCACCTGTGGACCGACCACAGCACCGTGCCGAAGACGGCCGACCGCATCGCCGTCCTGGCCGGCCTCCGTCTGCGCCCCAACCACGAGGGCCGCCTGCGCACCCGGCTCCGCCAGGCGGGCGTGGGGCTGCGCCACATCCGTCTCGACTGAACGGCGGGGCTGCCGCGGGCTCAGCGGAGGATGCCCTCCAGGAAGTCGCTGCCGAGGCGGGCCACCACCGTCACGTCGAGCTGGTGCAGGACGTAGCGGCCACGGCGGTGGGTGGTGATCAGGCCCGCCTTCTTCAGCACGCCCAGGTGCCGGGATATCTCCGGCGCGGTCATGCCGTGCACCTGCGCCAGCTCGCCGGTGGTGTACGCGCTGCGGGCCAGATGGCGGCACATGCGCATCCGCACCGGGTGGGACAGCGCGGTCATCCGGAGGGCGAGCTGCTCGACCGTCGGAGGGGCGGCCCACGCAGGGGAGCCGACCGGATAGTGCAGCACGGGCTGCCAGCCGTGCCGGTGCAGCACCATCAGGTGCGGCCGGCCGAGGCTGGTGGGGATCAGCAGCAGCCCGCCGTCACCGGTGGTGGTGCGGCCGTCGCCCAGCTTGTCGACGCTGATCCGGCCCGCCGCCTCGTCCAGCGTCACGGCGGAGGACACCGACGTCAGCGCCTCGCCCAGGCCCTTGCGGCGTAGCAGGTCCGTCTTGAGGCGGGCGTCCGCGGCGAGCTGGTGCCGCAGCCGGGACCACGTCTCGGCGAAGAACGCCTCGTCGCAGTCCTGGAGGAACTGCCGCAGCCACGCCCTGGTGAGCGGCGGATCGGTCAGCAACCGCTCGGTGAACAGCATCTGTCGCGGTCCCCGCGCGGCGGCCAGCTCGAGTGCGCGGCGGCGCAGCCCCTCGTCGGTGAGCGGTCCGCGTCCCGGCACGTCGTAGGGGAGCGCGCAGGTGAACTCCAGGGCGGCGGCCACGAACTGCTCGTCCGACAGCTTGTCCAGCAGGTCCAGCTCCTCGGCGAGCGTGCCGCCGGGCAGCGCCGTGCGGCCCGGCACCCCCGCGCAGGCCAGGAACAGGTCGGAGAACGTCGTGCGCCACAGGAAGTCCGCCTCGCACATGCGGTCCGCGAGATGCGGGTCCAGCCGCGCGGTCACCCCCGTGACCCACGCCTGGAGACCGGGGTGGTGGGCCGGCTCGGACAGCGTGTGCAGCGCCATGCCCAGCTCGGCCAGCGGGGAGATCACGACGGCGATCCGCTCCGGCCGCAGCCCGGTGATGTCGATGTGCACGCCCATGCCCACATGGTGCACCCGGCCACCGACACCCGGTCCCCGACGGGCGGCCGTCGTCGACCGGGGCGGGCCGCCGGGGCGGGCCGCCGGGCGGTGAGGGCTACGCGCCGTCGGTCAGGCGGCGGGCGAAGTCGGCCGCCGCCGTGCGGACGTCGCCGGCCGTCCACTCCAGGGCCGCGGCGCGCACGTAGACCTCGGTGGCGGTCAGGCCGGGCCCCTTCGGGCCCCAGTGGTTCGCGAACAGCATGGCGCCGGTCTCCTCACCGGCCCGGATCGCCGTCTCCGCCGCGAACTCCGCCTCGTACGGCAGCCAGACCTGGAAGTCGTGGGTGTGCGGCACCTCGGGGTGCACGCGGAACCAGGGCAGCCCCCCCCGCCTCCAGTCCCTCGCGCAGGGCGGCGGCCACCACGCGCGCGTGGCGGACGTACTCCGGCAGCCGGGGCAGCTCGCGGTCCAGGCCGATCAGCGCGGACAGCGCGGTGGGGAACTGCTGGAACACCGCGCCCCCGTACCGGTGCCGCCAGGTCCTGGCCTCCTCGATCAGGGAGGCGGGCCCGGCGAGGGCCGCGCCGCCGAAGGCGTCGAGGGACTTGTAGAAGGACACGTAGACGCTGTCGGCGAGGCCCGCGATCTCCTCCAGCGGCCTGCCGAAGTGCTCCGTGCACTCCCACAGCCGGGCCCCGTCGAAGTGCACGACCGCGTCGCGTTCCCGTGCGGCGTCCACCACCTCGGTCAGCTCGTCCCACGTGGGCAGCACGAACCCGGCGTCCCGGAGCGGCAGCTCGAGCATCAGCGCGCCGAAGGGCTCCTCGAAGGCGCGGACCTCCTCCGCGGTGGGCAGTCGCGGCTCGTCCGCGAACCGCACCGGACGCAACCCGCTGACCTGGCTGAACGCGTTCCGTTCGTGCACCTCCGGGTGGCTCAGCGGATGCAGCGCGACCGCCGGGTCGCCGGTGCGGCCGGCCCAGCAGCGCAGGGCCACCTGCTGCGCCATCGTGCCGGTCGGGAAGAAGGCGGCGGCCTCCGTGCCGAGCAGCCCGGCCACGCGCCGCTCCAGGGCCTCCACGACGCCGTTGCCGTAGACGTCCGCGGTCTCGCCGAGGTCGTGGACGTCGCCCGCGGCCTCCAGCAGTGCCAGGCGCTCCCGCAGCGGGGCGAGGAAGCCGAGGCGCGCCAGCACGCGCGGGGCGTTCCGCCAGGCCGCGATGCGCCGTTCACGCGGTGTGGGCGCGGCGGTCTCCTCCGTCTCGGGTTCCGTGCCGTCGTGATCCGTCGTGGTGCCGCTCGTGCCGTCCGCCGTGTCCGTCATGCCCGCGATCATCCCGCACCGCCTCCGCGCGGTCACCCCGGTTTCGCGAGCGTGCCGGGGCGGGCGCGTCCGCGGGGACCCACAGCCTGTGGACGACCGGTGGCCGCCGGAACCGATCGCGTTAACATGACGAGAAATCGTCCGGTACCCCGAGCGGACTGGAACGGGAAGGCCGCCGTCGCGTGAACACAACCCCACAGCCCGATCCCCGGGACCGCCCCGCACGGCTCACCGTCGGCGTCGTAGGCGCCGGACGCGTGGGCCCCGCCCTGGCCGCGTCCCTCCAGCTGGCCGGGCACCGCCCGGTGGCCGTCTCCGCCGTCTCCGACGCGTCCCGGAGGCGGGCCGAGCAGATGCTGCCGGACGTGCCGGTGGTGCCGCCCGCCGAGGTGCTCCAGCGGTCCGAGCTGGTGCTGCTGACCGTCCCCGACGACGCCCTGCCCGAGCTGGTCGCGGGACTCGCCGACACCGGCGCCGTGCGCCCCGGGCAGCTCCTCGTGCACACCTCCGGCCGCTACGGCGCGCAGGTCCTCGACCCCGCCCTGCGCGCGGGCGCGCTGCCGCTGGCCCTGCACCCGGCGATGACGTTCACCGGCACCCCCGTGGACGTGCAGCGGCTCGCCGGCTGTTCCTTCGGCGTCACCGCGCCCGAGGAACTGCGGCTGGCCGCCGAAGCCCTGGTCATCGAGATGGGCGGCGAGCCCGAGTGGATCGCCGAGGAGAAGCGCCCGCTCTACCACGCCGCCCTCGCCCTGGGCGCCAACCACCTGGTCACCCTGGTCGCCCAGTCCCTGGAACTGCTGCGCACCGCGGGCGTCGGCGCCCCCGACCGGATGCTCGGCCCGCTGCTCGGCGCCGCCCTGGACAACGCCCTGCGCTCCGGCGACGCCGCCCTCACCGGACCGGTCGCCCGCGGCGACGCCGGCACGGTCGCCGCGCACGTCGCCGAGCTGCGCGAGCACGCCCCCGGGACCGTCGCCGGGTACCTGGCCATGGCCCGCGCCACCGCCGACCGCGCCCTCGCCCACGGACTGTTGAAGCCGGAGCTCGCCGAACCCCTCCTCGGAGTGCTCGCCGACCCGGGCGACGGGACCGGCGGCACCGGAAGCGCCCCGGGTGACACCCCATGAGCGGCACCGTCCCCGCCCCTCACGCCCACCCCACCCGTACGCCCACGCGCGCGTCCCGGAACGGAGCCGCCCGATGACCGCCACCCTGCTGCGCACCGCCGCCGACCTGCACGACCGCGCGCGTACCGGCCGCCGTGCCGTGGTGATGACCATGGGCGCGCTGCACGAGGGCCACGCCACGCTGATCCGCACCGCCCGGACGATCGCCGGGCCCGAGGGCGAGGTCGTCGTCACCGTCTTCGTCAACCCGCTGCAGTTCGGCGCGGGCGAGGACCTGGACCGCTACCCGCGCACCCTGGACGCCGACGTCGAGCTGGCCGGACGGTCCGGCGCGGACGCCGTGTTCGCCCCGTCCGTGGACGAGGTCTACCCGGGCGGCGAACCCCAGGTCCGGATCAGCGCCGGGCCCATGGGCGAGCGGCTGGAGGGCGCCGCCCGCCCCGGGCACTTCGACGGCATGCTCACCGTCGTGGCGAAGCTGCTGCACCTCACCCGGCCCGACGTCGCCCTCTACGGGCAGAAGGACGCCCAGCAGCTCGCCCTGATCCGGCGCATGGTGCGCGACCTGAACTTCGGGGTGGAGATCGTCGGCGTGCCCACCGTCCGCGAGGAGGACGGGCTCGCCCTGTCCAGCCGCAACCGTTACCTGTCGCCCGCCGAGCGGCGCACCGCGCTCGCCCTGTCGCGGGCCCTGTTCGCGGGCCGCGACCGGCACGCCGCGCAGGAGGCGCTGCGCGCCCGCGCCCGCGAGGTGCCCGCCTCCCGCGCGCGTGCCGAGGCGCTCAGCGCGATCGGCGAGTCCCGCGCCGCGGCCGACGCGCACGCCGTCGCCACGACCGCCGGCGGTCCCGCCGCGGTCCGCGCCGCCGCCCGCCTGGTGCTGGACGAGGCCGCCCGCCTCGACCCGCCGCTCCAGCTCGGCTACCTGGCCCTGGTGGACCCGTCGGACTTCACCGAGATCGGCGACGACTTCACCGGTGAGGCCGTCCTCGCGGTCGCCGCGCGCGTGGGCGCCACCCGGCTGATCGACAACATCCCCCTGACGTTCGGAACGTTCGGAGACGCCTCGTGACCAGCACAGGCATAAGACTGCACGCGCCCGCCCCCGGCTGGTCCATCGACGCGGACGTGGTGGTCGTCGGCTCCGGCGTCGCCGGTCTCACCGCCGCCCTCCGCTGCGAGGCCGCCGGTCTGACGACCGTGGTCGTCACCAAGGCGCGCCTCGACGACGGCTCGACCCGCTGGGCGCAGGGCGGCATCGCCGCGGCGCTCGGCGAGGGCGACACCCCCGAGCAGCACCTGGACGACACCCTGGTCGCCGGCGCCGGACTGTGCGACGAGGAGGCGGTGCGCATCCTGGTCACCGAGGGCCCCGACGCCGTACGGCGGCTCATCGCGACCGGCGCGCAGTTCGACGAGTCCACCGACGGGGGCCTGGAACTCACCCGCGAGGGCGGTCACCACCGCCGCCGCATCGCCCACGCGGGCGGCGACGCCACCGGCGCGGAGATCTCCCGCGCCCTGGTCGAGGCGGTCCGCGCGAGCGGGAGGGGCGAGCGCGAAGCGCTCTCGGCCGAGGGTGGTGGCGGGCGACGGGCGGGCATGCGCATCATCGAGAACGCGCTCGTGCTGGACCTGCTCACCGACGCCGAGGGCCGCACCGCCGGCGTCACCCTGCACGTCATGGGAGAGGGCCAGCACGACGGCGTCGGCGCGGTGCACGCGCCCGCCGTGGTGCTCGCCACCGGCGGCATGGGCCAGGTGTTCTCCGCGACCACCAATCCGGCCGTCTCCACCGGCGACGGGGTCGCCCTCGCGCTGCGCGCGGGCGCCGAGGTGAGCGACCTGGAGTTCGTCCAGTTCCACCCCACGGTGCTGTTCCTCGGTCCGGACGCGGAGGGCCAGCAGCCGCTGGTCTCCGAGGCGGTGCGCGGCGAGGGCGCCCACCTGGTGGACGGCGACGGCGTGCGCTTCATGCTCGGGCAGCACGAACTGGCCGAGCTGGCGCCCCGGGACATCGTCGCCAAGGGCATCATGCGCCGCATGCGGGAGCAGGACGCCGAGCACATGTACCTCGACGCCCGCCACTTCGGCGCCGAGATGTGGGAGCGCCGCTTCCCGACCATCCTGGCCGCCTGCCGCGCCCACGGCATCGACCCGGTCACCGGGCTCGTGCCCGTCGCCCCGGCCGCCCACTACGCCTCCGGCGGCGTCCGCACCGACTCCCACGGCCGCACCACCGTGCCCGGCCTGTACGCGTGCGGTGAGGTCGCCTGCACCGGCGTGCACGGCGCCAACCGGCTCGCGTCCAACTCGCTCCTCGAAGGCCTCGTCTACGCCGAGCGCATCGCCGCCGACATCGCCCGCACCGGCCTCCGCGCGCGCGTGCCGCAGCCGCTGCCCACGGCGGAGCGCCCCGCCCACCCGCTGCTCCCGCCGGAGGCCCGCCTCGCCATCCAGCGGATCATGACCCGCGGCGCGGGCGTCCTGCGCTCCGAGGCGTCCCTGGCCGAGGCCGCCGACCGCCTGCACCGGCTGCACGCCGACGCGCGCGACGCCCTCGACGAGAACGGCAAGACCGCCGAGCCGGGCGTCGACACCTGGGAGGCCACCAACCTGCTGTGCGTCGCCCGCGTCCTGGTGGCCGCCGCCCGGCGGCGCGAGGAGACCCGCGGCTGCCACTGGCGCGAGGACCGTCCCGAGCGCGACGACACGGCGTGGCGCCGCCACATCGTCGTACGGCTGAATCCCGACCGATCGCTGGCGGTGCGCACCACCGACACCACAGACTTCCCCCCGACCCTCACCCAGGCCCAGGAGCAGTGACAGCAGTGACCACCCCCGACCTTCCCCTCGTCTCCTCCGACGGCTGCGGCGACGGCTGCGCCTGCGGCGCCGGCGAGGAGGACGCCTACCTGGAGTGCGGGCTCGACCCCGCGCTCGCCCAGCTCCTGGCCGACGCGGGGCTCGACCCCGTCGAGGTCGAGGACATCGCCAACGTCGCCCTCCAGGAGGACCTGGCGCACGGCGTGGACGTGACCACGGTCGCGACCATCCCGGAGGACGCCGTCGCCACCGCCGACTTCACCGCGCGGGAGGCGGGCACGGTGGCCGGCCTCCGGGTCGCCGAGGCGGTCATGTCGATCGTCTGCACCGAGGAGTTCGAGGTCGAGCGGCACGTGGAGGACGGCGACCGCGTGGCGGCCGGACAGGTGCTCCTGTCGGTCACCACCCGCACCCGCGACATCCTCACCGCCGAGCGCAGCGCCCTCAACCTGCTGTGCCGCCTGTCCGGCATCGCGACGGCCACGCGCGCGTGGGCGGACGCGCTGGAGGGCACCAGGGCGAAGGTGCGCGACACCCGCAAGACCACGCCGGGGCTGCGCAGTCTGGAGAAGTTCGCCGTGCGCTGCGGCGGCGGCGTCAACCACCGCATGTCCCTGTCGGACGCGGCGCTGGTCAAGGACAACCACGTGGTGGCCGCCGGCGGTGTCGCGCAGGCGTTCCGGGCCGTCCGCGAGCAGTTCCCCGACGTCCCGATCGAGGTCGAGGTCGACACCCTGCACCAGCTCCGCGAGGTCCTGGACGCGGGCGCCGACCTCATCCTGCTGGACAACTTCACCCCCGGCGAGTGCCAGGAGGCCGTGGCCCTCGTCGCCGGCCGCGCGGCGCTGGAGGCCTCCGGCCGCCTCACCCTCGCCCATGCCAAGGCGTACGCCGACACGGGCGTCGACTACCTCGCCGTGGGCGCCCTCACCCACTCCTCGCCGATCCTCGACATCGGCCTCGACCTGCGCGCTGCGGAGTAGGACCGGCCATGCTGCTGACCATCGACGTGGGCAACACGCACACCGTTCTCGGCCTGTTCGACGGCGACGAGATCGTCGAGCACTGGCGCATCTCCACGGACGCGCGCCGCACCGCGGACGAGCTGGCGGTGCTCCTGCAGGGCCTGATGGGCATGCACCCCCTGCTCGGCGACGAACTGGGCGACGGCGTCGACGGCATCGCCATCTGCGCGACCGTCCCGTCCGTGCTGCACGAACTGCGCGAGGTCACCCGCCGCTACTACGGCGACGTGCCCGCGGTGCTGGTGGAGCCGGGCGTGAAGACGGGCGTGCCGATCCAGTTCGACAACCCCAAGGAGGTCGGCGCCGACCGCATCATCAACGCGGTCGCCGCCAACGAGCTGTACGGCGGCCCGGCGATCGTCGTCGACTTCGGCACGGCGACGACCTTCGACGCGGTCTCCGCGCGCGGGGAGTACGTCGGCGGGGTCATCGCGCCCGGCATCGAGATCTCGGTGGAGGCGCTCGGCGTCAAGGCGGCCCAGCTCCGCAAGATCGAGGTGGCCCGGCCCCGCACGGTCATCGGCAAGAACACGGTCGCGGCGATGCAGTCGGGCATCGTCTACGGCTTCGCCGGCCAGGTGGACGGAGTCGTCCACCGCATGGCGCGGGAGCTGTCGGACGACCCGGACGACGTCACCGTCATCGCCACGGGCGGACTCGCGCCGATGGTGCTGGGGGAGGCCACGGTGATCGACGAACACGAGCCGTGGCTGACCCTGATCGGCCTCCGCCTGGTCTACGAACGGAACGTCTCCCGCATGTAGCGCACGCCGTTCGCGGCACGTGCCCCGGCTCGACCGCCTGGGCGCGCTCCGCGAAGTCCCGCCCGGCCGCCCCGCCCGTGCCCCGGCCGGGCGGGCCACCCGGGTGGTGACCGCGCCACACATGCGATCTTCGGGCGAATTTGTCTGATTAGCGCGTATCGTCGCACCATGCCCACGCCCTACGGATCCCGCGGCGGCCTGGCGTTCGGTGCGGAGGAGCTGCGTGTGCTCCGCCGTGCCCTCGCCCTCGCCCTGCACCCCAGCCCGGCCACGGCCGACGACGTCCAGGACTGTCTGCGCCTCGCCGCGTCCCTCGACGAGGTGACGCGCGAGAGTGCCCGGCTGCGCGCCTTCCTCGTGGCCGACCTCGGCCGTTACCGCGCCGCCCTCCCCGGCACCGCCGCCGGCTACCTCGCGCTCCTGGAGGAGGCGCTGGGCGCCGGATACCGGCCCCAGCTCGACGATCTGGCCGCCCTGCGCGCCCTGCGCGGCAACCCCGCCGCGGCCGCCCTGCTGCGGCACTGCGCGCGGGTCCGCCTGACCGCCCTGCCCGGGGGGCTGGCCTCCGTGGGGCAGGAGAAGAAGCCGGAGGAGCGGCCCTCGACGCCCCACCCGGCGCCGAACCCGGGCCCCACGCCCGCCCCGGGCACGCCCCGCCCGACCCGGCGGCCCGTGCCCACGCCCGGCGAGGTCTTCCCCCGGCGCAAACCCGCCACACCGCCGCCGGGCCGGCACCTGGCCGCCGGCTGACCCGTCCCGCTGGCTACTCTGGACGCATGGACTACGTCTCCGCGCTCCTGCCCCCGGCCGTCATGGCCGTCTTCTTCGTCGGAGTGATCCGCGTCATCGTGAAGACGCAGGGCGGCGCCAACAAGAACAAGGAGGACGCCGCCGTCGACGCGGCCCTCGCCCGGGCGGACGGCCAGGCCGGCAAGACCGACGCCTGACCGTCACCCGGCACGCGCCACAGGGGCGTACGACAGGTCGTCGTACGCCCCTTTTGTCATGGTTCGCTGGTGATCGCGCACGTCCGGCACGCCATCATCGGGTTCTCCCACTATTGTTCTGAGATGTGCCTCGCCCCTTGGGAGAACTCGAAGACGCGGTCATGACGCGGGTCTGGAAGTGGAACCGCCCGGTGACCGTTCGGGAAGTCCTGGAAGATCTCCAGAAGGAGCGGTCCATCGCGTACACCACGGTGATGACCGTTTTGGACAATCTCCATCAGAAGGGCTGGGTGCGACGGGAGTCCGAGGGCCGCGCCTATCGATATGAGGCCGTCTCCACTCGCGCCGCCTACGCCGCCGCCCTCATGAACGAGGCGTGGTCGCAGAGCGACAACGCCGCCGCGGCTCTCGTCGCGTTCTTCGGCATGATGAGCGAGGAACAGCAGCGGGCTCTCCGGGACGCCATGCGGATCGTCCAGCTCCCGCAAACCCCCGACGACATCGCCGGCTCTCCCGACGAGAACCCCGCCTCTCGTGACGAGCCCGGCGGGCGATAGCGTCCGTCCATGTCAGCAGACAGCCCCGAAGTCACCGCAAATGCCCTCACCGTGCGGCGGGCCCGCACCGGCGATGTGCCGGCCGTACGCCGCCTCCTCGACGTCTACGTCCGCGAGGGCATCCTGCTCGACAAAGCCATGGTGACGCTTTACGAGGACATCCAGGAGTTCTGGGTGGCGGAACGGGACGACAACGCGGAGGTCGTCGGCTGTGGCGCCCTGCACGTGATGTGGGAAGACCTCGCGGAAGTCCGCACTCTCGCCGTCAAGCCGGGCCTGAAGGGCGCCGGCGTGGGACACCGCCTGCTGGAGAAGTTGCTGCGCACGGCCCGCTGGCTCGGTGTTCGACGCGTTTTCTGTCTGACCTTCGAAGTGGACTTCTTCGCCAAGCACGGCTTCGTGGAGATCGGTGAGACGCCCGTCGACCGCGATGTGTACGCGGAGTTGCTGCGCTCCTATGACGAGGGTGTCGCGGAGTTCCTCGGCCTCGAACGCGTGAAACCGAACACCTTGGGCAACAGCCGGATGCTTCTGCATCTGTGATCTGTGGTCCGCGATCTGTGTCAGGCCCCCTATGCGGGTGCCCTATGTCCGAAACGCGCACGTTTCCGGGGTGTGCGCGGGCCCCTGCCCTCTGCCGGGGGTTTGTGTTTTTACGGCAAAAGCGGTTTGCTTTCCGAGGTACTGCAGTACTGCATATAACAAGGGGCGGCGATACGGCGGACGCCGGCTCACCCCGGCCCTCAAGTTATCGATGAAAGGAAATCCGGTGGCACAGAAGGTTCAGGTCCTTCTTGTCGACGACCTCGACGGCGGCGAGGCGGACGAGACCGTGACGTTCGCGTTGGACGGCAAGACCTACGAGATCGATCTCACCACCGCCAACGCGGAGAAGCTCCGCGGCCTTCTCGAGCCTTACGTGAAGGGCGGCCGCCGTACCGGGGGCCGTGCTTCGGGCGGGCGCGGAAAGACGCGTCCCTCCTCCGGCGGCAGCCAGGACACCGCGGCCATCCGCGCCTGGGCGAAGGAGAACGGTTACGAGGTCAACGACCGCGGCCGCGTCCCCGCGTCCATCCGCGAGGCCTACGAGAAGGCCAACGGCTGACCCGTGCCCCGCGCGGCGGCGCCCGCACCGGCGTGCCGCAGGCGTACGCGGAGGATCTGCGTCGCCACGGTGTTCACCAGCCGCACGAGGTCCGGGGGGCCGTCACCGGCCCCTCGCGAGCCCCTCGTGCCCATCGCCGACAGCGCCGGCAGCGAGCTCTCTGCCTCGCGACCCGGCTCGGGGGGCCGCAGCCACACGGCGGCCCCCTGCGAACTGCCCGGGCCCTCGTCGCCGGGGCGCCCGGCGGCCGGGAGCCCGCACGGCGCGTCCGGCCCGGTCCCGGCGGCCCACGGGGCGGCGGGGGCGTCCATGAGGCTCCCCTCGCCGAGCGCCCGCAGGCCGAGACCCAGCCCGCCCCACTCCAGCCACTCCAGCAGCCCCGGCAGCTCGTCCGCGCCGCCCGCGGCCACCAGGAGCCGCATCCGGCCCTCCTGGAGGGCGACCGGGAAGCCCCCCGTGGCCCCGCCCAGCCGCTCCAGCGCCGCACGGCCCGCCTCCGCGGGCACGTCCAGGACGTCGAAGCGCACGCCCACCACCAGCCGCGGCGGGACGCCGGGCACCGTGGGCCATCCCAGTACGTTCTCGTACCAGAGCCGCGTCCGGTCGCCGTGACGGCCCTCACTCTCCCCGCGGGCGGGCACGGCCGGCCGGCGGGGCGCCGGGAGGGCGGCGGAGCGGAGACCGGTCATGCCCGGGGCAACGGACGACGGCCCGTGTGGTTACGCTGGGTGCTCGGAAGTGTGCGCACGGTGCCGACCAGGGGGGCGTGCGGGGGTGCAGGAGAGCGCAAGGTTGTTCGCCCGTAGCGGAGGGAACCCGTGCACTCGGCATGGACGGTCCGTAGCAGCGGGTAAGACATCCCTAGTGGGAGGGGGCGACACGCAGGGCGGGACGGCTCCCGTTCGCCACGGGCGTACTGGCGAAGGGGGTAACTGCCTGGCCTGCGGGAACATCGTCTCGCACCATCGGGTTGGAGCAGATGTCGGCGTGAGCGGGGTCAGGAGGCCATCGACGGTGTCGGCAGTTGGAATGAGCGGTCCCCGCTCGCGGGACTAAGCTGCGGAAGGACAGGGAGGGGAAGTTCCCCCCACTGCCTGACCGCTCTGAGGAGCGATTAACGATGTTCGAGAGGTTCACCGACCGCGCGCGGCGGGTTGTCGTCCTGGCTCAGGAAGAAGCCCGGATGCTCAACCACAACTACATCGGCACCGAGCACATCCTCCTGGGCCTGATCCACGAGGGTGAGGGTGTCGCCGCCAAGGCCCTTGAGAGCCTCGGGATTTCGCTCGAGGCGGTCCGCCAGCAGGTGGAGGAGATCATCGGGCAGGGCCAGCAGGCCCCGTCGGGTCACATCCCCTTCACCCCCCGTGCCAAGAAGGTCCTGGAGCTGTCGCTCCGCGAGGCCCTTCAGCTGGGCCACAACTACATCGGCACGGAGCACATCCTGCTCGGCCTGATCCGTGAGGGCGAGGGCGTCGCCGCCCAGGTCCTGGTCAAGCTGGGCGCTGATCTGAACCGCGTGCGGCAGCAGGTGATCCAGCTGCTCTCCGGTTACCAGGGCAAGGAGACCGCCACCGCCGGCGGTCCTGCGGAGGGCACGCCTTCCACGTCCCTGGTCCTCGACCAGTTCGGCCGGAACCTCACCCAGGCCGCCCGCGAGTCCAAGCTCGACCCGGTCATCGGGCGCGAGAAGGAGATCGAGCGGGTCATGCAGGTGCTGTCCCGCCGTACCAAGAACAACCCGGTGCTGATCGGTGAGCCCGGCGTCGGCAAGACCGCCGTCGTCGAGGGCCTCGCCCAGGCCATCGTCAAGGGCGAGGTGCCCGAGACGCTCAAGGACAAGCACCTCTACACCCTGGACCTCGGCGCCCTGGTGGCCGGCTCCCGCTACCGCGGTGACTTCGAGGAGCGCCTGAAGAAGGTGCTCAAGGAGATCCGCACCCGCGGCGACATCATCCTGTTCATCGACGAGCTGCACACGCTGGTCGGCGCGGGCGCCGCCGAGGGCGCGATCGACGCGGCGAGCATCCTCAAGCCGATGCTGGCCCGCGGCGAGCTCCAGACCATCGGTGCGACCACGCTGGACGAGTACCGCAAGCACCTGGAGAAGGACGCGGCCCTCGAGCGCCGCTTCCAGCCCATCCAGGTCGCCGAGCCGTCCCTGCCGCACACGATCGAGATCCTCAAGGGCCTGCGCGACCGCTACGAGGCGCACCACCGCGTCTCCATCACGGACGAGGCGCTGGTCCAGGCCGCCACCCTGGCCGACCGGTACATCTCGGACCGCTTCCTGCCGGACAAGGCGATCGACCTGATCGACGAGGCCGGCTCCCGGATGCGCATCCGCCGGATGACCGCGCCGCCGGACCTGCGCGAGTTCGACGAGAAGATCGCCGGCGTCCGCCGCGACAAGGAGTCCGCGATCGACTCGCAGGACTTCGAGAAGGCCGCCTCGCTGCGCGACAAGGAGAAGCAGCTCCTGGCCGCCAAGGCGAAGCGGGAGAAGGAGTGGAAGGCCGGCGACATGGACGTCGTCGCCGAGGTCGACGGCGAGCTGATCGCCGAGGTCCTCGCGACCGCCACCGGCATCCCGGTCTTCAAGCTGACCGAGGAGGAGTCCAGCCGCCTGCTCCGCATGGAGGAGGAGCTGCACAAGCGGGTCATCGGCCAGGACGACGCCGTCAAGGCGCTGTCCAAGGCGATCCGCCGTACCCGCGCCGGTCTGAAGGACCCGAAGCGTCCGGGTGGCTCGTTCATCTTCGCCGGTCCGTCCGGTGTCGGTAAGACGGAGCTGTCCAAGGCGCTCGCGGAGTTCCTCTTCGGCGACGAGGACGCGCTGATCTCCCTCGACATGTCGGAGTTCAGCGAGAAGCACACGGTCTCGCGTCTCTTCGGTTCGCCCCCCGGCTACGTGGGCTACGAGGAGGGCGGCCAGCTGACGGAGAAGGTGCGCCGCAAGCCGTTCTCGGTCGTCCTCTTCGACGAGGTCGAGAAGGCCCACCCGGACATCTTCAACTCGCTGCTGCAGATCCTGGAGGACGGTCGCCTGACCGACTCCCAGGGCCGGGTCGTGGACTTCAAGAACACGGTCATCATCATGACGACCAACCTCGGCACCCGGGACATCTCCAAGGGCTTCAACCTGGGCTTCGCCGCCGCGGGTGACACGAAGACCAACTACGAGCGCATGAAGAACAAGGTCTCGGACGAGCTCAAGCAGCACTTCCGGCCCGAGTTCCTCAACCGCGTCGACGACGTGGTGGTCTTCCCGCAGCTGACCCAGGGCGACATCCTGCGGATCGTCGACCTGATGATCGACAAGGTGGACGAGCGCCTGAAGGACCGGGACATGGGCATCGAGCTCTCCCAGTCCGCCAAGGAGCTGCTGTCCAAGAGGGGCTACGACCCCGTGCTGGGCGCCCGACCGCTGCGCCGGACCATCCAGCGGGAGATCGAGGACTCGCTGTCGGAGAAGATCCTCTTCGGCGAGCTGCGTCCCGGTCACATCGTGGTCGTGGACACCGAGGGCGAGGGCGAGTCCCAGACCTTCACCTTCCGCGGCGAGGAGAAGTCGGCGCTGCCCGACGTCCCGCCGATCGAGCAGGCGGCCGGCGGCGCCGGCCCGAACCTGAGCAAGGACGCGTGAGCGCCCTGCCTCACGGCCTGTGAGAGGGGCCGGCACCCGCGAGGGTGCCGGCCCCTCATCTGTGCCCGGGGCCGGTCAGGACAGCTGGCCGTCGTAGTCCGGGAGCTTGAAGGTGCGCTCGGCGTGGCCGCCCGAGAGGTCGGTGGGGTTGTTGCCGATGTTGGCGATGATCGTGTAGCCCTTGCGCTCGATGGCGGCGCGCTGGGCCGTCTTGTACTCGGCGACGTTCCTGAAGAGGTCCAGGAAGCCGCGGACGTACAGGCCGGAGGACTCGTAGCCGGCCTGGTCGAGGTTCCACTCGGTGGGCGCGTGGATGATGCCGGGGCGGGCGGTGACGAAGAACAGGTCGACGCCGCGCTCCTCGGCGTAGCGGGCGACCTCCAGGACCGGCTTGTTGGCGGGCTGCGGGAAGCTGAAGCCGAAGTCGGTCTCCAGGGCGGTGTTGTCGATGTCGAGGACGATCGCCTGCTTCTCGCCGGGCCGGGCGTCGGCGATGCGCTGCTTCACGTAGGGCAGGGCCTGGTCCATGACCGCCTGGCAGTCGCGCTGCCAGGTGTCGTAGTCGACGGCCGCCGCGAGGGCGGCCGGGGCGGTGGCCGGGAGGGCGGCGGTGGCCGTCGTGGGCGGCGCGGCGGCGGGTGCGGCCTCGGCCGGTGCGGCGAGGGCCACCAGTGCGGTCGCGGAGACGGCGGTCACCGATACGCGGCGCAGCCAGGGGCGTCGGCTTCTCATGTCGTGGGGGTCCTCTCACGTCCGTGACGCTGCCAACATGTCGTGTGCATGCTCGTGTGCGAGGGTGACGCGAGGTGAACCGTAGGGTTACCGGACGGTAGGCGACCAGAGGCCTGCGCCACATTTCTGCGGCCGCGTTTTCACTCCGCCGGTGACATGGTGCACAGGGGCTGTGTCCGGTACGGCCCGGAATAGTAGAGGGCGACCGAAACTACATCGGACATTCCGGCCGAAAGTGAGAGTGAACGGCTTGAAATGGGGCCTCCGCCCCGTGCGAGCCCTCTGTCAAGAGACGCGCATCTCAGTAGGAATCTACGAGTTTCGGTCGTAGGTCACATCTTTGCGGCTTTTCGGGCGAAAGGGTTACCACTGAGGAGCCACCGCGCCGCGGACCCCGCGAGCCGGTGGTTCTCCTCTGCCCCCTCCCCCCATGAGGTTTCGATGTTCGAGCGCGTCACGTCCCGTCTCCCCCGTACGTCCGCCACCCGTACCCGCGCGGCCGTCCTGGCCGCCGGCCTGGGCACCTCGGTCGTCCTGGGAGCCGGGGTCGCGGCCGCCGTCGACACCACGGCCGCCTCCGGCGCGGCCGGCGCCGTGCAGGCGCAGGCGGCGGCCCAGTCCAAGGCCGCGGAGGCCCAGGCGAAGGCCGTTCAGGCGCAGGCCGCCAAGGCCCAGAAGGCCGCCGAGGCGAAGAAGGCGGCCGCCGCCAAGGCCGCCCGGGCGAAGAAGGCCGCCCAGGCCGCGGCCCAGAAGAAGGCCGCCTCCTGGATCGACCCGGTCGAGAACTACAAGTTGTCCGCGAGCTTCGCGCAGAACGGCGGCATGTGGGCCTCCAAGCACTCCGGCCAGGACTACGCCGTCCCGACCGGCACCCCGGTGCTGGCCGCCCACGGCGGCACGGTCGTGAAGGCCGGCGGCAACGGCGCCGGCGACGGCCCCGCGTACGGCAACGCCGTCGTGATCAAGCACGGCGGCCAGACGTACTCCCAGTACGCCCACCTGTCCTCGGTGAACGTGAAGGTCGGCCAGGTCGTCAAGACCGGCCAGAAGATCGCCCTGTCCGGCAACACCGGCAACTCCAGCGGTCCCCACCTGCACTTCGAGATCCGCACCACCCCGAACTACGGCTCCGCCGTCGACCCGGCGAAGTTCCTGCGCAGCAAGGGTGTGACGGTCTGACCCGCGGGGAGCGGACGGAACAACCGGCACGCCGTCCCCCCGGGCACGCACGGCACGTTCCCGCTGGGCGCGGCCGTCGCCGTGCTGTCGCCGGGGGCCGCCTTCGTCGAGGAGGGCCCGCTGAAGGGCGCGGGCCCGCGTGAGGACCGACGGGAGGACGCCCCCGCACCGACGTCCGGGACGGTCCGGGCGGCCGGCCCCCTCGGGGCGCCCGCCCGCCCCGGGACCGTGCTCACTGCCTCAGCACCGGATAGCTCCCCGTGTTCGTCGGGGCGTGCTCCGGCAGCCACAGGACGGCGGCGGCGCCCTCGGGCGGCGCGTCGTCCGGGGCCCCCGCCGGGCGTACGTTGCGGAAGGTCAGCCGGGCGCCCAGGACCCGGGCCTGGCCGGCCGCGATGGTCAGGCCCAGGCCGTGACCCCGGCCCGCCCGGTCCGCGCTGCCGGTGCGGAAGCGGCTCGGCCCCTCGGCGAGCAGCTCCTCGGGGAAGCCGGGCCCGTGGTCGCGGACCCGGACGACCCGGCCCTCCACGGTGACCTCGATGGGCGGGGCGCCGTGCCGGGCGGCGTTGGCGAGCAGGTTGAACAGCACCCGCTCCAGGCGTCGCGGGTCGGTGGTGACCTCCGACTCGTGCACCACCCGCACGACGACGTCCGGGTCCTTCGCCGCGACCCGCCGGGCGACGAACTGGCCGAGCAGGATGTCCTGCAGTTCGGCCCGTTCGGACGCGCTGTCCAGCCGGGCGACCTCCAGGACGTCCTCGACGAGGGTGCGCATCGCCCGGGCCCGGTCCTGCACCAGCTCCGTGGGCCGGCCCGGCGGCAGCAGTTCCGCCGCGGTGAGCAGACCGGTCACCGGGGTGCGCAGCTCGTGGGCGATGTCGGCGGTGACCCGGCGTTCGGCCTCCAGCCGCTGCTTCAGCGCGTCCGCCATGGCGTCCACCGCGCTGGCGAGGTCGTCGGTCTCGTCCCGCACCACCCCGCCGATGGCCTCCCGCACCCGTACGTCCGTCTCGCCGCCCGCGACCCGGTTGGCGGCGGCGGCCGCCTTGCGCAGCCGCCGCGACAGGTGCCCGCCGATGAGCACGCCGAGCGCGGAGCCGCCGAGGACGGTCGCGGTGGAGCCGATCAGCAGAGCCTGGTCGAGGTCCTCCAGGATGTCCGAGCTGCGGTCGGTGAAGCCGGAGTGCAGCGACATCACGTGCCCGTTCTTCAGCGGCACCGCCGCCCAGATGTCCGGTGCGCCGCCCCGGTCGGCCACGTAGGTGGCGCGGCGGCCCTCCTCGACCCTGGCGCGCAGCTCCCGGGGCAGCTGCGGGTCGTCGATCTTGGTGTTGGGGAAGTTCAGCCGTCCGGACAGCTCGTAGTTGCGCTGCGCGATCATGATGCGCTCGTCGGCCAGGTCACGCGCGTTGTCCAGCATCGACACCCGGGCCGCGTTGTGCACGACCAGGCTGAGCGCGACCGCCACCAGCGCGCCGACCAGCGCGATGGCCGCGCTGAGCTTCCACCTCAGTCCGGCCCCGAGGTCGGCCCGCCGCACGAACGCCGTCACGAGGCGCCGGATGTACCCGCGCATCAGCCCGCTCAGGCCTTCAGCTTGTAGCCGAAGCCCCGGACCGTCTCGATCCGGTCCTGGCCGATCTTGCCGCGCAGCCGCTGCACATGGACGTCGACCACCCGGGTGTCCCCGCCCCAGCCGTACTCCCACACCCGCTCCAGCAGCTTGTCGCGGGAGAGGACGGTGCCCGGCGCCGCGGAGAACTCCAGCAGCAGCCGCATCTCGGTCGGGGTGAGCGCGACCGGCTGCCCGGCCTTGCGCACCTCCATGCCCTCGGTGTCGATCTCCAGCTCGCCGAAGGCCAGGACGGGCCCGCCGTCCCCGTCGTCCTGCCCCGCTCCGGCGCCGCCCGCCCGCTCGAAGCGGCGCACCACCGCGCGGATCCGGGCGACCAGGACGGCGCCGTCGAACGGCTTGGTCACGTAGTCGTCGGCGCCCGCCTCCAGGCCCAGCACGACGTCGATGGCGTCGGCCCGCGCCGACAGCATGATCACCGGCACGGTCGACTCGTCCCGTATCCGCCGGCACAGGCTGACGCCGTCCAGGCCGGGCACCATGACGTCGAGGAGCGCGATGTCCGGCCGGTCGGCGCGGAACGCCTCGAGACCCGACAGCCCGTCGGGCATCGCGGTGACCGCGAAGCCGTCCCGCTCCAGCGTGAGCTGGGTGGCCTCGCGGATGACGTCGTCGTCCTCGACGAACAGGACGTGGGTCTGGTCTGCCATCCCGCTGCTCTCAGTTCTCGTGTGGTTCCGGACCGGGCGCGTCCCCGTGCCCGCCCGGCCCCTCGTCCGTGGCCCACCCCACGGGACGCACCGGCCGCGCGACGGGTTCATCCCCTCATCGTCCGGCGGCCCGCCTGCGGTCCCGCGGTGAGCCGTGTCTCAGCTTTCGGGGGCCGGTGTCGGCACCGCGCCGGCCACCGGCCCGTACTCGTTGTGGGTGCGGTACTTCTCGCCGAACCGGCCCGAGACCCAGCGGTACGTGATCACGTCCTCGCCGGACGGGCTCGACACCGGGTCGCCGCGGTCGTAGACCTGCTTGGTCACCACCAGGTCCCCGCGGTCGATCTCGGCGTAGACCGGCGGCTCCTCGGCGCTGAACACGTTGACGTAGGAGCCGTCCTGGTGCCGGTAGACGTACGCGCCGATGCCGACGGCGTCACCGCAGGTCAGCACGTTGACGACGACGTCGTCGCGGGCCTCGCCGGTGAGGTTGCCGTAGCTGACGTCCACCGGGTACTCGTCGGCGACGCAGGGCTTCAGCTCCCGCTTCACCTGGGCCGAGACGGCCGGGTCCCGCTTGATCAGGCGTACCGCGTCGACCCGGTCGGGGGCCGGCGAGGGCGCGGTCGCGGGCGCGGCCGGGCTCGCCCCGTCGTCCACGCGCGCCGGGCCCTCGTCCCGGGCGCCGGTGCCGCTCGCGCCGCATCCGCTCGCGAGCAGCACGGCGGCGGCGAGCACGGCCGTCGCCGTGCTCGCCGTCCGGGCGGTGGACCGGACCCCTCCGGGCCCAGGGCCGGTCAGGCCGCGCAACGCTCCCGCTCCTCACGCTCCAGCGCGCGTGCGTCCAGCTCGCGGGACTCCAGCTCCTCGCGGAGCCGGGCCAGCGCCCGGTGCAGCGTGCTCTTGACCGTTCCGGCCGACATGCCGAGCGCGGCGGCCGTCTCGTCCGTGGACATCTGCTCCCAGTGTCGCAGCACCACGACGCTGCGCTGCTTCGGGGCGAGGACCTTCAGGACGTCCATCAGCAGGGCGCGGTCCGCGTGCTGCTCGGTGGCGTCCTCCACGCGGGACTCGGGGAGCTGCTCCGTGGGCACCTCCTCCAGCTTGCGCGCCCGCCACCACTCCGTCCGCGTGTTGATCATGACGCGGCGCAGGTAGGCGTCGGCCAGCCGCTTGTCCTCGATGGTCTCCCAGCGGCCGTACGTGCGCACCAGCGCGGTCTGCAGCAGGTCCTGCGCCTCGACGGGGTCCGGGACCAGGCGCCGGGCGCTGCGCAGCAGCGCGTCCTGTCGGGTGCGGACGTACTCCTCGAACTCGAGCACCTCGCCCTGCGCCATGGTGTACCGCCTTCCGGTCCCCGTTCCGGCCCGCCCGTGAAGGGCCGGCCGTACCGCTCGTCATCCGTCTCGCCGTGCTCCGGTCGAGCACGTGATCGACGGTACGGAGGCGTTGTCACGGCACTGTCCGGAGCACCCTGCGGGCAGCCCTCAGGTGTCCGTCGGTTGTGTAACGGAGGGACGAACGGGATGAACGGCACGCAGCGGCCGGCCGTCCGGCGCGGTCATGGGACGGTACGCCCGTCACGGGGGTGTGACGGGCGTGAACCGTGTGACGGGGAACGGCCCGGGTTCAGGCCTGCGGCAGCCGGTACAGGCCGCCCGGCATCGGCTCCACCAGGCCGTCGGACACCAGTCCGTCCAGCGCGCGGGCCCGCTGCACCGGCTCGTGCCACACCCGGTCGAGCGCCGCCTGCGGCACCGGTCCGTGCGCCTCCCGCAGCACGGCCAGCAGCCGCCCGCGGACCTGCCGGTCGGTGCCCGCGTACGTCTGCCCGCGGCGCGGCGGACCCTCGTGCGCGGGCTTGCCGGCGAGCCGCCAGGCGCACTGCGCGGCGATCGGGCAGCGGTGGCAAGCCTCGTTCTTCGCCGTGCACACCAGCGCGCCCAGCTCCATGGAGGCGGCGGCCCACCGGGCGGCCGTGGCCGCGTCCTCCGGCAGCAGCGCGCGGGCCAGCCGCCGCTCGGCGGCGGTGGTGGCGTTCGGCGGGTACTGCGTGCCGCTGACCGCGCGGGCGAACACCCGGCGGACGTTGGTGTCCAGCACCGCGTGCCGCTGCCCGTAGGCGAAGGACGCCACGGCGGCGGCGGTGTACTCGCCGATGCCGGGCAGCGCCAGCAGCTGGGCGTGGTCGGACGGGACGTCGCCGCCGTGCCGTTCCGTTATGGCCACGGCGGCTCCGTGCAGCCGCAGGGCGCGGCGCGGGTAGCCGAGCCGGCCCCAGGCGCGGACGGCCTCACCGGGCGCCTCGGCGGCGAGGTCGGCGGGGCGCGGCCACCGCGCCATCCACTGCTCGTAGACGGGCAGCACCCGGTTGACCGGGGTCTGCTGCAGCATGAACTCACTGACCATCACCCCCCACGCGCCGGCCTCCGGGCGCCGCCACGGAAGGTCCCGGGCGTGCTCGTCGAACCAGTCGATGACGGGGGAGTGCAGCGGCTCACCGGGAGCACGCTCGGACGCGGAATCGGCGGCGGTGCCGTACGGGGGCTTCGTGGGAGCAGTCATGACCCGTCGATCCTGCCACGCCGGGCCCCGTGGACGACCGAGCGCCACGGTCGAAGCGCTCCCGGAGGGTGACACGGGACCTGACGATCGGCAGGGGCGGACGCCCGGCGGCCGCTTGTAGCGTCGGGCGCATGGACCATGCCCGTACCGCCGCGGCCGGCGGCCGCTGCCTGCTCTGGGCGGGGCTCGTGCTGCCGGCGCTGGGCGCCGACCGGCTCGGGCTGAACGAGCCGCGCCCCCTCTGGCAGCAGGCGGCCGGGGCGGGCGTGCTCGCCGCCGCCACCGCCCTCGCCCGCCGTCCCCTCGCCGCGTTCGCCCTGACGGCCGTCCTGTGCCTGGCCGACGCCCCCGCGCTGTTCAGCCTCTCCTACGGGCCCGCGCTCGCCGTGTTCGCGCTGCTGCTCGGGCTGCGGGCGGAACGCACCGCCCCCGCCGCCCGGTGCTTCGCCGCCGTGGGCGTCGCCGGCGCCGTGCGGATCGGGCTCGGCGGGGGCGACCCGGTCCCGCCGTGGCTGGTGATGACCGGCACCCTGCTCTTCGGGTGCGTCCTGCCCTGGCTGGGCGGGCGCTACTGGCGGCAGAGCCGCGAGCTGACCGCCGCGGGCTGGCTGCGGGCGGCCCGGCTGGAGGAGGAGCGGCGGCTCGCCGAGGAGCGGGCGCGGCTGCGCGAGCGGGCGAGGATCGCGCAGGACATGCACGACTCCCTCGGGCACGAGCTGAGCCTGCTCGCGCTGCGGGCGGGCGTCCTCCAGGTCGCGCCCGACCTGCCGGAGCGGCACCGGGCGGCGGCGGCCGACCTGCGTGCGGCGGCCGCGGACGCCACGGACCGGCTGCACCGCATCATCGGCGTGCTGCGGGAGGACGACGACGAGCCGCTGCCGCTCGCCCCGGCCGGGGAGACCGTCGGACAGCTCGTCGCCCGCGCCGCCGACTCCGGGCTGCCGGTGCGCTGCGAGACCGACGGGCGGCCCGTGGAGCCGGGCGGGATGGCCGAGCGGCTGCTGTACCGGGTGACGCGGGAGGCGCTGACCAACGCGGCACGTCACGCACCGGGCGCGCCCGTGGTCGTGGAGCTGACCGGCGGCCCCGGAGCGACCGTCACCGTCACCAACGGACCCGCCACGGAACGGAGTCCGGCGCCCTCCGGCGGCGGCACGGGACTGCGCGGGCTGCGCGCGGCCGTCACGGCGGTCGGCGGGACCTTCGAGGCGGGCCCGCACGGCGGCGGGTACCGGGTGCGGGCCCGCGTCCCGGCGCGGGCGGACGGGACCGTCGCGCCGCCACGTGCCCCCTCCGCGCCCTTCACCCGCGCCCGCCGCCGTGTGGCCACCGCGCTGGGCGTCGCCGCGGGCGCGGGCGTCGCCCTGGTCGCGGCGGCGGCCGGCTGGTACGCGTACACCGAGACGCACGCGGTGCTGGAACCCGCCGCCTACGCCGCACTCCGCCCGGGCACGCCGCTCACCGCCCTCGACCTGCCCGGCCGGCAGATCCAGGACCCGCCGGCCGAACGCGCTCCCGCCCCGCCCGAGGACGCCGACTGCCGCTATTACCGCGCGAGCGGCGAGCTGTTCGTCTCCGTCGACCACTACCGGCTCTGCTTCGACGACGCCGGCCGCCTGGTCGCCAAGGACGTCGTCCCGCGCGCGGGCGGTCGACAAGGCTCTGTGCGGAAGGAGTTGACCGAATGATCAGAGTCCTGCTGGCCGACGACGAGGCGATGGTGCGGGCCGGGGTGCGGGCCATCCTGGACAGCGGCGGCGAGGCGGAGGTCGTCGCCGAGGCGGGCGACGGGCGCGAGGCCGTCGAACTGGCCCGCGCGCACCGTCCCGACGTGGCCCTGCTCGATGTCCGCATGCCCCGGCTGGACGGGCTCGCGGCGGCCGAGGAGGTCGTCCGCACAGTCCCCGGCACGGCCGTCGCCGTGCTCACCACCTTTTCCGAACGCGCTTACGTGGCAAGGGCGTTGGCCGGTGGTGCCACCGGGTTCCTGCTGAAGTCCGGCGACCCGTACGAACTCCTCGCGGGCGTACGGGCGGTGGCGCGCGGCGCGGCCTTCCTGTCGCCCACGGTGGCCCGGTACGTGATCGAAGGGCTCGGCGGGTCCGACGGTGGCGGGCGGCTCGCCCGTGAGGCGGAGGCGCGGGCGCGGGCGGAGGTGCTCAGTCCGCGCGAACGGGAGGTGCTCGGCCTGGTCGGCGCCGGGCTGTCCAACCCGGAGATCGCCGCCCGGCTGCATCTCGTCGAGGGCACGGTGAAGGCGTACGTCAGCGCGGTCCTGGACCGGCTCGGCGTGCGCAATCGCGTACAGGCGGCGATCGTCGCGTACGAGGCGGGGCTGGTGGACAGGCAGGCGTCCGGCGGGGCGACGGCGTTCAGCGGCGCCGGTGCGTGGCGTACGAGGAGGCGTCGGACCGCGGACCGGGACCGGTGATCCACCGCGCGACCGGTGACGCCGAACCGCGCGCCGCCCCCGTGAGCCGAACGGCGGGCCGCGTGGCCAGGGCGACGACGGCCAGGGAGACGGCGACGCCCAGCAGCAGACCGGCGACCACGTCGTGCGGGTAGTGCACGCCCACGAACACCCGTGAGAACGCGGCGAGAAGAGCCAGCGGAGCCGTCAGCCGGACGAGGGCGCGGCGCACCAGGACCAGCGTGGCGGCCGAGGCGCCGGCGATGGTGGCGTGGTTGCTCGGGAACGACCAGTCGCCGTACGGCGGGCACTGAGCCAGGGAGGGGGCGGCTCCGGTCACCGCGCGGCACGGACGCTCCTCCGTCACCACGGACTTGAGCACTTCGCTGCAGACGTACGCCACAGCCGTGGCCAGGGGTGCGAGGACCGCGATCGCGAACGCGCGGGTGTCGGAGCGCCGTGCCTTCCACCAGCCGACGGCGAACAGTGCGACGAACACGAGGAGTCCGGCCTCCGTCCCGATCTCGGCCGTGTGCCGCAGCCACGCCGGGGCGTCGTGCGCGTGGTCGGTGATGTCGCGGTACAGCCCGCTGTCCACATGGTCCATGGTCACCGAACGTAGGCGAACGGGCGGAACGGTCACACCCAGCGATCGTCAGGTGCCCCGCCTGACGAAAGACAGGGGTGTGCGGCCGGTTACCGGAATGATGATCCGGAAAAGTTGCGTGCTGAACGGCGGGTGGGACAAGCGAACGCTCGTATCTCTCGTACAGTTTGCGCCGTGGGATCTCTGCGCAATCCGGTCGGGCCGCTTCCCTCCTCCATCTACTGGCGACGGAGGGCCGTACTGCTGTCCGTACTCGCCCTGTTGGCGTTGTTGGTCACCTGGGTCGTGGTCTCCGCCGGCGGGAACGGCAACGGCTCCGACAACGGTGCCAACGGCAAGAATCCCGCGCCCTCCATCACTCCGGGACCGTCCGGCTCGGGCCCCGCGATCAGCCAGGCGCCGGGCGGGCGTGACGAGACGGGTGACGGCGGGTCGGAGGGGTCCGGCGGCGGTTCCGACGACTCCGGAGATTCGTCCTCCGGTTCCGACGGCGCGGGAGGCGACGGCGACCCCGCGGACTCCGCGGGCGCCGGCGGCGCGGGCGGATCGGGCGGATCGGGCAGCGGCGCGGGCGGCAGCGCGGGCGGCGGCTCCGAGGGCGGTACGTCCGCGGGGGTCGGCGCGGGTGACGCGCTGCCGGCCGGATCCGGGTCCGGGCTGCCCAACTGCACCGCGGACGCCGTCCGGTTCAGCCTGCGCAGCGAGCGCAACACGTACGGGCCGGCGGACACGCCCACGTTCCTGCTCACCGCGCGGAACACGTCGGGCGCCGACTGCAAGATCGACCTCGGCCCGGAGCGGACGGTGTTGACCGTCTCCCAGGCCACGGACGACGACACGTTCTGGGCGTCGGACCACTGCCCGAGGGGCGCGCGCAGCCTGGCGTTCCGGGTGCCGGCCGGGGACGGCATCACGTACACCGTGAAGTGGGACCGCAAGCCGAGCGCGGCGGAGTGCGCGACGCCGAAGGGCGGGTCGGCGAAGCCGGGCACGTATCTGGTCGAGGCGAAGGCGCCCGGCTTCGAGAAGGTGCGGACGTCGTTCGTGCTGAAGGCCGACTAGGGGTTCTCGAAGGCCGCCCCGGCCTGACGGCCGGTGAGGGCCGGGCGCGCGGTTCCCCGCGCCCCTCAGGGGCGCTCCGGTCAGACGTAGCGTTCGAGGATGCTGCTCTCCGCCAGGCGGGACAGGCCCTCGCGGACGCTGCGGGCGCGGGCCTCGCCCACGCCGTCCACCGTCTGGAGGTCGTCCACGCTCGCCGCGAGCAGCTTCTGCAGTCCGCCGAAGTGCTCCACCAGGCGGTCGATGATCGCGCCGGGCAGCCGCGGCACCTTCGCCAGCAGGCGGAAGCCGCGCGGCGACACCGCCGAGTCCAGGGTCTCCGGGGAACCGGTGTAGCCGAGTGCCCGCGCCACCGTCGACAGCTCCAGCAGCTCGGCGTGGGTGAGCGCGTCCAGCTCGTGCAGCGCCTCGTCGACGGTGCGGGAACGCTTCGCGGTCGGCGCGGGGACGTAGTCCCGCACGACCAGTTCGCGCTCCGGCTCCACGCCCGCGATCAACTCGTCGAGCTGGAGGGCGAGAAGACGCCCGTCGGTGCCCAGTTCGACCACGTATTCGGCGATTTCGGTGGCGATGCGGCGCACCATCTCCAGCCGCTGCGCGACCGCCGAGACGTCCCGGACCGTCACCAGGTCCTCGATCTCCAGCGCGGACAGCGTGCCCGCGACCTCGTCGAGGCGGAGCTTGTAGCGCTCCAGGGTGGCGAGCGCCTGGTTGGCGCGGGACAGGATCGCCGCCGAGTCCTCCAGGACGCGGCGCTGCCCGTCCACGTAGAGGGCGATCAGCCGCATCGACTGGGAGACGGAGACGACCGGGAAGCCGACCTGCTTGCTCACGCGGTCGGCGGTCCGGTGCCGGGTGCCGGTCTCCTCGGTGGGGATCGTCGGGTCCGGCACCAGCTGGACACCGGCCCGCAGGATCTTGGACAGGTCGGACGAGAGCACGATGCCGCCGTCCAGCTTGCACAGCTCGCGCAGCCGGGTCGCGGTGAACTCCACGTCCAGCACGAAACCGCCGCTGCACAGCGCCTCGACGGTCTTGTCCGAGCCGAGCACGATGAGCCCGCCCGTGTTGCCGCGGAGCACGCGCTCCAAGCCGTCACGCAGGGCGGTACCGGGTGCCACAGCGCTCAGCGAGGCGCGCATCAGGCCATCGGAACCGGCACTCCCACCGGACTTTCCGGGAGCTGCTGCCCGGTCGTTGGCTGCCACTGCACTCCTCCGGTCGCAGGTTCTGGGCGCCCCCGCGCTTCGTACGGACGGGCGAGACCTGGGCAAAGTCTACCGGCGGTCCTCCGGCTCCCGTGGGGCCTCTCGGCGACGGGAGCGGGGAAGGACCCGCAGCGCGTCCCCTATGTTCGCCACTTCCACGACCTTCATGCCCGCCGGGACCCTGCCCGGGTCGCCCGGCACCAGGGCGTGCGTGAAGCCCAGGCGGTGCGCCTCGGCGAGCCTGCGCTGCACGCCCGTGACCCGTCTCACCTCGCCCGCGAGGCCCACTTCGCCGATCGCCACGAGGTTCTTCGGCAGCGGGGTGTCGCTCGCGGCGGACGCCAGGGCGAGCGCGACGGCCAGGTCCGCGGCCGGCTCGGAGAGCTTCACGCCGCCGACGGTCGCGGAGTAGATGTCCCTTTTGCCCAAGGCGCTGATCCGGCCGCGCTGTTCCAGCACCGCCAGCATCATCGAGACGCGGGAGGTCTCCAGGCCGGAGGTGGTGCGGCGGGGGGAGGGGATCTGCGAGTCCACGGTGAGCGCCTGCACCTCGGCGACCAGGGGGCGGCGGCCCTCCAGGGTGACGGTCAGGCAGGTGCCGGGGACCGGTTCGTCACGACGGGTCAGGAAAAGTCCGCTCGGGTCCGCAAGGCCCGTGATGCCCTCGTCGTGCAGTTCGAAGCAGCCGACCTCGTCCGTCGTGCCGTAGCGGTTCTTCACCCCGCGGACCAGGCGCAGGCGGGCGTGCCGGTCGCCCTCGAAGTGCAGCACGACGTCGACCAGGTGCTCCAGCAGGCGCGGGCCGGCGATGGCGCCGTCCTTGGTGACGTGGCCCACCAGGAGTGTGGACATGCCGCGTTCCTTGGACGCGCGGATCAGCGCCCCGGCCACCTCGCGGACCTGGGCCATGCCGCCGGGGGCGCCGTCGATCTCCGGGGACGCCACCGTCTGCACCGAGTCGAGGATCAGCAGCGACGGCTTCACCGCGTCCAAGTGGCCGAGGACGGCGGCGAGATCCGTCTCGGCGGCGAGGTAGAGATGGTCGTCGATGGCATGGATGCGGTCGGCCCGCAGCCGGACCTGGCTCGCCGACTCCTCACCCGTGACGTACAGCGTGCGGTGCTCGTCGCTCGCGGACTTGGCGGCGACGTCCAGCAGCAGCGTGGACTTGCCGACGCCCGGCTCGCCCGCGACCAGCACCACGGCGCCGGGGACGAGACCGCCGCCGAGCACCCGGTCCAGCTCCGGCACACCCGTGGAGCGGGCGGTGGCCTGCCGTCCGTCGACCTGCCCGATGGGCAGCGCGGACGTGGTGACCCGCCCCGGCGCGGTCGTCCGGACGGCGGGCGCCGCACCGTACTCCTCGACCGTCCCCCAGGCCTGGCACTCGGGACAACGGCCGAGCCACTTGGCCGTCTGCCATCCGCACTCGGTGCAGCGGTAGGACGGACGGTCCTTGGAGGTCTTGGTACGGGCAGCCATGCCCAAAAGGTAACCGCCCCCTCTGACAACGCGGGCCGGCCCCTGCCCGGCCACGGCACGCGCAGCCCGCCCGCGCGCCGCCGCGCCGAGCCGTGCGTCACACCGCTTCGGCTGTCTCACCGCCCCCGGCGGCCCCGCCGGCGCCCCGCCGGGCGGTACCGCGGCGGCCGCCTCCCGGGTGCGGCCGGACGCGGGCGTCGTGGCCGCTCACGGGCCGGGAAAGGCCCCCGTCCCCGGATTGAGGGATCGTTTCACCCTTACGGATTAAAAGTGCGCACGGCGCCGGAAGGCGCCGCCCCCCGCCCCCTACGGTCGCCGAATGACGAGCAGCGGCCCGGACACCTCGACCCGTACGTCCACCCGTACGACCGGAACCCACCGGACGCACCGGGAAGCGCGCGACCGGGCGGCCGCGCGCACGCTGGCCCGGCGGCCGGCCGCCCGCTACGAGCCGCACCTGGACGGCCTGTTCACCTACTGCCTGTCCGTCCTGTGCGACCACGACGCGGCGACCGCCGCCCTGGCCGACGCGCTCCACCTCGCGGAGCGCCGCGACCGGCACGTCCCGGACGAACTCGGCAGCCTCCGCGCATGGCTGTACGCCCTCGCCCGCTGGGCGTGCCTGCGCAAGCTGGCCGAGGCCAGGCAGAAACGTCAGGCCTCCCACGCCGGCGGCCGCTCCGGCGGGCGGCGCGCCTCCGCGGGGAGCGCCCCCGCCCCGGCCGCCCCCGCCGGGGAGCAGGAGCGGCGCCGCCGCGAACTGGCCGCCCTGGCCTGGCCGGAGGCCGCCGGCACCGGCCCGGAGCAGCGCGAGGCGCTCGAACTCGCCGTCCGCCACCGTCTCGCCGCCCACGAGGTCGCCGCCGTCCTCGGCATGGCCCCGGCCGCGGCGCGCGAACTGCTCGTCACCGCGGCCTGCGAGGTGGAGCGCACCCGCGCGGCCCTCGCCGTCGTGGAGACCGGCGCCTGCCCCGGTGTGGCGCACCTCACCGGCGACCAGGGGATGGTGCTCGGCACGACCCTGCGCCGCGAACTGGTCCGGCACGTCGACGACTGCCCGCGCTGCCGCCGTACCGCCGAGCGGGCCGTCCCGGGCCGGTGGCCCGGCACCGGCGTCACGCCGGACGCCCTGCCGCTCGTGCCCGTGCCCACCGCCGCCCTGCACACCGCCCTCGCCCACCACCCACGCGCGCGTGGCGCCGCGCCCCGCTTCGACCGGCGCGGCTTCCCGATGGACCCCAAGGACCGGGTCGCCCGCCGGGACCGCCTGCGCGTGCGTGCCGTCACCACGACCGTGGTCGCCACGGTCGTCGCCGCGCCCGTGCTCGCGCTGTGGGCCGCCTACCGGGCCACCCCGGTCGGCGAGGGCGCGGACGGCGGCCCGGCCGCCGCGCGCGAGGACGGCGCCGTCGGCCTCGACGGCGGCGAGGGCGGCGCGGGCTACGAGAACGCCGGCAACGCCGAGCCCCGCCCCGGCGCCCGCTTCGACGCGGACGGATCGCCGGACGTGTCGGTGGAGGTCGTCGAGGTCGCGGGCGCCGGGGACAAGGGCACCGCCGTGCTGGGCGTGACGGCCGCCCACCGCGGCGACACCACCTTGATCACCCTGACCGCGCGGGGCGCGGAACCGGTCCGCTGGTCCGCGTCCACCGGGGCCCCCTGGCTCTACCTGAGCCGTTCGTCGGGCACGCTCGCCCCCGGCGAGTCGGTGACGATCCGGGTCCACGTCGACCAGCTGCGCGAGCCGTCCGGCCACTGGCGGGCCACGGTGGCGGTCTCCCCGGCGGGCTCGCTGGTGTCCATCGAGGGGTACGGACCCGTCCGGTCCACCCCGGTCAGCGGCTCCCCCTCCACCCCGGGCACCCCGGGCGTCCCGCCCCCGTCGCCCTCGCACCCGGACCCCACGCCCCCGTCGCCGACGCCCTCGGACCCCACCCCGGCGGACCCGCCGTCCTCCTCGGCTCCGGACCCGGATCCCTCGCCGGCCGACCCGGCCCCGAGCGACCCGCCCCCTTCCGGCCCCTCCCCCTCCGGCCCCTCCCCCTCCGGCCCTTCTCCCTCCGACCCCGAGCCCGCGGACCCGAGCGACTCCGCCCCCGCCGGCACGGGCACCCCGGACCCGGGCACGTCCTAGACACGAAGCGGCGCCCGCCCCCGGCGGGGACGGGCGCCCAGGTCCTCGGGAGCGACCCGTCAGGCGGGGTCCGCCGGATGCGGCGCCACCAACGGCAGCTGCGACGCCAGCCGCTGCTCGCACAGCTCGACCAGCCGGTCGTACCCCGCCTTGCCCATCAGCTCGGTCAGCTCCGCGCGGTAGGAGACGTACACCGGCTCGCCCGCGCCGTGCGCCGAGGTGGCCGAGGTGCACCACCAGTGCAGGTCGTGGCCGCCCGGACCCCAGCCCCGCCGGTCGTACTCACCGATCGACACCTGCAGCACCCGCGTGTCGTCGGGCCGGTCGATCCAGTCGTAGGTACGCCGGATCGGCAGCTGCCAGCAGACGTCCGGCTTGGTCTCCAGCGGCTCGCGGCCCTCCTTGAGGGCGAGGATGTGCAGCGAGCAGCCCATGCCGCCCGGGAAACCCGGACGGTTCTGGAAGATGCACGAGCCCTGGAACGGGCGCGTCTGCCGCTCGCCGTCCTCGTCCTCGGAGATCCACCCGTTGCGGGTGCCCTCCGCGTGGTGCTGCCAGATGTCCGGTGTGAGCCTTGCCACATGCCCGGCGACGCGCTTCTCGTCGTCCTCGTCCGAGAAGTGGGCACCCAGGCTGCAGCACCCGTCGTCCGCGCGGCCCGCCTGGATGCCCTGGCAGCCGCTGCCGAAGATGCAGTTCCACCGAGAGGTGAGCCATGTCAGATCGCAGCGGAAGACCTGCTCGTCGTCCGCCGGATCGGGAAATTCCACCCAAGCACGGGCGAAGTCGAGACCCTGCTCGTCGTCGGCAGGCGCCGGCCGCGGCGCCTGCGGGGCCGGCACCCGCGAAGGATCGCCGGCCAGTCCGGCCCGCTTTTCCTTCCTGGCCTTTTTGTCCGTCTTCTCGTCCTTCGCCTTTTTCGTCTTTGGCACCTGTCCAGGGTAAGTCGCCGGAGCCCGGCCCCGGCACCGGCCCGGCCGTCGGGAACCGGGCAACGCGGCACGCTGCCGGCAGTAGCGTTCCGTACATGAGACTCGGTGTCCTCGACGTGGGTTCGAACACGGTGCATCTGCTGGTGGTCGACGCCCACCCCGGTGCGCGGCCGCTGCCCGCGCACTCGCACAAGGCCGAACTGCGCCTCGCCCAGCTCCTCGGCGCCGACGGATCGATCGGCCCCGAGGGCGTCGACCGTCTGGTGTCGGTCGTCCACGAGGCGCTCCGGGCCGCCGAGGACAAGGGCGTGGAGGAGCTGCTGCCGTTCGCGACGTCCGCGGTGCGCGACGCGAGCAACGCCGACCACGTCCTCACCCGCGTCCGCGACGAGACCGGCGTCGAGCTGCGGGTGCTCAGCGGCGAGGAGGAGGCGAAGCTCACCTTCCTCGCCGCCCGCCGCTGGTTCGGCTGGTCCTCCGGCAAGCTGCTCGTCATCGACATCGGCGGCGGCTCGCTGGAGATCGCGTACGGCATGGACGAGGAGCCGGACGCCGCGGTGTCGCTGCCGCTCGGCGCGGGACGCCTCACCGTCGGCCGGCTGCCCGGGGACCCGCCCGAGGCCGAGGACGTGCGCGCGCTGCGCCGCCATGTCCGTACCGAGATAGCGCGCACGGTCGGCGAGTTCAGGCGGTTCGGCGTGCCGGACCACGTGGTGGCCACCTCGAAGACCTTCAAGCAGCTCGCCCGGCTCGCGGGCGCCCCGGGCTCCGCCGAGGGCCTGTACGTCCAGCGCGAGCTGAAGCGCGAGTCGCTGGAGGCCTGGGTGCCGCGGCTGGCCGGGATGACCGTCGTCGAGCGCGCCGAGCTGCCGGGCGTGTCAGCGGCCCGCGCGGGGCAACTGCTCGCCGGCGCGATGGTCGCCGAGGGCGTCATGGACCTGCTCGGCGTGGAGCGCCTGGAGATCTGCCCCTGGGCGCTGCGGGAGGGCGTCATACTCCGCCGCCTCGACCACATGGGCCCGGCCTGAGCCGTCCAGTCCCCCGGAGCGCGACGCCGGCGGCCCGTCCGCGGGCGTCCGCCCTCCGCCGCGGCCCGCTATGGCAAACACCACAACGGCGAGGCAGCACCCCGCACCGCCCCCGCCCCACCCCGTAACCTGAGGCTCGTGGCAGAAGCAAGGGACGTAGTCCGCATCCCGGATGCGAAGGTCGCCCTGTCGACGGCCTCCGTGTACCCGGAGTCGACGGCGACGGCCTTCGAGATGGCCGCGCGCCTCGGGTACGACGGCGTCGAGGTGATGGTCTGGACGGATCCGGTCAGCCAGGACATCGAGGCCCTCCGCAGGCTCAGCGACTACCACCGCATCCCCGTCCTCGCCGTCCACGCGCCCTGCCTGCTGATCACGCAGCGCGTGTGGTCCACCGACCCCTGGACCAAGCTCCAGCGGGCCCGGGCCGCCGCCGAGAAGCTCGGCGCGTCGACGGTCGTCGTCCACCCGCCCTTCCGCTGGCAGCGGCAGTACGCCCGCGACTTCGTGGACGGCATCTGGCGGATGGCGAACGAGACCGACGTGCGGTTCGCCGTGGAGAACATGTACCCCTGGCGCTACCGCGACCGCGAGATGCTGGCCTACGCCCCCGACTGGGACGTGACCAAGGAGGACTACCGCCACTTCACGATCGACCTCAGCCACGCCTCCACCTCCCGCACCGACACCCTGCGGATGGTCGAGCGCATGGGCGACCGGCTGGGGCACGTGCACATGGCCGACGGCCGGGGCTCCGCCAAGGACGAGCACCTGGTGCCCGGACGCGGCGACCAGCCGTGCGCCGAGGTGCTGGAGGGGCTGGCGAGGAGCGGCTTCGACGGTCATGTCGTGATCGAGGTCAACACCCGGCGCGCCATGTCCAGCGCCGAGCGCGAGGCCGATCTGGCGGAGGCCCTGGCCTTCACCCGTCTCCACCTCGCCTCCGCGTCCTCCCCCTCCTCCCCTTCTTCATCGTCCGCCCTCCGGGCGCCCCGGCGATGACCGGCGTGACCGCGAGCGACGGCCCGGCCGCCCCCGCGCGGGGCGCCGGCGCCCCCCGGCGCCGCGGCCGCCCGCCGCGCACCGAGTCGGCCGGCACCCGCGACCGCATCCTCGACGCGGCCCGCGAGGAGTTCTCCGCCCGGGGCTACGAGAAGACGTCCGTGCGAGGCATCGCCAAGGCCGCCGGGGTGGATTCCGCCCTCGTGCACCACTACTTCGGTACCAAGGAGCGGGTCTTCGAGGCCGCCGTCGAGATCGCGTTCGGGCCGGTGCTCGACGAGCGGGAGACGGTGACCGAGGGGCCGCTCGACGAGGTGGGCGAGCGGATGACCCGCATGATCATCGGACTGTGGGAGAACCCGGTCACGCGCGCCCCCCTGCTCGCGATCATCCGCTCCGCCGTCACCAACGACGCCGCGGCCGCCGTCTTCCGCCGCCTCGTCGTCAGCCAGCTGCTGCGCCGGATCGCCGGCCGGCTCGACCGGCCGGACGCGGAGCTGCGGGCCGAGCTGGCCGCCGCCCAGCTCGTCGGCATCGTGATGATCCGGTACGTGATCCGGGTGGAACCGCTCGCCTCGGCCGACCCCGAGGACATCGTCCGACGGGTCGCGCCGGTCGTGCAGGGCCACCTCACCGGGGACTGACGGTCCGCGAGGCGGGCTCACCCGGGGCTGAGCACCCGCGACGACCGGGCTCACCGGCGACCGACCGCCCACGACGGCCGACCGGGCCCCCGGTGACCGGCCGCCCGCGCGCCCTGGGCGCCTGAGACACGCGTCCCGTATTCCGGACACCTTGTCCCGCCCTCTGGATGACCGGCGTACGCTCGATGCCGTCAGAACTCTCTGGCAAGGACTCCCCGAAGGTCTGAAGGAGCGAGCGACGATGCCCGAGCTGAGGTCCCGCACAGTCACCCACGGCCGCAACATGGCGGGCGCCCGCGCCCTTATGCGCGCCTCCGGTGTACCCGGTGCGGACATCGGCCGGAAGCCGATCGTCGCCGTCGCCAACAGCTTCACGGAGTTCGTCCCCGGCCACACGCACCTCGCGCCGGTCGGCCGGATCGTCAGCGAGGCGGTCGTCGCGGCGGGCGGCATCCCGCGCGAGTTCAACACCATCGCCGTCGACGACGGCATCGCGATGGGCCACGGCGGCATGCTCTACTCGCTGCCCTCCCGCGACCTGATCGCGGACAGCGTGGAGTACATGGTCGAGGCGCACCGCGCGGACGCCCTGATCTGCATCTCCAACTGCGACAAGATCACCCCGGGCATGCTCAACGCCGCGCTGCGGCTGAACATCCCCACGGTGTTCGTCTCCGGAGGCCCGATGGAGGCCGGCCGGGCCACCCTGGTCGACGGCACGGTCCGCACCCTGGACCTGATCGACGCGATGGTCGAGGCGGCCAACGACGAGGTGTCCGACGAGGACGTGCTCCGCATCGAGGAGAACGCCTGCCCCACCTGCGGCTCCTGTTCCGGCATGTTCACCGCCAACTCGATGAACTGCCTCACCGAGGCGATCGGCCTCTCCCTCCCCGGCAACGGCTCGGTCCTGGCCACCCACACCGCCCGCAAGGACCTGTACGTCCGTGCGGCCGAGACGGTCATGGACCTCACCCGCCGTTACTACGAGCAGGACGACGACACGGTCCTGCCCCGCTCCATCGCCACCTTCCAGGCGTTCGAGAACGCGATGGCGCTGGACATCGCCATGGGCGGCTCCACCAACACGATCCTGCACCTGCTGGCCGCCGCCCAGGAGGCCGAGGTGCCGTTCGGCCTCACCGAGATCGACGCCCTCTCCCGCCGCGTCCCGTGCCTCGCGAAGGTCGCCCCGAACGTCGCCAAGGACCGCACGTACTACATGGAGGACGTGCACCGCGCGGGCGGCATCCCCGCCCTGCTCGGCGAACTCCACCGCGCGGGCCTGCTCAACGAGGACGTCCACGCCGTCCACAGCCCGTCCCTCGCGGACTGGCTGAAGACCTGGGACATCCGCGCCGGCTCCCCCTCCCCGGAGGCGGTCGAGCTGTGGCACGCGGCCCCCGGCTGCAAGCGCTCCGCCGAGGCCTTCTCCCAGTCCGAGCGCTGGGACGCCCTCGACGAGGACGCCGAGGGCGGCTGCATCCGCTCCGCCGAGCACGCCTACTCCAAGGACGGCGGCCTGGCGGTGCTGCGCGGCAACCTCGCCGTCGACGGCTGCGTGGTGAAGACGGCCGGCGTCGACGAGTCCATCTGGACCTTCGAGGGCCCGGCGGTCGTCTGCGAGTCGCAGGAGGAGGCCGTCCAGAAGATCCTCACCCAGCAGGTGAAGGAGGGCGACGTCGTCGTCATCCGCTACGAGGGCCCCAAGGGCGGCCCCGGCATGCAGGAGATGCTCTACCCGACGTCGTACCTGAAGAGCCGCGGCCTCGGCAAGGCCTGCGCCCTGATCACCGACGGCCGCTTCTCCGGCGGCACGTCCGGCCTGTCCATCGGCCACGCCTCCCCGGAGGCGGCCTCCGGCGGCACCATCGCCCTGGTCGAGGACGGCGACCGCATCCGCATCGACATCCCGGGCCGCTCCGTGGAGCTGCTGGTCGACGACGCGGAGCTGGCCCGCCGCGAGGAGGCCCTCGGCGGCCGGTACGCCCCGAAGAACCGCGACCGCAAGGTCTCCGCGGCCCTGCGGGCCTACGCGGCGATGGCGACCAGCGCGGACAAGGGCGCGGTCCGCGACGTGACCAAGCTGGGCTGAGGCCGCCCGCCACCGCGCCGTCACGACCCCGCCGCCCGTCACCAGGCGGCGGGGTCGCCCGCGTCCACGGCGAAGACGGTGCCGTCGGGGGCGCCCGCGACGACGTGGTCACCCGCGAGGACGGGCACGGCCAGCGTCCCGGGGACGCGGTCGGGCGCGGGCCCGAGCCGCGGCCGGGTCTGCCCGAGGAGCGTGCCCTCGCGGGCGTCGACGCCGAGCAGCCGTCCGTCGGGAGCGGAGACGTACACGTGCCGCCCGTCGGAGGCGGGCGCCGAGCCCCGGCTCACCCCCGTCTCCAGCCGCCACCGCTGTTCGCCGGCGGCCATGTCGACGGCCGCGAGCGACCCGCCCGCCCCCATGAGGTACACGGTGTCGCCGTGCACGCCTGCCTCTGCCGCAGGGACGGGCACGGGCAGCGCCACCCGCCGTGTGTCGCCGGTGCCGGGCGTGAACCGCACCACGGCCCCGGCGTCCCCGTGGACGGCCCCGTCCGCGACGAGGTACACGTGTCCGTCAGCGGCTCCCACGGGCGTCAGCGATCCCTCGAGCTCCGTGTCCCACCGCACGTCCCCCGTCGCCGGGTCCACCGCGGTGACGCGGGTCGCGCTCCCGTCCGCGGACGGGAGCGCCGCGAAGGCAGACGGCTCCTCTCCGCCGAACGAGGCGAAGTACGGAGCGGCGTGACCGGGGATCCGGCGGGACCACCTGGTCTCGCCCGAGGCGCTGTCCACGCCCGTGACCATCCCGTCGGCGCGGGTCAGCAGCAGGGTGTCGCCCACCGCCCGCACCCCCTCGTAGGCGGGCGTGTCCTCCTGCCGCCACACCGGCTCGCCCGTGGCCGGGTCGAGTGCCTCGAGGTCGCCGATCCGGTCGAGGGAGGGCTGGAGCAGACCGCCGGACAGGACGGGCGGTTCGCTCCGTGTCGTCCCCGGGGCGGCGTCGTGCCGCCACACGGTGCGGCCGTCGGCCGGATCGAGGGCGAGGACCATGCCGGGCACCGCACAGAGCAGCCTTCCGGCCCCGTACGTGCACTGGGGGACGCCGCTGTCCTCCGAGCCGGGCACCGTCTCCCACACGGCCGGTCCGGCCGGCGCGCTCCGCGCGGCGGCGGTCCGGCGCGGCGGCGGCGTGTCGCCGAACACCTCGAGCGCGGCGAGCCCGCCGAGCACGGCCAGGCACAGAACCCCGGCCACCAGGGCCGCCCGTCGGCCCGGACGCCGCGCGGACCGCTTCGCGGACGCGTCCGCAGGGGGTGCGGCAGCGGCTTCCTCCCGAGCACCGGACGTCTCGTGTGCGTCGGACGTCTCCCGCGCCGCGGACGACTCCTGCGTCTGCGGAGTCCGTTGCCCCGGCAGGAACACCTGTGTCTCGTACCTCGCCGACAGCGACCGCAGTTCCCGCATCAGCTCGTCCGGAGTGGGCCGCTCGCCGGGCTCCTTCGCCAGACACCGCCGCACCAGGGGCGCGATGGACTCCGGCACACCGGTCAGTTCGGGTTCGTCGTGGACGACCTGGTAGGCGACGACGTAGGGGCTGTCGGAGTCGAAGGGGCCGCGCCCCGTCGTCGCGTGCACCATGAGCGAGCCGAGCGCGAACATGTCGGCGGCGGGGCCCACTTCACGGGGAGTGCGGAACTGCTCGGGCGCCATGAACGGCGGCGTGCCGATCAACTTCCCGGTCTCGGTGCGCAGTTCGCTGTCCCTGGGCCGGGAGATCCCGAAGTCGATGACCTTGGGCCCGTCGTCGGCGAGCAGCACGTTGCTCGGCTTCAGGTCCCGGTGCACGACACCGACCCGGTGGATGTCCCGCAGCGCCTCGGCGAGCCCGGCCATCAGCCGACGCGACTGGTCCGGGTCCATGGGGCCGTTCCGGTTCACCTGTTCGGAGAGTGTCGGCCCGGGGATGTAGAGGGTGGCCATCCAGGGGCGCCCACCGTCGGGGTCGGCATCGACGACGGGCGCCGTGAAGGCTCCGCTCACCCGTCGCGCGGCGGCCACCTCCTGCCGGAAACGCCCCCTGAACTCGGGGTCCATGGCGTAGCGGGCGTGAACGACCTTCACCGCGACCCGCATGCCGGAGGGGCTGCGGGCCAGATGCACGACACCCATGCCCCCGGAGCCCAGACAGGACTCCAGACGGTAGTGACCGGTGTATTCAGGAAGTTCCGCTTCCGCACCTGCTCCGGTGTTCCGCTGCGGCGTCAAGGAACCACCCCCGTGCTGCTCGTTCGCGCGCGCGACGCTCGGAGCCTAGTCGATGGTGTGTGCGGGACGGCTGCGGCGTGCCCGTCTTCCTGTGCGATGTGCGCATGGGTGTTTCATGGGTGACGTCAGGGGAATCAACGTGACCCCACGACAGTCGTGGGGTGCGACGGGGGAGGTTTTTGCATGTCTGTCGAGCAGACCGGAGGCGTCATGGGCGGGGGCGTGACCGAAACGACGGCCGCGGACGCCGAGGGCGTGAAGGGGAGGACGACCACGGCGGCCGCGCTCGCGGCG
Source organism: Streptomyces sp. DH-12 (assembly GCF_002899455.1). Taxonomy (GTDB): domain Bacteria; phylum Actinomycetota; class Actinomycetes; order Streptomycetales; family Streptomycetaceae; genus Streptomyces. The sequence goes on along the minus strand of NZ_PPFB01000001.1, from coordinate 3,518,783 downwards.
TCCTATCCGGTGGCGCCCGGCTACCAGCTGAACGTCCGCAGCGGTCCCGGCACCGGCTACTCCGTCGTCCGTGTCCTGTCCGAGGGCGCCCGGGTCCGGATCAACTGCCAGACGCCGGGCACCTGGGTGACGGGTCCGTACGGCACCTCGAACATCTGGGACAACATCGGCAGCGGCCAGTACGTCTCCGACACCTACATCCGCACCGGCAGCGACGGGTACGTCGCCCCCCGCTGCTAGGCCCTCGCCTCGCGGGACGCCTCCGGCGCCGGCCGGCGGGCCGGGGCGGGGGGCTCCCGCGGTCACGCGGGGGAGGAGTCACAATCGACCCGTGAGCGCAGAAGAGAACCGCACCGACGGCGTCCCGGCCGCCCCCGCCGGCCCCCGCCCCGAGCCCCTCCGCTTCTTCGGGACGACCTGGGTCGACCACTCCCGCGGCTACGCCGTCCGCCGCATCGGCGTCGCCGTCGGTTCGCTGGCCGCCGCGGTCGCCGCCTGCCTCCTGCTGCGCTTCGCCCACCAAGGGCTGCGGATCGCCGAGATCGGCGGTTTCGTCTCGCTGCTCGTCGTCGTGATGTTCGCGGTCTGCAGCGCGCTCGCCTTCGGGCACACCTGGTCCTCCTTCTCCACCCGCCCCGACCCCGACCGCCAGGCGTCCCTGCGCGGACTGATGTCCATCGGGTTCACCGGCTCGCTGCTCGCCTACTTCCTCCGCTCCCTCACCGAGGCTCCGGGCGAGAAGCTGCACCGCGCCGAGTACGAGCAGGCCCGCGAGGAGTACGACCGCCGCACCACCCGCCGCTCGGGCAACCCCGCGAGGAAGCGCCGCCGCGACTCCTGAAAGCCACGCCCTCCCGTCCGTCCCGCGGCGACCATGGCCGTATGACGACATCGAGGGCCGACCAGGCCACCCACACCGCCCGAGCCCGCTCCTTCGACGCGGTCGCCGCGCGGTACGCCGCCCACCGCCCCACCTATCCGCCCGCCCTGTTCGACGCGATCGAGGAGCTGACCGGCCGCCCGCTCGCCGGGTCCCGCGTGGCGGACGTCGGCGCCGGCACCGGCATGGCCACCGCCCGTCTGCTCGAACGCGGCGCGCACGTCGTCGCCGTCGAGCCCGGCGAGGGCATGGCCGCGGAGTTCCGCCGCCGGCTCCCCGGCACACCGGTCGTCCGCGGCGACGGCGACGCCCTCCCGCTCGCCGGCCACAGCGCCGACCTGATCACCTACGCCCAGTCCTGGCACTGGACCGACCCCGCCCGCTCCGTCCCCGAGGCCCTCCGCGTGCTGCGCCCGGGCGGCGCCCTCGCGCTGTGGTGGAACACCAGCGCCCTCGACGTGCCGTGGATCGCCGAGGCGTCCGCCCGGGCCGGCCGGCACTTCGGGCGGGACTTCTCCCGCCAGCAGAGCGACCTCGACGCCGCCACCGCCGACCCCTCCGGCCGCCTGGAGTTCACGCGCCGCACCGTGCGCTGGAGCCGCCGCGTCCCCGTCGACACGCACCTGGCCAACATCGGCAGCCACTCCCTCTTCCTCGTCCAGGGCGAGGAGCGCTCCGCCGCCTTCCTCGCCGAGGAGCGGCGCCACGTCCTCGGCGTCTTCCCGGACGGGATCGTCGAGGAGACCTACGACGTCGTCCTGCTGCTCGCCTCCGCGCCCCCGACGGCTTGACGTCCCGGCACGACCGGGAGGAGTATTCATCACATGATGAATTACTCCTCCCCGCCCCCGGAGGAACCGGCCGTACGCGCCCAGGACCTCACCGTCGTCCGGGGTTCCCGCACCGTGCTGCGCGGCCTCGGCTTCACCGTTCCGCGCGGCCGCATCACCGGCCTCCTCGGCCCCTCCGGCTGCGGCAAGTCGACGCTGATGCGAGCCGTCGTCGGCACCCAGGCCAAGGTCACCGGCACCCTCGACGTCCTCGGCCGCCCCGCGGGCCACCCCTCCCTGCGCACCCGCGTCGGCTACGTCACCCAGGCCCCGTCCGTCTACGACGACCTGACCGTCCGCCAGAACCTCGATTACTTCGCCGCCGTCCTCGACCCCGGCCGGGCAGCCGCCGACCGCCGCCACGACGACGTCACCCGCGCCCTCGCCGACGTCGACCTCACCGACCACGCCGACTCCCTCGCCGGCGCCCTCTCCGGCGGCCAGCGCAGCCGCGTCTCCCTCGCCGTCGCCCTCCTCGGCACCCCCGAGCTGCTGGTCCTCGACGAACCCACCGTCGGCCTCGACCCCGTACTCCGCCGCGACCTGTGGCAGCTCTTCCACAGCCTCGCCGACCGGCGCGGCGCCACCCTCCTCGTCTCCTCCCACGTGATGGACGAAGCCGAGCGCTGCCACCAGCTGCTCCTCATGCGCGCGGGCCGGCTCCTCGCCGAGGGCGCCCCCGACGCCCTGCGCACCCGGACCGGCTCCGACACCGTCGAGACCGCCTTCCTGCGCCTGGTCGACGAGGCCGCCGCGGCCGGACGCACCAAGGAGACCACCCGATGACCACCACGAGCGCCCTCAGCCTGCCGCGCACCACCGCCACCGCCGCCCGCGTACTGCGCCAGCTCCGCCACGACCCGCGCACCATCGCGCTGATGATCCTCGTGCCGTGCGTGATGCTGTTCCTGCTCCGCTACGTCTTCGACGGCAGCGCCCGCACCTTCGACACCATCGGCGCCTCGCTGCTCGGCATCTTCCCGCTGATCACGATGTTCCTGGTCACGTCGATCGCCACCCTGCGCGAACGCACCTCCGGCACCCTGGAACGCCTGCTCGCCATGCCGCTGGGCAAGGGCGACCTCATCGCCGGCTACGCCCTCGCCTTCGGCGCCGTCGCGGTCGTCCAGTCCGCCCTCGCCACCGGTCTCGCCGTGTGGTTCCTCGACCTCGACGTCACCGGCAGCCCGTGGCTGCTCCTCCTGGTCGCCCTGCTCGACGCGCTCCTCGGCACCGCCCTCGGCCTGTTCGTCTCGGCATTCGCGGCGTCCGAGTTCCAGGCGGTGCAGTTCATGCCGGCGGTGATCTTCCCCCAGCTGCTGCTGTGCGGCCTGTTCACCCCGCGCGACGCCATGCACCCCGCCCTGGAGGCGATCTCCGACGTCCTCCCCATGTCGTACGCCGTCGACGGCATGAACGAGGTCCTCCGCCACGCCGACCTCACGACCGCCTTCCTCCGCGACATCACGATCGTCGCCGCCTGCGCCCTCCTGGTCCTCGCCCTGGGCGCGGCCACCCTGAAACGCCGCACGCACTGACCCCCGTCCCGCCCACCGGACACACCCACCCCGCCACCCCCCCGGATGGGACAATCACGCTCAGGACGACCCACCCCCGGAGGGCACCCCCAGCCATGACCCAGAAAGTCGCAGTCCTCGGCACCGGCAAGATCGGCGAAGCCCTGCTCAGCGGGATGATCCGCGCCGGCTGGGCCCCCGCCGACCTCCTGGTCACCGCCCGCCGCCAGGAGCGCGCCGACGAGCTCCGCGCCCGTCACGGCGTCACCCCGGTCACCAACCAGGAAGCCGCCAAGACCGCCGACACCCTGATCCTCACGGTCAAGCCGCAGGACATGGGAACCCTCCTCGACGAGCTCGCCCCGCACGTCCCCGCCGACCGCCTGGTCATCAGCGGCGCCGCCGGCATCCCGACCGCGTACTTCGAGGAGCGCCTCACCGCGGGCACCCCCGTCGTCCGGGTCATGACCAACACGCCCGCCCTCGTCGACGAGGCCATGTCGGTCATCTCCGCCGGCCGCCACGCCACCGCGGACCACCTCGCCCACGCCGAGGAGATCTTCGGCGCCGTCGGCAAGACCCTCCGCGTCCCCGAATCCCAGCAGGACGCCTGCACGGCGCTCTCCGGCTCGGGCCCGGCGTACTTCTTCTACCTGGTCGAGGCGATGACCGACGCCGGCATCCTGCTCGGCCTGCCCCGCGACAAGGCGCACGACCTGATCGTCCAGTCCGCGATCGGCGCCGCGACGATGCTCCGCGACAGCGGCGAACACCCCGTGAAGCTGCGGGAGAACGTCACGTCCCCCGCCGGCACCACCATCAACGCCATCCGCGAGCTGGAGAACCACGGCGTCCGCGCGGCCCTCATCGCCGCCCTGGAGGCAGCCCGCGACCGCAGCCGCGAGCTGGCCTCCGGCAACAACGGCTGACGCCGGGCCGCCGCGCCTACCGGGCCGCGTCCAGCGCCACCGCCTCCGCTTCCGGGGCGGGCAGCAGGCCGATCGCCCGGTAGGCGGAGTCCACCCTCGGCCGCGCCATCCCCCGCGCCCGCCCCGCCCCCTCCCGGAGCACGCCGTCCACATACCCCGGATCGGCGCACAGCTCCTGGTGCCGCTCCCGCAACGGCCGCAGTACCTCGATCACGGCATCCGCCGTGTCTCTCTTCAGCGTCCCGTACCCGTCGTACGCCCCGGCCAGCTTCTCGGGGTCCCCGCCGGTGCAGGCCGCCAGGATCTCCAGCAGATTCGCGAGCCCCGGCCGCGACTCCCGGTCGTAGACGACCTCGCTGCCGCTGTCGGTCACGGCCCGCATGACCTTCTTCCGCACGACGTCCGGCTCGTCCAGCAGATAGACGATCCCCGGCCCGGAATCGTCGCTCTTGCCCATCTTCGACGCCGGGTCCTGGAGGTTCATCACCCGCGCCGCCACCGCCGGATTCGTCGCCCGCGGCACGACGAACGTGTGCCCGTACCGCTGGTTGAACCGCACCGCGAGATCCCGCGCCAGCTCCACGTGCTGCGTCTGGTCGTTCCCGACCGGCACCTCGTCCGTCCCGTACGCCAGGATGTCCGCCGCCATCAGCACCGGGTACGTCAGCAGCGACAGCCGCACGCTCCCGTGCCGCCGCTCCCGCGCCGCCTTCTCCTTGTACTGGATCATCCGGCGCATCTCGCCGTCCGTGGCCACGCACTCGAGCAGGTACGACAGCCGCGCGTGCTCGTCCACATGGCTCTGCACGAACACCGTGCACCGCTCCGGGTCCAGCCCGGACGCCAGCAGCAGCGTGGCCGCCTGCCTGCTCAGCCGGCGCACCCGCGCCGGATCGTGGTCCACGGTCAGGGCGTGCAGGTCGACGATGCAGAACAGCGCGTCCGCCCGGTACTGGTCGACCGTGGCCCACTGCCGCATGGCTCCGAGGTAGTTCCCCAGCGTCAGATGTCCGGTCGGCTTGACACCGCTGAAGACCCGAGTCATCGCTTCTCCCTCTCCTGTGGTGGCCGCCGTCCGGTCCGGCCGCCCCTCGCAAGTCCCGGGGAGAAAACAAAACGGCCGCCGAGGCGGCGGCCGATGGGTGCATACGCAGGACGGCCGCCGTCAGGCGGCCCACCAGGACTGGCTGTGCGTACGCGTCGTCATGCCCACGAGAGTACGCCCCCGGGAGGGGGGACCGCAGCGAGTTGACACGCACCCGGGGGATCCGTACTGTTCTCCGAGTTGTCCGACGTGAGCACCGACTCCGGTCGGCCCCGGACAGCCAATCCGCACGTACCACTACTGATCGACGTCAGCAGTCTGTCTGTCGGCGTTTCATCGGTATGCGTATGCGCGGAATGAGGAATCCGCACCCGAAAGGGAGCAGGACCCCGATTAGGTCGGGAGCCGGGAATCCGCTAAAGTCTCACTCGTCGGAACGGCCCGCAACGGCCGGGAAGGCAAGCCCCGCTGACTGGGGGTCAGAGCGAGAAACTGGATCTGATAAAGTCGGAACCGCCGGAAAGGAAAGCGCGAAAGCGTCGGCCTGGAAAGCACCGAGGAAATCGGATCGGAAAGATCTGATAGAGTCGGAAACGCAAGACCGAAGGGAAGCGCCCGGAGGAAAGCCCGAGAGGGTGAGTACGAAGGAAGCGTCCGTTCCTTGAGAACTCAACAGCGTGCCAAAAGTCAACGCCAGATATGTTGATACCCCGTCCGTCCGGAGTCTTTCGGATGGTCGAGGTTCCTTTGAAATAAACACAGCGAGGACGCTGTGAACGTCGGGATTATTCCTCCCGATGTTCCGCTCTCGTGATGTGTGCACCCGATCACGGGTAAACATTCACGGAGAGTTTGATCCTGGCTCAGGACGAACGCTGGCGGCGTGCTTAACACATGCAAGTCGAACGATGAACCTCCTTCGGGAGGGGATTAGTGGCGAACGGGTGAGTAACACGTGGGCAATCTGCCCTGCACTCTGGGACAAGCCCTGGAAACGGGGTCTAATACCGGATACTGATCATCTTGGGCATCCTTGGTGATCGAAAGCTCCGGCGGTGCAGGATGAGCCCGCGGCCTATCAG